>NZ_JBCNEQ010000013.1:0-101311 GCF_050480245.1 Bhargavaea massiliensis | reverse complement strand
CGAGAGGGTGCGAAATGTGAGGTATATAACGCTTCATCAGCGCGTTTAAATAGCTCCCTGACCGAGTCAACGCGATTTCCTTTCCAATACGATACTCCGCATGAGATCGTCACCGGAGGGTTTGTTAATTCACGCACTTTTTGTACGAGACAATTCGCAATAGATAAACCAACGCTAACAGATACTTTTGGTAAATAAATGGCGAGTTCTTCTCCTCCCCATCGAGCACCAATATCGTTTTGTCGAATGTGTGCTTTAATAATGTTTGCTACTTGAATAATAATTTCATCGCCTACTTGATGACCGTACGTATCGTTTATTTTTTTGAAATTATCTATGTCTATTAAAATAAATGCACCTAAACCATCTTCTTCCATTGAACGTTGAATGCGTTCATCTAAATAATGGCGCGTATACAAATTTGTTAACCGATCTGTAATGACCATGCGCTCAAGCTCTTCACGCAATGCCGCATTTGTAAACGCCAACGTTGCGTGATGAATAAGCGACTGCAACAACTTAAACATATCAAAAGAAAAATGATACGCCTCTTGATGCAATACGATCGCTACTCCCTTCATCATCCCGCGCATCATCGGCACAGCCATAAGCGAGCGGAAGCGTTTCGTATGATCACTATGAATTTTTACATCACCTAAAAATAAAGTATCACGAGGATTTTGAATGCGATGGAAAACAAAATCAACATACACCTTGGCTTCACGTGATTGGAAAAAAGGCGTACTTCCCGGAAGCACTTTTCGTTCTTTTTCTTGCAAAATAACAAATCCAACTTCCTCTGCATCAAATGATGTTTTTATTTTTTCAATCATAAACTGTAATGCATCTTGGAAACGTAAATTCGTATTTAAATGGTGAATCGTTTCATTAATGAGTTGTAAATCAGCAATTAATCGTTTCGATTGTTCGTATAATTTCGCGTTTTCTAATGCGCTACCAGCCGTATTCGCCAACAAAGAAATAAACCGCATTTCCCGTTCAGACAACTCCATAATTGTCGGGGCAATCATTTCAATGACGCCATAAATCCCTTGTGCTCCTTTGATCGGAGCATAAATGACAGACTTTTTATGAACAAGGGAATCGTGAAGCTGGATTTGTCCGGTGACATACGCTTGCATGGCCCCCATATGCTCATCTTCATTTTCAAACGTGAGCAGTTTAATCGGCAAATCGCGGTTCGTCGTGCTATCATACGATAAAAACAAATGGCACGTAAATGTTGGATATACTTCTTTTAATGTTTTTACAATTTCTTCAAGCACATCCCCGATATTCATAGAAGCATGAATTTTTGTTGCTGCTCGATGCAACTGTTCATATCGCTTTTCTTCACTTAATACTTCAGACACTTTACGAATACGAGCAAACACTTTTAAAAAGTCGTGCTTCATTTGTTTAATAAAATGTTTTGTCATCATATCCCGCTCATGAATTTTGAAACGAACGAGTCCGCACGAATCTTCTGAAAAAACTACACCAAATTGAATCGTCTTGACTTCACTTTCGTCATCGATGATAACAATATCGTCGAACTGCTTTTTTAACTGATCATCAAATGGAATCGTATATTGTTCTCGTTGCTGTTCAATCGTACAGTCTGTCGTCACTTCGGGCTCAAAGGCATGCTTAAACGGGTTAAGTATGTAAAACGTGACATCTAACAAGCGGAACTCTTTTTGCAATAGGGTGATGAGCGTTTGAATCATGCGAGGTAAATCAGTAAAATCTTCTTCGGTTAAAAACCAATCAAAAAACTTCTCCTTAAATATTGCATATTGATCGCGTTCTTGAACGTTCATTTTTTCCACTCACCCGCACATACTTCCTCTTTTCATATGTACAAACCATATAAATAAAAAAATGATATTTTCTGTAATTTTTATAAAACTGATGATCTATTAATTATATCATACCATAATCCTTATAATAAAGACTATACAAAAATTGTTGACTCCGACGCAAAAAAAAACTATAATAGCCTTTGTGTAAAATATTGCAGCCTTTGTGCTCACATTTGTATGTCCATTTTGTTCCCCATAGAGAACATGAATCTCTTATTGGAGGTTGTATCGTGTAACTCTCAGCTGCTAGGGCGAGGATACATGAAAACAAAATGGCGATAAATGGTGAGGCACGACTGTTTTTATTTTACCAAAAATAAAAACAAAGGAGGAGCATTCATGGCTCGTTATACAGGTCCAATGTGGAAAATTTCTCGCCGCCTTGGCATTTCATTAAGCGGCACAGGTAAAGAATTACAAAAACGTCCTTACCCACCAGGTCAACATGGTCCAGGACAACGCAAAAAATTATCTGAATATGGCATGCAGCTTCAAGAGAAGCAAAAACTTCGCCATATGTACGGTGTAAACGAACGTCAATTCCGCAAAACGTTCGAAGAAGCAGGAAAAATGCCTGGTAAACACGGTGAAAACTTCCTGATCTTACTTGAATCTCGCTTAGACAACCTTGTTTACCGTTTAGGCTTTGCACGCACACGCCGTCAAGCTCGTCAATTAGTAAACCACGGTCATATTTTAGTTGATGGCAGTCGCGTTGACATTCCATCTTACCGTGTGAAACCAGGTCAAACAATTTCTGTTCGCGAAAAATCTCGCAACCTTCAAATTATTAAAGAAGCACTTGAAGTGAACAACTTCGTACCTGACTACTTAACGCTTGATGCAGACAAATTAGAAGGTACTTACACTCGTTTACCTGAACGCTCTGAATTACCTGCAGAAATTAACGAAGCATTAATCGTTGAGTTCTACTCTCGTTAATAAAAAATCCTCTCTGCCAAAGCAGAGAGGATTTTTTATGCGTAACGAATTAAATAATATTTTTTCTTACCGCGCCGAATAATTGTAAAGCGGCCTTCAATGCGATTTGCTTCTGTCATGACTTTATTTACGTCCTGCACACGTTCACCATTTACGTAAATGGCCCCATTTGTTACATCTTCACGCGCTTGGCGCTTCGATGGGCAAATACCGCTCGCTACAAGCAAATCAACAAGCGCTATCTCCTGTTCTTCGCATACATACGATGGTACATCTTTAAATCCTTGCTCAATTTCATTCGCTGTTAATTTCGCCACTTCCCCGCTAAATAACGCCTCAGAAATGTTAATCGCCTGTCGCAATGCTTCTTCTCCATGAACAAGGCGTGTCATCTCAGCAGCTAACGCTTTTTGCGCTGCCCGTTTTTCCGGTGCTTCAGCCGTTTGTTTTTCCAATTCGATAATTTCTTCATGTGATAAAAACGTGAAGTATTTTAAATATTTCACAACATCACGATCATCAGTGTTAATCCAAAATTGATAGAACTCATATGGCGACGTTTTATCAGCATCAAGCCATACCGCTCCACCTTCTGTTTTACCAAACTTCGTCCCATCTGCTTTTGTGACGAGCGGAACGGTTAATCCAAACACTTTCGCATCTTCTTCTGTTTTTCGGATGAGTTCCAACCCGGCTGTAATGTTCCCCCATTGGTCACTTCCGCCTACTTGCAACTTACATCCATACATTTCGTACAGTTTTAAAAAGTCGTACGCCTGTAAAATCATATAACTAAATTCCGTAAATGAAATGCCTGTTTCTAACCGCGATTGGACTGATTCTTTTGCGAGCATGTAGTTAATCCCAAAGTTTTTCCCAACATCGCGCAAAAATGTAATGACATCAAGCGAACCGATCCATTCATAGTTATTTGCGATAATGGCCGGATTGTTGTCGTTATCAAAATCTAAAAAGCGGCTTAACTGTTGTTTAATTCGCTCGCTGTAATATGCAACGGTTTCTTTTTCATTCAATTTTCGCTCCGCTTTTTTTCCGCTCGGATCCCCGATCAGCCCTGTTGCTCCTCCGACGAGCGCAATCGGCTGGTGCCCTGCTTGTTGGAAACGACGCAACATTAAAATCGGGAGCAAATGACCAATATGCAAACTATCTGCTGTTGGATCAAACCCGCAATATAATTTTACACGCTCCTCTGCTAGTAACGCTTTCAGTCCATCCTCATCCGTCATTTGATTAATTAAACCACGAAATTGCAAATCTTGAAGCAAATCCATCTCGACCACCCTTTCTATCCATTATTGAAATAAAAAAAACTCGTCCTTCACACGAAGGGACGAGTTGCATCGCGGTACCACCCTACTTAGAGAACGCACATGTTCTCTCGCTTCATTGACATAACGGTCGACACCGTCTTTTGCTACTTGGCACACGCCGTTCGCAAAAGATGCTCCCGGAGGTAATTCATGCTCATCTATGCGCTAGTTCGCACCATCCACTAGCTCTCTGGTCGCAGGGAGATAAGCACTACTCATTCCGATCATCGCTCAATTATTTACATGTCAGTATACTCTCTTTTATCATAAAACACAAATCGTTGTCAAGGTCTTCAAACAAATTTAGACATTTTCCGATATAAAAAAACAAATTATGATATAATAATGGAAATACAATACGGATGGGAGGTCACTATGTCAGAAAAACAAGTCCGATTTTCATGGCAAAAACTATGGCGCCATTTTACGATCACATATGAAGTCGTTTGGAATGTATGTTTAATTATATTCATCGCAAGCTTATGCGCATTTAGTTTTGCCTTCGGTGTCGGTGCCGGATATTTCGCCTCACTTGTAAAAGATGTCAAACCGATCCCGTACAAAGAAATGAAAAAAGATATTTATAACTATGAAGAAACGACACACATTTACTTCGCCAATCGTGAATATCTTGGCTATTTCCGTTCAGATTTAGAACGTGACGAAGTAAAACTATCTCAAGTTTCTCCTTACTTCATTCAGGCAGTCATCGCGACAGAAGATGAACATTTTTATGAGCATAAAGGAGTTGTACCAAAAGCAATTATTCGTGCCATTTTTCAAGAAGCAACAAACTCCTCAACGCGCAGCGGAGGAAGTACATTAACACAACAACTTGTAAAAAATCAAATTTTAACAAGCGAAGTGTCGTTTGAGCGAAAAGCAAAAGAAGTATTACTCGCTTTACGACTAGAAAAGTTTTTTTCAAAAGATGAAATTTTAGAAGCATATATTAACGTTGTACCATTCGGAAGAAACGCATCCGGACGAAATATTGCCGGTGTTCAAGCTGCAGCAAAAGGCGTTTTCGGCATCGATGCGAAGGAATTAACGTTGCCGCAAGCTGCTTTTTTAGCAGGATTGCCACAAAGTCCGTTTCGTTATACTCCGTTTACAAGCAAAGGGGAATTAAAAAACGATTTATCTCCGGCATTAAACCGGATGAAAACCGTACTAGCACGCATGAAAAAAGCAGGGTACATTTCAGAAAAGCAATATAAAGAAGCGCTGGCATACGACATTACGAAAGATTTTGTTTCTTCCTCACCTTCTCCCGTGGAAAAATATCCGTGGTTGACGTTTGAAATCGAACGTCGCGCGAAAGATATTTTTGTTGATTTATTAGCAAAAAAAGACGGATACGAGCCACAAGATGTTCGGTCAAACGATCAACTATATAAAGAATACGCTGAAAAAGCCGAGAAGCAATTACGGCAAAACGGTTATACGATTTATACAACTATTGACAAAGACATATATGAGCGAATGCAAGCCATTGTTGAAAAATATCCGTACTTCGGAAGCGATACAGTCGTGCGCAAAAAGGACGAAAAAACAGGACAAATCATTTCCGTTCGTCAGCCGGTAGAAGTGGGGGCTATGCTAATCGAAAACAAAACAGGTCGCATTATTAGCTTTGTTGGCGGACGAGACTATAAACGTGAACAACTAAATCACGCAACACAAGCATACCGTTCAAACGGGTCAACGATGAAGCCACTTCTCGTCTATGCTCCAGCGATGGAAATGGGCATCGTTCAACCAGGTACTGTGATTCCGGATATTGATTTGGAAATCTCGACACAACAAGGCCCGTATCGTCCAAAAAATGCCGATGGCAAAACGCACGGTTTAACATCTGTTCGCCATGCGTTGAAAAAGTCGTATAACATTCCTGCCATTCGGACGTATGCGCGCATCATCGAGCAACGCCCCATTTCCTATTTAGAAAAAATGGGCTTCACGAGTTTAACAACGGGAGATGGAAGCAACTTAGCGCTTGCGCTTGGCGGATTGACAAAAGGGGTAACGATTGAAGAGAACGTAAACGCATACGCAACATTTGCTAATGGCGGAACGTTTATCGATGCGTACTTAATCGAAAAAATTGTCGATAAAAACGGAAATGTCGTATACGAGCATGAAACAAAGCCGGTAGAAGTATTTTCGCCACAAACGGCCTATTTAACGATTGATATGATGCGCGACGTCATTCGCTCCGGCACGGCCGCCTTTTTAAATGGCAAGCTGAAATTTTCAGCAGACTGGGCTGGAAAAACCGGAACAAGCCAAAACATAAAAGATGCATGGTTTGTAGCAACAAATCCAAATGTCACGTTTGGCATTTGGATGGGATACGATACACCGAAATCGCTCGAAAAAAATTATAAAGGGTTATCATATTCGCAAAGAAACTTGCTACTATGGGCACAATTGATGAACGGGGCGTACGATATTCGACCGCAACTCATTGCCCCAAAAGAACGGTTCCGCATGCCAGGTGGGATTGTCAAACGGTCATATTGTGCTATTTCTGGATTACTTCCGTCAGCAACATGCAAACGATTCGGACTAGTAGAAACCGATTTATTCAGTACGGCATTTGTACCAAAAAAAGAAGACACGTATTTAGCTAGTGGATCTTTTGTTGAGTTGAACGGTGAACAATACGCTGCCTTGCCGACAACACCGAGAGAGTTTACAAAAGAAGGCGTGATCATAGATGCCTCGTTGCTCGAACAATGGGGAATTCAACATATAAAAGATATGAGTAAATTACTCCCCCAAAATGACAAATGGAAGCACGTATTTGTTGCGAAAACGCTTCAAGAAAACGGAAAAAAACCGGATCCGCTTGCCGCACAACAAAAAGGAACGACGCTCGTTTGGAACGAACATCATGAACAAGATGTGATCGGTTATCGAGTATATTATGCGACAGCTGAAACCGCTTCATTTCAAATCATTGCCACGATACGTAAAGGGGAACAAAAAAGCGTACCATTAAAACAAGGGATATATTATGTTACCGCTGTTGATATTGCTGGATTGGAATCGAATCCGTCCAATATCATCCGCATGTTGCCTGCTACACAACCTGAGTTACCAATCAATGAAGAGCCAACAGCGGAACCGGTAGAAGAACAGCCAACAGAGGAACCGGTAGAAGAACAGCCAACAACCAATTAAAAAAATCGGGCCATGCCCGATTTTTTTAATCTTCCATTGTTGATAAGTCACCTGTCGGTAAGTTTAGCTCCCAAGCTTTCAAGACGCGGCGCATAATTTTTCCGCTTCTCGTTTTTGGAAGTTTGTCACGAAACTCGATTTCGCGTGGCGCTGCATGCGCAGCTAAACCTTTTTTCACGAAGTTGCGAATATCTTCTTTTAGCTCTTCAGACGGCTCATACCCTTCACGTAAAGCAACAAATGCTTTAATAATTTCGCCGCGCACCGGATCTGGCTTTCCGATGACACCCGCTTCAGCTACGGCTGGATGTTCAACGAGTTTACTTTCTACTTCAAACGGACCAACACGCTCTCCTGCTGTCATAATGACATCATCAATCCGTCCTTGGAACCAGAAATATCCGTCTTCGTCCATGTACGCCGAATCGCCAGACACATACCAATCACCAGGCAAGAAATACGATTCGTATTTTTGCGGATTGTTCCAAATGGCGCGCATCATTGATGGCCAACCTTTTTTAATCGCCAAATTGCCCATACGATACGGTGGCAATTCATTTCCTTGATCATCAACAATCGCAGCTTTTACTCCTGGAATTGGTTTCCCCATGGATCCTGGTTTAATTTCCATACACGGATAGTTGCAAATGAGTTGTGCTCCTGTTTCTGTCATCCACCATGTATCGTGAATGCGACGATTAAATACTTTCATTCCCCAGCGCACGACTTCTGGATTGAGCGGTTCACCGACACTTAAAATATGACGGAGTGAACGCAAATCAAATTTTTTCACAAGTTCATCCCCTGCACCCATTAACATGCGGAAAGCTGTCGGTGCACTATACCATACAGTAACGCCATAATCTTCAATCGTTTTGTACCACGTTTCAGGGTTAAAACGTCCCCCTACAATCACATTTGATGCTCCACAAAGCCATGGGCCGAAAATGCCGTATGATGTTCCAGTCACCCAACCTGGGTCAGCTGTGCACCAATATACATCGTCTTCTTTTAAATCTAATACCCATTTTGCTGTTTGATAATGCTGGATCATGGCATTATGCACGTGCAATACACCTTTTGGTTTTCCGGTTGAACCAGATGTATAATGTAAAATAAGTCCATCCTCACGTCCGACCCATTCAATATCAAAATGTTTGCTTGCGGCATTCATCCGCTTTTTCAAATCGAAAAATGGTCCTTCTTCTTTAATGTCATCTCCGACTAAAAATACGTATTTTAATGCCGGCAACTCATTTACAGGTACACGCGGTAACAGTTCAGGCGTCGTAATAATGACTTTCGCTTCGCTATCTTCTAAACGGTCACGCACAGCCCCTTCCATGAACGCTTCAAAAAGCGGCCCAACAATCGCCCCAAGTTTAATTGCTCCAAGCACAGAGAAATATAATTCAGGTGAGCGAGGCATAAAAATGAAGACGCGATCACCTTTTTCAACATCAGCCACTTCTTTTAACACGTTGGCTACTTTGTTCGAAAACTCTTTCATTTCTTTAAATGTGTACTTTTCTTCTCTTGTCGCATCGCGATAGTAAAGAGCAACTTTGTTTTTTCGGAACGTTTCTACATGGCGATCGATCGCTTCATACGCCATGTTCACTTTCCCAGTTTCATACCATGAAAAATGTTTTTCTACTTCGGACCAGTCAAACGTTTGATATGTTTCTTCATAGTTTTTCAAGTTAAAATCCCCTTGAATGACTGGTAGCGCTTCCACTTTACTCATCCCAAACTCCCCCTTGTTTAAAGTCTGTACACTCGTATTATATTATATCATAAACAAATTCTAAATTTTTAAAAAATTTTCATTTATGTCTATTATGAAAACGATTTAATTTTTATTTTTTTATGTATAATTGAAATAAGATCATTTCAGTAGGCGGTGGGGTAATGGAGCATAAAAAAACATATAACGCAAAACAGTTAAAAACACCGAAAGGAACGTTAATTATTGAAGGGCCGATTTCTCCCGAAAAACTAGCTAGTTATGAATTTCATCACGATTTAACAGCATTTCGTCAGCCGCATCAACAACATCAAGCGCTCATTGAAATTGCTGGCCTTCCAGAAGGACGAATTATTATTGCTCGCCACGGTCATACGATCGTTGGCTACGTGACCTTTTTATATCCCGACCCGCTCGAAAGATGGTCGCAAGGGAAGATGGAAAATTTAATCGAACTTGGTGCAATTGAAGTTATCCCAGACTTTCGAGGCTACGGTGTCGGAAAAAATTTGTTGAAAGTGGCTATGATGGATGATGCGATGGAAGATTACATCATTATTACAACAGAATACTATTGGCATTGGGATTTAAAACGAACGGGTTTAAACGTATGGGAATATCGAAAAGTAATGGAGAAAATGATGAACGCAGGTGGACTCGTCTGGTACGCAACGGACGATCCAGAAATTTGTTCACATCCAGCTAACTGTTTAATGGCTCGAATCGGAAAACGCGTCGATCAGCAATCTATTCAAAAATTTGACCAATTACGCTTTATGAACCGCTTCATGTATTAAAAACAAAGGGGATGGGGAAATGATTGTCGAACAAATGATGAAAACGGATGTCATTGCACTAAAGCCGTCAAACACAATCGCTGACGCACTAAACATTGTTAAGCAAAAAAATATTCGACATTTACCGATTGTTGATGATGAACAACATGTCATCGGCATCGTTACCGACCGAGATTTACGCGATGCAAGTCCGTCTATTTTCCACGCGAATGAACATCTCGAAGATTTGAAAAAACCGTTAAGCACCATTATGAAAACAAACGTCATTACAGGACATCCGCTTGATTTTGTTGAAGAGGTCGCGGCTTTGTTTTATGAACACCGCATTAGCTGTATGCCCATTGTCAAAGAAAATAAACTTGTCGGCATCATTACAGAAAGCGATTTGTTGTACACACTTGTGCAACTGACAGGGGCTCACCAACCTGGATCGCAAATCGAAATTAAAGTGCCGAATCGGGCAGGAATGTTAAGCGAAGTCGCTTCTGTTTTCCAAAAACGTAACATCAATATTTCAAGTGTTCTCATCTATCCTGATCAAAATGAAATGTATAAAGTACTTGTTTTTCGTATTCAAACGATGAACCCGATGGCGATTATTCATGATTTAAAGGCACAAGGATACGACGTTTTATGGCCGAACTTGCCGGGGGTTTCATCATGAGTAAAAACAGCGTATTCGTTTATTCCGATGCGTTTCAAACGTATAAATTCCATGATCGCCATCCATTTAATCAATTACGTGTCAAACTGACGTATGACCTGTTGCAAACGCTCGGTGCACTTCATGATACACAAATTGTAGCACCACGTCTAGCAACAGACGAAGAGTTAGCACTTGTTCATGATACCGATTACATTGAAGCAGTAAAAAAAGCAGGAAGAGGACAACTGCCAGAAGAAGTTGCCCTCAATTATGGATTAGGGACAGAAGATACACCGATTTTTCCAAATATGCATGAAGCAAGCGCCCTTCTTGTCGGCGGAACGCTAACAGCGGTAGATTACGTGCTTTCGGGCAAGGCTGAGCATGCGCTCAGTTTAGGTGGAGGGCTCCATCATGGATTTCGCGGCAAAGCATCAGGTTTTTGCATTTACAACGACAGCTCTGTGGCCATTAAATATATGCAAGAAAAATACGGTGTCCGCGTTTTATATGTCGATACAGATGCGCATCATGGAGATGGGGTGCAATGGACGTTTTATGACGATCCAAATGTTTGTACATTTTCGATTCATGAAACAGGGCGTTACTTGTTCCCAGGGACAGGAAACGTTAATGAACGAGGCCAAGGGAAAGGATATGGCTACTCATTCAACATCCCGGTCGATGCATTTACAGAAGATGAGTCATGGCTTGCAGCATATACAGAAGCTCTTACCGAAATTGCCTACTTTTTTCGTCCTGACGTCATTTTGACCCAAAACGGTGTGGACGCTCATTATTATGATCCATTAACACACTTATCTGCAACGATGCGCATTTATCGCGAAATTCCAAAACTAGCACATCAAATTGCCCATCAATATTGCAACGGACGTTGGATTGCTGTTGGTGGTGGGGGATACGACATTTGGCGCGTCGTTCCGCGTGCATGGGCGTTATTATGGCTTGAAATGACAGAACAATCCGATATTTCTGGACCTTTACCGGAAGAATGGATTGCACGTTGGCAAAAAAACGCTCCCGTTTCTTTGCCGCTCGAGTGGGACGACCCTGAAGACTTATACCCACCTATTCCGAGAAAGGCTGAAATTACAGAAAAAAATGCCCAAACTGTCATGAAAGCACTTCATCCTATTCGAAGTAATAAACAACGATTAAACTTATAACAAAATAACAAGGGTGTTCCGAAAGTAGCGAACACCCTTTTCTATGTTCGTACGCACAGTTAGCTGCGCCGCCTATTTTGTCGAATCGCGGTGTTCAATTCGGTGCGGCAATACAACAATGTGATTGTCGACATGTTCTTTGTTCATATATTTTGTTAATAAACGCATCGCTACAGCACCAATATCATACATTGGCTGTACAACCGTCGTCAGTTTCGGGCGAACCATCGTTGCTAAACGCGTATTATCAAAACCGACAACTTCTAAGTCATCCGGAATGCGTACACCACGATCTTGTGCCCCATGAATGACACCGAGTGCCATTTCATCTGTTCCAACGAAAATGGCCGTTACCCGTTCTGCAAGGTCAGCTAACTTTTCATATGCTTCCATGCCAGAATCGTACGTGTAATCTCCTTCAACAACAAGTTCAGCATCATAAGCGATATTTGCTTCTTCTAAAGCGCGGCGATAGCCTGCTAATTTTTTCAACCCATTAATTGGGTCGTTCAACGGTCCTGTCACATATGCAATGCGTTTATGTCCTTTTTCAGTCAGCATATGGACGGCATCATACGCCGCTTGTTCGTAATCAATATTGACCGATGGAATAATATTATTTTTTTCAATTGTTGCAGCTAATACAATCGGCACATCGGATTTTTCAAACTGCTCTACATGCTCTTCTGTCACGTCGCCGCCCATAAATAAAATACCATCAACTTGTTTCGCAAGCATCGTATTTAATAAATGCAACTCTTTTTCTTTATTTTGATCAGAGTTGCTTAAAATGATGTTATACTTGTACATCGTTGCAATGTCTTCAATTCCACGTGCCATTTCTGCAAAGAAGATGCTCGAAATATCCGGGATAATGACACCGACCGTTGTCGTTTTTTTGCTTGCTAGTCCACGAGCTACCGCATTCGGACGATAACCAAGCCGCTCAATAACTTCTAACACTTTTTTGCGCGTCGATGGCTTCACATTCGGGTTACCATTGACTACACGTGAAACGGTTGCCATCGACACGTTCGCTTCCCTTGCCACATCATAAATTGTTACATTCATCACATACACTCCTTTTCAACGCTCTATCTATCGAAAATTGTCGTGAATCGCAATTTTATGTAAAATTATCATACGATAAATGATTACCTAAGTGCAACGTTTTCACAAATAAATTCATAAGAAAAAGCCGGTGAACAATCACCAGCTTTTTTTATGCTTTAACAAATTGTTTTTGGAACGATTTTAATTCTTCCATAAACTCATTGAATTGATCAATGTCCATCTGTTGCGCGGAATCGGATAACGCAACAGATGGATCAGGATGCACTTCGGCCATGACTCCATCTGCCCCGATCGCAAGCGCAGCTTTCGCGCAAGGTAAAAGTAAATCGCGACGTCCTGTTGAATGCGTTACATCGACAAAGACAGGCAAATGCGTTTCTTTTTTCAAAATCGGTACGGCTGAAATATCAAGCGTGTTGCGCGTCGCCTTTTCATATGTGCGGATGCCACGCTCGCATAAAATGATTTGCCCGTTTCCTTGCGACATAATGTACTCTGCGGCATGAATAAATTCTTCGATCGTTGCGGCTAACCCTCGTTTTAACAATACCGGTTTATTCACTTGACCAGCCGCTTTCAACAACTCGAAGTTTTGCATATTGCGCGCTCCAATTTGAATGACATCAATATAATCGAGCGCCGTTTCAATATCTGCTGGTGTGACAATTTCACTAATGACTGCTAAATCAAACTCATCCGCGACACGTTTTAAAATTTTCAATCCTTCCACGCCAAGCCCTTGGAAGTCGTATGGTGATGTGCGTGGTTTGTATGCTCCACCGCGCAACAATTTCAGTCCGTGTCGTTTGATCGCTTGTGCCACTTCCGCCACTTGTTCATAACTTTCAACCGCACATGGTCCCATCACAAAATATTGATTGCCGTCACCAATTTTTTCTCCTTTGACATCAACAATCGTATTTTCTGGTTTTTTCTTTCTAGATACAAGCAACGCTTTCTTATGGTCGTCTTCTTGTAAATCAAGCCCGGCTTTAAAAATTTCTTTAAAAATATGTTTTAACGTTGCAGTATCAAATGGACCATCATTATGTTCTAAAATTAAATCTAACATTTTTCGTTCGCGGACAGGATCGTAAAAGTACGTTCCTTGCGCATCTTTAATTTTCCCAATTTCTTGAACAAGACGTCCACGTTCATTGATTAACTTTAGCAACTGCAAATTTAGTTCATCAATCTTCGCTCTCAGCTCATCTAATCGTTCGTTACTCATTCATCCCACCCTTTCTTTATAGAAGCTAAAAAATATGGTACATTTCTATATAGTTAGAGATTATTATAAACGAAGTGGATAAAGTTGTCACCCCTTTATTTATAAAACGCGTTTAAGCAATAAAGAATTTTTTAATTTTCAAAAAAGAAGGTGGAAACCTTGATTTTTGCATTAGACATTGGCACGCGTTCGGTAGTTGGCATTATTTTAAAGGAAACAGATGGACAATATCAAGTTGAAGACATTGTTATAAAAGAACATGAAGAACGGGCAATGCTTGATGGGCAAATTCACGATGTGCTTGCTGTCGCTGAAGTGATTGCTAATATAAAGAAAACATTAGAAGAACGACACGGACCTCTTACGCGCGTCTGCGTCGCGGCTGCTGGTCGTTCATTAAAAACAGAAAAAGGAAAAGCGAATATCCCCATTAAAGGGAAGCCTCTGCTCACACATGAAGATGTGACATACTTAGAACTTGCTGCGGTTCAACAAGCACAAATGGTGTTAGCCGAAAAATCAGCCAACGAAAAAAGTCATCATTATTACTGTGTCGGTTATTCTGTAACGCGCTATGAAATTGATGGAGAAGAAATCGGCAACTTAGTTGATCAACAAGGGGAGGAAGCAAGCGTTGAAGTGATCGCTACATTTTTACCGAAACTTGTCATCGAATCACTTCTTGCTGCGCTACAACGCGCCCACTTAGAAATGGAGGCGCTAACACTAGAGCCGATCGCTGCATTAAACGTACTTATTCCGCCTACAATGCGGCGTTTAAATGTTGCGCTTGTTGATATTGGAGCTGGAACGTCTGATATTGCCATTACCGATCACGGTACAGTCATCGCCTACGGAATGGTACCGATAGCAGGAGATGAAATTACAGAAGCCATTTCAGACGCATATCTGCTTGATTTTCCTCTTGCTGAACAAGCAAAACGTGACTTACATACTCAAGAAATAGTAACGATTACGGACATTCTCGGTTTTGAAACAGAAGTGCCACGTGACCAAATGATTGCCACCATTTCACATGCCATTGACCGGCTTGCTGATACGATCAGTAAAGAAATTTTACGGCTAAATAATCAGCAATCACCTAAAGCTGTCATGCTTGTTGGTGGAGGAAGCTTAACACCGGAACTGCCAAAACGGCTTGCTCAAAAGCTTCATCTTCCTGAAAATCGCGTCGCTATTCGCGGCATTGATGCTATTCAAAAATTGCATATCGACCGTGAAGAAATGAAACATCGGCCGGAGCTCGTCACTCCAATTGGAATTGCAATTGCTGCAAAGCAAACACCGATTCAATACGTAACGGTTGAGGTGAACAAGCAATCGATTCGCTTATTTGATATGAAACAATTAACAATCGGTGATGCGTTGCTAGCTGCTGGCATCCAGCTACATAAACTATACGGCAAACCGGGCTTAGCTTGCGTCGTGACGTTAAACGGCCATACTATTACGATCCCTGGAACGCACGGAGAGCCACCGCTCATTATGAAAAATGGCGAACTTGCAACATTCGATACCCCAATTACAAACGGAGATCATATCGTTGTTGAAAAAGGACAAGACGGCAAACAAGCGACAATTCAACTTTGTGACTTACTAGAGTCGTTGCCGATAAAACAAGTGACGATTAACGGACAACTGTATACTATTGAGCCGCTCGTCTTCCGAAATGGCGAACATGTTTCTCTCGATGAGGTTTTATATGATCGCGACGACATTGTCGTTCGTATGCCAGAAACGATTGAACAACTTTTGCACGCAACAAAAAACGACCATCTTTTGAAACAACTAGAACCGTTTACGATCACATTAAATGAAAAAAAAGTTACGTTTCCTGAATGGTGCGGAACGATCTATCGAAATGAGATTGAATGCCAACGCTATGCACCGTTTGAAGATGGTGACAACATCATCATCCATGAACAAAGTCAGCGAACGATCGCTCAAATTGCTGAAGCGAAACAGCTGAAACTTCATTACTCGATTCCGATTATATTTAATGGGGAGACATTGACATTAACGAAACAAGTCGGTACATTTTATCGTAATGGCAAACAGCTTCGCGAGGACGATCTCGTTCAACATGGAGATGAGCTTCAATTTAGCGAACAAAAAATTGAGCCATTCATTTTTCAAGATATATTTCAATACGTTGAAGTCGATATTCCCCATGGGGCATCGACAACGTTTACGTTGCTCAAAAACGGTGAACCGACAACATTTTATGAACCGCTTGCACCAGGAGATCAACTAGAAATTATTTGGCATAAGAAAAAGCAACTATGAACGAGCCATAGTTGCTTTTCTTTTTTATTTTAAGTTTTCTGGATTTAACGGTTCTAATTCTGGGATGACAAAACGGCCATCTTTGCGAATAAGCACACCGTCAAAATAAATTTCACCGCCACCATATTCTGGACGTTGAATCATCACCATATCCCAATGAATGTTCGAATGGTTACCATTGTATGCTTCATCGTAACATTGCCCCGGTGTGAAATGGAAACTGCCATCGATTTTTTCATCAAATAAAATATCTTGCATCGGATGTTGAATGTATGGGTTGACCCCGATCGCAAATTCACCAATGTAGCGCGCACCTTCATCTGTATCAAAAATTTGATTAATGCGCTCTGTATCGTTTGCCGTTGCTTCAATAATTTTTCCGTCTTTAAACGTCAATTTAACGTTTTCAAACGTAAATCCTTGATAAGGCGAAGGAGTATTAAACGTAATTGTGCCGTTGACTGAATCACGAACAGGGGCTGTATACACTTCTCCGTCTGGAATGTTCATTTGCCCTGAACATTTTACCGCAGGAATATCTTTAATAGAGAATGTTAAATCAGTACCTGGTCCTGTAATGCGTACTTGATCAGTTTTATTCATTAATTCAACGAGAGGATCCATCGCTTTATCCATTTTTCCGTAGTCTAAGTTACATACATTGAAATAAAAATCTTCAAACGCCTCTGTGCTCATTCTTGCAAGCTGCGCCATTGATGGATTTGGATAGCGAAGCACGACCCATTTCGTTTTCGGTACGCGAATGTCACGATGCACTTTTTGCATAATTGTTTTTCCATGAATTTTCATTTTGTCAGCTGGCACATCAGCAAACTCGTTAATGTTATCCCCAGCACGCAAGCCGATGTAAGCATCCATTTGTTTCATTACATTTGCTTCAAACTCAGCCATCATGTTAAACTGCTCTTCTTGTGCACCGAGCAAAAGGGCACGGTCGACTTGATGATCTTTCAATGAAACAAACGGATAAGCACCTACAGCATACGCTTCACGCACAAGCGCGATCACAAGCTCTCGTTGCAAGCCAAAGTTTTCGATTAATACTTTTTCTCCTTTTTGTAAACGCAGCGAGTAATGAATTAAATTTTTCGCTAGCTTTTCAATACGCGGATCTTTCATTTTATATTCCTCCATTCCATCGTATGTACATGTATATTGTAACCGATCTACAAAAAATTTGGGGTTTGTTTGCAGGATTTTTTCGTTTTTTGTCGAAAGAAACATGGGATAGACAGAAAGGAGTTTTTCACAATGAATATTGTTTTGTATGGCAGTATTGCACTCATCGCGATCGCCTTTCTTATTTTAGTCGTTTATGTCGTCCAAACATTAAAAACGCTTCAAACAACGTTGCAACATGTTGCAAAAACCGTTGAAGAAGTTGAAAAACAAATGCATGAAATCGGAAAAGAAACGGCACAATTACTACATAAGACGAACGCGCTCGCAGATGACGTGCATAAAAAAGCGGAAAGCTTACAAAGTGTATTTGATGCCGTCAAACAAGTAGGTGTCACCGTTCAAACATTCAACGATTCGATTTCAAAAACGTTAGCAACAAACGAAAAAAAAATTACGCAAGCGATTCAATGGGGACAAACACTTATTGAAATATGGACAAAATGGAAAGGGAAAAAAAAATAAGGAGGCGTTCATATGTCTAAAAATGGTTCTTTTCTACTTGGCGCAATCGTTGGAGGCATGGCTGGTGCAGCAGCAGCATTATTTTTATCGAGCGAACGTGGAAAACAACTGCTCCAAGATTTCATGGAAACGAACATAACACCATGGCAACAACATAAAAAAGAAAATGTTTCACAAGTTAATGAACGACAAGGAGAACAAGACGAGCAAAAACCGTTCTCGTCCATCCCTATTCCGCTTCCTTCATCAGATGTAGAGCAATTGTTAAAAGAAGCGGAGCAAGCGGTTGATGATGTCGAAGAACGTTTCAATAAAGGAATTGATGCAAATGGAGAAAATAGAAACAATTGAACAATTTGAGCAAATATGTTCGTCACATCGTCCGTTTTTATTGATGAAACATAGCCTGACATGCCCAATTAGCCATCGTGCGTGGACGGAGTTTGAACGATTCACAAAAGACTTCCCAAACATTCATGCTTATTACTTACACGTACAACACGCTCGCCCGCTGTCACAATATATTGCGGAAACGTTTCATGTAAAACACGAATCTCCTCAAGTACTATGGATAACCGAACGAGGTGTAGAGTGGCATGCATCACATTGGAGCGTCACGTACGAACAAATGAAAAAAGCAACTATGAGCGCATCATAGTTGCTTTTTCTTTATACGTGAACAGATTGTTCGTATTTCTGTTGAAATTTTTGAATATCACCAGCTCCCATAAAAACGAGCACTGCATTGTCATGTTGCTTCAATACGTCAACTTGTTCTTCATGTAAAAGTTTCGCTCCAGCAATTTTTGCGCGCAAATCTTCAATCGATAACTTCCCTTGATGCTCTCGCGCCGATCCAAAAATATCGCACAAATATACCGCATCAGCGAGTGATAAACTTTCCGCAAATCCATGCAAAAAAGCTTGTGTTCTTGTATACGTATGCGGTTGAAAAATCGCAACAATTTGACGTTCAGGATACTTTTGTCTTGCCGCCTCAATCGTTGCACGTATTTCTGTCGGATGATGTGCATAGTCGTCAATAAGCACTTGTGAACCGAACATTTTCTCATTAAAGCGACGTTTGACCCCTGGGAACGTTTTTAATCGCTCTTGAATAATGCTTACATCAATTCCTTCATAATGGCAAAGCGCAATAACAGCGAGCGCATTAAGCACGTTATGATCACCATATCGCGGAATGTGAAAAGAAGCGAAAAATGTATGGCGAACGAATACGTCAAACGATGTTCCTTCTGGTGTTTTCACAATATTTCTTGCTTGGAAGTCGTTATCTTCGCCAAAGCCATAAAAAACAACAGGAACTTTCGCTTGAATTTTTTGTAAATACTCATCATCTCCACAGGCGATAATTCCTTTTTTCACTTGCCATGCCATTTGTTGAAACGCCGAAAACACATCTTCAATATTGGCAAAATAATCTGGATGATCAAAATCAATATTTGTCATAATCGCATAATCGGGGCAATACGCTAGAAAATGACGGCGATATTCACATGCTTCAAATACAAAATACTTGCTTCCTTCTCGTCCTTTTCCAGAACCGTCTCCGATTAAATATGACGTCGGTTGCGCCCCTTGCATCACATGAGCAAGCAAGCCTGTCGTCGACGTTTTCCCATGCGCTCCTGTTACAGCGATACTAGTAAATTTTTTTAAAAAATCACCTAAAAACTGATGGTAGCGAACTACCGGTACACCGAGTTCACGGGCTGCTACAATTTCTTCATGAGTATCTGGAAATGCGTTCCCTGCAATTACAACCATGTTGTTTTGAATATTTTGCGCGCTAAATGGAAAAATGGGAATTCCCCGTTCTTCAAGAGCTTCCTGCGTAAAAAACCGCTTATCGTAGTCTGAACCTTGGACAACACACTTCATATCATGTAACACTTGAGCAAGTGCGCTCATTCCAGTTCCTTTAATACCGACAAAATGGTAAATAGTCATAAAAAAACCTCCATCAACTATCGTTGATCTATATAGCAGTATATGACACAAATTCCGTTTTGCTATTTTCATCTTATGTAACAAACACCATTATACCATCGTTTGCACACAATGATAAGAAAAACTGATAGAAGCGTTCTTCTATCAGTTTTTCCGTGTTACTGAGGTGTATACTCCACTTTTTCAAGGCGCGGATTTGGACGATAACGACGACCAGCTTTCGCTTGATGTTTACCATTTAATAACACATTGTCGCCCGTAAAACCGATATGTACTTTTAACAAACTACCTCCCACTCCGTACATATCAACTGGCACACCTTGCTTTTCGAACTCAATAATGCGCTGTTCATTAAATCCGCCACTTACAACGATTTTCACATGCTCAAATCCTTCACGATCGAGCGCTTCACGCAAAGCAAAAATAAGGGGAGGGTTTACGCCACGTGGATCAAATGTACCAAGCACTTCCGGGTGGCGAATAAAATATTGATCGATCATCGTTCGCGACGTATCAACACGAACCGCCTTTAACTTATCTCCAAACTCACGCGCAACTTTCAGCGCATCTGTAATACAGTCGTTGTTGTAGTCAACAAGCACAATTAAATCATCATCTGGGTATTTCGCATGATACGCCTTCGCTGCCGCAACCACGTCGCCATCAAACAATTGAATAAGCGCATGCGGCATCGTTCCCATGCCTTGTTTTCCCCACCATTCGTTCATCGCATGCGTTGCTTGCGCCGTTGAACCACCAATAAAGGCGGCATATCCGTCACCTGCTTGCATCATAAAATGATCATCGCGATCTCCCATAAAAATGATCGGTTTTTGTACACCAGATAATGCCGCTGCTTTAACGACGTTATACACGTTTGTTGCTACAGATGTCCGGCGAGCTAAAATCCCGTCAATAATGCCTTCTAAATATCCAAAATTTTGATATGGTCCTGTAATAGTGAGCACCGTCTCAAACGGGCTAATTTTGTCACCATCTTTTAATGAATAAATTTCCAATTTTTCTGGTTCATCAGCAAACGTATGCAACAGGGCAATAACCTCGTCCGTTCCACACAAAACAGCATGTTCTTTTTGGAAAAATTGCATTGTAACAATATTATTCGGACGAAATTCCTTAACGATTTCACGAGTTTTTAAAAAGTATACAGCTGAAAACCAGCCATCTCGCACACGCTCATCAAATTTGAACGTTTTATTCGTTAGTCGTTTAATTTTTCCTTGTAGTTTCAATTCGATTTCTTTCATCTCTCTTTCCCCTTCAGCCGTCGTTTTCACGTATTTAGCATAGCATGTTTTCTATTTCACGACCACTCCATCTAAATCGTATCTTGTAGTTGCTCAAGATCTTGTTCGTCAATTAAAACGTCGCGCGGCTTGCTTCCTTTCGGCGCTGATACGATGCCACGCTGCTCCATCATCTCAATTAAACGAGCCGCGCGGTTATAACCGATGCGAAAGCGACGTTGCAAACTTGATGTCGAAGCACCGCCTTGTTGAACAACAAATTCACACGCCTCATAAAATAAGTCATCTTCTTCATCGGTCTGTGTATGTTGTTGTAAAAGCTCGTCATGTTGAAATAAATAAGACGGTTCCATTTGTTGACGCACATGAGCAACAACGCGCTCAATTTCCTCATCGGATACAAAATTTCCTTGTAAACGAATTGGTTTCGACGTTCCATTTTCTAAAAACAACATATCGCCTCGCCCGAGTAATTTTTCGGCACCATTTATATCAATAATCGTGCGTGAATCAATTTGCGACGAAACGGAGAAGGCGATACGTGTCGGAATGTTTGCTTTAATTAAGCCGGTAATGACATCAACAGACGGTCGTTGTGTTGCGACAAGCAAATGGATGCCGCATGCTCGCGCTTTTTGAGCGATGCGGCAAATCGCCTCCTCAACATCAGCTGGCGCAACCATCATTAAATCCGCAAGCTCATCAATGACAATAACAAGATAAGGCAAATGTTGTTCTGGTTTTTGCGCCTTTCGCACTAATTCGTTATAGCGACCAATATCACGCACCCCCGTATGAGCAAATAACTCATATCTTCGCTCCATTTCAGAAACAGCCCATTTCAACGCTGCTGTTGCTGCCTTAGCATCGGTAATTACAGGGCTTACTAAGTGCGGAATATGATTGTATGGCGCAAGTTCGACCATTTTCGGATCAATGAGCAACAGCTTAACTTCACGCGGTGTTGCTTTATATAGCAAGCTGACTAACATCGCATTCATGCATACACTTTTTCCTGATCCTGTTGCACCGGCAATTAACCCATGCGGCATCTTTTTCAAATCTGTAACGACCGGTCTCCCTGAAATATCTAGCCCTAACGCCACAGTTAACGGTGAAGCCGATTGCTGAAACTCTTCACTTTGCAACACTTCGCGAATAAAAACAGGACGGCTTGATCGGTTCGGTACTTCGATTCCGATCGTGTTTTTCCCTGGAATAGGTGCTTCAATACGAATATCAATAGCTGCTAAATTTAATTTAATATCATCTGCTAAATTCGTAATTTTATTCACTTTCACACCGAGTTCCGGCTGTACTTCAAAACGAGTAACCGTCGGACCTTTCGTTACATGAACGACCGTTGCTCCAACGTTAAAATTTTTAAACGTCTCATTTAATCGCTCTGTTTGTTCTTTTAGCCACGCCTCATCATCTTCATGGCGTATAACTGGTGCATGCAACAACGATAATGACGGGAACACATATGATTGTTTTTGCTGTCGCTCCTTCCATTTTTCCCGATCTTGTTTTAACATCATGACATTATATGGTACACCGCTTCGTTGACGTGTTTGTTCCTCTTTGTTTTGTTCGCTTTTTTCTTCTACTTGCTCCTGCTTTCTTTGTTCTTCGACTTGTTGTTTCTGTTCTACCTTTTCTTCGACAACGTCTATTCCTTCTTGTTTTTCGTCTTCCTTTTCATGAACAAAATTGTCCACCTCGTTATCGAGAGGCTCACTCACTTGCATCATATGTTCACTTATTTTGCTGGCAGGCTGATCACCCTTTTCTGCCAACTCAGCTGCTTGTATATGCACATGTTCCATTTTTTCTACTTTTTCAACAACCGGAAGTTCAAATTCGACAATTGGTTCATTTTCTCTATTTCGTTCGACACGTTCCATTCGTTTATAACCAAATACAGGCGAAGGGACATCCGTTGGGCGAAACGCGCGCGATTCACTCGCTGCACGCTCTATGCGATACGTTTTTTTCTTAAGTGAATCGGTTTGTAACGATGATCGTTTTGGCTCATATGTTCTCTCTTTTGTTCTTTCTTTTGGTTCATCTGGAATTAACGGAAAGCGAAACTTTCCTTTCGGATATTCATAAACGACTTTCGCTTCAATTTCTTTATATTCGTTCGTCGGTACGGACTGTTGTTGTTTTCGAATCTTTTTTGGCTCATGCTCCCCGAACATATAACAAAATAATGCCTTTAACCAACCCATTCGATCCTCACTCTTTCTTTAGTACGTTCGGTTTTATTTTACCACAAAAAAAGCTGACTGCCGCGATGGAAGTCAGCTGAAAAATGGTTGACCTACTTCATACTCATCGTTTAAAACAAGAATGCCTTTTTCTTGTGGGGCGTTTGGCAAGTTTAGTTCGCGTGCAGAGCAAATCATTCCGTAAGATTTCACGCCACGCAACTCTGCTTCTTGAATGACAAGACCGCTTGGCATGACCGCTCCGACTTTGGCAACAACGACTTTTTGTCCTGCTTCTACGTTCGGAGCCCCACATACAATTTGCAACGTTTCCGTACCAACGTCTACTTGGCAAACGCTTAATTTATCAGCATTCGGGTGCTTTTCTTTTTCTTTCACGTAACCGACAACAAACTTTGGTGAAAAATCAGCCGTTACTTGTTCATTTACACCATTTTTTTGCAATATGTCATTAATTGTCGCAATGACTTGTTCTGTTAGTTCAACAACCCCATTTCCTTCAAATGTGCCATATGTAGACGCATGAAAAATATTGTAACCAACTGTTTCACCTGTCTGTTCATTAAAAATGCGCACAACGTCGCCTTTTTTCTCAAAAGCGCGCGCTTGTGGATCAACAGCTTTTAATGCAATAAGCAGCGTATCGCCAATGCCTTCACGGTTGTAAAATACATTCATTGTTTCTCATCCTTTCGACGATTTTTTCCAAGAATAAAAATTGGTTGCAACTGTCCATCTTCGTATAAAAACGAAAGGGCAGTAATCGGCACTCTGCCGCTTGCAAAAAAGCTCATCGTCAGCTGCGCAAGTACATCATAGCCGATTTCGTTCTCAATGTCAGCAATAATGAGCACATCTTGATGAGGGACAGCAAGTAGCATCGTTCCTTTTATTTTTTCAGCAAACTTTTTTAAAAAAGAATCATTTAATATGCGACTTGCATCATACCCATCATTTGTATTCAAAAAGTAAAACGTATTGCCCGCAACACGGTCTTCTTTTACCGTTGTTGGCAATGAACGAACATTAAAACGTGCAATCTCTTTTAATTGTTGCACATCCCAGCGCTCCGATTCAACTAAACGTTCATCGATGAGGCGATACGTTGTTCCTAAATCAAGCGCATAATAAATGCGCGTTTCTGCTGTATGCTCGTCATAAATAAACATCGCTCCTTCATTCGTTTTTGTCGGAAATGAGGTAGAACGAATGACCGGATATATATGTTTTTCCTTTCCGTGTAGCAGTGAATCATCGTGCAATGCCGTTAACGTTTGCTCGACATAATAAATCACTTCATCAATGGCTCTCTCTTTTTCTAGTTCCCATTTTGCGATAATGGGGGGCAAGGAGATGGTCACTCCTTTTTTCGTTTCGCGATGCTCAATTCGAAGCGTATCTTTTTTTCGATCCCATTGAAACTCCCATGGATAATGGGATAACCGCTGTTGAATATGCTCGCTTATTTGTTTACTATTCATCACGCTCACCTAAGCTTTGAATGAACGCGACAATTTCTTCTTTTGTTTTCCGATCTTTGCTGACAAATCGTCCACGTTCTTGTCCATTTTCATATGCGATAAAACTCGGAATGCCAAATACGTTATGCTCTGTAAACAAATCAAGCAATTGATCACGATCTACAGCATAAAACGTATAGTCTGAAAACTGCGCTTCAATTTCTGGCAAAATCGGTTTAATCACTTGACAATCAGGGCACCAATCAGCCGTAAACATCATGATGACTTTTCCTTGTTTTATGACTTCATTATACTGCTCGATACGTTCAATCGTTTTCATCTATTCATCCGTCCTTTCTTTTGATGCTCGTATTGCCCTTTTAACATATGAACAATATGTGCATACATCGTTGTTCGATCGATTGCTCCATTCGTCAAAATGCCAATCGCTCCTTCATTTGAACGAACGTCGCGACGGTTTGCGTATTCATCCATCACTTCGGCTAATTCTTTCCCACATCTTAATTGTTCACCAATTTCGACGGGGAGAGGGATGCGTGCCCCTCCTGCAACAACAACGGCTCCATCACGATCAACGAGCGCTCCCCAATTGCATAGCCAAATCGTCCCATCTTGTGCAACAAATACGCCGCCTTCTAATCCAATCCCGATATCAGCTTGTTGGTCACGAACAGCTAACGTCGCTCGCTCAATGGCTCCTTGCAACGTTTCTTCATCGGAAAACGGCTGTTTTGATACACTCGGTTGTACATCGCTCACCATGATCGTATGGTGAGCCTCATGAAATACAGCTTTTACCGCTTTTACTTTCGTGTTGTTTTTTGTTCCAACTGCAATTTTCATCGCTCAATCACCTTAACCGTTATGACGAATCGCATCGACTGTCGCACGGTCACATTGTTTCACAAGGGCGATTAATAGCTGTTTTGCCGCTTCGTAATCGTCAACATGAATGATAGAAGCATGTGTATGAATATAGCGTGCACAAATGCCAATGACAGCTGAAGGAACGCCGCTATTCGCGATATGCACTCTCCCCGCATCTGTTCCGCCACCTGGAGAAATAAAATATTGGTATGGAATATTGTTCGTTTCCGCTGTATCTAAAATAAATTCGCGCATGCCGCGATGAGTAATCATCGTGCGATCATAAATGCGTACAAGCGCCCCTTTGCCAAGATGCCCGAACTCTTTTTCATCTCCTGTCATATCGTTCGCTGGGCTTGCATCTAGCGCAAAGAAAATATCCGGCTTAATCATCGTTGCTGCCGTTTGCGCCCCGCGAAGCCCTACTTCTTCTTGAACCGTCGCCCCAGAGTATAATACATTCGGCAACGTTTCATCTTTTAATTCTTTTAACAACTCAATGGCCAAACCGCAACCGTAACGATTATCCCATGCTTTCGCCATAATTTTTTTCTCGTTTGCCATCGGTGTAAACGGACAAATTGGCACAATTTGTTGCCCAGGACGAATGCCCATGCGCTCCGCATCGTTTCGATCATCTGCACCAACATCAATCAGCATATTTTTCATATCCATCGGCTTTTTCCGCTGTTCTTCATCGAGCAAATGAGGCGGGATCGAACCAATCACACCGACAATTGGACCGTGATCCGTTATAATTTGCACACGTTGAGCTAACAATACTTGACTCCACCACCCGCCAAGCGGTTGAAAACGAATCATCCCCTGCTCAGTAATAGCAGTGACCATAAAACCAACTTCATCCATATGTCCAGCAACCATCACGACCGGTCCATTTTCTGTTCCTCGCTTTACCCCAAAAATACTCCCGAGCCGATCTTGCACAATATCATCAGCATATTTTTGTAACTGTTCACGCATAAAAGCGCGCACTGCATGTTCATTTCCCGGCGCTCCTGGCAATTCGGTTAACGTTTGAAACAATTGCAAATCCATCGTTTTCTCCCCTTTCTTTACTCGCTATTTGTCATTGTAGCGAATTTTACATGTAGTTTCCACTCGTACAATTCGGTATACTAAAAAGAAAAAGTGGAGGAATGCATATGCGCATCAAAACATTTTTTACCGGCGTCGTTGTCGGTGCAACGGCTGCGTACATATTTCATCAGTGGCAACATAAACGTTTTATTTCATCTGAACAAGCGCTTCAAAAGGCAAAAGAAGCTTTTCAACAAACTGGTGCGATTACAGGATCGTGGATTCAAACGACCGTTGAAACGATCGAAAAAAATGGACTGCGTTATGACGTCTATCGAGGTGGAATTACTCGTCCAACAGGTGCATATGAATGTTTTATTGATGCAAAATCAGGAACGATTATTGATGCACGAAAATTGTAAAACCCAAGCAAAGCCGCTTGGGTTTTTATTGACGTTTGAGCATGTGTCATTAATACAAGGTCAATGTCTTTCGGAAAGATGTTAAAGAAAGAAGAGCCAACTGTTGTTATAAGGAGGATCTTCCTTTACACCAAAGTTTCGTTTTTGCTTTTCGTTTAGTTTTCCTCGTCGGATGCCAGATTCAATTAATATATTTTTTCTATCCATTCGCAATAAAATAGGATCGGTACGGAGCGGAATTTGATTTTGTTCGTTGCATGGGTATTTTTTCACCCAAAGTGGCTTTGGTACGACACCGAACATCGCTCCACCGTCTAAATGTGTAATTCCTCCATTTAACCACGTCATCGTTGCTTGACCGATCGTTAATTTCTCCATTATTTCTCCCCTTTGTCCTCTTTCGTTACTCATTTTAACATTACGAAAATATCCAGAAAAGAAAAAAACCTATGCCTAATTATGACATAGGTTTTCGATACTTCACTTCACAACGATAAATCGGATTTCCTTTTTCTGAAAATTTCTGTTCATATTCTGTCATCACATTTCCTTCAAAATTGCTTCGATGAAGATCAAGGCTGACATATTGAAGAACTAAACCATATTGCGAGAAGCTGACAAGAGAATATTCAAACAATCCACGGTTATCCGTTTTGAAATGAATTTCTCCCTCATCGACCAAAATGTTTTCATATAGT
This sequence comes from Bhargavaea massiliensis, assembly GCF_050480245.1. Classification (GTDB taxonomy): domain Bacteria; phylum Bacillota; class Bacilli; order Bacillales; family Anoxybacillaceae; genus Anoxybacillus. Next base: position 73,348 of record NZ_JBCNEQ010000013.1, on the reverse strand, counting down.
TCCAAAAATGTGCGATATGTTAAACGGCGTTTTTCATGCCGCTTTTTTGGCCACGGGTCAGAGAAGTTCAAATAAATACGTTCAACCTCTCCTTTGGCAAAAATATTTGTTAAATCTTTTGCATTGACATTTAATAAGCGCAAATTCGGCAAATCGTTCTCGATCAACTTGTCAAGCGCACATACAATGACGCTTTCATACAACTCAATACCAATATAGTTAATATTCGGGTGCATTTTTGCCATTTCTGTAATAAAACGACCTTTTCCTGTACCAATTTCGACATGAATCGGATGATCGTTTGAAAACAATTCACGCCAGCACCCTTTGTATTGTTCAGGTTGTGGGATAATGTATTGTGGATATGCTGCAATTTTTTCTTTCGCCCAAGGCTTATTTCTTAAACGCACATTTCATCCTCCGTTTCTTTGCATATAAAAAGATAAAAATGGCCATATTAATAAGCGAATAGGGGGATGAACATGGCCATTAATCATGAGCATCAATTAACCGTATTAAAAGATATTTTATCGGAACATCAACTCGATCGTTCAGGTACAGTAGCAGAATGCGAACAAATTGAACGGCTCGCCAAATCGTTAATGGCGAATGATGCTATCCATTCTGAACTGAAACAGACGTTATCTCATATTTACACATACAGTCAAACTGGGAAAAATACGACTGACCTTTCTTCGCACATCGATCAACACGAACAACAACTTGCTGAATGGATGAATCAGTTAACGTAACAAATGTTCAAGGAAATGCAGCAACCGTTGCATTTCCTTTTCGTTGTTTCGCCCTTTATGCCATGCGGTCAACATAACCGTTTGAGCAACAGTATACCACTTCATACGCAGCTGTAACTGTTCATCAAACAATAATCCATATTCCTCTAACCAACTATCCCATTGTTCTGGTGGAATGTAAGCATATAACAACATCCCAATATCAATCGCCGGATCAGCAATCATTGCGCTATCCCAGTCGATTAAATAAAGCTGATTGTCTTCTGTCAGCAACCAGTTGTTATGGTTCATATCACAATGGCAAACGACATAATCGGTATAATATATCCCGTCTACATGTCTTTCTAAAAATGCGATAGCTTCTCGAACAACAGAATGTTCTTTTAGTTCAGCACATCCGCTTTTCTTCACATCTTCTAGCAAACGATTGGGCAACAAAGGCTTTTTGCCGAGCCGTTCCATCATCGCCAGCAATTCTTTTGAACGATGAATTTTTCGTAGCAATTGCGCAACTTGTTTGCTAGTCATATCGTGTGGCTTTAGTTCGCGCGCATGCAAAAATTGTTGGGCCGTAATGACATCCCCATTTTCCATCCGTTTCGTCCAAACTAATTTTGGAACGATTCCTTCCGCTGATAAAACAGCTAAAAAGGGAGAAGAGTTGCGCTTTAAGAACAACTTTTTCCCATCATATTCCGCAATATATGCATCCCCTGTCGCACCGCCTGCGGGGGAAATTTCCCACTCCTTACCTAGTAACTGTTCCAAGTGAGCTCACCTTTCGACTTAGTCAAAATAAAAGATAGCGATTGTCATCTTACTAGATTTTATCTTTCTGATCGTTTCTTCGTCAACATTGAATTAATACCCACGTACCAATTCCATTTATTTCAATAAAACGATTATATATTTTCTCTCTGTCTTCTTGTTTCGAGCTAAAAATGACTGTCCATTCCCCTCCAGAAAGGGGCAACGTCGTTTTCTTTTCTTCATTATGGTAGACGACGACAATTTGCTCCCATGGGCCATGCGCTCCGACATCTACAAGCTGATAAGCAATAACAGATGGATGTGTATCATAAAATTTCATATGACGCCTCACTTGATCAGCGGTTATAAAACGAAACGCACCGTGCTTTTTCCGAAGCGCAATAAGCGAAATGATGTCTTGAACATCTTCTTCCCATCGGCTTTTTTGCTCCCAATCGATTTGATTCACCTCATCAGGGGAGTTATAACTATTTTCAATTCCTTGTTTCGTTCGATAAAACTCTTGCCCGCTATGCAAAAACGGAATACCTTGCGATAATAAAACGATCGCTGTAGCTAGCTTTTGACGTTTTCGACGAATATATTCGCTTTCATGCGCGTTGGCGATGATCATTTTATCCCATAACGTATGGTTGTCGTGGCATTCGACATAATTGACACTTTGCCTTGGCGAAAAAAATAGATGGATGCTTCCTCGAATAACTTCCATTACCGCTTCTTTATAGGAACAACCCCCTAAAGCAAATCCTCGATCGTGGACTTGAAACGTACTTCCTTTTACATAATCCCGAAATCGATCGTTAAAATAAGCAATACGAGGCGTATGTTTCGCGTTTGCAATCGTTGTCTTTTTTTCTTGAGGTAATGGAGTAGCTAACTCCCATCCCTCTCCAAGAACAAGAACAGTCGGATCAATTGCATCGATAGCTCGGCGAACGTCATTCATTGTGTCGATATCTAAAATGCCCATTAAATCGAAACGAAATCCATCGACACCATATTCACTTAGCCAATACGTCACCGAATCAACGATAAATTTTCGTACCATTTTCCGCTCAGATGCTAAATCATTCCCAACTCCTGTTCCATTCGATGGATAACCGTTTGATTCGTATCGGAAATAATAACCCGGTACAAGCTGTTCAAACGATGATGTTTCTCGAATATATACGTGATTATAGACGACGTCTAAAATGACGCGAATGCCTTCTTGTTGAAACGCACGAATCGCCTGCTTTAACTCGATGATACGTGCATATGGATCGATTGGATCCGTCGCATAACTTCCTTCTGGAGCGTTGTAATGAACCGTGTTATATCCCCAGTTGTATTCAAATGGCTCGAGCTCATCCACTCCGTCGAAATCTTGCACAGGCATAAGTTGAACATGTGTCACACCGAGCTGTTTTACGTACGAAAGACCCGTCACCTTTCCGTTTGGTCCTAATGTATCCTGCTCCGCTAAACCGAGATATTTCCCTTTATGTTCCACGCCACTTTTAGGATGGATCGTAAAATCACGAACATGCATTTCATAAATGATCGCATCCGTCATAGAAATAAACGGAGGCATCGTTGGTTTTTTTATGTTTGTCTTCGAAAGGTCAACAACAACACCGTATGTGCCGTTAACTGAAACTGCTTTTGCATAAGGATCCACTGCTTCTCGCCAAACAAAATTGATATATGTCTGATACGTATACAAAAAATATTCCATGTTTTCATAAACGGTATAAGTCCATACCCCTTTTTGTTCGCGCACCATGGCATAAATTGTTTCTTCTTTCGTCTTCGGATGAATAAGCTTTAATAACACCTTTGTTGCCGTCGGCGCCCACACTTTAAACGTCGTTTTTTCCGGTTTGTACGTTGCACCAAGATCATTTCCGTCATATGCGTATAAATCGTCAAACGCTTTTGTTCGCATCACCGCCCCTACCAGTAAAGGTGTTTGCCATCCTTCCTCTGTATAAACGACATATCGTTTCCCTAATGGAACGATAAAAGGGACGAGACACTCATATTTTGTAAATGAGTGTTGTTTCTCACTTGAACGAACTGTTAAACGGTATGCTGTTTGTTCTTCATCGCATAAAAAAAATATTGGTGCACGTTCTTGAACAACATCGTTCGGTACCAAAATAGTAATTAACGTCAACTCATCTAAATAGGCTTCAAACGAGTGTTGTTTTGTCATCATTATCGGTCACCAACTTCCAGTTTTGAAGTCAATTATTTTTGTTGTAAAATGAACTCAATAAAAAAGAGGGGGAAAATCATGCATTCATGTATTTCATGTAGCGTTCCATTTCCGCTTTTACCATCTGGTTACTTACTTATTATGCAAGAAGAACAAAAAAAGTATTTATCCTTACCATAATTATAAAAAATCGAAAAAGAGGCTACGCTTCATTCGTCAGCCTCTTCTATTTCTTCAATAACGAGCGGATCGTAATAGCGTGCATCACAATATGTGAGCAATGATTGCGCCGCCTTCAGTTGCGTATGTTTCAATGGCATCGTCAACTGTCTGAGTGACATAAACCATGTCTCATAATGACGGCGATCGACGATATCAAGATCGCTCGGTGCGTAGCGATAATCAATATACCCTTCCCGATTAATCAACACTTTTTTGATCGGCATATCGACGGAAAATTGCTTATAAATCGTTTGAACAACTTTTTCCGTTCGATGAAGCGAAATCATCGGATTGACGATTTTTCTCTCCACATCATCGACAATCTCCGTCCAAAAACGTTCAGCTGAGCCAACAATAATGTTATTTTTCCGTTCTTCCGTAAACGCAACGCACCACGTCGTTGTTGGACTAATCAAAATCGTATTAAGCTCGACAGGGGCTTTTTTCAATAGAAATACAGGCTTGTACATACATAAGTATGTATCTGGAAAACGTTGCGAAAAATATTTTAAATATACGTCATAATAATATTTCGGATCAATAACGGATTCTTCCGTTAACGTCGAGCTCGCCCAACGAATTTGCAGTTGAAACAACTTTTCTAAAAATAATATTTTCAATTCTTCAATCGTTTTTGGTTCGGACGGAATAGAAAACATAAAGTCTTCCTCTTCTTGCGACTGTTCATTTTCATACGTCACATCTTTTACTTTTTTCCGTTTCCATATGCGCTTAATCTTATCAAAAAGTGACGGTTCCTCTTCAAGCCATTTCCATGACTCATGTACATGCGACTCCACTTGTGGCACCAATTGACCCGTCTCCCATGCATGCTTCATTCGTTCCCATTGCTTCTTTTTTAAACGAATAAACTCGCTCGGATAATGATAAATATCTAGCTCGTAGCGCGAAATATAATCTTGAAGCTTAATGAGCTGTCCCACAACTGAAACCTCCAGCAACAAATTGTTACTTTCATTCTACAACAAAAGCAACAATGGACAAAGAAGGGAAGCAAAAATTGCGCTTAATGTCATCGCTACCGAGCTAATTGCTGCTTCTTTTTTACCAATTTCAAGCGCTTTTGCAGTACCGATGCCGTGTGAAGCCGCCCCTAGTCCGCTCCCGACCCCTAAAGCTGTGGTCAGACGCAAGCGTTGAAAAATAGTCGGTCCAAACATGGCACCAAAAATCCCTGCAACCATGACATATACCGCTGCAAGCGTCGGTATACCGTCAATCAACTTTGCAATATCCATCGCAACAGGCGAAGTAACCGATTTCGGAATAATCGAGCGAACAACTCGTTCTGGTAAATGAAAAAGACGCGCTAATAATAAACCGCTACCCATTCCAATGATCGTGCCGAAAAATGTGCTACATAACAACGGCCATAAAAATTGTTTTAACGTATGCCGATGTTGGTAAAGCGGCAAAGCTAGCGCGACAACGGCTGGTCCAAGCAAATGAACAAGCCATTTTCCTCCTGTCATATATTGTTCATACGACAAATGAAAAAGCGATAACGTGATGATGATGACTACTGTGCTCGTAGCGATTGGCACAAGCAAAGGAAAATAAAAGCGAGCATACAATTTGCGCATCGCCATATACACGACAATCGTCCAAATGAGCAAACTAGCGCCAATCATGCTCCTTTCACCTCATGCATTCGCTTTTGTTCACGTGTTTGTGCCCATTGCCCGATGAAACCAGCAAACAACATGACGATCATTGTACTCACGATGACAACGAAAATAGACCATATCCCTTTCCCTAAAAAAAGTTCAACATAATCAATGATGCCAACAGTTGCCGGAATAAACAAAAGTGTTAAATGAGACAAAAGCATGTTAGCACCACGGGAAATCCACTCTTCCTTCACCATTCCGGTCATTAACAATAAAAATAGCAACAACATCCCTATCATACTACCTGGAATAGGGATGTGTAGCAGTTGCTGAATAATCGAACCAAAAATATACAGCATATACAATACCCCGATTTGAATGACCGTAACCCCCATCTTTTCCCCCCTCTTGTCGATTATGAAAGAGGAAAGCGCATAAGCGGCTTATATTTCGGTGTTTCATTTAAATGTGTTTCATACAACACAACATCACTCACAAAAAAGCAAACGTCTTCCCCTTCCATTTTTCGCGGATATGTTTCAAGTGAAAATGGAAATGATCCGTTCCATTTTTTCGCCAACGTAATATGCGGCGTAAACGGCCGCGCATCAAGAGAAAAACCGATCTGCCGGCAAACGTCATACACATCTTGGCGAAGGGAAAACAAACAAGGCTCTTCTTTTACCCCATACCATAAAATACGAGAACCAAACGAATAAACTTCGCTCAATTGTAATGAAAATACTCGATGTCTTTGGATCACATCTGGCATAAGCGCTGCGATTTGTTTTCGTTCTGTTTCCGTTGCCCGCCCTAAAAAAGCAAGTGTAATATGATAATCTGCTTCATGAACGAACAAACGAAATGGCGCTTTCCATTCGGAAATAAAGGCATGAAGCTGCTGTTTTACTTCATTCGGCAAAGGAATTGCCAAAAAGTAATGCATTTATTGTCCCACCTTTTAATTTTCTAAATTTTATCAAATTTCCGATACTTTATGCAACGTCTTTTTTGCTTGCCAAGCAAAAATCACCATTCCTCCAAGGGTCAACAGGCCAAAAAATAAATACACATGTTCAATCGTCCAACGTTCTAAAATATACCCTCCTACAAATGTACAAAACCAGCTTCCAAGCCCATTTCCGACCGTGGCATAAAGCGATACAGCCGTCGTACGCACGTGAGCGGGAGTAATATCGCGAACGTATTGTAGGGCAGCTGGAATAAATAAGCCGACAGACGCTCCTTGTACGAACGTTGTTGCATACACGATCACTAGCGGTGGTTCAAAAAAGTAAAATAACCAACGAGCGCAAGATAAAGCCGTTGCTACTAACAGCACATTCATCATCCCAAATTTTTGAACGACACCGTCAGCAAACTTCATAAACGGCGCTTCGCTTCCTGCGGCCAATAAAAATGCGAGACCAACTCCTGCAAGCGTCCCCCCTAAATCAGTAATCAAAATGCCGAAATAAAAATTGTTGGCATAAATCGGTCCGAAAACGAGAAACGTCGTTAACAAAAATAAAAGAAACGGCGGAATGCGAATCAGCTCTCTCATTCCTTCTCGAATGTTTACTTTTGCGCCCGACTGCTCCCTCGGTAATTTCCAGGCGAGTACGCTCGAAATAATGAGCAAAGCAACGAAAATGTAAAAAATAAAACGAAGATCGAACCACTCAGCTACTTGCCCAGCTATCGGAACAGCGGTTGCAAACCCAAGCGCCCCCCACAAACGAATTGAACCGTACCGTTCATTCGCTTTTTGTGCATAATGGAGGGTAATACTATCGGACAACGGAACAATGCCACTTTGCATGACAGCAAGCAGTGCGGCAATCACAAGCAACCATGCATATGAATGAACGAACGAATACATAAAACCAAAAAAAGCTGTACCTAATAAAGATACGATTAACACTTGAACTGGCTTACGCGTATAATCGCTTATCATTCCCCAAATTGGCTGGATAAAAATCATAACGATCGGACTAATCGACATAATCATCCCGATTTCCGTTCCCGATAATCCGACTTCATCTTTTAAATACACAGATAATAATGGAAAAAGCGAACCGAAACTAAAAAACTGCAAAAAGTAAAATGCGCGAAAAATACGTGTATACACAAAAAATCCCCCATATCAATTAAAATGAAGAAAAGTACCGTCATGATCGACGGCACTTTTCATTATAACATATTTTTGGAAATTGTCATTTTGCTAATTCATAAATCGCTTGGGCGTAAATGGCTGTTGCTTTAAGTAAATCATCGATAAACATATACTCATCTTTTTGGTGCGCAACATCTGGGCGATTTGGGAATAACGGACCAAACGCTACCCCTGCTTGTAAAGAACGCGCATATGTTCCACCACCAATCGCAAGTAACGATGCACGTTCACCCGTTTGTTGTTCATATACACGTTGTAACGTTTGAACGAGCGGGTGATCTTTCTCCACATAATGTGGTGATGAATTAGAAAAGTTTGTGAATACAAACTGATGACGTTGGACAATTTGTTCAATCACTTTTTTCGTGTGCGTGATATCGTTCGTAACAGGGTAGCGCAAATTAATGCCGATCTTTCCACCATGTTCGTTCGTATATGAAAGAACACCGACGTTGATCGTCAAATCGCCAAGTTCCTCGTTTGCATGCGCAACACCTAATCGCTGTCCACGTGTATCTCCATAAAAGTATTGGGAAACAAAACGGACAAACTCGGTTGCTTGGGGATCAAGTGCTTCATTCTCCAAAAATTTTGCAAGCCATAGCCCTGCATTTACTCCGTTGTTTGGTTCCATGCCGTGAGCAGAAACACCGCGCACGCACAACGTCACCGTTTCGCCAGCTACATGCGCTTCACCGTCAAGCGTATGCGCATGTAAAAACGCAATAAAACGCTCTTTTATATCGTTTTCGTTGGTCAACTGCAAAACAGCTTCCGCAAAATCTGGCACCATATTGTATCGACGCCCTGCATGAAGCGAAAGAAGGAGCGGCTGATGTTCTTTGTTATTCATCGGTTTTTGAATGAGATCAAAGTCGGCAATCCCTTTTTCGGCATAAATAATTGGAAAGTCAGCATCTGGCGCAAAACCGAGCACCGGCATTTGTTCCGTTTGAAAATAACGCTCAACACATTGCCAATCGCTCTCTTCATCTGTTCCAATAATCATGCGCACGCGCTTAGACAGTGGCAACCCGAGCTCTTTAACAATTTTCATCGCATAAAACGCAGCAATTGTCGGACCTTTATCATCTAACGCGCCACGCGCATAAATCTTTCCATCGACAATCGTTGCCCCAAACGGATCAAACGTCCAACCGTCACCTGGCGGAACAACATCAACATGACATAATATCCCAACGATCTCTTCCCCATCTCCCATTTCAATGTGTCCGACTAGCCCATCAACGTTTTTTACAGCAAATCCTTCTTCTTCCCCACGTTTTAACATGTAATAAAGCGCTTCATACACTTCTTTTCCTAATGGCGCCTCTGTTGTAGCCGTTTGCTCATTTCGCACGCTTGGAATGCGTAAAAACGTTTGTAAATCTTGCAAAAGCGCTGACTCCCGTTTTTTTACTTCTTCCATCCAGTTCATATTCATCGTCGCTTTCACCTTTCCTTAAGAAAAATATGGTATTAATTGTATTAATATTGTGTAAAATTCAGCAAATTTATAGCATTTTTCTTATGTTTTCGTGTAAAATAGATGGTAAGACATCTAGTTTTTCATCTTTGTTGTACCATGCGAATGATGTAACGATAGGGAGTGATCATTTGAAACCATCTACCGATCGCATGCTAACCCGTATTAAGTCCGTCTACATGTTCATTAGCGAAAGAGGAACAGTGACAACGCAAGAGCTCGTGGAAGAATTCGGTATTACACCACGAACAATTCAGCGGGATTTAAACGTGTTAGCATACAACGATTTAATTCACAGCCCTAGCAAAGGTAAATGGACAACAACTAAAAAAAGGGTGAAGATGTCATCTTAACAGCATGGATATAGACGGAACCTGATTCGTTCAGGTTCCTATTTTTTGCCTTCTCCCTTTAATAAAGCAATTTCTTCATCTGTCAATTCGCGGTACTCTCCCGGTTCTAACGTTTCATCAAGCGATATCGGTCCCATTTGAATCCGCTTTAAATAAACAACACGTTTACCGACCGCTTGAAACATTCGTTTAATTTGATGAAACTTCCCTTCTGTAATCGTAACCTGAACATCCGATCGTAAACCGGAGCGGATAATGACAAGTTCTGCTGGTTTCGTTTCATACCCATCATCAAGCACAACGCCGCGTCGAAATGCAGCGACATCTTCTTCTGTAACTTCACCGTCAATAATTGCTTCATACGTTTTCGGGACATGTTTTTTTGGTGACAACAACTGATGGGCAAGTTGACCATCGTTTGTTAATAACAATAGGCCTTCCGTATCTTTGTCAAGCCGTCCGACCGGGAATGGATCAAAGATACGATCTTCCTCTTCTAATAAATCAACAACCGTTTCTTCCACCGCATCCTCCGTTGCTGAAATGACCCCTTTTGGTTTGTTCATCATTAAATAAATAAACGGTTTATACTCCACTTCTTCTCCCCATACTGTAACGATTTGCTTTTTCGGATCGACGTGCGTTTTTGCATCTTTTACCATCATCCCATCAACTTTGACAACTCCGGCTTTTAATAATTTTTTCACCTCTTTTCTCGTTCCATATCCCATGTTTGCTAACAGTTTATCGATTCGCAGCACTAAAATCCCTCCAAATGTTTTTCGTTTTTAGACGTTCGTCCACACACCTGTATCAACTGTCACATATACTGCCTACGTAACGATCAAAGCGAAAGGAGTTTTCCAAATGGATGAACGTCAACAACAGCAAATGCCTGGTATGCCTTATTACGGAGGTACTCCGTTTATGCCAGGATTCCCTGGAACACCAACATTCCCTGGAACACCGGGTTTTCCAAGCGACTCACTTGAACGTCGCGTCGACCGCCTTGAGCGCATTACCGAGCGACAACAACAACAAATTAACAATTTAAATCGACGTCTCCAACGCGTCGAACGTCAGCTCGGATTCCCGGTTAGCAGCGACTTCTAATAGAAAGAAGAAGGCTATGACACAGCCTTCTTTTCTTTTTTTCGTAAAAATGAAAACCGATTTCCAAATAACATATACAGCAAGTTCGAACGTTCACTAAAGTAAAAATAAACAGCCGCTCCGATGAGTCCACCAACCGCGACGATCATGACCGATTGAATCATGCTGCCATTGTAATGAAGGAAACGATCGAGAAGTTTCACAATCGGCCAAACAACAGCGCACATGATCGCCGTCAAAATCCCCATAAACAATATACGCTTTGCGACAAAATGATACCGATAATTTGTATAACGCTGGATGACCCATAAGTTTAACCCAACTGACAATGCATATCCGACTGTCGTCGCCAAAATAGCTCCTGTTGTTTCAAACGAGACGATAAGTATATAGTTAAAAAATAATTTGAACAACAGTCCAATCGTCAAACTAATCACAGTAAATTTTTGTTTATTAATCCCTTGCAAAATAGCAGCTGTCACAGAAAATAAAGCAAAGAAAATCGCCGTTGGCGCATATGCCCGCAACACTTCCGTTCCGAGTGGATCATAGCTGTAAAAAGCCGCATATACATATTCAGATAAAAGCGCCATACCAATGACTGCAGGCAGCGTAATAAACATAACAACTTGAAACGTATCGTTTAAATATGTGCGTAACTGTTTCTTCTCCCCTTGCACATATGCTTTCGTAATCGTCGGAATAAGCGTTAAACTAAACGACGTTGCTAACGTGACCGGAATAATAACTAGCTTTTGCGCCCATACATTAAAAATGCCGTATGCATCCTCTGAAATCGCACCGAGCCCGATGCTTGCCATCGCTTTGTTAAATGTAAATTGATCAATAAGCTGATATAACGGCATCGCCAAACCAACAAAAGCAAATGGTGCTGCGTAGGCAATCAGTTCTTTATACATATCTTTTAACGACATATGGATCGTGCCACGATCTTGCTTTAATAGTTCATCTAAAAATGATTTTCGCTTAAACCAATACATGAATAAAACAGCTAGTCCACCGACAGCGCCAATAAAGGCAGAAAACGTTGCAACTTGAATGGCAGTCACAAGCGAACCATCAAAAATACGTAAAACGATATAGCTACCTGCAAGCAAAAAGATGATGCGGACAAGCTGTTCGATAACTTGCGAAAGCGCTGTCGGCCCCATTGATTCATGCCCTTGAAAAAAGCCGCGAATTAAACTCATCATCGGCACAAGCAATAAAGCGAAACTAACCGCACGAATAACAGAAGTAACATCGGCAATCGAGTTGCCGTGTCCGTCATCATTGACAACAAACGGTGCTAATAGTGGTGCACTCATGTATAAAATAAGCCAAGCGAGAAAACCGGTGACCGCCATTAACATGATCCCTGAACGAAACAACTTTCGTCCAATCGCATATTCCCCAAGTGCATTGTATTTCGAGACAAACTTGGATACTGCAAGCGGCACTCCCATCGTTGCGATGCTAATAAATAGTGTGTATGGAACGTAACCGTAAGAATAAAGTGCTCCTCCTTGTTTGCCAACAAGTTGGTAAAATGGGAAGACGTATATAAGCCCTAATATGCGTGACAAAAACACGCCACCAGTTAAAATAAACGTGCCACGCAATAACTTTGATGATGACATAACATCCCTTCCTTAACGGATTCATTGCTTCACTTATTTTAGCACACTTTTTTCTTTTTCATAAAATCATTTATAATCGTAACAGAAAGGACGTGAAAGTGATGACATATGATGTTATAGTCATCGGTGGAGGACCGTCAGGACTCATGGCAGCCATCGCCGCTGGGGAACGAAGTAAGCGTGTGCTCCTCCTTGATAAGGGGGATAAGCTCGGACGAAAATTAGCCATTTCAGGCGGTGGGCGTTGCAATGTGACAAATAGACGACCAGTCGATGAACTCATTCAACATATTCCGGGAAACGGCCGTTTTTTATATCGTGCCTTTTCGGTATTTAATAATGAAGATATTATTCGCTTTTTTGAACGGCTTGGCGTTCCGTTAAAAGAAGAGGACCACGGTCGCATGTTTCCGGTGAGCGATAGTGCGCAATCTGTCGTACAAGCTTTGCTTCGAGAATTAAAACGATTGCGCGTTGACATTCGCGTTCATACTCCTGTCAAAGACATTGAATATAAAGATGGATCCGTATATGGAGTGACGCTGCGAACAGGGGAAATGATTCGAGCAAAAGCGGTTGTCGTTGCCGTTGGTGGCAAATCTGTGCCACATACCGGTTCGACAGGGGACGGCTACGCATGGGCAGAAAAAGCTGGACATACAATTACAGAGCTATTTCCAACGGAAGTGCCGATTATTTCACATGAACCATTTATTCAAAAGCGAACGTTACAAGGACTATCATTGCGTGATGTTGCATTAAGCGTATTAAACGAAAAAGGAAAACCAACCGTCACACACCGAATGGATATGATTTTTACACATTTCGGTATTTCAGGACCTGCTGCATTACGATGTAGCCAATTTGTTGTGAAACAGTTAAAAAAACAATCTTCTGTGACCATGGTGATTGATGCGTTGCCAGATGAAAAAGAAGAAACATTATTTCAACATATTGTGCGCGCCATGAAAGAAGAACCAAAAAAGACAATAAAAACCATTGTTAAAGCGACGCTTCCTCTCCCAGAGCGATATGCATTGTTTTTACTCGAGCAAGCAACAATTGATCCACATACGGTCGCAAGCACACTCAGTCGTGAGAAAGTGCGGATGTTCGTTTCGTTATTAAAAAAATTTTCTTTTTCCGTACATGGCACGTTGCCGCTTGAGAAAGCGTTCGTCACAGGTGGAGGAGTATCCGTCAAAGAAGTCCATCCGAAAGAAATGGCATCTAAGCTGATGAAAGGTCTTTATTTTTGCGGAGAAATTTTAGACATTCACGGCTATACAGGAGGCTATAATATTACCGCTGCCCTTGTGACCGGTCGGCTTGCCGGCATGCATGCAGCCATATATGCAAGCCAATAAGATCGCCGATCAAGCGATCTTATTGGTTTAAGCGATCACTTTCGCTACATTTTTGCTTCAATTACACAAGTTCGCCGTCCCATCCGAGCATGCCATCGACAATGTTACATACATCATAACCATGCGCCTCTAAATAGCGACAAACATGTTCGCTCCGAACGCCGGAACGACAAATAATCATATACGTTTCATTTTTATCTAGTTCGTTTAGTCGCTCAGGAATATCGCCCATTTTTATATGAATAGCTGACGGGATCATTCCAAAAATCACTTCTTCATCTTCGCGCACGTCAATCACATGAACACGCTTACCTGATTGCATCATTTGTTTTAGTTGTGCTGCTGTCATTTCTTTCATCTATCTCTTCCTTTCTCTTAATGAAAGCCTCTCACCGCATATGTGAGAGGCTTTTTTTCACGATTAATTTGCAACAATGTTGACTAATTTGCCTGGCACAGCGATCACTTTACGCACCGTTTTTCCTTCAATTTGTTCTTTAATTTTTTCGTCTTCCATCGCCAATTGCTCAAGTTGTTCTTTCGTTGCATCAGCTGGCACGTGCAATTTCGCACGCACTTTTCCGTTCACTTGAATGACGATTTCGACTTCATCTTCGACTAATTTCGCTTCATCGTATGCTGGCCAAGCTTCGTATGCGATCGTATTGTTATGTCCAAGCTTTTCCCATAGCTCTTCTGCAATATGTGGGCAAACTGGTGACAACAACTTTACAAATCCTTCCATATACACTTTTGGCAATACAGGCGCTTTATATGCTTCATTAATAAATACCATTAATTGTGAAATCGCTGTATTGAAACGAAGCGCTTCGTAATCTTCTGTTACTTTTTTCACCGTTTGATGATATACGCGTTCAAGCGTATCTGTTTCTGGGTCATCAACGATTTTTGGATTTAATTCACCGTTTTCTTCAACAAATAAACGCCATACACGATCTAAGAAGCGACGTGCACCGTCAAGTCCTTTCGTCGACCATGCAATCGATGCTTCTAAAGGACCCATAAACATTTCGTACAAACGCAATGTGTCAGCGCCATGACTTTCAACAATATCGTCTGGATTGACAACATTTCCTTTTGATTTGCTCATTTTTTCATTATTTTCCCCAAGAATCATTCCTTGGTTAAATAGTTTTTGGAACGGTTCTTTTGTTGGCACAACACCAATATCGTATAAAAACTTATGCCAAAAACGCGCATATAACAAATGCAATACCGCATGTTCTGCCCCACCAATATAAATGTCGACAGGCAACCATTTTTCTAATTTTTTAGGGTCAGCCAATTGCTTATCGTTATGCGGATCAATATAGCGTAAATAATACCAGCAACTTCCTGCCCACTGTGGCATCGTATTCGTTTCGCGGCGACCTTTTTTGCCTGTTTTCGGGTCAACAACGTTCACCCATTCTTCAATGTTTGCTAGTGGGGACTCCCCTGTGCCCGACGGTTTAATTTCATCTGTCTTTGGCAACACAAGCGGCAATTCTTCTTCTGGCACTGGCGTCATCGTACCGTCTTCCCAATGGATAATTGGAATCGGTTCGCCCCAATAACGTTGGCGGCTAAATAACCAATCGCGAAGGCGATACGAAACTTTTTTCTCACCTTTTCCGTTGGCTTCCAACCATTCAATCATTTTTTTCATCGCTTCTTCTTTATTTAAACCGTTTAAGAAATCAGAGTTAATATGTTCCCCATCGCCTGTGTATGCTTCTTTTGAAATATCACCACCAGCAACGACTTCTTTAATTGGCAAATTGAATTTTTTTGCAAATTCATAATCGCGTTCATCATGGGCTGGCACTGCCATAATTGCGCCTGTACCGTAGCTCATTAACACGTAATCTGCGATCCAAATCGGCAATTTTTCCCCATTGGCTGGGTTGATCGCATATGCTCCCGTAAATACACCTGTTTTTTCTTTCGCTAAATCCGTGCGCTCAAGATCGCTTTTGCTTTGAATTTGCTTTAAATATGCTTCAACCGCTTCTTTTTGCTCAGGTGTTGTAATTTTTTCAACGAGCGGATGTTCAGGGGCAAGCACGGCATAAGTTGCACCAAATAGCGTATCTGGACGCGTTGTAAACACCGTAAACGTTTCATCGTGTCCATCGACTTGAAAATGAATATTTGCTCCTTCTGAACGGCCGATCCAGTTGCGTTGCATTTCTTTTATGCTTTCAGGCCAATCAAGTTCCTCTAAATCTTCAAGCAAACGATCGGCATATGCGGTAATGCGAAGCATCCATTGTTTCATCGGCTTACGAATGACCGGGTGACCGCCACGCTCGCTTTTTCCATCGATCACTTCTTCATTCGCTAATACCGTTCCTAGCGCTGGGCACCAGTTGACCGGCACTTCATCCATATACGCTAATCCTTTTTCATATAACTTTAAGAAAATCCATTGTGTCCATTTGTAATAGTTCGGATCAGTTGTATTCACTTCGCGATCCCAATCATATGAAAAACCGAGCGATTTAATTTGACGGCGGAAGTTGTTAATATTTTTTTCTGTAAATTCGGCTGGATCATTTCCTGTATCAAGCGCGTACTGCTCAGCTGGCAATCCGAACGCATCCCATCCCATTGGATGCAACACGTTATATCCCTGCATGCGCTTCATGCGCGCTAAAATGTCCGTTGCTGTATATCCTTCAGGGTGACCAACGTGCAACCCTGCCCCTGATGGATACGGAAACATGTCAAGCGCATAAAACTTTCGCTTTCCGTCGTCTTCTGTCGTTTTAAATGTTTTATTTTCTTCCCAATACTTTTGCCATTTTTTTTCGATTTCTCGATGATTAAAACTCACGTGACAAACCTCCTTTTAATCCATTTTTAACAAAAATGAAAAACAAAAAACCTCCCATCCCAAAAAGGGACGAGAGGATTCTCCCGCGGTACCACCCTTGTTAGCGCACGAATCGTGCACTCACTTTCATCATTAACGCAGATTCACGGCGCATGCTACTTCATTCGCACACGCGACTCCAAGGCGAGTTCGTAAACAAACTTCGGTTGACTCGCACCGCCCGTCAACTCTCTGCCGACCATTTGTTTACTACTACTCCTTTTCACCGTCATTTTCCATTATTTCATTATACATATCATTTTAAAAAATTTACACCTTCGTTGCAAGTGTATTTAAGTATGGGTTTGAGTCAAGACTTTGTGGGAGATTTTTTTCTCGACCGATTTTTTTGGTTATATATGGTTTTATAAAATCGTTATATGTAAGCGCTTTTACTTACTCTCATCCTGTAGGTATGTGCGTTTTCTCTCGTTTTAAAAACCTTTCAATGCTTGCAATGCCTCGTAAATCGGTGTCCCTGAAGATTGGCGAAGGTATGGGATGTTATCTCGTACCACTTCTGTCATTTGCGTTTGCACGCGCTTCAGTGCCTTTTTCACGATCGTTTCTCGTTTCGTTTCTCCTCGTTCTTCCCGCCATACATCACTCCATCGCGTGTCCGAATGAGTAACGTATCTTTTATCGCGACGATCGCTCGCAACATCGCTTCAATCCCTGCATCCCTCCAACTTCGACCGTTTTTACTTCGTTTCGCAAACACATGCATCGTTCCTTCCGCACTCCCCATCGCCCTCATGTTTGTCGTGTCAATCCCTTTTTCCTTCAACCATACGCGATAGTCACGTAAACATCCTGGTATCTCCTCGATTCGACGAACAAGCGCCTCGAGTTGCTTTTCCTTCTCCTCATGTTCTAACGTACCGATGGCGCTTGTGAGTTCTCGTAACACACCTTCTTCACCCCATGATGCTAACTTCTTTCGAATCACCCGATATCTCGCATGACCTCGGAACAATTGCCGAATCTCTCTCGCTACATGGAACTGATCGAGCTGAAAGTACCCTCTATCTCCGAAATATTCACGACAACCCGTGATCCATGGGGCACCATCTCCATTGATGACGACCCAATCTTCTAGTGGATCATACCCATATTCTTTCACTAAGAAGCTCTCGATGGCTTCCCAGATTGGCTCATTCGTTTGATGAACATAGTAGCGTCGGTTCACCAAAGAAACTCGTTTGCCGTTTTTCTCCCATCCTTGGTGAATCGTCACAATTTTCTCTTCTTTTCCTTTCATGCGGCTTCGTTGCCGTTTGACGTACAACCCGTCCGCTTCAATGAAAAACACCCGACCTTTTTTCTCCATCTTGCGGTGTCCAACGACTTCAGCCTCGACAATCAACTGACGAATCGTTTCGTGGCTCATGCACGCATATCCCACCAGTTTCTCTAAGGACTGGGCAGCTTGTCGATACGATGAACCTGTCACTGCCAGATGAATCGCTGTTTCTTCTAACAACGGACTGACTCCATGTGCCCCCTCAAACTGAAGAAAAGCATCCAACAGACAGACATACCTCTGTTTTTCCCGATCGAAGTAATAGTTCCGCTTGACTTCCACTTCTCCAAACATCGTCTACATCCGTATCCCTCGTTTATCTTTGAGCGCGTATCGTTTTTTATCTCGTTTTTCCGCCAATGTGCGGTCGATATCCTCCAACACCTGTTGAAGCAGTTGACCATATTCTTTTTGCATATGCCGAAACAATAACTGTTCAATGTCTTCCCATGTGACTCCATCTGTGATATAATCCTGCGTGGGCTCCACTCCTTTCTTTGGTTATTTTTTCGCACTTACTACCTTACAGGAGGAGAGCCCATTTTTCATCTATTTTGCTTACATATCGGACAGGTTCCTGATTATACCAAATCAGGAACCTGTCTTTTTTTCTCCCACAAACATTTTACTCATACCTGAAATGTGCTGGATTGACGGGTAAGCTTTTTAAGCATCGGGCATAGGAATAAACTAGGTGCCACGACCAATGCCATTCCGAGAAATGGGAATCCAGGTGAATACAAGTACAAGTATCCACTGACAAGTGTTAAAACCCCAGTGGTTAAACTCATGGCAAGTGCTGCGTAGAGTCCATGAGCTGAAGGAATTTTGTCCTTACTAATATATTGATTAACAAAAGTCATGAATGCAAAGTGCGTGAGACCAAATGTTAAAGCGTGCAACGGTTGAGAAAACACAAAAACCAGTGGATTCTCAAAAAAATAGACACTTGACCAACGGATAATTGATGCAATCCCGGCCAATAGAAACATAGTCGCTACATCGAACTTAGTGAATACTCGGTTTGAAATGTAAAAGAACCCGATTTCAGCTAAGACAGCCAAAACAAGGATTCCACCAATATAAACACTATTGATTCCTATGTGTTTAAGATAAATAACTCCGTAATTATAATAGGCAGCATGGGTACCTTGTAAAACCATACTCAGGAGGAGACATATTAAAAATGATTTTGATTTCAGTAATTCAAAGGAACCTCCTGCCCGTTGAGAAAGCTTAACTCTTAAGCTTGATGGAGATCGAATTAATGATAGGATTAAAATGAATAGATTACCGAGTAAAAACAAATAGATAATATTGTTCGCATTTTTTGAGGCTACCCATCCTGTTAACACTGATGAGAGAATAAAACCGAACGATCCCCATAATCTGCATTTTCCATAGTCAATCCCATTTTCTTCTTTTGATAGAATGGAGGCCTTTGTCTCGTTGATAGGTAACAACATGGGATAGATGAGGCTGAAAAAGACCATTACTAACATAAGCCCTGCCAAATTATTAAAAGGCAAAAAACATACTAGGATGATTAGAGATAAAAAAGCGACTATAAGCGAAACGTGTGATAACCAATACCTTTTGCACAAGGCAGGAAAAATGTACGAAGTTGAAAAAGCTCTTACTAGTAATCCGATGGATATCACGATCCCTGCTTGTTGAGCAGTTAACCCTTTTGTAATCAGCCAAACGGTCCAGTACGGTAAGAAAATCCCCCAGGTGAAGAAAAATACAAAAAAGTTTGTGGATAACCATGTTTGTTTCATAACACTTCCCCTTATGTCAATACATTTTTTTTCGTTTTCTGAATGGTTTCAATAAGTTGTAGGGACAGTTCAAAAGCCTTTCTTTCTGAATCCGGATGATAGTTATCGGAGAAGGGATTAGCGAACCCGTGCTGTCCTTTAAACAACTCGACTTTTATCCCTGATTTACAGGATAATTGCTCGACGAGCCGGTTAACATTAAATGACTTTTCGTGCTCAGAAAACAGTAATAGTACGGGTAGTTTTGGGAATAAATTGAGATAGTCTCTAATCCGTGATCCATAGTAACCTATGGCCGCATCTCCTATGCCATAATGTTCGCAACATAACCAAGCTACGGTTGCACCGACGCTATACCCCCAGAACACAATGGTTTTGTATCGAGACTTTAAGGAATCTACTAAATTTAAAACTTGTTTTTTCGCTTTTCCAAATCCAATTTCATTTTTGAAATATTGGTAAGCATCTGCCTCATCATCATAATGAAAATGATCTCGATTTAATAAATTGGGGCAGTATACGTCATACCCTTTAGTGGCAATCATTTGAGCTACGTGTTTCATATGATCGTTAATCCCATAGATTTCATGTATTAGGATGACAGCAACATCAGAATAATTACAGTGTTTTAACATGATATGACAAACTCCTTATCCTTATAATTAAAGATAGAGGGGGTGTCGCACCCCCTCAGTATAGGAAGTTAGTATTTGATCGGCATTGTAACAATACCATGAAAGGTAGGGTTAGGCGTCCATTCAGGTCTTTCAAGATTATATAAAGGTGTAATGTGAGAAAAACGTTGAATAACTTCTTTTAAAATTTCGGCGATTTCTACGCGAGCAAATGCTGCAGCAATGCATGCATGATAACCACCACCAAAACCAATATGCTGTTTACCTGTCCGATTGATATCAAATTTTTCTGGATTTTCAAAAACGCGTTCATCACGACCAGCGGAACCGAGGAAGAAATAGACCGAATCTCCTTCACGAATAAGTTGGTTATGAATAGTAATATCTTGGGCAGCGTGTCTTGTTATGTATTGAATTGGTCCTTCAAGTCGCATAGCCTCATCCAAGACCTTAGGAATTAGAGACAGATCTTTTTTGAGTTCATCAAATACTTTTGGATGTTTGAACAATAGATGCAACGTATTACTTAACATGAACTGCGGAATTTTATGTCCACCAAAAATTAGATGAATGGTTTGTGCGATAAGTTCATCGTCACATAATTCTCCTTCCTCACCCGGATTATCTGAGATTAAACGGCTTAACAAATCGTTGCGTTTTTTGATGCGTCTTTCAGCAATTGCTTCTGAAAGAAACATGTACATTTCTTTCATACTTTTTTTGGTTTGATCGCTGATATCTTTGTCAGGGACGTGGGAAACAACAAAGTTTTGCATAAATTGAGCAATGTCATCTGACCAACGGATAAAACGTTCAACCTCTTCACCTGGAATACCAAGCATTTTACAAAGTACCAACGCCGGAATTGGATGAGCAACTTCAGAAACGAAGTCAAACTCGTTCGAATGTTTTTCAACCACTTGATCTAAAACTGATGTTACAATTTTCTTGATTTCAGGAGTGATAGCCTCAATCTCTTCTTTCCAAAAAGCACGGTTCATGTATTTTCTTAAACGTGTATGGATTGGACGGTCGTTATAAATCATCCATGTGGATATAATGTCGATGATCTCCTTAAAGTGCTTGTCTTCGCCTTCAGGGAGATTTTTCATTTTGTGCCAAATTAGTGGGCTAGTGATAAAGGTGTCTCCCTGCAAATATTTTGTGATGTCATCATATCTTGTTATAAACCACGAACGCATTTCTTCATTCCGTAACTATTCAGCCACATCATAAAGTGAGCTGAATATTTTTTGCTTTTCCTGTCCATGATGTGAATACTGATAGACAAGGAGGTGAATCGCATGTTGACGGTACAACAAGCTGTATTTACAGTTGAAAGCTTAATCAGCAAAGTTCAACAACAAAAACAGCTCATTCATCAACTTATTCAAGAAAATGAACATTTGCGTCACGAAAACAAACAGCTACGCAAAGAAAATGAACAACTCAAGTATCGCGTTCAAGAGCTGGAAGCACGCACGAAAAAAAACAGCTCTAATAGCCATTTGCCCCCATCTTCTGACCGTTTTGCCAACACACGTTCTTCTCGTCAACCATCTGGCAACAAGCCAGGCGGACAAGAAGGACATCAAGGAACGACGCTCCGTCAAGTGGAACATCCACATCATCGTGTCGTCCACCGTGTGCATACGTGTCAAGGATGTGGGGCTTCTTTGCGTGAAGTCAAACCGTTCAAAGTCGATATCCGTCAAGTGTTTGATGTCCCTCCTGTGGCGATCGAGGTGACACAACATGAACGTGAAGTGAAATCTTGTCCGCATTGTCGATGCGTTCAACAAGCCGAATTCCCATCCCACGTCACGAATCATGTGCAATACGGTCCACGGCTCACGGCGCTCGCTGTTTATTTACATCATATCCAATTGATCCCTTACAAGCGTTTAAGTGATACAATCGAAGCGTTATATCAACACTCGATTAGTACGGGAACTCTTGCCAATATGGTGAAACGAGGACGCGAATCGCTGGAATCAAATATGGACATCATCGAAGACGTCTTACTTGAATCCAACATCCTGCATGTCGATGAAACGAGTTTGCGCATCAATGGGAAACTCGCATGGGTGCATGTCGCGTGTACATCGAGATATACATACTTGGCTCCTCACGCTTCTCGTGGAAAAAAGCGACCGATGATATCGGGATTCTTCCACAATACAGAGGGACGATGATGCACGATGCGTTCGGTACGTATCCGAAATACACACATGCCACCCATGCCCTTTGTCATGCCCACCATTTGCGTGAGTTAAAAGGATTCATCGAACAAGGGCATACGTGGGCGATGCGCATGACCACGTTTCTGTTAGCCGCCAAGCAAGCCGTCGAAGCCCATCACGGTGCACTTTCCGAAGAAGAAGCGAAACGATGGGAACGAGTGTATGATCGCATCCTAGAAAGAGCACAACACCGATTGGAAACGGCGACGCCTCTTCCGAAAAAAGCACTCGCTTTTGTTCGACGCCTTCAAAAACGAAAGGAAGAAGCGTTGCGTTTCTTACGTGAAGTGCATGTTCCCTTTGACAACAACCAAGCCGAACGCGATCTTCGCATGGTTAAAGTCAAAGAGAACATTTCGGGTACGTTTCGCGAAGAAACATTCGCCCAGTCTTTTTGTATCGCAAGAAGCATCGTTTCCACACTGACGAAACACGAAAAAAACGTGTGGGATTCGTTATGTCTTCTGTTGGCAGGCGAAACGATCGATCGAGTTCTTTCCGCTACCTAGGGCATTTTCTATGACCGAAATGCCCTATTTGTGTTGCGCTTCTTTACATACTACTATCGGGATGAATAGTTACGTTTTAGTATGTAAAATACGAAAGTATGGTGATCTTAGTATTCGTTGGTAATCGCATCTAAACTCTGAAATCGAAATCTTTTCTTGTTCTGGTGAAAATCTGCTTTTGTCATATTTTTTATACATTAACTTCTCCCACTCTACAAAAATAGTTTTCTGAATAAATAGTAAAAACCCAAGAGGATAGGTTTCTATTAATGTTTCACGAGTGAAAACCTATCCTCTTGGGTTGATGTCTTCGATACTATATGTACAACTTATAAATAGGTATATGAATCCCGTCCATATCCCTTCATCTTTCTTAATTACTGAATAAAATGGACTTAGATTCACTTTCACTCGTAGTCCAGCAATTTAAGGTTGCCGGGTAGAAACTCTCAGACCATATTTCTGAGGATATACGAGCAAGTTTTTATTAAAATATTCATTTTTATTAATAATTATATAGATTGTAAAAATTTATGTCAACAAAAAATGGAATTATAACCCGTGGTACTAGATAAAATCGAGTAAGCATAAAAATAGCCCTTGCTTGTGGATCTCCTGTAGAATGAAAGTGCGATCCAACATTCGAAAGGAGAATCCCCATGCAAGAGCACTTTCATTTTACTACAGATCAAGCAAAGATTCAAAAACAATATGCAGCCATTTTCTTTTTTGTTTCTGCCCAGCTGTCACAAATTCAATTCTATCTTCAACGTCGCAATCGTCATTTGGTGAAACAAGAAGACGCAGTGATCATTGCCATTCATCTTTTGGGAAAGTTGCTTGGCCTCTCTTCCGAACGTGCATGGCATCGCTTTGTGACTGGGAACTTGTTTACGGATGGACATTTTCTTGAACGTTCTCGATACAATCGCCGTTGTCGAGCGCTGCGCTTTGCGATCAAATGGATCCGCCATGAGCTAGCCAAACGTGGACAACACCACGCCTATGCGGTAGTAGATAGCATGCCGCTCGAGTTGTGCCATACCGCAAGAATGTATCGAGTCAAACGACTTCAAGGAATCGCGGACATCGGGCTCTGTGCATCGAAAAAGCAGTGGTACTATGGATTTAAGCTCCACCTTTAAGTGACCGACCAAGGACTGCCCATGGGATACGTGGTAACGGAGGCGTCCTGTCACGATCGAACTGCAGCTGAAACCGTCATGACTCAAATTCCTCACCTCTATAACTTGGGTGACAAAGGATTCATCAGTAGCGAATTGCAAAAAAAGTTGTATGAAGAGTACCAAATCGCTTTTTGGACTCCATCTCGCAAAAACCAGAAACACCGCCCATCGGAATCATGGGAGAAATGGCTCAAACAAAAACGTAAAGTGATAGAGACGGTGTTCTCCGTCCTCATTGACCAGTATCGTATGACAGAAATTCGTGCGAATTCGATTGCGGGATTTGAAGTAGCACTAGATGGCATCTTGTTGGCATATTCACTTGTCACACTTGGGCTAGTTGAGCGCTAGCGCTCAACTAGCACCACGGGTTATACATACCATTTTAAAAAATTTACACCTTCGTTGCAAGTGTATTTAAGTGTTGTTTCATAACTAAACAATATAACAAATTTTCATAATAAATAAAAATTCAAAATTTTATTTACTTTTTATTACTTTTTTTATAATTACTATGTAAAAGTAGTAAAAGATAAATTTGGTCAAGAAACAACCTCCCGCCATGACGCATACGAGCCAACTTCAACTCATTATTTAAAAGTAGTTTACAAAAACTAATCTAAAAGGTAGTAGTGCTTATGATTAAAAAATCTTTTCTCATTTTCTGTACACTCGTTAGTTTTCTTATTCTCGGATGCCAGTCGGAACACATAAAAGGATTTATTGTTTTTGGGAAATGGGACGGTGTATATGTAGCCAAAAAAGATGATCCTTTCGTTCTTAATTTCATTTTATTAAGTGACAGCCCTCTAACAAACGTAACATCTATCGATTTTCCCGAAATCTCACACGCAATCGATGACATGCAATATGATCTTATCAAAGGTGATAAATACAAAGACTTTCAATTATTTAATATCGCTGTAAATTTACGTTTAAAAGAAGTAAGTAGCGCGACACTATCTAAAATAACTCTCATATTTGATCAAAAATATAAAGAGACATTCCCGATCGGTCAAATCAAGTTAGCTGTAGACGAGAAAGGAATATTTACTCCACAAAATGAGTATGTGACAGCTTATCCAAATACGCAATTTTTTCAAGCAAAGCTGAAAAACGTTTCAAAGCATACGATCCAAATAAAGGGTGTAACTGTAGAAAACACTTATTTACAGACAAAAGATGTAAAGATAAACGATAAATCGGAAAAACAGAGTGTAAGTCCAAACGAAACAATAAATATGTATTTTACTTTTGCTGAAAAGGCGGAACAAAGCGCTCACTTTTATATTGTTTCACCAAAAATTGAATATGAATTAGCAGGAAAAGCATCAAGCACATATATTGATCCTGTTTTTTACGGAGTGACAAACCTTACCAAAGAAAAACTAGATGACATTTTGAAGCAAAACTAAACTATCCCCACCCGGAGCATGTCCGAGTGGGGAAATTACGTTTCATTATGATATTCCGCTTTTGCTTCTTGCCCTTTTTTCGCATTCATTTGTTTCACTTCTTTTACCGGATCACCAAAATCTTTTGCATGCAACGTTTTTTGTTCCGGGTTGTTTTGTTTCGAACGTTTTTTCATCGTTTTCCTCCTAGTGACGAAGTAAAATCATATCGTTTTGTAATTGTTCAAGCTGCAGGCGCATGCGATGTAATTGTTCGCGCTGTTGGGCGTTACAACTTAACGAAAAATGCGCCAAATCGGTTACCGCGTGTTCAAGCATTTGCTGGGCTTTTACATATTCTGTATCGTTATAATGTTCAAGCTTGCTTGCTTCAGTATATTGCTCTTTTGCATAGCGAAGCACATCTTCACAATGTTGTAAAAACTCATCCATTGACTGTCGTGTTGCCATACGCATCCCTTCCTTTCTTCTCTATCGCTTTATAGTTTGTACATTTCCTTGTCATTTATCACGGCACCGTTGAGTTTCTCACTTGAAACGTGCTACAATGCTAAAATGACGCGAGGTGATAAACATGAATCCTTTTCCATATACAAACGACAAGAAACGGTACCACACATGGAATTACCATTTGCGCCAAACGTTCGGTGAAAAAGTGTTTAAAGTGTCGCTCGATGCAGGATTTGATTGTCCAAATCGCGACGGCACAGTCGCATACGGCGGCTGCACATTTTGTAGCGCTGCCGGTTCCGGTGATTTCGCGGGTAGACGAACGGACGATTTAGTGACACAATTCCATACGATTAAAGAAAAAATGCACACAAAATGGAAAGATGGCAAATACATTGCCTATTTTCAAGCGTTCACAAATACGCACGCTCCCGTTGATGTGTTGCGTGAAAAATACGAAACCGTGTTACATTTAGAAGGGGTCGTCGGTTTATCGATCGCTACACGCCCTGACTGTTTGCCAGATGATGTCGTTGACTATTTAGCTGAATTGAATGAACGAACGTATTTATGGGTCGAGCTTGGCTTGCAAACCGTTCATGAACAAACCGCTGCTTTAATCAACCGCGCACACGACTTTTCGTGCTATGTAGAAGGGGTGCAAAAGCTACGCAAACACGGCATTCGCGTTTGTGCCCATATTATTAACGGATTGCCGCTTGAAACGTACGACATGATGATGGAAACAGCAAAGACGGTCGCTCATTTAGATGTACAAGGCATTAAAATACATTTGCTTCATTTGCTAAAAGGAACGCCAATGGTAAAACAATATGAAAAAGGAATGCTTCGCTTTTTGACGTTCGACGAATATGTTCAACTCGTTTGTGATCAGCTAGAAGTATTGCCGCCAGAGATGATCGTTCATCGTATTACAGGAGACGGCCCTATCGATTTAATGATCGGTCCGATGTGGAGCGCCAACAAATGGGAAGTGTTAAACGCCATCGATGCTGAATTAGAGCGACGCAATAGTTATCAAGGGAAAAAATATGTGCGAAAGGAAGAAAGATGATGAAACTCATGCGCATTTTACCGTTTGCCCGCTCGCTCATCAACTTAGCTGTCAAAGAGGGCGATATCGTCGTCGATGCGACGGTTGGCAACGGCCACGATACGCTTTATTTAGCTGAACGTATCGGAGAATATGGGCATGTGTTTGGCTTCGACATTCAAGCACAAGCGATTGAAAATACGACAAAACGATTGCGCGAACATCATATGGAAGCACGAGTCACGCTCGTACAAGCAAGCCATGCAGAACTTTATGCGCATATTCCTTCCCAATATAAAGGACGCATCACCGGAGCGATGTTTAATCTCGGTTATTTGCCCGGGGGAGATAAACAAATTGTCACAAAGCCAAACTCAACGATTGCTGCCATTGAACAATTGCTCGAAATCATGGCTCCTGAAGGAATGATTGTACTCGTTATTTACCACGGTCATCCTGAAGGAGCGATCGAACGCGACGCCCTTTTGCAATACGTCTCAGCAATCGATCAGCAACGCGCACACGTTATTCGCTACGAATTTATGAATCAAATCAACCATCCACCGTTTATCGTTGCGATTGAGAAAAGGTGAAAAAAGTAGCGATCGGTCCTGTCTATCGCTACTTTTTCTTTGTTAGTGAAATATTTCTTACGCATACATCCATCTTTGCCATTTTCGATACATTCGGCCGTTCCAATAAAAGAAGTGAGATGTCATGCCACCAGCGCGCAACAATTGTTTCGCTAGCTTACGAATCGCCTCTTGCTCATGTACTTTTTCATCTGATAAATATAATCCGAGCAAACCACGATGAATGAAGCGATGAAATTCGCGATGCGGCAACTGTGCGATATGGCGCTCTGCTTCTTCAACGAAATGACATAAACGGGCAAATAGCGTCTCTTCATTTGGATAATAAAAACAAAAATTCAAATCTCCACCTTGCCGATCTTCTTCTTGATCAATCAAATAATCAAGCAAAATGTGAAGCCCTTGTACGTATGGAAAATAACTATTGCGCACCCGTTCAGCAAGACGAACATCAAACGACTCGGTGCAGGCGTAAGCAACTAAACAAAAAATGCCGAGCGTTGAACCAGAACAAGCAGAAAATTCATACCACTCCATTTTCGGCAACGATGCCTCATGTTTGGCAAACCACTGCTTTAGACGCGGAATGCGCTCTTCTTTTTTTACATGTTTATGTACTTGTAAGTCACAATAATATGACGCAAGTTCATGTAAAAATGGAGCAATGACGTCATAATGTTTCACTTCTTGCAACATTTCTTGGCACGTATCGACAAGGGCATGCAAATAGCCGCCGTCATCTTGTTCCGCACGATAACGATAATATGCATCTTTTTTTGCTCCAACAGTCAACGCATGCATCATGGAATTATGCAACGCGCGAAAGTCAGTCGGATCCAGCGACGTACTGCGATCGCATAAATTATCGAGGTAATCGCTAATCGTTTGATAAGCAACGATAAAACGAATGCATCGCTCCATTTCTTTTCCCGCCAGTAAAGCTAAAATCGCGCCCCCTTCGCAATGAAACGTTTTTGTTGCGATGCTCGCTAACGCTTGTTTGCGCAATTCTTCGTTCGGAATAGCTTCTGCTCTTTTTTTCCAAATAGCTAATTCGCGATGTACAAGCGGAAAAACACGGCGATACACAGCCCGCATTAAACTAAAAGGATTTGTTGGGACGATCAATGAGTTCACCCCTTTGCAATTGCAAAGTTAAAAACGTATGGGCATATAAAAATACTTGTTCACGTTCAGGTTCGTTAAAAATTTCATGATACAGTTTTGACCATTCTTTATACACTTTTTCACTTATCGCCAACTGATCAAACCATGATTTCACTGCACTTTTATCGACAATTTTGTCATCCCCCGCCTGCATCACAAGCATTGGCACATCTGGCAAGTCTGCCATCTTTTCGTGCGCGATACGAATCGCCTTCACTAACTCGCGATACCAACGAACAGACACTTTTGTTACATATAATGAATCGTTTTTATCCATTTCACGCACTTCTTCATTTCGTGTTGCCATTTCTACCGTTAATCCAGTTGGAAAACGCTTTTTCGGATGAATGACATTTAAAATGCGCGAGGCAATCTCAAGCGCTTTCGGCGGATAATTCACAAGCCCTAAACAAGGAGACGATAAAATGACCCCGCGCACAGGAAGGCGCTTTTCTCGCAATGTGTGAATGACAACAAGCCCACCCATGCTGTGGCCAAGCAAAAAAATAGGCTGTTCGTACGCACTTGCTTCATGCACCCAGCTTGCGACCGTTTCTATATATTCGTCAAATGAATCGATATGTCCTCGTCGGCTGCGCGATGTCGTTCCCTGCCCCGGTAAATCTCCTGCAACAACATGAAAACCGTGCATGCGAAACATTTCAATAAGCCATTTATATCGACCATGATGTTCAGCAGCACCGTGAACGATGACAATCGTTCCTTTAGCATTTTCTCCTTCCCATTTCCACATATACACCCCTCCTTTATGTTTACGAATAGCCGAAAAATTTGTACACTAAATATAACAAAACGAAACGAAAGGGACGAGTGAAATGATTTATCCATATAAAGAACACACACCAAACATTGCACGTTCTGCTTTCATCGCCGATTACGTCACTATTACAGGCGATGTAACGATTGGAGAGGAAACGAGCGTTTGGTTTAACACAGTCATTCGCGGCGATGTCGCACCAACGATCATCGGCAACCGCGTAAACATTCAAGACAATTCCGTCCTTCATCAAAGTCCAAACAACCCACTTATTATTGAAGATGATGTCACCGTTGGCCATCAGGTCATTTTACATAGTGCCATCGTGCGAAAAGGCGCCCTCATCGGCATGGGCTCCATCATTTTAGACGGTGCTGAAATTGGTGAAGGGGCTTTTATCGGCGCTGGCAGCCTCGTTCCACAAGGAAAAAAAATCCCGCCACGCACACTTGCATTCGGTCGCCCTGCGAAAGTGATTCGTGAACTAACCGAAGAAGACGAGCGCGAAATGGCACGCATTCGCCGTGAGTATGTCGAAAAAGGACAATATTATAAATCGCTTCAAGTAAACAAACCACGTGACAAATAAGCGTGGTATTTTTACATTGTTTTATTATTTACTTAACATATGTATTTTATCATAAAGTTAGGGGGATTTGCTTATGTTGCAAAAGTGGTATGATTGGGAATGCAAGTTGTTTTACAGCATTAACCGTTATTTTGATCGGAAATGGCTTAATGCTTATTTTCGTTCGATTACACACGTTGGAGGGACAACATTTTCAATTACAGCTGTCATGCTAGCCATTTGGTTATTGCGTGATGAATGGCGCAATACTGCTATCGCAAGTGCGATCGCCTTAGCACTTAGCCATATTCCTGTCGCAATGATGAAAAAAATATATCCCCGCAAACGACCGTATATTTCACTGCATAAAACGAAAGTAACAAAAAACCCATTAACTGACCATTCATTTCCATCAGGACATACGACTGCAATATTTTCTGTCATCGTTCCGTTTTTACTATACGCCCCGTCATTAACAATCTGGCTCTTGCCGATTGCATGTAGCGTTGCTATTTCGCGCATTTATTTAGGGCTTCATTATCCGTCTGATGTACTTGTCGGCTGCATGTTCGGTACGTTGTTTGGTATTGCTTCATTTTCTGTTCTTACTTAAAAAATAGGAAAGGAGAGCTACATCTTGTAACTCTCCTCTTTTCCTTACTTCGCTAACTGTAACGCTTGTTGTTTTAATGCTTCCGCTTTATCTGTACGCTCCCAAGGAAGATCAATGTCCGTGCGACCGAAGTGACCATAAGCCGCTGTTTGCTTATAAATCGGGCGACGGAGATCGAGCATTTTAATAATGCCTGCTGGGCGAAGATCGAAGTTGTTGCGCACCACTTCAATTAATACATCCTCAGATACTTTGCCTGTGCCAAACGTGTCGATTGAGATCGATACAGGTTGCGCCACACCGATCGCATATGCTAATTGCACTTCACATTTATCCGCAAGACCTGCTGCGACAATGTTTTTCGCTACGTAACGAGCCGCATATGCTGCCGAACGATCTACCTTCGTTGGATCTTTTCCTGAGAAAGCCCCACCGCCGTGACGAGCATAACCACCGTAAGTGTCAACGATAATTTTGCGTCCTGTTAACCCTGCGTCACCTTGTGGACCACCGATGACGAAACGACCTGTTGGGTTAATGAAATATTTTGTGTTTTCATCGATCAACTCCGCTGGAACGACAGGTTGAATGACATGTTCTTTAATGTTGCGCACAATTTGATCTTGCGTAATTTCTGGATGATGTTGTGTTGAAATAACGATCGTATCGATACGTACAGGTTTGCCGTTTTCATCGTACTCGACTGTCACTTGCGTTTTTCCGTCTGGACGTAAGTACGGTAAAATATCTTCTTTCCGCACTTCTGCTAGACGACGTGCCAGTTTGTGTGCAAGCGAAATTGGAAGCGGCATAAGCTCTTTCGTTTCGTTGCACGCAAAACCAAACATTAATCCTTGGTCTCCTGCACCGATCGCTTCGATTTCTTCATCTGTCATTTGCCCTTCACGAGCTTCTAACGCTTTGTCAACACCCATCGCGATGTCTGGTGATTGTTCATCAATTGACGTTAATACGGCGCACGTATCGGCATCAAAACCGTATTTTGCACGTGTATAGCCAATCTCGCGAATCGTTTCACGAACAATTTTTGGAATATCTACATATGTAGACGTTGTAATTTCTCCGCTGACTAAAACAAGTCCTGTTGTTACACTCGTTTCGCATGCAACACGCGCATTTGGATCATTCGCTAAAATCGCATCTAAAATCGCATCGGAAATTTGGTCACAAATTTTATCCGGATGCCCTTCCGTTACAGATTCAGATGTAAACAGACGACGTTTAGGCATTCAAACATTCCTCCTCAGTATAATGACAAATGATACGGTACTCATCCCTCTTATTATGGTCTATCGTGAAAAAAACCTTTCCCTCAGAGGAAAGGTTCTTGCATTTGTCTGCGCCTTTCACTCTTATCGTTCAAGGGCGTCCCCTTGCCACAGGTTAGCACCTTTTCACGTATGTGACGGTTGCTGGGTTTCATCGGGCCTGTCCCCCTCCACCAACTCGGGATAAGAGTATCCGTTCATCTCAGCATCATATCACATCTATCATAAGCGAGTCAACGTTTTTCCTCCCTTTATGATGTCTAAAATAAATTTAAGAAAATACACGAATTAGTATGGACTATTTATCAAAATGTGTTATACTTTTTACATAAAGATAAATCAAACAAAGGTAGGTTTTGTCCAATGAATTCCATTGAACTGACAAACAAATTATCAATGCTCTTACAAAGGGATGGGGTTTTTCATAACTTATCTGTACCACGATTAGTAGAAAAAGTATTGACTCGCAAAGAAGGCGTCCTCACTTCATCAGGAGCAGTTTGTGCAACGACTGGAAAATATACCGGACGTTCTCCAAAAGATAAATATATTGTAGAAGAACCATCTGTTAAACATAAAATTGATTGGGGAACTGTCAACCAACCAATTTCTGAAGAAGTATTTGATAAACTTTACAACAAAGTGATCGATTATTTAATGACAAAAGAAGAACTATTTGTATTTAATGGCTTTGCAGGCGCCGATCCTGCTTATCGCTTACCGATTCAAGTTATCAATGAATTGGCTTGGCATAACTTATTTGCCCATCAATTGTTCATTCGTCCAACAGCGGAAGAATTACAAACACATGAACCACAATTTACAGTCATTTCTGCACCAACATTTAAGGCAAATCCATCTGTTGACGGCACGCGTTCAGAAACGTTTATTATTATCTCATTTGAACGTCGTACCGTGCTTATTGGTGGAACAGAATATGCTGGTGAAATGAAAAAATCCGTTTTCTCTGTCATGAACTTTTTATTGCCAGAACAAGGAATCTTCCCGATGCACTGTTCAGCAAACGTCGGTCAAGAAGGTGATGTCGCGCTCTTTTTCGGTTTATCTGGTACAGGAAAAACAACGCTTTCTGCTGATCCAAACCGTCGCCTAATTGGCGATGACGAGCACGGTTGGTCAAACAACGGTGTTTTTAATATTGAAGGTGGATGTTATGCCAAATGCATTAACTTATCACGTGAAAAAGAGCCGCAAATTTTCGATGCGATTCGCTTCGGCTCCGTATTAGAAAACGTCATGATGGATCCAGATACGCGCATACCAAATTACGACGATGCAACGTTAACTGAAAATACGCGTGCGGCGTACCCGCTTGA
Source organism: Bhargavaea massiliensis (assembly GCF_050480245.1). GTDB lineage: Bacteria > Bacillota > Bacilli > Bacillales > Anoxybacillaceae > Anoxybacillus. The sequence goes on along the minus strand of NZ_JBCNEQ010000013.1, from coordinate 39,837 downwards.
AGCGATGGATAATATTGTTCAACCAAGCATTGCAGGTCATCCGCATACGATCGTCTTTTTAACAGCAGATGCATTCGGGGTATTGCCACCAATTAGTAAATTAACGAAAGAACAAGCAATGTATCATTTCTTAAGCGGATATACAAGCAAGTTAGCGGGCACAGAGCGCGGAATTACAGCACCGGAAGCAACGTTCTCTACATGCTTCGGCTCACCGTTTTTACCGCTTCCAGCAACACGATATGCAGACATGCTTGGACAAAAAATCGATGCTCACGGCGTTCAAGTATTTTTAATCAACACCGGCTGGACGGGAGGCGGATACGGCATTGGCGAACGGATGAAGCTATCGTATACGCGCGCGATGGTAAAAGCAGCGTTAGAAGGAGAATTAAACAACGTCGAAACCGTTCAAGACCCGATTTTCGGTCTGCATATTCCGCTTCACGTCCCAGGTGTGCCTGATGAAGTGCTGCAACCAAAAAGCACATGGGCCGATCCAGAAGCGTATGAACAAAAAGCAAAAGAACTTGCGGCGAAGTTCCGCGAAAACTTTAAAAAATTCACAAACATCGATCCACGCATCGAACAACTCGGTGGACCAATTGCATAAACGAAAAGCTGCCTGTTTATTCGGCAGCTTTTTTCATTTTTAATGAAATAGCTTTCAATGACACACCTCCCCTATAATAAAATATAAGGGCGGATATTTGTTATGCATATGTCAAATGCGCTTATTTCCCCTACGGCACGATGTGGGGGCTACTAGCTACGTACTAAAAAATTAAACATCAAAGCCGATAGAGCTACCGCTTTACCTCTTATGCTACAAGGGAGAAAATAAGGCGTGGCTGATTGCCCACGTCTTATTTTTATTCTAAAAACAAAAAAGCGCCGGTATGCGACGCTTTATTTTTGCTTCACCATTTTTTCTAAAACATTTTCTTTCACTTTATGCGAAAGGTCATCTATATTCAATCCATTTCCGAGCGTTCCGTACACGTATCCTTCGCGCGGTTCAATGAGTTCTGTTTGTTCGTGATAAAGCCGTGGTGTTTTCCATAGCGCAATTAACGCTTTTGTCATCGGCATTTCATGATAACGGTCCGGCCATAGTTGCTTAATATATTGTTTAACGAGCGGATAATATTTTGAACTCATCGCTGGGAATAAATGATGTTCTGTATGGTGCGAAAAGTTAAAATGCAATACGTCGACCCACTTCGGAACGATGACGGTTAGGCTATTCGCTAATGGATCGTTAACTGGGACGAGCGGATTTAAGCGATGGTTCGTTGAAATGTATCCCATCACGATTGCATTTCCAATAAGTAGTGGAAGAACGAACGCAAAGAGCCATTTTTCTACTCCGATCATCAACAATAATCCAATCCATACCGACCATGGTAAGACAAATTGCCAAAATACAGCACGACGACTTCCTTTTTCAAACTCCTTCCAAAAGTGAAGAAGCATATGAAGCGAATGAACCGTAAACATCCCTGCCAATGACAAAAAGGAGAAAAACGCACGAATCGGAAACGGAATGCGGTAAATCCAGCGAAGAAAACGACTTTGAGCTAAACGTTTGATCGTCGGCCAAGCATCCGGATCAAGCTCCTCATGTTGGGTATGCACATGATGGGTCGCATTATGCCACTTTCGCCATAACTTCGGACCTGTGCAAAGCGGCAAAAATGCGATGCCACCTAGCAAATCACGAAGCCATGCTCGCTTTACGACCGTTCCGTGCAAAATTTCATGTCCTAAAAACCCTAAACCCGCAAAACAAAACCCAATAACAACAGAAAGCAATCCGTTCCATAACCAATGTAGGTCAAATAAAGAAATCGTGACGATACCACTAACTAAAACGAGCATGTAAGCGAGACCACCAAACAACCGAGACGGCACAGAACGGAACGCTTCTTCAGGCAAATACGGAGCAATACGAGCTGCGTACCATCCAAATGAATGAAATTGTTTCATCAATAAAAAACTCCCCCTCATACGTAAACACTTCGTTCAAAAAAGAAATGAATATTCAAACATCTCTCTTTCAAACTTATTGTCATCGTACCATTTACATTTTTGTCCTGTCAATAAAATTTATTATCAGATCATATTATTTATTTATATGATATAGTATCAATATATGAAATGCAGTTGTGCAATAGTGATAAATGTGTTTCAATGAAGGTAAAAACGTAGAATGTGGGGTGAAACATATGGGTATGCCGTTAGAAATACAAACAATGATCGTCACAAACGGAAAAGAAAAACGAATTGAACATAACTTATTTGTTTTGCAAAAAGAAGGCTATCGTTTATATCCACTTGATATCCCGTTAGAAGTAAGACGAGTAAAGCACGGAGAAGCAACAGGGCAAGCTGTTGTCAAAAAACTTGTTCTTCAAAACGAGACAACGATCGTTACATATGAATTGATTGCCTTACATTCAATTAATTAAACCGTCGTGTCATCTGCCACGGCGGTTTTCTTTTTCGGGCATTCACACATTTTTATTAGGCGCATACAATAAAGCAAACGAAAGGAAAGAGGGAAAGAGGATGCGAAAATGGGGGCTTTTGTTCGTTGCTTTTATGTTTTTACTCGCAGCTTGCTCATCAAATGATGTAAAAACGTTGCGCATTGCCGAAGTAACTCGTTCGATTTTTTACGCACCTCAATACGTCGCGATTGAGAAAGGCTTTTTTGCTGAAGAAGGGCTTCATATCGAACTGAATACGACGTGGGGCGGCGATAAAACAATGACGACACTTTTATCGAACGGAGCGGATATTGCGCTCGTCGGCTCAGAAACGTCCATTTACGTGTATAGTCAAGGAGCAACAGATCCTGTTATTAACTTTGCCCAATTGACACAAACTGATGGGACATTTTTAGTTTCACGAAAACCAATCGCCAACTTCTCATGGGATCAACTAAAAGGAAGTACATTTTTAGGACAACGAAAAGGTGGCATGCCGCAAATGGTCGGAGAATACGTCTTGAAGCAACACGGAATTGACCCGCACAAAGATTTAAACCTCATTCAAAATATTGAATTCGCAAATATTGCCAATGCATTTGCGAGCGGCACAGGCGATTTCGTCCAACTATTTGAGCCGACTGCTAGCATTTTTGAACAAGAAGGAAAAGGATATATTGTCGCTTCGTTCGGAACAGAATCTGGTCACCTTCCATATACAACATTTATGGCAAAACAAAGTTTCATTGACGAAAATAAAGATGTCATCGCAAAGTTTACACGCGCCCTTTATAAAGCACAACAATGGGTACAAACACACGATGCAAAAGAAATCGCGATAGTCATTCAACCGTACTTTGAAGATACAGATATTGCTCTGATTGAAAAAGTCGTCGATCGCTATAAACAACAAGGCTCATACGCGACCGATCCGATTTTAGATGAAGAAGAATGGAACAATCTCCAAAACGTGATGAAGGAAGCAAATGAATTACCGTCGTACGTGGATCACTCCATTTTAGTCAATACATCATTTGCTGAACATGCAAAAAAGTAGGTGAACATCATGCCCATTTTAACGATTGATCAAGTGATGCACGCCTACGTCACAAACCAATCTGCCGTATTAGCGCTTGATCATCTTTCACTCACTGTCGAGAGGGGAGAATTTCTCTCCTTCCTCGGCCCGAGCGGCTGCGGAAAAACAACGCTTCTTTCAATTATCGCAGGATTGATCGAACCGACAAAAGGACGTGTGCTCATCGAAGGAAAAGAAATAAGAACAATGCGTCAAACGATTGGATATATGCTACAACATGATTATTTGTTCCCATGGAAGACGATCGAACAAAACGTGACACTTGGATTAAAGCTAATGGGAAAATATAGCGAGAAAACAAGGAGACAAACACTCGCCCTATTGCATCAAATCGGGCTGCACGATGTCGATGACCGCTATCCTAATGAATTGTCGGGAGGAATGCGCCAACGCGCTGCACTCGTACGCACGCTTGCAACGGATCCGAAAATATTACTGTTAGATGAGCCGTTTTCAGCGCTTGATTATCAAACAAAGCTCAAACTAGAAGATCTTGTATGGGAAACGTTAAAACAGTATCAAAAAACAGCACTTCTTGTCACGCACGATATTGGTGAAGCCATTGCGATGAGCGACCGCATCGTTTTATTTACCGGAAGACCGGGAAAAATTCAAAAAATCGTTACCGTTCCAGATTCGTTAAAAGCGTGTACACCGTTTCAAGCCCGCCAACATCCAGATTTTTCACCGCTCTTTCAAATGATTTGGAAGGAGTTAGAGAGCATTGAACAAACATGAGTGGTTGCAACGTATATACGATCAGTATATGGCATACGAAAAACGTGAAAAACGAATCGTCCGCTTTTTTCAAGCGATCATTGTCATTGCATTTTTCAGCTTATGGGAAATCACGAGCCGCCTTCATTGGATCGATCCTCTTTTATTTAGCTCACCGTCTTCGATTTGGCATTTGTTTACTACAAAAATACGTGATCACACATTGCTTTCACATACAACTGTCACATTAACTGAGACGGTGCTAGGTTTTATTGTTGGTACGATGATTGGCGTTTGTTTTGCTGCAATACTTTGGTGGTTTCCTCGCGTCTCAAAAATCGTTGATCCGTATTTAGTCATTTTAAACGCAATGCCAAAAGTAGCGCTCGGCCCGATTTTAATCGTCGCACTCGGACCAAATATGACATCGATCGTCGCCATGGGAGCGATCATTTCCATTATTATTACAACGATTGTCGTTTACACATCATTTAAAGAAGTAGATGCAAACTATATAAAAGTGCTTCAAACATTCGGCGCAACGAAGCGACAATGGTTTACAGAAGCGATTTTACCTGCTTCCTTTCCAACGATCATTTCAACGCTAAAAGTGAACGTTGGCTTATCTTGGGTTGGGGTCATCGTCGGTGAATTTCTCGTCTCTAAACAAGGGCTCGGCTATATGATTATTTACGGCTTCCAAGTGTTTAACTTTACGCTCGTTTTATTAAGTTTGCTTATGATTGCTTTACTCTCTAGCATCATGTACCAGCTTGTCAGTTGGTTTGAAAAAAAATTAATAAAACGCGCATAACCCCACACGCAAAGAAAAAGCGGTGGGGTTTTACGACATTCCCCGCCGCTGTAACTCTTGTTTTGTATACATCCATACGCCATCTTTCATAATAAAACTAAATCGTTCATCTTTCGCTACGTCATCTGGTATATGCTCAATGAGAACAGGACCATTTGTTTCAAAATACGACTCCCTTTGTTCCAAAGATTTAACATGGGCAAAATAAATATTTTTTACAATCGTTTCATTTGGACGTTTCACTTCATACTGTCCGATATACGTGATTGTCTGAACGATGCCTCCTGTTTCTTCCCTTACTTCACGAATGGCTGCCTGTTCCGCCGTTTCTCCTTCTTCTACTTTGCCGCCTGGAAACTCCCAGCCGCGTATCGCATGATTTGTCAACAGCCAATGGTTATCGTAACGGCAAATGACAAATACGTGTTTGGGATGTTGCGAAAAAGGATGATCAGCGAAAGAAAGTCGAACATCGTATCCGTAATAGTCTTGAAATACTATCATAGCCGTCTACCCTCAACTGTATGTTTTCTTCATTGTACCACACAGTAAAGTTGTCGACAGCCTTTATAACTGTATGACACCCATCGTTTCAATTTGTTGTTTCGCTTCTTCATCACCAAGTTCATAAATCATTTCATACACTTTTTTCATCGCGTTGTCATACCCGTCGTTCGGCCGATCATAATGATATTGCACATATGGCACATGTGCACGCCAAAACGATTGCCAATCGGATGAATACATTTCATCAAAATACTCCCGTAATTGAATGATTTCTTCATCCGTCGCTTCAATGCGAAATTCCCATGGGGAGGCCGTTTTCACTTGTGAAATTTCGCCACGTGCCACCGAAACATAATACGTTTTTTTCATCGACCCACCTCTTTTTCGTTTGTTACGGTTAGTGTGAGTCGATTCATTTATTTTCATGCAACAAAAGCACTCATCTGCGACTGAACATGCAAATAAGGTGGGGCCACTCCCACCTTATCCGAGAAACGATTTGAGCATCCATACATGTTTTTCTAAACTTTGATGAATGCCTAAAAGCATATCGCCTGTTGTTTCATCTCCAATTTCTCCGGCGTAGTCCATGCCAGCTTTCAATTCTTCAATCATCGTTTCAAAATCGCGAACAATTTCCGCTACCATTTCTTCCGCCGTTTCATTTCCTTTTGCTTCATGTACAGATGCTACCGCTAAATAATCTTTCATCGTTGCTAGCGGTTTTCCACCTAATGCTAATAAACGTTCTGCTAACTCATCAATATGTAGTGCCGCTTCATTGTACAACTCTTCAAATTTTGTATGCAACGTAAAAAACTGCGGCCCTTTCACATACCAATGGTAGTTGTGTAATTTTACATATAACACGTTCCAGTTTGCAATTTGTTTGTTGACAATATCAATTAATTTTTCTTTCATCCTTGTTCCCTCCTCAATCATAACTTTTCCCCTCTTTCATTATAGCAAACAAAAAAATTTTTGGAAAATGATACGCTTTTTGCATGAACAATGTAGAGAGACATGTAACCATCATTGTATCGGTAGTGACCACTTCGAGAGCATAGTTGATAAATTGCCGGGTGAAAAAAATAAAGGTTCAGACATGTAACATCTGAACCTTTATTTTTAGCCAAACACTTTTTTCAATTCTTCTTTTGGCTGCGACAGCCAGTAACGCATAAGCCGCTTTGCTCCTTCTAAATCATGCAATTTCGCTTGACCGCACTCTTTTTCTGTTGCGGCTGGCACTTCTGTAACGGTTAACGCCTCATTCATCGTCGCCTCTAACAAGTCAATAATTTCTTCGACTGTTGGCGTACCGCTAACAACTAAATAATAACCTGTTTGACATCCCATCGGAGAAATGTCAATAATATCAAAATGGTCATATTTTTCGGCATGCTTACGAATGTGCACCGCTAGCAAGTGCTCAAGCGTATGAATAGCTGCTGGCTGCATCGCTTCTTTATTTGGTTGACAAAAGCGAATATCAAATTTATTCACAACACCGTCGCTACCGACTTGATGAACGCCACAATGGCGAACGTACGGTGCTTTGACCGCACAATGATCAAGCTCAAAGCTTTCTACTGAAGGCATATGTCTCACCTCTTTCTCAATCGTTACGTTTTTATCATACACAAAAGTCCGACTTTTTTCATCTTTTTTCGTTGGAATTGATTCATGCGCCTATGTTACAATAAACAAAAATAGGGATAGGTGTATTGAATGAAACATATATTTATTTTGTTTATTCGCTTTTACCAACGTTTCATTTCCCCCTTAAAGCCACCGACATGCCGCTTTTATCCGACTTGTTCACATTATGGGTTAGAGGCCATTCGTCGCTTCGGTGCGCTCAAAGGTGGCTATTTAACCGCCAAACGTATTTTAAAATGCCATCCGTTTCACCCCGGTGGATTTGATCCTGTACCCGAGAAAGAGCAAAAATAGTTGTTCTTTCTCTTTTTTTTCGATATGATAAACATTGTAAACCGTAATAATTACGTTTGAAGATTGGTCTACTTTTGTCGATCCACTTCCACCATTTGTTAGTTTTTCATAGTTTTCAAATCGTAACGATTACGATATAATAAAGCAAGAGAAAAGGATGTTTTCTGTTTCCAGAAACATCCTTCTGTTGAGAGGGGGAAGAACATGAAATTACGAGCCGTTTTATCTATTATACTTACAAGTACGTTAACATTGTTTGGTTGTAATAAACAAGAACAGGCGGCACCATCGATCGCCGGAAAAACAGACAATAAGCTTATCATTTATACGACTGTATATCCACTTCAAGATTTTACTCAAAAAATTGGCGGTGAGCACGTTCAAGTGGAAAGCGTATACCCTCCTGGCGTCGATGTGCACACATATGAACCGACAGCCAAAACGATGCAACACATTGCCGATAGCGACGCTTTCATTTACGTCGGTCAAGGCATGGAAGGATTTGTTGAACGCATCGTCAAAACGCTGGAAAATGAGCGCGTCAAGTTCGTGGAAGCAACCGCAGGAATTGATTTACTTCTAGCCAATCATACTCATGAAGACGGGCATGCTCACGAAGATGAACATGAACATGAACATGCACATGAAGATGAACATGATCACGGACATGATCACGGAGATGTAGATCCTCACGTCTGGCTAGATCCGATTTATTCCATTCAAATGGCTGAAACAATTAAACAAACGTTAACGGAACTAAAACCTGAGGCAAAAAATGATTTTGAACAAAACTTTGCTTCGTTAAAACAGCAGCTTGAACAGCTCGATAGCCAGTTCCAACAATTGATAAAAGGCGCGAAAAGAAAAGAAATTCTTGTCGCTCATGCGGCTTACGGCTATTGGGAGAAACGATACGGCTTAAAACAAATAAGCGTAACGGGGCTATCACCAACAAACGAACCGTCACAAAAACAACTTGCTTCGATCATTCAAACAGCAAAAGAGCGTGACATACGCTATATCTTTTTTGAACAAAACGTGACATCCAAAATCGCTGAAGTCGTAAAAAATGAAATTGGGGCTGATGTGCTCATTCTTCACAACTTAGAAGCGCGCACAAACGATGATATTGCAAACAACAAAGACTATTTTGCGATTATGAATGAAAATATTACAGCATTAAAAAAGGCGTTACAATAAGCGATCATAACGATCGCTTATTTTTTTGTATATTTTTCCCATTCCAAATCAAACTATGAAACGACATTGTATGGAAAAGGATGAACATTTCGGTATGGATCACGTATTAACAGCAAGAACATTGTTCGGCACAACAATGGCGTCTCACATTATTTTCAATACATTTCGCGCTCTTTTCGTGACGTATATTGTCGACTTTGCGATTTTATTTCCAGGATTCATTTATTTTTGGAGGCTGTTTATGAAAGATCGTCGCTATTTAGCAAATGATGAAAAATAATGATTGCAAATGTTGAAATTTTTCGCTATAGTTTTAAACGTAAACCTTTTTTATACAATATATTGTGATTTTTAATAAATTAAATAACTATATATTGAGAACCGACAAGCAAAGGTGTCCGAACGGACTTAATAGGGAATCTGGTGCGAATCCAGAACTGTCCCCGCAACTGTGTGCGCAGACGAAATGGAAAAAACACCACTGTATATGTCAGCTGTTTGCGGCGCATATACGGGAAGGAATCCAAAGTAGGAAGAAGCGCGAGTCAGGAGACCTGCCTTGCTTGTATCGTTTCATATTCTTCGGGGATTGAGAAGATGAAACGATGGTGAAAGCATGCCTTTTTCCATCGTTTCATCCGCTCAACAAAAGCGGATGTTTTTATTTTATAAGGGGAAGGGATTTTACATGATGCATATAAAAGAACAAATGGAAGCGAATGAAGAAACGATTCGTACATTGATGTTTCATATTTTCAAAGACTTTCCACACTTATCAAGCGAGCGATACATCGAGCGTACCGCGCGGTCACTTACTCATACAACACGATACAATGACATCATCAATAAGCTCATTTTAAACGCGCTTGACGAAATCACAGTGGAACAGCCTGATTGGACGTTTGTTGCAGCACGGCTATATTTGCAACAGCTATATAATGAAGCAGCAATAAATCGCAGCTACGATGTGTCAGAAACATATCGTCGCTATTATGAATTGCAAACAATGCTCGTCGATCTTGGCATTTATGACTCATTTTTGCTTGAGCAATATACGAAAGAGGAGCTGCAAGAAGCGAGCACATGGATCGATCCGAAAAAAGATGAGCTATTTACATACATCGGCTTAAAAACGCTTGTTGATCGTTATTTAGCGAAAGGTTATAGCGGTGAAATTTACGAACTGCCTCAAGAGCGCTTTTTAACCATTGCGTTAACATTAATGGCGCATGAACAGTCAACGAGACGAATGGCGCTAGCTAAAGAAGCGTATTGGGCGTTATCGAATCAATATATGACGGTGGCTACACCAACATACGCAAACGCAGGCAAATCTTATGGCCAATTATCGAGTTGCTTTATTGATACAGTTGATGACAGCTTAATTGGCATTTATGAATCGAATACAGACATCGCTCGCCTCTCCAAAGGCGGCGGGGGAATCGGCGTCTATTTAGGAAAAATTCGCTCACGCAACTCGGACATTAAAGGATTCAAAGGCGTATCATCTGGCGTCATTCCATGGATGCGCCAATTAAACAATACAGCTGTATCGGTGGACCAATTAGGTACACGTCAAGGAAGCATCGCTGTGTACTTAGACGTTTGGCATAAAGACATTTTCTCATTTTTAGATGCCAAATTAAACAACGGCGACGAACGTCAAAAATGCCACGATTTATTTTATGGTGTTTGTATTCCCGACTTATTTATGGAACAGGTAGAAAAACGCGGAGATTGGTACTTATTTGACCCACACGAAGTGAAAAAAGTAATGGGTTGGAAAGATAAAAACGGCAATCCGTTAGGCCTCGAAGACTTTTATGATGAAGAGCGAGGACGTGGCTCCTTCCGCGAAAAATACGAAGAATGCGTCAATCATCCTCAGTTAAGCAAAGAGCGTGTGCCTGCCATTGAAATTATGAAACGGATTATGAAATCACAATTAGAGACAGGAACACCTTATATGTTTTACCGCGATGAAGCGAATCGCATGAACCCAAACAAACATGCAGGCATGATTTATTCAAGCAATTTATGTACGGAAATTATGCAAAATATGAGTCCAACAGTCGTAACAAAAGAGTATACGCAAGATGGTGAAATTATTATTCATAAAAAGCCAGGCGACTTTGTCGTTTGTAACTTATCAAGTATTCATCTCGCTCGCGCCGTACAACACAACGTATTAGAACGGTTGATTCCTATTCAAGTGCGCATGTTAGATAACGTCATCGACTTAAATGAAAAACGAATTGAAGTGTTGCAAGCTGTGATGACAAATAAAAAATATCGGGCAATCGGTTTAGGTGCATTTTCATGGCATCATTTATTAGCGCTGAAAGGAATCAAATGGAATAGTGAAGAAAGCGTAGAATTTGCTGATAAATTATTTGAGAAAATCGCTTATCTCACAATTAAAGCGAGCATGGAGCTAGCAAAAGAAAAAGGATCTTATCCAGCTTTTGAGGGATCTGATTGGCATACAGGAACATATTTTGAGCTTCGCGGTTATCATTCACACGATGAGCTAGACTGGGATGGCTTAAAACAACAAGTCATGGAATACGGGATTCGAAATGGGTATTTAATGAGTCCTGCGCCAAACGCTTCGACATCTGTATTAGCCAATGGAACCGCATCATGCGATCCTGTATTTAACCGTTTATATTTTGAAGAAAAGAAAAATTATAAAATCCCTGTAACCGTTCCTGATTTAAATGCCAAAACATTTTGGTTTTACGACAACGCTTACGAAGTCGATCAAAAAATGAGCATTCGCCAAAACGCGGCAAGACAAAAACATGTTGATCAGTCGTTGAGCTTTAATCTTTACGTATACAACACGATTAAAGCGAAAGATCTCCTTGATCTACACATGACCGCATGGAAAGAACGGTTAAAATCAACGTATTACGTTCGCAGCACAGCAGTAACGATTGAAGAATGCGATGTTTGCTCATCGTAGGAGGAAAAAGCATGAACGTTCTCATTTGCTATACATCCAAAACGGGAAACACAAAAGAAGTCGCCCTATTGATCGAAGAAGCTTTTCGCTCATATGGACATGCGGTGAAAACAATCAGTATTCAACATATATTCGCCATCGAATCGCTCATTGATCAAGCGGAATTACTATTATTCGGTTCATATACGTGGGGAAATGGGCAACTTCCAGAGGAGATGAAACAACTGCTGCGTTTCCTCATTAAAGAACGCAAACTTCCTTTGCCTCCTGTTGCGGTATTTGGCACAGGAGATCAAATGTGGCCGTACTATTGCCGTGCGGTCGATGAAATGGCATACCATTTACGAAAAGTCACACCGGTGCTCGGCACGCTAAAAATTGAGCAGTCGCCACGCGGACATCAACAACACTTGCCGGCTGTTTTCGTACAACAACTATTGCAGGAGGTCGAACGTTTTGTTATTGACGAAAGTAAAATTGTTGGAACCGTCGCATCCAAATAAGGCAACAAGCATTATAAACGGGAAAGCAAGCGGCATTTTAAACTGGAATGATATTAAATATAGCCATTTTTACGACATATACAAAATGTTGCTCGGCAACTTTTGGACGCCATTTGAAATTAACATGTCCGATGATATTAAACAATGGCATACGTTAAGCGAGCGAGAGCGCGATGCGTTTTTACACATTATCGGCTTGCTTTCGATTTTAGATTCTGTTCAACCGAACTTTATTGGTGCGATGAAAGAATACATTACTGATCCGAGTGTAAAAGCTATTTTTTCGATTATCGAACAGCAAGAAGTTGTCCATAATCAATCATACTCATACGTTCTTGCTTCGATCGAAAAATTATCCGAGCAACATCGCGCCTTTGAAATGGCGCGCACAAATCCGCACATTTATAAACGAAATGAACACGTCATTCGCATATATGAAGCATTTCGTGAACAACCGACTGTTGAAACATTTTGCCGAGCGCTCGTTGCTTCGCTCGTATTAGAAGGAATTAATTTTTATTCAGGGTTTGCCTTTTTTTACAACTTAGCACGAAATCAAAAAATGCTAAAAACATCAACGATGATTAGTTATATTAATAAAGATGAATTATGCCATAGCTACTTTATTTCCCAACTCGTACGCGCCGTGTTATGGGAAAATCCACATATTGATGAAGATGGAGCATTTTCTGCGTGGATATACGACTATATCGACGAAGCGATCCGTTATGAAACAGAATGGTCGCGCTTTGTGTTGCGCGATATGGATGGCATTGATGTCATCGAAATGGAGAAATATATTGAATATCTCGGAAATAAGCGATTGCGGATGCTTGGGTTAGACGATCGATACGATGCTGATGAAAATTGTATGCCTTGGATTCGTGTCTTTAGCGATGAAAATGTGAACTTAGGCAAAACCGACTTTTTCGAGGCGCGTCCACGTTCATACACAAAAACAACAGATATGAATGGGTTTGATGAATTGTAAAAAGGTGGGGATCCCCACCTTTTTACTCTAATGATCGTACATATGCCGCAATTTGCTTTATTTCTTCTTCGCTAAGCTCCTCTACTTCCTTTATCTGGTGACGTACAATAGCTTCTTCAATCGTGCTTGCGCTTCCGTCATGTAAATACGGGGCAGTCGCCCACACTCCACGCAATGTAGGAGTATCCCACTGCTTCGGAGTTCGAGGATTTTTAAATTGCGCACGTGCATCCCCGGACGATGAGCGATCGAGTACATTTTCTGTTCCGATATCGTGCAAAAACGATATTTGACCTGTTGTGAGCTGCCCATTGTTATCCACTGCTTTTACACTATCCGTAAAACACTTTCCTCCATGGCAAGTGAGGCAGTTCCCCTTTCCAAAAAACAGCTGCTCCCCTTTTTTTGCTATATGTGTTAAACTTCCATCTTTCTCTCGATAAGGGCTCTTTGGAACAGGAAATGAACTTGGATCATCCAAATATGCAAATAGCGCATCAAACATATGTTGCACATCAGGCGGTAACGGTTTACTTGGATCGTATTGCAACATCCCGCCCATCTCTCCTTGGACTGTATGAATATAGTCAGTAAAATCATCACGCGATCCGTCCCACATAAATAATCCTGTCTTCGTTGTTAATATGTTGCTTGGCACATTTCTTGGTCCTTTCGGTGTCATAAGCGTCAAGCCATTTATATCTCCGTCGCTATGACAAGATGCACAACTCATCCAATTATTTTTTGTTATCTCCGCTGCATATTCATCGCTATTTGCACTATAAAATATCTTTTTTCCTTCTCTTACAAGCGGTGGTAACGAATCTTGCGAAATTAGAGAAATATTTTTACCTATTTGTTTTGCTTTTGCATATGCTTGTTCACCGCCTGTTTTTACAATGGCAAGTTCATGACTCATCGCTTGATGAATATAAAGTGTTTCGCCATCCGAGGAAATGACAATTCCTCTCGGATTATCTCCTTGAATTCTGCGCAATACTTGCGTAGCATTTCCTCCACGGGCAAGGTCAAAAACGACAAGATCTTCACTGCCAGACATAATGGCATATGCTTTTTTTCCGTTTGGATGAAATGCTATATCGTACGGATTCGACACAATCATTGTTTCATTGTTTACATCTGTGACGTTGATTTCTTCAAATAATTCTTTTCTTTCATCTAACACTTCTTCATCAATATCTAAACGAATGACAGAAATAGCCGGAAAAATCGTCTCTTCAAAATGAATAGGTGTATCAACATTTGTTAATAAATGTGGCACGTATGCTTTTTTTCCATCAGGTGCAATAACAAACTGCTCTAACGTATTTGGGATGCCCTGACTTTTTTTTCGATCTTCTTGATCGGGTGAAGGTGCCAATGAAATTTGTTTAACGACTTTTTCTTTTTTTGTATCAATGACTGTAATTTTCCCTTGCAAATAATGTGGGACATATAGCTTTTTACCATCTGCCGTAATTGTAACCGTTCGAGGACGATCACCTACTCGAATGTCTTTTTTCACTTTTCCTGATTGCAAATCGACAATAGATAATGTGCCCGAACGGTAGTTAGCGACATATAACCATCGACCGTCTTGGCTCGTCACAAGGCCAAACGGTTCAATCCCTGTTTGAATATGCCCAATGACTCTTTGCTTTTTTAACGAAATAATATCAACTCGGTGGTCATACATACAGGACACATATAAAAATTGTTCATCAGGGCTTAATGTTAATTGCCGTGGCTCCCGTCCAACAGCAATTTCAGCCTTCTTCTTTTTTGTTTTCACATCGATAATTGTTACAGTAGGTACGTCTATATTTGCAACATACAATTCGTCTCCCGCTCGATTCATAACAATATTGTTGCTGTTTACTGCCACATCGCGAATCACTGTTTGTTTAGACATAAATACCGGTTGCTTAGCGCACGAAGCGAGAAAAAAAACAAAAAGAACTATGGCTAATTTTTTCATACTCATCCCCCACGCAGAAAAGGCGGCCGGCTTAGACGGTCCGCCTTTTACTTTTCTTTTACTTCAACATTTACAAGAATAGGAGCAATACCATACGGGCCATCTCCAGCTTGAACTTGTGGCACGTGATCTTTATCTGTGTTGCCAGATTGGTCGTCTTTTTTATACACATCCCCTGTATCCCAAAACTCACTTGCTTGCATTCCTTCTTTTATGCTCGGTCCATCGATGATGAGATTGTAAAAATCTACATATCGGGAAATAATTGTTTCGCGATCAAGCTCTTTTGGTTGTTGTTCATCTTGATCTATGTTGTTTAATTGGTTTATGGCTAAACGGAATATACTAGAAAGGGCGCCAGCCACAAACGGATCATATTTCATTTCACCTTTTGCCGTTTGATAAACATGCAATTTCTGATCCCAAAAATATCGATCCATGGCAACATAAATATTTCGTGCAGCTTCACGGTACTTCTCTTCTTTTGTAGCCAAAAAGGCTGCCGTTAACCCACGAATCGCTCCAAGTTGAGAAAGAAGCGTTGGTTCTGATTTATCTATCCCTTCTCCAATTGTAAACCCATTTGCGACAAGTCCATCTTCTCTTATTAATTTTTCAATGATGAAATCTGCTTGTTTATGAATAAGCTCGAGCGCTCGTTTTCCTTCCGCCGTGTGCAAACCTTCTGCTTCTTCTCCATTCGCATAGCCAACTGGCAAACCGTCAATTGCTCGTTGAAAAATACGAAGTGCTTCCATCGTATAACCAGCATCAAACGTGTTCATATACTTCCCTTGCTCAGTTCCGCTATGTTCTTCAACAAATATACCTAATTCATCATTGAAATGCATCGCATCAACGTTTTTAAAAACAGTCAGTAAAATATCTCGATTCACCGAATACGGATCGTCACTTTGTACATCATTATGAACATTTTCATCGATATTTTCATTTGGTGCTTTTGGATAAGGTTGACCATCAAAAACAGCTAAAAAGGCTGGATTTTGATTTTTGTTAGCCTCGCGCTGATCGGTCATACCAAAAAATTCAGCCGCTGGCCATAACATGAGCCATTGGTCTTGCAAAAAGCTACGTTTATCTTTCAAAATGAGTTGTTGAGCATCAGGTGCTTGATCATCTCCATTTTCAACAACTTCAACTTGATGTGGCAAATATACAAACCCTTTTTCCGACTCATAAGTTCCTTTGTTCAATGAAGTAAGCTTGTCATTTTTTGCATCATAAAATAAATGGTCACGAATAAACAACAACTTATTCCATATTTGCTCAGTTAAAATCATTCCTTGCATTCCATCAGCCGAACTAACTCCTAATGCGATATTTGAATGCTGATCATCATTTGCCGTTTTTGCCTCTATTTCCTCGTCCTTATCAACTGTATGGAACGCACTTAAAAAGTCACCAGCCCATAAAGCTTGTTTTAAAAACGTTGCTCCGTAAGCCGCAGGAACAAGCATTTTATTCATTTTTTCACGAGCCCATCGCAACGTTTGAAAATCTACTTGGTACACTGGGACGTACGTACCGTCATCATTTTCTGCATATACGTCTGTATCTACTTGTTGTATGTAATGTGGATCCCCACTTTCATACTCAATTAATGTAGGAAACATATTGCGAAATATTTCTTCGCGTGGATATCCAACTTGATCAGCAAGTAAATAAAAACGTTCAGCTAATACTTCATGACTTTCTTTTCCGCTTTGTTTCGCTAATTTTTTTGCTATAGGACCGTGAATAAGATGCAAACCGAGCCCTGACTTTTCCGTTACCTCATACATGGCTTCCTCAGAATACTCGTAAGACTCTACACCTGCAATATAATCAAACTCGGTCGGTTCATTTATTTTTCGAACATCCAACAAATCTAAATCTAATCCTAACCCTTCTGCTAAAGGTTCACCAGACAGCTCAAACTCTGAATACGCAAACATATTTCCGGCGGTTCGAAACGTATAATCTGTCACAGGAACTTGGATAGTTTTTTTTGTCTCTTCTTTCTTTTTTATCGTTTGTTCAGCACAGCCGCTAACAACTAGCGACGATGATAAAGCAATGGCTGAACCGATTTTCATCCATTTCCCCATACTTCCCTCTCCCTAAAACTGAAATTCATTATCATTATATATTTATGACTTGATGCACATGTCTTGGCAAGCAAAAATGTATGACACGATTCTCTGTCATATGGTAAATATAAACTTTTTCTAGTTTTACTTTAAAATGATTTTCAAACATGCGCATTGCTTTTGAAAGCGAAATTGCATCAACTATAAAAATGTTCATACATGACGGGACAACGCCTGTTTCAGACGTACATGATGCTGTAATAAATGCATCGTGCGCATCTAATATGTGAACAAACGAACGATCATTAGCAACGAAACGAAGCAAATAGTCGGTCATTTGTGCAATCATTTTATAATATGTAACGGGAGAATCAAAAGAAGCGATCGAAAACGATGATGTTGCCCGTTCAATTCCTTTTAGCAACGTAAGCGATGAACGATGAGGTGGAGATATGTTGTAATGATAAGCTAACACTTCATTCATAAACGATTGCCACAATGTCATCTCCCCCTTAATTCCCTTGTTTCAATTCCTCCATTTGTTGAATAACGAATTGAATGGAACTCCATGAACGCTTTACAAAATAGATAGGCTTATGTTGATCCTTCGCTTTTTGCTTAATGACTTTCGCTAAATTATGGTTAATATAATCTGTCATGACAAATACGATATCGACATGCTCTGGAATTTGTCGTTTCACCATGTTCACTTTGCGGCCATCTAAATGAATAATCTCCTTAAATCCTGAGTTTTTTAATTTATCGGTAATGTTTCCTAAATGATCAGCACCAACAACTAATAATGACGACATATAACTCCCTCCGATTTTTTGTTTTATGTTACACAACTTCATTCTAATTGAGAATGATTATCTATGTCAACATTTAATCATAAAAAATTCCCCTTGTTTTTGCTCATTTTTTCATGTTATGTGTCGCTAATCTTTTGTCTACACTAACAACAGCATAAGGAAAGGAGGGAACAATCATGGCCAAAGATGTACTTTGTGAAGTGCAAAACTGTCAGTTTTGGTCACAAGGCAATCGATGTAGTGCAGAAGCTATCTATGTCGTAAGCCATGCTGGCCCAACAGCAACAAGTTCGACTGAAACAGACTGTAAAACGTTCCAACCAAACAGGTAACACCCCCCCTTGCTTACGGCAAGGGGGTTTTCCAGTTTTTACACGTTAAAAACAATGAATAGACACATTTTTTTAAAATTATCGCCACAGTTTCGCAACATTTCTCTCATCTCTTTTTCACGTGTTATGGTTATTCTTATACATATGAAAAAATACTTAACATGTTGGAGGGGGATATATGAGCGACGTACTTTTGCTTAGCCGTTTTCAATTTGCGATTACGGTTTTTTATCATTTTCTATTCGTTCCACTGACGATCGGTCTCATTGTTTTAATTGCATGGATGGAAACACAACATGTACGAACAAAAAATCCGCTTTATCGACAAATGGCAGATTTTTGGGGGAAATTGTTTGCTATTAACTTCGTCCTTGGCGTAGTCACAGGCATTACGATGGAATTTCAATTTGGTACAAACTGGTCTGAGTATTCGAAATATATGGGGGATATTTTCGGATCTCCACTCGCCATTGAAGCGCTCGTTGCTTTCTTTTTAGAATCAACATTTATGGGGATTTGGCTATTTGGGAAGGACAAAATTTCTCCAAAGCTTCGTGCGTTTTCGATTTGGATGGTTGCGCTCGGTACAAACATTTCAGCACTTTGGATTATTACAGCAAACGGGTTTATGCAAAATCCGGTCGGGTATATTGAGAGAAACGGTCGCATCGAACTACAAAACTTTTGGGAAGTTGTGACGAATCCATATGCTTGGCATATGTTCGTTCATACCGTCGTCAGCTGTTATATCGTTGGAGCGTTTTTTGTGATGGCTGTTAGCGCATGGCATTTGTTGCGTAAGCAGCATGTCGTATTTTTCGAAAAATCGTTTAAGTATGCACTTATTCTAGGTCTTATCGCGACAACAGCAACACCATTTATCGGTCATAAATCAGCATCGTTTGCGGCAAAAATGCAGCCTGCTAAAGGAGCAGCACTAGAAGCTGTTTGGGAAACGAAAGAGGGGTTACCTTTTCATATTATTCAAATTCCGGATCCAAAAAACGAACGAAATATCGTTGAATTTTTAACAATTCCGAAGCTCGGAAGTTACTTTTATACGCATTCGTTTGATGGAAAAGTCGTTGGATTTGATCAAATTCCGAAAGACGAACGACCGAACGTCAACATTGTGTTTTACTCATTTCGATTAATGGTCGCACTCGGACTATATTTCGTCGCTTTATGTTGGTATGGGTTTTACTTGTATCGTAAAAATAAATTAATTGAATCAAAACGCTTCTTAAAGGTAGTCATGTATTCCGTTTTGTTACCGTACGTTGCGATCAATGCTGGCTGGGTCGTTGCGGAAGTCGGACGTCAACCGTGGACTGTTTATGGTCTCATGCGTACAGCTGAGGCAGTATCGCCAATCTCGCTCTCACAAATCCTTTTCTCGCTCGTCAGCTTAGTCGTGTTTTATACGATTTTGCTTATTGCTGACGTGTACTTAATGTTGAAATATGCAAAAAAAGGACCGTACACATCCGCGGCTACGAAAGGTGGGGAAATGCAACATGTCTCATGAAACAGTTGCGATCATTTGGTTTGGTCTATGGGGACTTATTTGGACAGTTTACTTCATTTTAGATGGATATACGCTTGGTACAGGAATTTTATTTCCATTTTTAGCGAAAAATCGCCAAGAGCGAAATCAGCTCCAAGAAGCTGTTGGACCGTTTTGGGGTGGAAATGAAGTATGGTTAATTACAGCTGGGGGAGCAACATTTGCTGCATTTCCGGCCGTTTATGCAGATTTATTTAGCTTCTTATATACGCCGATGATGCTTATTTTATTCGCGCTCTTTTTCCGTGCTGCTGGATTGGAATTTATGCATAAAGACGATGCACCGCTTTGGCAAAAAAGCTGGAAATGGGCATTTACAATTAGCAGTTTTGCTTTAGCGCTGCTGTTCGGAGTCGCCTTTGCTAATTTGTTTTACGGTTTAAAAATTGGTCCTTCTGGATATGAAGGAACATTTTTCAGCTTACTTCATCCGTACGGTCTGTTAGGCGGACTTTTGTTTATAAGTTTATTTATCGTCTCTGGCGCCTTATGGGTGATGATCAAGACGGTTGGAGATGTGGCTGAACGAGCGTATACAGTTGCTCGTCCAGCTGCTGTGGTGGCAGCAGTTGTATTATCGCTTTTTTTCGTTGCAACAAGCAATCAGACAACGTTATTTCATAACTTCACGGAAGCACCTATTCTTTGGATCGTCCCAGCGCTTACTTTCGTATGTGCATTACTTATGTTATTGTTCGTTTGGCAAAAACGAATTGGACTTGCGTTTGCGAACATTTGCCTAACCATTTTCACGCTTATGGCAACCGGTTTTATCGGCATGTTCCCAAACATGCTTCCCTCACGCATCAATGATGAATATAGCACAACGCTTTTTGAAGCTGAAGGTAGCGAATTAAACTTAAAAATTATGCTCGGTGTAGCGATCGTCATGGTTCCGATCGTCATTGGCTATCAGCTTTGGAGCTATAAACTATTTAAAGAAAAAATCACAAAAGAGACAGCAAAAGGCTATCAATAAGAGGAGGTTTTTTACGCCTCCTCTATCCATTTTTTTAGCTCATGGCGCATCAGTTTATTTGCGGCATTGCGTGGTAAATGATTAACGAATCGAATCCGCTTAGGTACTTTATATTTTGCAAGTTTGTTCATACAAAACTGTCTTAATTGTTCTTCTGTTGTCATCTGATCCCCCAACACAACGAACGCAAATGGCACTTGTCCCCATCTTTCATCAGGAACGCCAATGACACCTGCTTCTTTAACCGCCTCATGTTGCAAAAGCACCGCTTCAATTTCAGCCGGATACACATTTTCCCCCCCAGAAATAATTAAGTCTGAGCGGCGGTCAAGCACATATAAAAACCCCTCTTCATCCATATACCCGATGTCTCCTGTATATAACCAACCATCTTTTAAAACCGCGTTCGTTTCCTGTTCGTTCTGCCAATACCCTTTCATGACGCTCGGACCTTTTACAACAATTTCGCCTGCTTCGTTCGCGTTCAGTTGTTTTCCTTCTTTTTCAATGCGAATGTGCATGTGAAAAAGTGGCTTTCCCGCTGAACCATGTTTATGGCGAGCATCTGGAGATAGTGTAGCAACCTGAGAAGCAGTCTCCGTCATGCCGTACGTTTGATATACAGGAATATTCCAACGTACACACGATTGCAGTAAAGGTTGTGGTACTGGACCACCGCCAACAAGCATGCAACGAAACGTTGGAGGATATGGTTTGTTCAACTCTCGAACCATCTGTTGCACCATTGTGCTGACAGCGGACATCATCGAAATTTTCCCTTGAAAAATAAGCTCATTGATACGTTCCGCATCAAACGACGGCACAATGTAAACACCGATTCCATAAATGACGCTACGCATTAAAATCGATAAGCCACTCACATGAAAAAAAGGAACGGCTGCAAGCCAACAATCATTTTCACGCAATCCAAGATTAAGCACAGAGCCAATTGCACTCCACCAATGATTTCCGTATGTTTGCATAACACCTTTCGGCTTCCCTGTCGTCCCTGATGTGTACATAATGGTTGCTACATCATCAAGATTGTACATCGTTTGCCATTCTCCATCTCGTTCACCGATTTGAGCAAACTCATTCCATTGTATTGCTCGTTCATCCTGAAACAACTCATCACAAATGACAAAACGTGCTCCGCTATGTTCTAGTTGCCACTTCACTTCTTCAACAGATAAACGTACATTTTGTAACAAAACAATTGCACCAATATAATGAAGAGCGTGAATAACTTCGACCATATGTACACTATTTTTCATCAAAACGGCTACAACGTCTCCTTTTTTTACACCAAGATATACAAATTGCCTTGCTCGTTTTACCGTCCGCTCATGAAGCTCAGCAAATGAAATCACTTGCGTATCATCATATAGCGCTACACGATTCGGAGTTAAATGTGCACGTTGACGTAACCAATTTGGGATCATCTTCACACCACCTTCAAAAAAACAGCTTGATGTGCACACATCAAGCTGTTGTCATTTTTACGGAAAACGCGGAAACTGCTTGAAGTTCGGTTTCCGTTTTTCTTTAAATGCATCGCGTCCTTCTTTTGCTTCGTCTGTTGTATAGTAAAGTAGCGTTGCATCTCCTGCCAATTGTTGAATGCCTGCTAGTCCATCTGTATCTGCATTAAACGCAGCTTTCAAGAAACGAATGGCTGTCGGGCTTTTTTCTAAAATTTCTTCCGCCCATTTCACCGTTTCTTCCTCTAACTGTTCAAGTGGAACAACTTTATTGACTAATCCCATTTCTAACGCTTCTTGTGCATTATATTGACGACATAAATACCAAATTTCACGCGCTTTTTTATGGCCGACAATACGCGCTAAATAACCAGCACCGTACCCACCATCAAAGCTGCCCACTTTCGGTCCTGTTTGTCCAAAAATCGCGTTGTCTGCTGCAATCGTTAAATCACATACGACATGCAACACATGGCCGCCACCAATCGCATAACCCGCAACCATCGCAATAACTGGTTTTGGAATGATGCGAATTAATCGTTGCAAGTCTAACACATTTAAGCGCGGGATTTGATCATCACCAACATATCCACCATGTCCACGCACTTTTTGGTCGCCGCCAGAGCAAAATGCTTTACCACCTGCTCCTGTTAAAATAATGACACCAATATTCGCATCATCGCGAGCATACGCAAACGCATCAATTAACTCCATAACCGTTTTTGGACGGAACGCGTTATGTACTTCGGGACGATTAATTGTTATTTTCGCAATACCATTGTACGTTTCATACAAAATATCTTCATATTCTCTTTCTTTTACCCATTCAATCGACATGCAATGAACCTCCTCTTAACACAAATTGTTGAACAAGCGAACGAAACCGTTCACGTTGCTCTACATGCACAACATGTCCAGCATTCGGAACGGTGACAAGCGTTCCGTTTGGTAATAATTGTACCATTTCTGACGCGATTCGACAAAACTTTTCATCATCTTCTCCACAAATCAACAATGTCGGCATCGTCAATTGATGCAACGCTCCCCACCAAGAAGGTTGCGCTCCTGTCCCCATGCCGCGCAAACTATTGGCTAATCCGACAACCGTATGCTGTAACCGCTCTTCTCGTAACTGCTTTTGCACATCCTTTGGCAATTGTTGAAGCGAAGAAAACAACGGAATTTTCTCCCATTGATCAACAAACGATGCAACCCCATGTTGTTCAATAAACTGCGCTAATCGTTCATCTTCTTCACACCGCTTTATTCGCTCTTCTTCCGTTTTTAGTCCCGGGGAACTACTTTCTAATATTAATGTTTGAACGTACTGCGGATAACGAATCGCAAACGTTAACGCAAGCCGCCCCCCCATTGAATATCCAAGCACATGAGCTTTTTTTATTCCTAATCGATCAAACAACATCGCAATATCTTTCGCCACTGTTTCAATATCGTAGCGCTGTATAGCAGCTGGAGCATCCGTTCGTCCGTGGCCAAGAATGTCGATGGCGATGCATTGCATATGTTGGCCCCAAGTTGAAATAAACGGATGCCACGTTTGACAGCTGCCTGTAAATCCGTGTAGTAACAACAGCGGTTGTCCACTTCCGTACATTTCTACATAGTACGTTTGCCCATAAATGACAAACTTCATGCCCATTCCCCTTTATTCAACAAGTTGGACATTTCCTGGGAAACATCTTTCCACAATTTCCGATGAATTTTGACATTATACTCACGTGATGAAGGAACTTCAATAACATTTAGTGTTGGCCGAGCTAGAGCGTCCATCACCGCACAACGAAATTGCTCCCACGTTTCTACTTTTTCATAATGTCCATCATACATATTTACGACATGCTGAAACGATAAATCGGTCGGTGTACCAAATAGCCGTTCAAAATGTTTTGGTTCATTTGCTTGTGGCAAAAAGGAGAAAATGCCTCCGCCATTATTATTTAAGACGATAATTGTCGCATGTAGCTGTTGCAATTTTGCAGCAAGTAAACCATTTAAATCGTGATAAAATGACAAGTCGCCGATAACTAACACAAGTGGTTGAGCAACGTAACTTGCCCCAAGAGCGCTTGATACAACTCCGTCAATTCCGTTTGCTCCACGATTCGCTAATAAACGAATGCGTTTGTGTGAGGACATAAAAAACGTGTCGGCATCGCGAATGGGCATGCTATTTCCAACGAAAAGGGTCGCATCGTCAGGTAATAGCTGAGCAAGTTCAATAAATATTTTCCCTTCAAACATCTCTTTTTCATCTTTCGCTTGTAGCAATATTTGTTTCGCATGCGCATTCATTTGCTGCCATTGGCTTACCCATTGTGACGAACGAGTAGCAGTAGAAGCACGTTTAGCTAACTCATGACAAAATTGCACCTCGTTCGCCTCAACGAGCGCATGAAGCAATAATGTCGGATCGCGCCATTGCCCCGCTTCATCGACAACGATTTGTTTCACTTGTTTATGATGCTGCAACCAAAGATAGAGCGATTTAGATACAGGCATCGCACCAAAACGAATGACGACATCTGGAACAAAATGATTTGCAAACGTTTCACATTTCAACATCGCATCGTATGATTCAATGATCCACCGTTTTTCATGTGTACCTGTTCGCAACGAAGAAAGAGGATCAGCTAAAATAGGATATTGCAACGCTTCTGCTAACTTTACAACCGCGTCAGAAAATCCTTCGATATGCAAATCTCCACATATAATAACCCCTTTTTCGACACCGCTCAACTCCGCATACAACTCATCGATCATTTCTTCACAAAGATGCTTGTTTCCTTTATATACGATGCGAGCTGAAGAAGATGGCGAAAACAGCGGCTCATTGATCGTTGGAACGAGCGGTTCACGCAACGGAACGTTAATATGCACCGGTCCTTTCGGAACAGACGATGCAACGGATACAGCACGGGCTGCGACCATTTCTGCATAACGAATCATTTGCTCGTTTCCTTCTGGGAGAGCCATATCTACGAACCATTTTACATATGAACCGTACACATGCAGTTGATCGATCGCTTGCGGCGCTCCGACATCACGCAGTTCATGGGGGCGATCGGCCGTGATCACAACGAGCGGAACACGTGCATAATAAGCTTCAATGATTGCTGGATAATAATTTGCCACAGCAGTGCCTGACGTACAAACGAGAGCAACTGGATTCCCAGAAGCTTTAGCGATGCCTAACGCAAAAAAAGCAGCAGAACGTTCGTCAATATGAACATGAATATTTAACGTTGGATGTTCAGCCATAACCATCGCAAGAGGGGTGGAACGAGAACCTGGGCTAATTACAACTTGTCGGACGCCCATATGAGCTAATTGCTCAACAAATGCTGCAACATATGCGGTCATTTCATTCATCTTTGTTCCCCCTCTAGCGCTAATAACATCGCTTTAAATTTTACATTTGTTTCTTCATATTCACTACGCGGATCAGAGTGAGCAACAATGCCACATCCAGCAAACAAATGAGCTTCATTTGTATCAAGCAATGCCGAACGAATCGCTACCGCAAATTCCCCATTTCCATCCGCGTCAACCCAACCAATCGGAGCCGCATACCATCCACGATCAAGCGGCTCGATCTCCCGAATCGTTTGTACCGCTTTTTCTTTCGGAAATCCTCCAAGCGCAGGAGTTGGATGAAGACGCTCAACAAGCGAAAAAATAGAAATTCCTTCCTTCACTCGCCCATGCACAGGTGTATACAAATGTTGAATATGTCTCATTTTTAAAAGGGTTGGTTCACTCGGAACAACAACCTCCGTACACACTTCATTCATCGCCTGTTCAATCATGTCGACCACGAATGCATGCTCGCGACGATTTTTGTCATCTGCTAGCAACCTTTGTCCGAGCTCTTCATCTTCTTTTATCGTATGCCCACGACGAATGGATCCTGCCAAACAAGCTGTTTCACATATTTTTCCGTCCTTTTTAACAAGTTGTTCCGGAGAAGCACCAATGAAGCAAGCAGATCCACTTTCAAACGCAAAAATGTAGCTCCTCGGCTGTTGTTCATGCAATGAGCGTAACACATGAGAACGATCAATTCGCTCAGAAAAAGAAAGAAATAGCTCGCGCGCTAACACCACTTTTTCAATCATTCCACTCTGAATGAGATCGGTTGCATGATGAACAGCATGCATCCAACGATCACGTGCGACTTCCTCTTTTTCGACAACGTAAGCACGATGCCATTCAATATCATCATGTATTGTAAATAGCGAATCGATCATTTCTTCGAGCTGATCGAGCGATTCATGAACAACATTGACTGTTAACCACGTTTCATCTCGCTGCTTTGTTAACAAAAATGTAGGCACAACAAACTGAGCAGAAGGAAAGTCGTTCCAATGTTCAGCCGACCGTTTTAGCGGGTCAAAAGCAAATCCCCCAAACACAAGCGGACCTTTTCCTTCAATAAAAGCATCTTCTACCATTTGTCGCCATGCACTTTCCACTTCACGAAACCGTTCTTTCGTCTTTTCTTCGCTTTTTATAACATGCGCATGACCTAGTCCAACAAACGTTCGTTCATGCGAATAGTCTGACCAATAAAAGCGTTGCCCACAAAATAACGTTTCACCAGCAGCGAAAAAAGCGAGCGGATCGATTTGTTCCATTTTAACGGTGACGCCAACCATATGCTTTTTTTTCGTAAATGCATTACGCAATTGGTCAATAACTTTGTTTTGATATAAAGTAACCACCTTGTATCACGCCTATACTTAAACTTTTTATCCCTTTCTCATTATAATATTGTTCTTTAGAGATAGGAAACAAATTTATATTGTCAAGACATTGACACATTTTCCCCACTTCCCTAAACTTATTGTGAACGACATTTTACTTAAAGGAGAAGGATGGTATGCCAACACCAGTACGTTCAAATACTCAAGCTGTTCATTATAAACAAGACTGGCGCGTTTGGTGGCGTTTATTGCGACCACATACGCTAACTGCAGCGTTCGTTCCCGTTTCCATTGGTACTGTGCTTGCAGTAGACGAAGCACCAATTCGCTTCTCTTTATTTTTGGCCATGCTTATTGCCTCATTGTTTATTCAAGCGGCAACAAATATGTTTAATGAATATTACGATTATAAACGTGGTCTCGATACACCAGAGTCCGTCGGTATCGGTGGAGCAATCGTGCGCGATGGCATTTCTCCAACAACTGTCTTGTTGCTCGCTTGGTCTTTTTTTGCTGTTGCTACGCTACTTGGAGTTTATATTTGTGTCAATAGTAGCTGGTGGCTAGCTGTAATCGGAACGATTTGCATGGCCGCTGGATATTTTTATACGGGCGGACCTGTTCCAATCGCTTACACCCCGTTCGGCGAATTAGCAGCAGGCTTTTTCATGGGGCTAACTATTATTTTAATTTCATTTTTTATCCAAACAGGTACGGTGACAACAACGCCTATTCTTGTCTCTGTTCCCATCTCTATTTTAGTTGCAGCGATTTTATTAGCCAATAACATCCGCGATTTAGATAACGATCAAAAAAGCGGTCGAAAAACGTTAGCCATTTTACTTGGAAGAAAACGTGCCATTCGGTTATTAGCCGGCATGTTTATTACATCATTTTTATGGATTGTATTGCTCACTTTTACAAACACAATTTCACCATGGACGTTGCTTGTATTTTTCAGCATTCCAAAAGCATGGCAAGCAACGAAAGGATTTATCGGAAAAACAAAGCCGATCGACATGATGCCAGCAATGAAAGCGACAGCACAAACAAATACACAATTTGGATTTTTACTCGTCATCGGCCTTTTCATTCATTATTGGTTACAATAGTTCCACAGAAAAAACCGTAGCCCAAAAGCTATGGTTTTTTCTTTTTGGTGAATACTATGCATAGTCGATCATAAAGGAGGGGTCATATTGCAACATTTATCTGCTTTACGCGAACGTTTATTACAAGAAAAACAACAAATTGAGCAACGATTGAAACAAAACGATCATTTTGGTCTTACCCGAACATCTGCTCATGACTCAGTTGGGGAGCTTTCAAACTATGATAACCATCCTGCTGATAGCGGAACAGAACTATATGAACGTGAAAAGGATATCGCATTAAACGAGCATACCGAACGTGAGCTTCACGATATTGATCGCGCGCTACAAGCGATGGAAAATGGAACGTACGGGGTTTGCCAAGTATGCGGAAAATCGATCCCATGGGAACGTCTTGAGGCCATCCCAACAACAACGTTTTGTAAGGAGCATAGTACCGATCAAGTCGTTTCACAACATCGTCCAATAGAAGAAAGTGTTTTGTTTCCTCCATTTGGCGAATTTGTCGTTCATGACGATGCAGAAACTTTTGATGCCGAAGATAGCTGGCAAAAAGTTGCACGTTTCGGTACATCAGAAACACCTTCGGATCTACAAGAGGATACTGTGCATTACGATCGAATGTATATCGATGCAGAAGAACAAATCGGTTACGTCGAACCGTTTGAAACATTTGCTGCAACAGACCTTTATGGGACCGGCATCACGGTTTATCCAAATATCGTCCATGAACAATATGAACAAATGCTTGACGACGAACAACTTATGTCTCCTCTTGGCGACCTTCCTGCATACGAAAAAGATCCTTATACTTCCTAAAAAAGTCCTGTGAGCATATGCTTACAGGACTTTTCCGTCAGTGAATATTCCAAATGTCTTGGGCGTATTCTTCAATCGTTCGATCGCTTGAAAAATATCCTGAACAAGCGATGTTCACGATGCTCATTTCTATCCATTTTTGACGATTTTTATACGTTGCCCCAACTTGCTGTTGCGCATCGGCATACGACGCGAAGTCGCGTAAAACAAAATATTGATCATTATGTGCAAGCAACGAATCGTAAATCGGTTCAAAATGATCATACACATCTGGAAAAAAGCCATTTACAAGCTGATTGACGACTTGATGAATACGTTGATCATGGTGATAATACCCATATGAATGATATCCACCGTTTGCATAATAGTGTAGCACTTCTTCTGCAGTTAATCCAAAAATAAACATATTGTCATGACCGACACGCTCTAAAATCTCAATGTTCGCCCCGTCGAGCGTTCCAATTGTAATCGCTCCGTTCATCATAAATTTCATATTTCCTGTGCCCGATGCTTCTTTACTGGCTGTCGAAATTTGCTCGCTTACATCAGCAGCGGGGAAAATTTTTTCCGCCAACGAAACACGGTAATTTTCTAAGAAAATAACCTTTAATCGTCCGTTAATTTGCTCATCGCTATTTACCTTTTGTGCAACGGAATTAATTAACTTAATGATCCGTTTCGCATAATGATATCCTGGGGAGGCTTTTGCTCCAAAAATAAACGTACGCGGATACATATCAAAATGTTCATCTTCTTTCAATCGGTTATATAAATGCATAATGTGCAACACATTTAATAACTGCCTTTTATACGCATGCAGTCGTTTGACTTGTACGTCAAAAATGGATGATTCATCAACAGCGACTCCTGTTTTTTCGTAAATATATGTTGCCAACTGTTGTTTATGATGATGTTTGACTTTTTCTAATTGTTCTTGGAATGCAGGATCGGTTGCATATCTTTTTAGTTGAATAAGCTGCTCTGGTTGCTTTATCCATTCTGTACCAATGGCCTCAGTAATAAGGGAAGTGAGCTCCGGGTTTGCTTTAAGCAACCAACGACGATGTGTAACGCCATTCGTTTTATTATTAAATTTTTCTGGAAAATATTCGTAAAATAATTTCATTTCACGATGCTTTAAAATTTCAGAATGAATTTTGGCTACACCATTCACACTATAGCTTCCTACAATCGCTAAATGAGCCATTTTCACAAGTCCATGAGCAATAATGGCCATTTCCTCAATCCGTTTCCAATCACCAGGATATCGATTCCATAAGTCGCGACAAAACCGTTCGTTAATTTCTTGTACAATCATATAAATTCTTGGCAAAAGCGGTTGGAAAATGTAAATAGGCCATTTTTCCAAAGCTTCAGACAATGTTGTATGATTTGTATAAGAAATCGTATTTGTCGTAATGTGCCATGCTTCATCCCATCCCATTCCTTCCTCATCTAACAAAATACGCATCAGTTCGGGAATAGCTAATACAGGATGTGTATCATTGACATGAATCGCCACGTGTCGATGGAAATGTTGTAAATGTCCGTACCTTTGACGATAATCACGCACAATGCTCCCGATGCTTGCAGCAACAAGAAAATATTGCTGTTTTAACCTTAAAATTTTCCCTTCATCGTTCGTATCGTCAGGATATAGGAATTCAGAAATAGCTTCCGTTTCTCGTTTATATTGCATGACATGTTTATGAAGTGGAAACTTCGCAGGCTCGGCACTCCACAATCGCAATGTATTTACAGTCGTCATATCATATCCAATGACAGGCATATCATAAGGAACCGCCATAACTTTTTCTGTATCATAATGTCGAAACGTTAATCGCCCATCTTGTTCGTAGCATTCTACTTTTCCCCAAAAATTAACTTCTACCGCTAAATCTTCTTTTTTTACTTCCCAAACGTTCCCGTGGCGCAACCATTG
This sequence comes from Bhargavaea massiliensis, assembly GCF_050480245.1. Classification (GTDB taxonomy): domain Bacteria; phylum Bacillota; class Bacilli; order Bacillales; family Anoxybacillaceae; genus Anoxybacillus. The sequence goes on along the minus strand of NZ_JBCNEQ010000013.1, from coordinate 8,754 downwards.
TTCAGGGAGTTCGACTTGATAACCATTCACTATTTTTTGATCAAACAAACCGTGCTTATAACGAATCCCTTGACCATGTCCAGGCAAATCAAGTGAGGCGAGAGAGTCTAAAAAACAAGCAGCTAGTCTCCCAAGCCCCCCGTTTCCTAACCCCGCGTCAATTTCCACTTCTTCAACATGAGCTAATTCAATTCCTAGCTCTTTCAATCCTTCTTCAACGATATCCCGTATGCCGAGATTTATTAAATTACTACCTAACAAACGCCCTAACAAAAATTCAATTGACAAATAATATACTTGCTTTTTATGCTCAGCACGATATCGTTCGTTCGTTTGAATCCACTGCTTGCTAATGTACTCGCGAATCATATGCCCTAACGTATTATACTGATCCAGAACAGTCGACTCCCAAAAACGCTTTCCATACATTATTTCTAACCGTTTCAAAAACGTTTGTTTAAACTCTTCTTTATTCGTGAACATAGATGCCACTCCCAGCCGTTAGTTCGCCGTATAGTTGATTGTATTTAAATGCCGATTTTGCCCAACTGTAATCGCGACTCATTGCCTGCTTCATAATCGTTTCCCATATTTCTTTTTGTTCATAAAATGAACGAGCTCGCTGAATTGTATATAACATGTCATGTGCATTAAAGTTTTTAAACGTAAAACCTGTTCCTTCTTTCGTAAATTCGTTGAAAGATTGTACCGTATCATTTAATCCACCTGTTTCGCGAACGATCGGCACAGCTCCGTAACGCATCGCAATCATTTGTCCAAGCCCACATGGTTCGAACTGTGACGGCATTAAAAACATGTCCGCACCAGCATAAATTTGATGAGCAAGCTGTTCGGAGAATCCAATATATACGCGAACCCGATCTGGATATGTCATCGCCATCTCATGAAAGAAATGTTCAAACTCCCATTCTCCTGTTCCAAGAATGATCATTTGGACATTTTGAGCAATGATCTCATGAAATACACATGTCACTAAATCTAGGCCTTTTTGTTTTGTGAGCCGCGAAACAATGGCGATAATTGGAATATCTTCTTCTGACGGCAATGAAAAATGTTGTTGGAGAGCTCGTTTATTAATGCTTTTACGCGCAATTGTCGTCACATCGTACGGCACTGCAATATATGGATCTTTTTTTGGATTATATATTTCATCATCAATCCCATTTAAAATTCCAACTAAATGCGAACTTCTCGCTCGCAACAGCCCGTCAAGTCGCTCACCATAATACGCTGTTTGAATTTCTTCTTTATACGTCGGGCTAACCGTTGTAATCATATGTGCCGAGACAAGTGCCCCTTTCATAAAACTAACATGTCCATAAAACTCTAAATGTTCGATCGAAAAATAACGCTCACTTAAATTGAGTAAATCCCCTAAAATGTCACGTGGAAAAATACCTTGGAATTGCAAATTATGGATTGTAAATACTGTTTTCATTTGCTCATAAAATGAACTTTTCGCATATTCTTCGCGCAACAAAAACGGAATCATTCCTGTATGCCAATCATGACAATGGATGACATTCGGTTGAAAATCAATGACTGGAAGAGAGTCGAGAACGGCTCGACAAAAGTATGAAAAACGTTCGCCGTCATCATAATGCCCGTATAATGAATCCCGCTTGAAATAATATTCGTTGTCAACGAAATAGTACGTAATTCCTTCATATTCTAATTGTTCAATTCCACAATATTGTCTTCTCCAACCAACGCGAACAACAAGTTCGGCAATTTTATTCATTTTTTGCCGCATATGCTGTGGAATGAGGCCATATTTCGGCAACATAACACGCACATCTGTCCCGAGCTTTTTTAACTCTTTTGGCAATGCTCCAGCGACATCAGCTAAGCCGCCTGTCTTCACAAATGGTACGCATTCTGATACAACAAATAATACTTTCACGATTTCATCAGCGCTCCTTGTATAGTCCCTTTTCGAATGACGATTGGCTGCTCCGGTGTCCCGATCAGTTTTACTCCGTCGCCAATACGAGCATCTTTATCAACAATCACATATTCAAGATAACAATTCTCACCGAGCTGACTTTTTTGCATAATAACGCTATGTTTCACAACAGTTCCTTTTCCTATTTTTACTGATCTCGAAATAATGCTATTTTCAATTTCCCCTTCAATGACGCATCCGTTTGCGATCATTGCATTACGCACGCAAGCATGCGACGTATATTTTGTCGGTGGCTCATCTTTTACTTTTGTATAAATAGGTCTTCCTTTTAAGAACAATTGTTTCCACACATCTGGTTGAAGAAGTTCTAAACTATGATAAAAATAACGTTCGATGCTATCAATGACCGCAACATACCCATCATATTCATAATCACATACTGTTAATCCATTTGTTTGATCATTGGCAACATCAACAATACTTTGATAATGATTTCTTTGTTGGTTAGCGATCAAATCGAGTAACAACGATGTTTCTAAAATAAACATGTCGAGCGATTGACCATGATGACATATACGAGTAATATCGCACTCGCTCATGATGTGGCGCCGTAACACTTCTTCATAGTCAATGTTGCACACCGTATAGCTGTTACAAATAAGTGCATACTTTTGTGTACTTCGTAAAAAATAGTCGATATGTTGCTGAAAATGTTGAAACGAACCGATATGAGAAATCGGAAGGTCCGGTGAAGGGAAAAAGAATAATCCGTCACGTTTGCGATTAAGATACCAGTTTTTACCTGAACCAAGGTGATCCATGAGCGAACGATATTGATACCTCGGGAAGATAGCAACACTTTCAATACCGGAATTAACCATATTTGATAAAACAAAATCAATTAATCGATACCGTCCGGCAAACGGAACAGCTGCAATGGAACGATGAATCGTCAAATCATCCATTTCTCGCTTATATGTCGTTGCATCAATGACCCCAAGCATTAATTTTCCCACATTTTTTCATCCCCTCTCCCTGAAAAATGTCCCAAAAGCTCCTCTGTCACAAGAATGACTTCCCCGTCATATGGATCCGCACAAATGAAAGTTCCATCCGGAATTTCCATATTTGGCGGAACAATCGCTTTTTCAATGTATACATTTTTCCCAATTACCGCATTAGGCATAACAACACAATCTTTTACTGTTGCACCTTGTGAAATGTACACCCCTTGGAACAATACAGAATGTTCTACATTCCCTTCAACGATGCATCCTTCATTCACTAAAGACTCTTTTACTCGCGCATATGGAGCAATATATTGCGGAGGTTTATTCGGGTTTACAGAATAAATACGCCACGTATGATCAAACAAATTTAATGCCGGGGTATCTTCAAGTAAATCCATATTCGCTTCCCATAAACTTTTTACCGTTCCGACATCTTTCCAATATCCTTTAAATGGGTAAGCAACAAGCCGCTTCTTTTCATTGATCAGCAAAGGAATGATATCTTTGCCAAAGTCATGGCTCGAGCGATCATTTCGATTGTCCATTTCCAAATACTCTTTTAAAACAGACCATTTAAAAATATAAATGCCCATAGACGCTAAATTGTTTTTCGGATGCGCTGGTTTTTCTTCAAACTCTATAATTTCCATATCTTCATTTGTGTTCATAATTCCAAAGCGACTCGCTTCTTCCCACGACACTTCAATGACAGAAATCGTCACATCGGCCTTTTTCTCAATATGATATTGCAACATATCCGCATAGTTCATTTTATAAATATGATCGCCAGAAAGAATGAGCACATGCTCTGGATCATACTGTTTCAAATAGTTTAAGTTTTGATAAATTGCATTTGCTGTCCCTTTATACCATCGCATTTCTGACAACTCAGCATATGGGGGGAGAACCGTTACCCCTCCGTTTTTCCGATCCAAGTCCCATGCACTTCCAATCCCAATATACGTATTTAGCTCCAACGGCTGATATTGAGTGAGCACCCCAACGGTATCAATGCCAGAATTAGCACAATTGCTTAATGTAAAATCAATAATCCGATATTTCCCACCAAACGGAACAGCTGGCTTAGCTAAATTTTTTGTCAATAAACTTAGTCTACTCCCCTGTCCCCCTGCGAGTAGCATAGCGACGCACTTTTTTCGTACCATCGCTTTCCTTTCCCTCCCTTTTTCTTGTTGGACGTAAAATCGTTATGGCATACGGTGGAATGGTCATGCGAATATGATACGGCTTCCCATGATATGGTTCTTCGTATGCGACAAGCGGCTTTTTGTTTATATGCCCAGCACCACCGTACATGACATCATCACTATTGAATACTTCTCGATACGACGTAGGCATTGGCACGCCAATTTTGTAATCGTCGTACACGACATTTGTAAAATTACAAACGACAATTAACACGTCTTCTTCTTTTTTACCTCGCCGAATAAAAGAAAAAATACTTTGCTCAGCGTTGTTGACATCAATCCACTCAAATCCACTTGGATCATGATCACATTCATATAATGCTTTTTGCTTTTTATAAAAATGCGTGAGGGATTTCACGTAATCATCCATTTTTCGGTGCATATCAAAATCAAATAACATCCAATCGAGCTGTTCTAAATCTTTCCACTCATCAAATTGTCCAAACTCTCCCCCCATAAACAACAGTTTTTTTCCTGGATGCGTCATGAAATATCCATAAAGTAGACGAAGTTGAGCAAATTTATCCCAGTAATCACCTGGCATTTTATTTAGTAATGATTTTTTTCCGTGCACCACTTCATCATGGGATAAAGGCAAAATAAAGTTTTCCGTATAAGCATACAACAATGAAAACGTCATTTTATGATGCATATGTTTCCGTTCATTCACGCTCGTTTTCATATAACTTAACACATCGTTCATCCAGCCCATATTCCATTTGTAGTTAAATCCTAAACCCCCATCATACGTCGGTGCTGTCACTTTCGGCCAATCAGTCGAGTCTTCGGCAATCATTAACACATCTGAATCAAAAGCAAACACAACTTCGTTTAATTTTTTTAAAAATGAAATCGCATATGGGTTTGGATGCAGTACGTCGCTATTTGGCCAATAAAGCATATTCGCAACCGCATCAACACGAAAACCGTCAATATGGTAATGCTCCAACCAAAATAAAGCGTTCGAAATTAAAAAACTATGCACTTCTGGCTTTCCTAAATCGAAATTTGCTGTTCCCCAAACAATATTTTCACGATCTTGCATATTCATATATTCATATGTTGGCTCACCGTCAAACATATATAGTCCATGTGCATCTTTACAAAAATGTCCAGGAACCCAATCTAAAATGACACCAATTCCTTCTTGGTGACAACGATCAATAAAATACATGAGATCGTGCGGCGTTCCATAACGGCTTGTCGCGGCATAGTAACCCGTCCCTTGATATCCCCATGAACGGTCTAGCGGATGCTCGATAAGCGGCAACAGTTCGATATGAGTAAATCCATGTTCAACGACATAAGGAATTAACTCGTCTGCCATCTCCGTATATGTATAAAACTGTCCGTCATTTTTCTTTTTCCACGTACCAAAATGGACTTCATAAATAAACAGCGGTTGATCATAAATGGGTTTACGTTTCTTTTTTCTTTGCCACGCTTGATCGTTCCATTTATATCCTTCTAACTGATATACAATCGAGGCGGTGTGAGGGCGTTCTTCTGCATAAAAAGCATATGGATCTGCTTTAAGAAGCGTGCGTCCATCTTTTGTTATGATTTCGTATTTATATAAATGCCCTTCTAAATTTTCAGGAACAACAATCATCCATACTCCTTGGTCGTTTATTTTTTCTAATTTATATTGCTCCCCGTTCCAATGATTAAAAGTCCCAACGAGACGAACTTCTTTTGCGTGCGGCGCCCATACACAAAAACGTGTTGTGATCATTCCACTTTGTTTTATGATATGTGCCCCAAATAGTTGATAGCTTTGATAAAATGTTCCTTCATGAAACAAATGCATCTGCAAATCGGTTGGGCTCATTGTCAACAAATGTTCATCCATCCTTTCTTGTATTGAGTACGAAAACAATTCCGTACTGAATATATTACACTAGGTCATATAAAATTCCTGTAAGAAAATTAAGATATTTTCCGACAATGTTCAACAAATCACATGCTAAATGTGGCGAAATGAAAATCAATACGAACGTCCATAAAATTGTCGTTTGATTATCAAATGATAATTATATATAATATTTTATAGTAATTATTTTTTATATTTTTTTATATTTATTATAAATAATAATGGGGGTGTTTATATGTACGATTTTCATCATTTGCCACATATAAAAGTGCAGACAACATCAAAAAAAGCACTTTGGACGACATTATTATTAACCGCTTTTTTCACGATTGTGGAAGTCATAGGGGGCATTTTATCAAATTCCCTTGCTTTATTGTCAGACTCGGCACATATGGCATCTGATGTAATTGCGTTAAGTTTAAGCATGGTCGCCATCCATCTTGCTTCTCGTCCCTCGAACAAAACATTTACGTTTGGCTATTTACGTTTCGAAATTATCGCCTCATTTTTAAATGGTCTCGCACTTGTGATCATTGCTATTGGTATTTTCATTGAAGGAATTCGTCGCTTCGTTCATCCTGAAAACATCGAGTTTTCCTTCATGCTAACAATCGCAACGATTGGATTTGTTGTCAATCTCGTATTAACCATCGTTTTAAGCAGAAGTATGAAAGAAGAAGAAAATTTAAATGTAAAAAGCGCCTTATGGCATTTCATTGGCGATTTGCTCAGTTCCATTGGTGTCATCATTTCAGCAATTTTGATTTACTTTACGAAACTATATATTTTCGATCCACTGATCAGCATAGTCATTGGGGCAATTATTTTTATAGGTGGGGCAAAAATTGTCCGTGAGTCGTACTTTATTCTGATGGACGCTGTTCCACATCAATTTGATATCGAACGCATTCGTTCTGATATTCTTTCTATCGAAGGAGTAGAAGATGTGCATGAATTGCATATTTGGGCCATTTCGACTGATCATTATTCCCTTACTACACACGTTCTCATTAACGAACATATCGAACCATTTCGCATCGTTTTAGCCATTAATGAAATGTTAAAAGAACGATATAATCTCTCACATGTCACAGTTCAAGTCGAACATCCATCTATTCACCCACATGGTGAATACGGGAAACAATTTTTAGACAAAAAATAAATTTGAGCAAAATGTAAAAAGGACATCCCATATCAATTATGAGATGTCCTTTTTATAGTGACCCGTACGGGATTCGAACCCGTGTTACCGCCGTGAAAGGGCGGTGTCTTAACCACTTGACCAACGGGCCGTATGTGGCAATGGCGGAGAAGGCGGGATTTGAACCCGCGCGCCGCAAAAAAGCGACCTAACGGTTTAGCAAACCGTCCCCTTCAGCCACTTGGGTACTTCTCCAAATGGCTCCGCAGGTAGGATTCGAACCTACGACCGCTCGGTTAACAGCCGAGTGCTCTACCACTGAGCTACTGCGGAATAAAAACGTAAGTATTTAGGAAGACAAATGGGCCTAAGTGGACTTGAACCACCGACCTCACGCTTATCAGGCGTGCGCTCTAACCAGCTGAGCTATAGGCCCACGTAAGCGGGTGATGGGAATCGAACCCACGACATCAGCTTGGAAGGCTGAGGTTTTACCACTAAACTACACCCGCACAATTAAAATAAATGTGATGGGGCGACTAGTGGGAATCGAACCCACGAATGCCAGAGCCACAATCTGGTGCGTTAACCACTTCGCCATAGCCGCCACAATGATGCCGGCTGCAGGACTTGAACCCGCAACCTACTGATTACAAGTCAGTTGCTCTACCAATTGAGCTAAGCCGGCATAACATAAGGCAATATGAAACTACATATGGCGGAGGAGGAGGGATTCGAACCCCCGCGCGCCTTTCGACGCCTCTCGGTTTTCAAGACCGACCCCTTCAGCCAGACTTGGGTACTCCTCCGTATAATATGAACATGGTGGACCTTGTAGGACTCGAACCTACGACCGGACGGTTATGAGCCGTCTGCTCTAACCAGCTGAGCTAAAGGTCCTAAGCTAGTAGCGGCGGAGGGAATCGAACCCCCGACCTTACGGGTATGAACCGTACGCTCTAGCCAGCTGAGCTACGCCGCCATTATAAGAAATATGGTGGAGCCTATCGGGATCGAACCGATGACCTCCTGCGTGCAAAGCAGGCGCTCTCCCAGCTGAGCTAAGGCCCCTTAAAAATGGTCGGGAAGACAGGATTCGAACCTGCGACCCCATGGTCCCAAACCATGTGCTCTACCAAGCTGAGCTACTTCCCGTCCTCATGATGATATAAACATGGCGCGCCCGAGAGGATTCGAACCCCTAACCTTCTGATCCGTAGTCAGATGCTCTATCCAATTGAGCTACGGGCGCATATAAAGTGCCGAGGGCCGGACTCGAACCGGCACGGTAGTCACCTACCGCAGGATTTTAAGTCCTGTGCGTCTGCCAATTCCGCCACCCCGGCATGGCATATTGGAGCGGAAGACGGGACTCGAACCCGCGACCCCCACCTTGGCAAGGTGGTGTTCTACCACTGAACTACTTCCGCATTATGCGGGTGGAGGGACTTGAACCCCCACGCCAGAGGCGCCAGATCCTAAGTCTGGTGCGTCTGCCAATTCCGCCACACCCGCATCATGGTGAGCCATGGAGGACTCGAACCTCCGACCCTCTGATTAAAAGTCAGATGCTCTACCTGCTGAGCTAATGGCTC
>NZ_JBCNEQ010000012.1:0-6643 GCF_050480245.1 Bhargavaea massiliensis | reverse complement strand
ATACAACGACCTCATGACCCCAGCTGCAAGGAGACCATTCGACAGAAGGTTGTTTTCATCCTTCCGATGGTGACGAAATTTTTTTGTCATGGGAGTCTATATAATAATTCTATATAATAATTCTATATAATAATTCTATATAATAATTCTATATAATAATTCTGGTAAGTAATCTCTCCATCCTTTTCATAAAAATGTCTTTTATCAAAGTTGTTATTTTGTTGAGAATATAAGGCTTGTAGATTTTGAACTAACTGATTAAATCGCAAATCCGGTTGCTGCTCCTATATTTTGAACAACAGAGTTAAAATCCTTGGAATCCTCTTCGGATCTCTCATCTCCCATACCTCCATTTAAAGATTCTACTGCTCACTTTATCGAAAAAATTATCTTATTACTGCTTACTTTAACGAGTATTTGGCTAAATATTTTTTGGTAAAATCTAAGAACTGCTGAAACCCTTTGATATCAAGGGATTCTTGATAATAACATTCGGTAAAGCAAGCATCAAAGGATACTTCGATGAGTACTTTACCGAATACCTATTTATAAACCTGCTCATTTGACCGAATTCAATACTGTCACTCAGTACTAAAGTTTTGCCTTAGTTATAAACAGCTATCATCAAACTATAAATCCATGATTGTTCTAGTTAATTCACGAATTGTTCCTATTCGACTTTCAAACATAATATCCCAAATATTTAAACACTGTTGATTTACTTCGTAATCATCCTGTGTCCGATCATAAAGTAATGCGATTAATTTTGATAGTTCTGGAGCTATACCATAAAGTTCGCTTCCTATATCAATTACTTCTCGCTTAGAGTTTTCAATAATGTTTTGACACATACCAAATATAATTTCCTTGAATGTTTTAATTGGAACATCATTTTCATTAATAAAGTCAACAAAGTGCCTGATTATTCTTCTGTTGGATTTAGAAGTTACCAGTTTTAATATAAATCCTGCGTCCTCATGTATATTTAGCTTCTCTTTATTTAGTAATTGAGCTAACAAAAAAGTAAAATCATCTTCCTTTTCTTTATCTAAAAAATGTTCTATTATTAATTTGCACTTTTTATGATGTTCTTGATGACCTATGAGATCTACTGCAATTCTAATTATTCCTTCCTTTTGAAACTTTGATTTTTTGTTATTCCCAAAAATAACATCATTAAAACATCCATATAGTACATTCATGTTTGCTAAATGATTCGCACCAAATTTAGATACATCTTCTAACTTTGAATTATACATTTTTAAAACTAGTTCTTTTATTTCATTTGTGTAGTCCTTATAAATGTAATAAAACAAATAATATGCATTTGGATGAGCAACAATTCTTAGGTCCCTATTTGCTAATTTAAAGAAGCTATTAATAGCATATTCTCTATCAAAATTCATGATTGGGATAATGCATTCAATTGCTGACATATTTACAGCCAGATTTTCATCGTTAACAATAGATTCAACAGCATCCTTCAAGTATTCATATCTATTACTATCTTTCCATAATAGTGAAGCAATTGCTTGAGCAGCACATCCCCGTACACAATTTATTGAATTTGTTAATAAAGATTCTACCGTTTTTCCATCCGGGTCATTAGATGACACTACATTCAACTTTCCCTCTTCAGGATTAGGATGGTTCCTAGCAATATCGGAAATTTTATTTAAAATATCCTTATTCCAAGGTTCGTTAGCTCTCTCTCTTATTCCTCTACAAAAAGACATGACAACACTAACATTCTCTTTTTTACTCCATTTTTTATATAGTTTCTGTGCTATGTCAAAATCAACAGGCTTCCAATTTTCGTTATCAACAATATCTTTACTTGCCTCTTTTTCTCCAATAATATCAAAAATTGCTCTTATATAGTTGTGGTCAATATCCTCTGATAATTTTATTGCTAATGAAGCTATTCTATTCGGATTTTGCTTACCTACCCTCTCAAGATCTCTTGAAAATTGCTCCGGTGAAGATTCCAATATAGGACCCTCACCTAATGGCCATTTTTCCTTCTTATAATCTTTTTTCGTGATGATTTTTATCCATTGCTCATCGCTGATTTTCTCAGCATTGGAACCAATTGTTGAGCCTACAAAGCCTCCTCTAACTTTATTCCTTTTATATCTGATATCTTCTTGACCTTCGAATTTCCTATCAAGCACTCTCATAAGTTCAAAAGTATTTTTTGAAATTCTATTTTTATCTAATGCTGGTAACAATTTGTGTTGTACCTCTCCCCAATAGGACCAATAAACCATTATTTTTTTTTGTTCTTTTCTATTTTCTCGGTTAAATTTAAACCTATTTTTTGCTCTATCTAATTCTTCTTCATCGTGGTAATAGTAAAGAAAAATTTCTAGCATTTTAAAGACTTCATCCGAACAAGTCTTAGAATGCTTTTCTATGATTTTTTTAGTTGATAGTAAATAATCATCGGATTCCCCAGTATAATTGAAAAATCGTCTATATGGTTTTTCAATTAACCATTTAATTGCATAATCTGAATACTCACTTGGTAAATTTTCCATTATACATAATAAAATCTCATTAATTATAAGTGAACAGTATTCATCATATTTCTCACATCTTTCTAAGAGACTAATTGTATCAATTTTAACTAACTCTTTTCCTGCAGCTTTTACCATTTCTACATACACTCTTCCGTACAATTGTTCCGTATATTGCATTGATTTCCAAAAATCCAATTTTCTGTCATAAATAGAAGTTGTATTTTGAGTAGATTCTGCAATATACGGCATAAAGCTTTCCCAAACTTGGTAAGGGTTATCTTTCGCTATTTCAGTAAAGATTTTTATTGCTTTTTCATCTAAATCATGTCTTTTTTCAATATCCTCCTTCTTAACATTCTTAACTATCTCATCAAATAATTTTAACGCCCTATTAGGAGAATTCTTAGCTAATCTCTCCCATGGAATGTATGCCCCCAAAAGTTGTTGCCTAAATTTTAACAATTCCAATCTGAATTCAAACATATTATTAGAGTCTTCTTCGATATTCCAACATAGGACACTATAAATTTTACTATCTAATTCAGGATCCTTGAATGCTAAAGGATAAAGTAACGAGGTCAATTCATCAGGGATCCCCGAATTTACTGTTCTAAGTAGCCACATTGCTGATTCTCTATCATTTTCAGAACTCAACCATTGAGAAATATAACCTTCACGAATTAAAAACTGTACATAAATAGGATGATTATTGAAAACTGCATCGAATAAATGATTTCTCCAATATTCTGAGTTAATATATTCCTTCAGGAATATTTCTGTTTTTGAACTAATATACTCTGCCTGTCCTAGAACTTCTAAAAAAACATACTTCATATAAAAACGAACATTTTCACTCCTAATCAGTTCAAGTCCTATACCTACAAAATAATCCATATCATATTCTTGAAGATACTCTAATAACATTTGCAGCTGATATCTTTTCGACGGAGTTTGTTTAGACATTGGACCAAGAATACTAGTTATTGAATCTCCATTAAATTTTTGCTGAATCATTTTTTCAACCAGAAAATAATCAAAAAAGCTTTGATGAACAAAGCCTATGCTCTTTTTATCGGAAATTAACAGTCCATTAGACAATAAGTGTTCAATAGCTACCTTAGAACAATTACTAACCAAATGCATTGGTATCATTAACCTTCCTAAATTATCTATATACCTTACTATTGTATCTTTCAGTTCATTTAGATCACTATACGATATACCTAATTTTTCACTATTAATACTTATTTGTCGCCACCATTGTTCTATTAGATCACTAGAAGATTTATAGGGGTTTTTCTTGCTGTTTTCTTCAAGATTTGACCAAATATAAAGATTGCTTGGAGATTTTAACAAAGTTCTAAGCTTCAATGTTAAATCATTATATGTTACTCCTACAATTCTTTTTACACTTTCATCATCTAACTCTGATATTAATATTTCCTTCCACTCAATTCTTTCGTTAGTTTCATTCGATTTAAATAATTGTTTTATGCCAGTATCATTTTGAAAATCAAATGTGCGACAAACAAAAACAATTGAGATTTTTTTATCTCTATCTTTGTTAATGTTAGTTACCTCAGCAATCATTTCTTTACAGACTTCTAATGCAGTACTAGAGTGATTGTTCGTCCAACGGATGGCATCAAGTTGGTCTAAAATCAATACAGCTTCATGACCATTCGAAACCGCATCAATACAAAATACAGGTGATGCAGGTAAACCTAATTGTTCTCCGTAACTTTCGGAAGAATATTCTGGAACACGTCTATCTAATTTTAAGGAAAGATGGACTATATTATCCTTTTTAAGCTTTTCTAGTAATCCAATAACATATCCGCTTTTTCCACTCCCTGCCTTTCCGTGTATAACAATTGAATTTCCATTTAATATCTCTTTGTAACAATGTTCTATTTCTTTCCTATAAATATAGGTGTCATTAATTTTTACAAATGAAGAACTGAATTCATTATTCAAGTATTCTATTCTAGGTATTATCCTTTCATCTTTATGTAGTTGTCTAAGGGATATTTCTGGTTGTTTTTTTAAATAATTTATTAACATATAGGATGTGATTTCTTTTCCTAATAGATCATTTTCTATCGGAAAGTTCAATAATAAATTATATATAGTTTCTGGATTTCCAGTAAAAAGATACTTTATCGTTTCCTTTAAAGTTGTTTTTGTTTCTAAATCATCAGGAAAATGAATAATATGTATTCGCTTTAAATAATGAAAAACCCGATCTCTATCTTTTTCAGAATTATAATCAAGATTAAAGGATTCTACTATTTTTTTATATGCTTTTTCCACTTTCGAACTACTTTTAATTTGATACTCATAAAAATCTCTTGGGTTATCATTCGAGTTCCTTGCTCTAATTGTAATATCATTTAGCATCATACAATTAACTGCCGACACAAACTGATAAGTGGTTTTTTCATTTGAGTCTAAATACTTTTTTGCATTATCAAATATATCCCTTGCTCGTAAATCACTAATATCCCAAAACTCTTTACTTCCATTTCTAGCTTTACACTGTGAACATATTAAACTTCCATCATTATTTTTAATCCATAGGTCAATCCCCTCTTCCTCTTCACCAATAGCTTCCAATGTGATGGAAGATATTTCTTCTTTTACAAGTCTAAGCAATTGCTTTACTACCCACCTACTCTCATACCTATTTCCAAATTTATCTGCTCTCCCACCAACTTCAAAAGGCATAAAATCCCTCCTATTCAGTTCTTCATCTTCATCAAAGAGAAGAAATGGCTATTCAGAAGTTTATAGTTTACGCATTATTTCCTTTATATTAATCTTCTATCTTGTAATTAGTAACAAGGCATTTACGTCTAATATATCTTCATTATACCTATTTATAGAATTTTATATAAAGGATAATATTGAAGACCTATAACTATTACCCAAATCAAAAAACTCTTAAAAAATTTTGAAATGCTATTAAAATGTAACTATTCAGCCACATCATAAAGTGAGCTGAATATTTTTTGTATTTCCTGTCTATGATGTGGATATTGATAGACAAGGAGGTGAATCGCATGTTGACGGTACAACAAGCTGTATTTACAGTTGAGAGCTTAATCGGCAAAGTTCAACAACAAAAACAGCTCATTCATCAACTCGTTCAAGAAAATGAACATTTGCGTCACGAAAACAAACAACTACGCAAAGAAAATGAACAACTGAAGTACCGTGTTCAAGAGCTGGAAGCACGCACGAAAAAAAACAGCTTCAATAGCCATTTGCCCCCATCTTCTGACCGTTTTCACACCCATTCTTCTCGTCAACCATCTGGCAATAAGCCAGGCGGACAAGAAGGACATCAAGGAACGACGCTCCGTCAAGTGGGACATCCACATCATCGCATCGTCCACCGTGTGCATACGTGTCAAGGATGTGGGGCTTCTTTGCGTGAAGTCAAACCGTTCAAAGTCGATATCCGTCAAGTGTTTGATGTCCCTCCTGTGGCGATCGAGGTGACACAACATGAACGTGAAGTGAAATCGTGTCCACATTGTCGATGTGTTCAACAAGCCGAATTCCCAGCCCATGTCACGAATCATGTGCAATACGGTCCACGGCTCACGGCGCTCGTTGTTTATTTACATCATATCCAATTGATCCCGTACAAGCGTTTAAGTGATACAATCGAAGCGTTATATCAACACTCGATTAGTACGGGAACCCTTGCCAATATGGTGAAACGAGGACGCGAAGCGCTGGAATCAAATATAGACATCATCGAAGATGCCTTACTTGAATCCAACATCCTGCATGTCGATGAAACGAGTTTGCGCATCAATGGGAAACTCGCATGGGTGCATGTCGCCTGTACATCGAAATATACGTACTTGGCTCCTCACGTTTCTCGTGGAAAGAAAGCGACTGATGACATCGGGATTCTTCCGCGATATCAAGGGACGATGATGCACGATGGATTCGGTACGTATCCAAAATAAACGCAAGCCACCCATGCCCTTTGTCACGCCCATCATTTGCGTGAGTTAAAAGGCTTCATCGAACAAGGGCATACATGGGCATCGCGCATGACGACGTTTCTGTTAGCCGCCAAACAAGCCGTCGAAGCTCATCACGGT
>NZ_JBCNEQ010000011.1:0-21946 GCF_050480245.1 Bhargavaea massiliensis | reverse complement strand
CTTAACTAAACACACACGAAAGGCGTAGGAGGATGTTAGTTCGAAGCTAGACATCACGAAAAGCGTAGGCGACTGTCCAGCCAAGCCCTGTTATCTAGTTTTGAAGGAATAAAAAATGCTTGACAACAAAAAATATTCCGTTATAATAACATTTGTCTAAAGCATTCTTGCTCGGTGACGATGGCGGAGAGGTCACACCCGTTCCCATCCCGAACACGGAAGTTAAGCTCTCCAGCGCCGATGGTAGTTGGCGGGACACCGCCTGCGAGAGTAGGACGTTGCCGGGCAAGATGCAATGGAGGATTAGCTCAGCTGGGAGAGCACTTGCCTTACAAGCAAGGGGTCGGCGGTTCGATCCCGTCATCCTCCACCATGTATGAACATTGATTTACTTTTATCATCGCGGGGTGGAGCAGCCAGGTAGCTCGTCGGGCTCATAACCCGAAGGTCGCAGGTTCAAATCCTGCCCCCGCAACCAAAATGGTCCCGTAGTGTAGTGGTTAACATGCCTGCCTGTCACGCAGGAGATCGCGGGTTCGAGTCCCGTCGGGACCGCCATGTATGGCTCGGTAGCTCAGTCGGTAGAGCAAAGGACTGAAAATCCTTGTGTCGGCGGTTCGATTCCGTCCCGAGCCACCATGTTAAATGATGCCGGCTTAGCTCAATTGGTAGAGCAACTGACTTGTAATCAGTAGGTTGCGGGTTCAAGTCCTGCAGCCGGCACCATCTGCGGAGGGGTAGCGAAGTGGCTAAACGCGGCGGACTGTAAATCCGCTCCCCTTGGGTTCGGCGGTTCGAATCCGTCCCCCTCCACCATCTTGACTTTAGGGGCATAGTTTAATGGTAGAACAGAGGTCTCCAAAACCTCCGGTGTGGGTTCGATTCCTACTGCCCCTGCCAAAAAACGTGGCGGCTATGGCGAAGTGGTTAACGCACCAGATTGTGGCTCTGGCATTCGTGGGTTCGATTCCCACTAGTCGCCCCATATATGCTTGAAAATTTTGGGGTATAGCCAAGCGGTAAGGCAACGGACTTTGACTCCGTGATGCGTTGGTTCGAATCCAGCTACCCCAGCCATATATGCGGAAGTAGTTCAGTGGTAGAACACCACCTTGCCAAGGTGGGGGTCGCGGGTTCGAGTCCCGTCTTCCGCTCTTTGTTTCATGGCGGCATAGCCAAGTGGTAAGGCAGAGGTCTGCAAAACCTTTACCACCGGTTCGAATCCGGTTGCCGCCTCCATTTTTTTATGCGCCGGGGTGGCGGAATTGGCAGACGCACAGGACTTAAAATCCTGCGGTAGGTGACTACCGTGCCGGTTCGAGTCCGGCCCTCGGCACTGAAAAGGCTTGACAAAATAAGATAGCATGATACAATTTAATTGTTTCATGCCGATGTGGCGGAACTGGCAGACGCGCACGACTCAAAATCGTGTGGGGTAGCCCCCCGTGTGGGTTCGACTCCCACCATCGGCACTGTTAAATAGGGAAAAGGTTTTAGGGACAAGGGGTTTCACGAAGGTGAAATCCCTTGTTTTTTATTTACCGAATACATTTGACGCATTTTTATTTTGGAAAGTAGGTGAATAAAATGATCATTGCGAACAACTATAAAGAAATTAAAGATCATTTTGATTTCACGGATAGTATCATAACGGATATGAAATGGAATAATCCATTAGACCTATCTATCACGATAGACTATTATTGGGATACACAGGAGAATAGGGAGGAAAATAGGACATTAGCGTTGCATTTTAAGGATTGCCTAGATGTGGAGTACAAAATAAAAAAAGAGATACTAGAAATGTCAAGGCGTGATATCCATTTTGATAGCTTGTTCACTATTATTCTCTTCGAAAATGTAGAAGCAAATTCAAGCGAATTTTACCATTTTCATATCTATACCTTTGATTATAAAGAGCCGTTGTTAAAAATTATTTGTAAGCAAGTTCAGTTGGAAGAAGTATAGCGCCACTCGTCATGGATTTTAACAAAGAGATGGGAAAGATTAACAACTAAAAGGCGGTTCGCTCCGCCTTGTTTTATTGTTGTTTTTGCGGTATTATCTCGTTAAGAAAAGCGAACGCGTCAAGTTGTTACTAACTCATATTTCGCACCTTGGTAGGGCGGAACAAAAGGATTTTTTATTCAGTTTTTTAGAAACCCGTGGTGCTAGATAAACTCGAGTAAGCATAAAAATAGCTCTTGCTTGTGGATCTCCTGTAGAATGGAAGTGCCAACCAACATTCGAAAGGAGAATTCCCATGCAAGAGCACTTTCATTTTACTACAGATCAAGCAAAGATTCAAAAACAATATGCAGCCATTTTTTTCTTTGTTTCTGCTCAACTGCCATCGATTCAAATGTATTTGCAACGTCGCAATTGTCATTTGGTGAAACAAGAAGATGCGGTAATCATTGCTATTCATCTTTTAGGGAAGCTGCTTGGCTTCTCTTCCGAACGTGCATGACATCGCTTTGTGACTGGGAACTTGTTTACGGATGGACATTTTCTCGAACGTTCTCGCTACAATCGTCGTTGTCGAGCGCTACGCTTTGCGATCAAATGGATTCGCCATGAGCTAGCCAAACGTGGGCAGCACCACGCCTATGCGGTCGTAGATAGTATGCCACTCGAGTTGTGCCATGCCGCAAGAATGTACCGTGTCAAACGATTCCAAGGGATCGCGGACATCGGGCTTTGTGCGTCGAAAAAGCAGTGGTACTATGGGTTTAAGCTTCATCTTCAAGTGACCGACCAAGGACTGCCGATGGGGTACGTGGTAACGGAGGCGTCCTGTCACGATCGAATCGCAGCGGAAACCGTCATGACCCAAATTTCTCATCCTTTTAATTTGGGTGATAAAGGATTTATCAGTAGCGAATTGCAAAAAAAGTTGTATGAAGCGTACCAAATCGCTTTTTGGACTCCATCTCGCAAAAATCATCGTTTTTGATTATATGAATTTGATTGTGTATGAAACCAAAAGGTGTTATGTCAAATCTCTTCTTCATTTGTAACCACGATGCCTATTATTGTCCAGGCATATATGCGCGCATTGATTTTATAGGGAAAAATGAGTTATAAAGAGATGAGTGATGCATTTTTGAAAAAGTTGTGAACAAGGTATTGACTTGTCCGAGGGGAGTCGATATAATGTAAAGCGTAATTACGAAACAGGGATTCCTGTTTTTTATTTTTACATTTCATTCGACAAATTTCTACTTTTTCCGCATGTGCGGGTGTAGTTTAGTGGTAAAACCTCAGCCACGAGCAGCGCATCGTCGAATAAGCGGCGAGTTGCCTCGACGCATCGATCATCATCGAGTAGGCGAGTAGAGGAAGAGGCATGGTAGGGCGTGCTGAATGATGATAGACATAGTTAATCTAAGCATGCGGGTGTAGTTTAGTGGTAAAACCTCAGCCTTCCAAGCTGATGTCGTGGGTTCGATTCCCATCACCCGCTCCATACATACGGGGACAACGCAGTGTTTCGTTTCGAAGATGAACGGGGCATTGCGTTTTTTTATTTCGCTTCGCCCCGTATTTGTTATATGATGAGTTGTGTATGAGCTGTACCCCCATGGATTTGAATAAACATCTCTTTCATCGCTTGCAATATTTGTTCACATTGCGTTTCTGTAAATGAGGGCAGAAAATATACGATTTGAATTGCATTTGTTGTTTGCTCTGTAACCATTGTTCGTTTCGAATCAACGATTGGACTGCCGAACGGGCCTTGAGCGTCTTTTGTGACGAGTTTTCGATCAAAATTTGTCGTCCGATCATTGATGCCGATATATTCATCTGCTTGTGTACCGATCGTGACGGCTATATCCCCTGTTAGCTGATCCCGATCATAAATACCGATCGGAAGTTTATAATATAAGGAAAAAAAGTTATTGACATCAGCTGCTGAATGAATGGATGGAATAAAGTTTTGCTTTTGTACACGACGAAGTAAACTTTCTGACGAAGGACGATATCGGCCCGGATCTGTGCCAATTTGTTTAAATACAGACCGCCATTCTTTTACTTCTGGCCATTCAGCTAACGGAGTTTGTTCCATATCAAAATATAGCAACTCTTGAAATTGTCGAAGTTTCCCTTTCAACATGTTGGGGGACGGACCGACGACGATTTGATCGTATGTAAGGACACCGATTTTAAAATGGGATACGCGCTGTTTTATTGTGTCACAAATGGTTAACATATCGCTCACTCCTTTTTCTTTACATTGTAACATAAACAACGAAGAAAGGAGGGATTCAGGGATGGACGTTGAAGCGCTAAAAGAAGAAATCATTCAGTATAGCCGAACGATCGGTATTGATAAAATTGGTTTTGCCAGTGCGGATCCGTTTATTGAATTAAAAGAACGACTGCGTCACCAGCAACAACTCGGATATGAATCAGGATTTGAGGAGCCTGATATTGAAAAGCGGACAACCCCATCTTTATTGCTTCCAGAAGCACGTTCTATTATTGCAATTGCCCTCGCGTATCCGTCGAAGCTAAAAAACGCACCGCGAAGCACGAAAACAGAACGAAGAGGCATTTTTTGTCGCGCATCTTGGGGACAAGATTATCACATCATTTTACGCGATCGTTTGCAACAATTAGAGCAATTTATTTTAGCGCGCGTGCCAGATGCGCGAGTGAAGTCGATGGTCGATACAGGGGAATTAGCTGATCGTGCAGTAGCCGAGCGTGCAGGCATCGGATGGAGTGGGAAAAACTGCTCAATTATTACGCCAGAGTTTGGATCGTACGTATATTTAGGAGAAATGATTACAAATATCCCGTTTCCTCCGGATGCGCCAATTGAAGATCAATGCGGGACGTGCACGCGCTGCATTGATGCTTGTCCGACAGGCGCACTTGTGCAAGGGGGACAGTTGAATGCGAAACGATGTATCGCTTTTTTAACGCAAACGAAAACGTTTATTCCTGATGAGTTTCGCGATAAAATTGGTAATCGATTGTACGGATGTGATACGTGCCAGCTCGTTTGTCCAAAAAATAAAGGGAAAGACTTTCACTTTCATCCAGAGATGGAGCCGGATCCAGAAGTGGTGAAACCTTTATTAAAACCGCTTCTTCATATGACAAACCGACAATTTAAAGAAACGTTTGGACATTTATCGGGAGCGTGGCGCGGAAAAAAACCGATTCAACGGAATGCGATTATTGCATTGGCCCATTATAAAGATGAAAGTGCAATTGATGACTTATTGGTACTGCTTCAGGAAGATTCACGCCCAGTCATTCGCGGAACTGCGGCGTGGGCGCTTGGGAAAATTGGAAAGCGCGAAGTTGCCCCTATGTTGCAACAAGCAAAAGAGCGAGAACGAGATGAAGACGTCATTCGGGAAATTGACAAAGCGTTAGCGATGCTTAAAAGAGTGTAGTTGTTTTTCCAGTGTTTGTGACATAACGTAGTAAAAAACGAAAAAGTGGTGAGCGGGATGAGAAAACGACTACACGATCTTCTCGATGAACGTATCCGGCGTTTTTTTATAAGCGATGTCACGGATGAAGAAATCGAACGAAAAAAGCAGTTGTTAGCTAAGCGAAATGCCAACCTTGTGAAATGTGAAGGAAAGGGAACAATCATTGAACGGAAACATATCGTTTCAAAAACATTCGTGCGTTATATCGTTCGTTTTCGTTTTTTTATTTGGCAACACGGCTGGATGTATGTTGAAGAGGAACAAGAGATGCGTGAAGCAATATTTGAACGACGTGAGCTTGTGAGTGATCGCCCGCTTTTGCCTAACATGGAGACGGAACAAGTTGAAAAAAAGCAAGAACGAGATGATGGTGAACGTGTTCGTTATACGTATGATCGACTAGCCGCAGTACGATATGCTGAAATATGGTGGAATGATTATAATCCAGCGTTCCAAAAATTCTCTGTAGATTGTACAAATTTTATTTCACAATGCTTGCATGCGGGGGGCATTCCGATGATGGGCTATCCCAATAAAACAAAAGGATGGTGGATGAGGAAAAACGATTGGAGTTATACGTGGACAGTCGCGAACGCGTTTCGCTGGTATTTAAGCGGATCGAAAACAGGCATTCAAGCGGTCGAAAAAAAATCGCCGGAACAGTTGTCTCTTGGTGACGTCATTTGTTATGATTTTCAAGGGGACGGACGATTCGATCACACGACGATCGTTGTCGCGAAAGATAAACAAGGGATGCCGCTTGTAAACGCTCATACGTCCAACAGCCGTATGCGTTATTGGTCATACGAGGATTCAACCGCTTATACGCCGAATATTCAATATAAGTTTTTTCATATTATTGATCGAATATAGGAGTGAAGAATGTGGCTTTACATGTCGTTTTATATCAACCAGAAATTCCAGCGAATACAGGAAATATCGCGCGTACGTGCGCGGCAACAGGAACATCGTTACATTTAATTCGTCCACTCGGATTTTCAACCGATGATAAAATGTTAAAGCGTGCTGGATTAGATTATTGGGAATATGTCGATATTCATTATTATGATTCATTGCAAGAGCTTTTTGACCAATATAAAGAAGGTGAATTTTTCTTTATTACGAAGTTTGGGCAAACATATTACACATCGTTTGACTATAGTGATCCAACGAAAGATTATTTTTTCGTTTTTGGCCGTGAAACAAGCGGATTGCCAAAAGATTTAATTGAAAACAATATGGAACGTTGTTTGCGTATTCCGATGAACGAATACGTTCGCTCGCTCAATTTATCAAACACAGCCGCCATTCTCGTGTACGAAGCGTTGAGACAACAAAACTTTCCAAATGTATTTTAAGCGACTTTCGAATGAAAGTCGCTTAATTTTTTACTTCTGGCTTATCGTTATATCCTGCTGTAAAGATCGCAACCAAGAAGGCGAAAATGACGCCGAGAACAAGAAGCGTTTTCATATGAAATCTCCTCCCTTATAAAGTGACAAGAAAATGTCCACGCTTTCATTATAGCTTAATTATATATCAGGATGAAAGTCATACTTTCACGAATGATTACGGACATCCTTGCATACATATGGTAATAATCATGACGCTAGACATCAAGGGTGGAGGAGGTCCGTGTATGGACATTTTGAAAAAAATACAAAAATATAGAGAAGAAGAACAAAAGTTAAAGTGGGAAGGGACATTTGCGGAGTACTTAGAAATCGTAAAAGAAAAGCCGTGGGTGGCTCAGTCCGCTCATTCTCGCGTTTACAATATGATTAAAGATGCGGGCGTAGAAGAAGTGGATGGAAAGAAAAAATACAACTTTTTTAGCGGCCAGTTGTTTGGACTGGGGGAAGCGCTAGAGCGTCTTGTAGAAGAATATTTTCATCCAGCTGCGAAGCGATTAGATGTTCGAAAGCGTATTTTGTTGTTAATGGGACCGGTAAGCGGTGGAAAATCGACGCTTGTAACAATGTTAAAGCGGGGGCTTGAAGCGTACTCATATACCGATCGTGGCGCTGTATATGCAATTAAAGGATGTCCGATGCATGAAGATCCGCTTCATTTAATTCCGCACCATTTGCGCGACGAGTTTTATAAAGAGTATGGCATTCGTATTGAAGGAAACTTATCTCCATTAAACATGATGCGGCTTGAAAAAGAATACGGTGGGCGCATTGAAGATGTGATGGTTGAACGCATCTTTTTCTCAGAAGATAAACGTGTCGGAATCGGAACGTTCAGCCCATCCGATCCGAAGTCCCAAGATATTGCTGATTTAACAGGAAGCATTGATTTTTCTACGATTGCTCAATATGGGTCCGAATCGGATCCGCGCGCATATCGCTTTGATGGGGAGTTAAACAAAGCAAATCGCGGCATTATGGAATTTCAAGAAATGTTAAAATGCGATGAAAAGTTTTTATGGCATTTGCTTTCTTTGACGCAAGAAGGAAACTTTAAGGCAGGACGTTTTGCGCTCATTAGCGCAGATGAGCTCATTGTTGCTCATACGAATGAAACAGAGTATCGTTCATTTATTGCTAATAAGAAAAATGAGGCACTTCATTCGCGAATTATCGTCATGCCGATTCCATATAACTTAAAAGTGTCAGAAGAAGAGCGTATTTATGAAAAAATGATTCGCGAAAGCGATGTGGCAGATGTGCATATTGCACCGCATACGCTACGAGTTGCTGCGATGTTTACCATTTTAACGCGATTAAAAGAACCGAAGCGCGGTGATATCGACCTTGTGAAAAAAATGCGCTTGTATGACGGTGAGTTAGTTGAAGGATTTAATGAAGTGGATGTCGAAGAGCTGAAAAAAGAATATCCAGACGAAGGAATGAGTGGTATTGATCCACGTTATGTTATTAATCGTATTTCGTCTTGTATCATTCGAAAAGAAGTACCGTCCATTAATGCATTAGATGTATTGCGAGCATTAAAAGAAGGGCTAGAGCATCATCCGTCTATTTCAAAAGAAGATCGGGAACGTTATTTAAATTTCATTTCGATTGCGAGAAAAGAATACGATGAAATTGCAAAACGTGAAGTACAAAAAGCGTTCGTCTATTCGTATGAAGAATCAGCAAAAACGTTAATGGATAACTATTTAGATAATGTAGAAGCGTATTGTAACAAAGCGAAAATTCGGGACCCGCTCACAGGAGAAGAAATGAATCCAGATGAAAAACTGATGCGTTCGATTGAAGAGCAAATTGGCATTTCGGAGAATGCGAAAAAAGCATTTCGTGAAGAAATTTTAATTCGTATCTCAGCATATGCCCGCAAAGGTCAACGATTCGATTACAATTCGCACGAACGGTTGCGTGAAGCGATCCAGAAAAAGTTGTTTGCAGACTTAAAAGATATTGTCAAAATTACGACGTCTACAAAAACACCTGATGAACAACAACTCAAGAAAATTAATGAAGTTGTTGCGCGGTTAATTGATGAGTATGGTTATAACTCCACTTCAGCAAATGAATTGCTTCGTTATGTCGGAAGCTTGTTAAACCGATAAAGCATGCCGCACTTGGCATGCTTTGTTTTATCATCGTATAAAACAGGCTTGTCCTTCAGAAAGGGATTTGAACAATTTTCGCAATCATTTGTCAATTTTTTTCGGTCGTCGCATAGGATAAAGTAACTAGCCATTCATTTATGATTTTTTATTAGCCAACATAGTGTATGCGAGGAAAAAGAATTTGTGCATGATTATTTCATATGTAGGAGGGGAAAAAATGAGTAGAAACTTCATTGTGTCAAAGGAAGATTGGTCCCTCCATCGAAAAGGCCACGATGATCAAAAACGGCATGAGGAAAAAGTGAAAGAGGCAATTAAAAATAATCTCGGTGACTTAATTACAGAAGAAAGCATCATTATGTCCAACGGTCGCGACGTCATTAAAATACCGATTCGTTCGTTAGATGAATATAAAATTCGTTACAACTATGACAAAAACAAGCACGTCGGCCAAGGCGATGGGGACAGTCAAGTTGGTGATGTTATTGCGCGCGACGGTTCTGGTGACGGTCAAAAAGGACCCGGAAAAGGGCAAGGAGCAGGTGATTTGGCAGGGCAAGATTATTATGAAGCAGAAGTATCTCTAATGGAACTTGAAGAAGCGTTATTCAGTCAATTAGAACTTCCAGACTTAAGGAAAAAACAACACGCTGATCATGTTGTGCAACATATTGAGTTTAACGATATTCGCCGAACGGGATTGATGGGGAACATCGACAAGAAAAAAACAATGATGGCTGCGTTTAAACGAAATGCATTAAGTGGCAATCCGAGTTTTTATCCAATTTATCCCGAAGATTTAAAATTTAAAACGTGGAATGAAGTCATTAAGCCGGATTCGAAAGCGGTTGTCATCGCAATGATGGACACGAGCGGATCAATGGGCGTATGGGAAAAGTATATGGCTAGAAGCTTCTTCTTTTGGATGACGCGATTTTTACGGACGAAATACGAAACGGTCGATATTGTTTTTATCGCGCATCATACTGAAGCGAAAATTGTAACGGAAGAAGAATTTTTTACAAAAGGGGAAAGTGGCGGGACGATATGTTCATCAGCGTATCGAAAGGCACTTGAAGTCATTGAAACGACCTATTCACCGACGAAGTATAACATTTATCCATTTCATTTTTCCGATGGCGATAATTTAACGTCCGATAACGCCCGCTGTGTCAAGCTTGTGCAAGAGTTAATGAAAGTATCGAATATGTTTGGATACGGGGAAGTGAATCAGTACAATCGTCACTCTACCCTTATGTCAGCATATAAACATATTAAGGATGAAAAATTTCGTTACTACATTTTGAAGCAAAAATCGGATGTGTTGCAGGCGATGAGAAGCTTCTTCCGAAAAGAAGAAAATAAAATGTTTGTTTAAAACCTTGTGCTACACAAGGTTTTTTTGTGAAAAAACGGTTGACAAACGGGCGGGGGTTTTGTGATATACTCATATGGGTAATTGTAATAAATATTTTTTTGTGAGTTAATATACATACATGAGTATATAAGGGGTGAAAAAATGAAACATATATTGCCGCAAGAAGTTGAGCAGCAATTAAAAGAAGGTCGTGCACTAAGTATTATTGATGTGCGCGAACATGAAGAAGTGGCCCAAGGTAAAATTCCAGGTGTGCGCCACATCCCGCTTGGTCAACTGCTTGAGCGGATGAATGAAGTGAATAAAGATCAAGAACATATTCTTGTCTGCCGCTCAGGAAATCGAAGCGGTATGGCTTGCCAATTGTTAGAGAGTTACGGATACCGCGTCGTAAATATGACGGGCGGGATGCTCGAATGGACAGGAGAAGTTGAAAAAGGGGAGTGACATTGAGGAAAAGAAAAAAGAACTGGAGGCGTTGCGCAAGAAGTATCGACCGTACGATATGGAATAACTTTAGGCCTCAAATTTGATTCGCATCGGTCAAAAATTGCGCGTTAAATAACCCCTGCCACTCGGCAGGGGATTTTTTTGTTCTTTATTACATACTTCGACATTTTTCTTGATTGTTGTTTGATATGATGATAATCAAAAAATAACGAGGAGGCTCAAAAATGTACGCTGTAGATAGTGTTGGTAGAGTCACTTATCCATCTAACTTCACAAATAATCTATGGAGCGGACAAACATTAAAAAGAGGGGACAAGAATGATTATGTGAAAACATTGCAGTCATGGCTCTATAAAGCAGGTTTCAATCCCGAGGGAATTGATGGGGTATACGGTGCCAATACAGAAAAAGCTGTGAAGGAATTTCAGAAGAAAGCGGGAATTGCAGCAGATGGGATTGCAGGAAAGCAAACGTATCAAGCACTACAAAAGTATGTTAGAACAGAAACAACAGCATCACAATCAAACTCATCGAACACCAATGACCATTGGACAGGTCAGACACTTAGAGAAGGAAGTTATGGACAAGCTGTAAAAGATTTGCAGTTAATGTTGAAATATGTAGGCTATAGTGTTAGTGTTGATGGTGTATATGGTTCTGAGACCGAGAAATATGTTAAGGACTTTCAAAAATCAGTAGGTCTTCAGGCAGATGGGATTGCTGGGAAAAATACTTACAATGCTTTGAACAACAAGGTGGAACTTATAAAATCTCAAAAGAACACCTATAAAAATCCTAGGTTGCAAATTATCAACAAGGAAATAGATATAAAGAATGTTGCTGATGCCGTACATTATATCACATTAGGTCCTTTGAATGCTAAACTTGAACAGTTCCTTGATCTTAAGATGGAAATTAAATTCGACCGGTCAATGAGGGTTACACAAAATGGAAAAACTATTAAGTTCACAACCCCCTTAGGGGATACACTACAGTTGGATGTAAGTAATTTACTTAAAGCAAAACTCAATAATACCGCATTGTATGAAAGGAATTATGCAGATACTATACAATATGGGAATACAGGATTTGAATCAAAATACTTTGTGCTGTTAGATGCTTTGAAACCGAATTCACTTCAACCTGATGGTTATTATTTAATGTCAAGTTCTACTCATTCATTGATGCAAGACATTGATTTCTCAGATTTTCTTGGTTTGAAAACTAAAAAAGGATTCGAAAATCTAAAGATAACATTAAAAATGGAATTAACACAAAATTATAAAGTTAAGAAAGAGTATTATGATTCAATGGCCACCGTATTTGCAGCAGCTGCGTCAACAGGTAAAATCGCTGAGAAGTGGGTTGAGAAATTTGTGGATTTTATGATCAAAAATATAAAAAATCCGAAAGCGATATTTTAATTAATGAGTTCTGTTCTGTATCTTTACAATGTTGTATTTCTTAAGTTAAATTTATTTCAGTTGCACTATGAAATAGTTTGGAGGGGATTCGTATTAAAGAAATTCGATTTATCTTTTTATTAACTATACTTATCCCAATAATAACAATAAATTTAATACCCAAAGTTGTCTTTGCTAATGACGAAGAAAATTGGATTGTTCGTCACATTTTATTAAATTACAAAATTGAAGAGAAAAGTAAATCCCTAAAAGTATATTATGTCCAAATTCAACAACAAAAAGGGAAAGAGCCGATTATTGATCCTCATTTTGTAAAGACAATATATTTAGATGAAAATATAGACGTAAGTAACAAAAAGTTAAGAGACTTCGTAGAGAACGATCAAAGTCTTTACTACGATATTTATATAAATGACACGATATTAGGAAAAAGGGCACCTATTTTTGCAGATGTCAGTGCAGAGAAGCCATCAGAGGATGAGATTCAGTCTTATATCAATAGGGCGGTAGAGACCATAAGAAAAGATTTTGAAGAACCGCCAAGCCAAGAAGAGATTAATAAGCAGATAAATGAGAAAATGGGGAAATTTAATTCTTATGCTCAACAGCGAGATTATTCAGTAATGCAATTCGTTTTTATGATAATAGGTTTTTTGATGTTGTATGGTATATTTTTATTTGTTAAAAATAGGAAAAAGTGATGGTGATTATTCAGTACATAAATCAAGTAAGCTGAATAGTTTTTGCTTCCCCTGTCTATCCTGAAAACAAAAAGACCACCTTTCTTTGTCGGAACAGACGTATCACTGTGAAGTTTGTGAGGTAGAAGTCGATTGTGGTCTCAACGCGAGCATCAACTTGAAAAACTATGCCAAGTAAAGCGACACATGTACTCATGCGTTAGTGGGGAAGTGAAGCCTTCGGAGCGCCAAGGAAAACGAGAGTAGCTTTTCGCGAAATCGGGCGCGATGAACAAGGAAGGAAACGTAGACTTTATAAAGTATTATAAAATCTTATAAGTTTTCTGTAACGGAGAAATGATGAGAATATCTGATTTTCTTAAAAGATATAATTTACATGGGAGTTTAATTAATAATATGGAATATGATTCCATTGCAAAAAGAGTATCTCTTGGAACTGAGTTATGTAAATGGCAGCAATCTGATTATGATGAAAGCAAAGATCCTGAAATGATTGATGGATTCATTGTTGTTGAAGATGTGACATACTTTGAGACAGATTGTGTTAAGGATTTTGATGCTGATGAAATATTAGAAGTTGTCCTTATTTCCGAAAACCAATCGTCTGAAAGAGTCAAAATAGTAACTGATGGAGTGAACATTATTATTATCGAAGCTGGCAATGCAGACTGGTATCCATTCTAATGGTGTGGTTCTTTTTCACAGAGCTACACCTTAAAAATGTGTATAGCGTATACAGTTGCATCAGTACAATCGTCACTCTACCCTTATGTCAGCATATAAACATATTAAGGATGAAAAATTTCGTTACTACATTTTGAAGCAAAAATCGGATGTATTGCAGGCGATGAGAAGCTTCTTCCGAAAAGAAGAAAATAAAATGTTTGTTTAAAACCTTGTGCTACACAAGGTTTTTTTGTGAAAAAACGGTTGACAAACGGGGGGGGTTGTGATATACTCATATGGGTAATTGTAATAAATATTTTTTTTGTGAGTTAATATACCTGCATGAGTATGGTAGCGTCAAAAGATCTATGAGAAGTCATCACAGTCTACCTGTTTAAGGAAAATAAAGAGGATAGTGGAATCGGATTCGCCCTTGACCAACACTCGCCAAAGGAGAAAAACGGTCAGTAGGGGCAAGGGCAGAAAAGAAGGGCATAGGAAAGCAGCCCTTGTCCTATCCTGATTTTACCTTTGGCGAGGTTCGGATGGTCAAGAGTACACTCCGCCGAATCCGCCCTTAGGATGCGGCTTGTTGGGTCAACATCTCTTGAGCCATGACAATGAGCTTTGCCCAACGTGCCGGCATATGCGGAAGGCTCTCTAATGCCGGGATGACGACCGGCACCCGTTTTTCCGACGCGCTATGCGGACGCAAGAAGTTGAAGTACGCCACAAAGAGCGTAACGAAAGAAATAGAGCCTTCTTCAGCGCCAAAGCCGTGAGTCGGTCGATAGTTGCTTTTGAACGTCCGATGGAATCGTTCAATGATCTGTTTGAGTGGTCGATATTCCTCGGACACAGGATCCTCGTTTGTCAGCCCGATGACTTGGCGAACATCGAAAGAAATCCCGTGTTGGGCGAAAAAGTGCTGTGCCAACAAGTAGATCGGGTTGCCATCGACGACAAAAGACAAATTTTCAGGAATCGACGGCAGCTTTTTGAGGACGTCATCGATCGCACGGATGGCAGAGAATGTATCCCGATGTGGAGAGACCCAATAAGACAGCACGACCTTTTTCACGGCATCAAACATAAAAAACAGGTAATGCCAGAGTCCTTTGACGCGGATATACGTCTTGTCACCACAAAAAGAACCAGACAGCTCGTAAGGAAAGTGATCGATGAAAGGCTTGACGATCGGCGCAACACTGTTGGCATAGTTGATGACGGTCTGGTGGGAAATCGACAATCCGTGAATGTCTTTCATGATTCTCGCTGTTTTCCGCGCGGAGAGCCCATAGTTGACGTGATACGTCAAGATGAGCCCTAGCGTGTGTGAGGACACAGAAAGCCGTGAGGAGGTAATAGTATCATGAGTGGAGTTAATTCAATTAGAACAAATACTCAAACCATATATAACCAGCAGAACACCAATCTCGGGACTTCCCGTATTGATCTAAATAATCGTGAGGATTTGAAAAATGCTACTCTTTCCTCTAATAATGATACTGTAGAAATTTCCTCTACATCGATGCAAATGTTTTTAGTGGCAAAAGCTAATAAATTTGACAAGGGATGGGATTTAGCAAAAGACCTAGTAGATGTAGTAACTGATTTTATTCCTGGAGTAGGAACTGTTAAGGATGCATATAACCTGTATAAGGTTTTGAGTAACCCAAGTTCAACTGTGAAGGATGTGGCAGGAGCCTTACTTGCGTTTGTCCCAGGATTAGGCGATTTTAAAAGTATCGCCAAAGTAACGGATGCTGTAAAAGATGTTTATAAGATTGGTATAAAGAAATTAGATGATGCTGCGTTAAGTATTTTTACGAAAAATATAAAATCTATAGATACAAAAAAGCTTGTAGATTTTTCAGAGGGTAGGAAAGTAGGTAGAGCTCAAGGTCATACTTTGGCCAAACATGTTGCACAAACCGATAATGATTTGATAAAGCGTGCAAACGGAAAAGAGAAATCTAATGCTACATCATATACAAATAAGAATACAGCTATTTCTGTCATAGATAAGACTATTAAACAAAATGCAGAGGACATTGCAAATTGGTTGCTAAACACTGATATTGATACAAAGACATTATTATATACCTCTAAAGAGAGTATTGGAAAAGGGGTATATAGGGGAGAAAAGAACGTACATAGAGATATAAGGCAAGCCGTCACTGTTTTGAAGAGGGATCCTAGTGCAAAAGAAGGGTTTATTATCTTAACCTCCTTTCCTGTACTTAAATGGCGAGGCAAATAAATAGTGAAACAAAACAACAAAATGAGAAAGGGTGATTTATGGTGGATAATCTAAAAAAGCCAGAAATGCTCAAATATTTCATGAGTGGGTATTTTAATCAAAGTGTTAGCTGGTCAGATCTTGAAGGATTGGCAACCGATTTTAAAGAGCGAGAACCTAAATCAATGGTAAAACAATTAATAAGCGAATTAAAAATGTTGCAGGATGTTTTACAAAAAGGTGATAAAGAGACGTGGAGAGAAATCGAAAAATATGTACATGAATATAGTATGAGATATTTAGATTTTGAAGATGGTCCAGAATTTATTAATACTGTTTTAAAGGCAATTCAATAATTTAAAATTAACTTTTGGTCTTTTCACATAAACCCGTATTGCTACTTAAACTTTATTACTATAGATGAGCAAATTCACTAACATAAATTTACAACTAAACAAAAGAAGAGACATGAACCCAATTCCTTGGTTAGAATAGATGTGCCACAACTATCCACAAGGAGGTTCATGTCTTATGAATAGATTAGCACATCATCAAGGAATCGACAAGTTCTTCATAACGTTAGGGTTGGCACTTTATTTCTCGAAACCTGTCATGAAGCATCTCGTTCATATCGTGGATGCCATGGTGACGAAAGGTTTTTCGGGAACGTTGACCGATCTTCATCATGGGAGCTTTCATCCGAACCATCGCACGACACTAAGCCATTTTTTCACGAAAAGTCCTTGGGAGGAAGAGACGTTGCTTCGCAAACTCCAGCAGTGGATCCTTCATCGTGTCGAACGCAGCTCGAAACGAGAGAATCAACCCATTTTTGTTTCGATCGATGATACGATTTGCCAAAAAACAAAGCCTTCGTCACAGGCGACGAACGCCATTCAAGGGTGTGATTGGCACTATTCTCACACAGAGAAAAAGTCGATCTGGGGACATTCTCTCGTTTGGCTCATGGTTCATACGATGACCCAAGCGTTCCCTTTTGCCTTTCGCCTCTACGACAAGGGGGCTGGGAAAAGCAAAGGAGAACTAGCCATCGAGATGCTTTCTTCTTTAGATGTACGCCGTCCGGTGTACGTGCTGATGGATTCGTGGTATCCATCGAAAACGCTTGTGGAAGCCTGCCCGAAAAAAGGATTTCATGTCATCGCGGTGCTCAAGACGAATCGCATTCTCTACCCTAAGGGTATCGCTATCCAAGCGAAAGAGTTCGCCGAATACATCGAACCGAAAGACACTCACCTCGTCACAGTGGGAGAAGAGCGTTATCGTATCGCTATGAAGGCTCTCTCAAAGGTCTCGATGATGCCGTGGTGCTCCTCGCTTGGAAAGCTGATCAGCCCATGACATCTGAACATCTTCACTGCGTCTTGAGTACCGACCGAGAGCTAAGCGATGAAGAAATCTTGCGCTACTATGCCGAGCGTTGGTCGATCGAATGTTTTTTCCGTCAGTCGAAAGACCAGCTGAAGCTCGATGGGTACCGTGTTCGTCAAGTTCGGGCGGTGAAACGGTATTGGATCCTAGTGCAACTTGCGTATGTGTACAGCATGTTCGAGTCGAACAGTGATTTTTCGGATGGGCTCGATCTCCTGCGCAAGAGAAAAGGACACAGCCTCGTGGAGTTCATTTACAGCGCAGCAAAACAAAATATTCCCATTGATGCCGTGAAAAAACATCTTCACGTGGCATAGGGGGTACCCCGTTTGTCTTTTCTTCGTATGGTAATTATTGTTACTAAAAATGTTCATCTACAGTTTATTATTAAAGTGCAATGCGGGTTTATCAATCCACAACTAGTCATATGATAATTGATAAATCAACAGTATTTAAAGTGTATAGCATTAATAGTTGTATCAGTACAATCGTCACTCTACCCTTATGTCAGCATATAAACATATTAAGGATGAAAAATTTCGTTACTACATTTTGAAGCAAAAATCGGATGTGTTGCAGGCGATGAGAAGCTTCTTCCGAAAAGAAGAAAATAAAATGTTTGTTTAAAACCTTGTGCTACACAAGGTTTCAGCTTGTCGACAAAGTCGACAAGCTGACACCACTTATGTCAAGTGGTGTACCAAATATAGGAGATGTACCATTATAAGCAGGTTCACTAATCCGTAATAGATAATGCTTAGAATAACAGGTTTGGTTTTGAAATACAAAATTATAATGAATAGTGCAATTAGAGAGTAAATGATCAAGAAAATCAGCACAAAAAATGCTCAGACATTTTTAAAGCTCAGAGCATTTTTTATATCTCGCTTATTCAATATAAGTAGCCGTTGATTGAAGAAGAAAGTTGTACTTTAGCCATCTTTTTGTGTGTTGATAAAAGCTTCAAAGAAACGGTGTTATTTTTTTACCATTACATGTATGAAATCGAGAAGGGTTTTTTACTATCACTCAATCACTATATTCCCTACATATTGAGCACTTCCACTATCGGTACGAAGGTCTACCTCAATTAGATACTCTCCTTTTTCTTTAGGGAAATAAAAATTACGGTTTTTATCAAGTTTCAATTCCATCTTTTTATCCTTCTGCCATAGCCAAACCCTTAAGTCTAAGACCTTAAAATCTTCACTGTCAAAAAGTATTAGACCTTCTTGACCTGACTTCACACTCACTTGTTTTTGTTTTCTGGTACCGTCAAGAATTTTGTGTAATGTAAGATAGATAGGGTATCTCTGAAATGGATTTAGAATAGAGGGGGATATTTCCTCCACACATAAGACTGAATATTCAGTCTTATGTGTGGAAAGGGAGAACCCCCTTATTTTGTTTATTTACAGTATTTGGTTAACAATAACGTTCTTCAAACATTCGCTCGAGGGCTTCATGCGCTTCGGCAAATCCTCGCAACTTTCGCCCTGCCCATTTCTCATTAAAATCTTGAATGGTCAAATACACGACTTTTTCAGCGGCTTCTAAACTGCTCAAACTGTTCATCGGCTTTAGGCGTTTCCGAATCTCCTTGATCGTTCGTTCGATGGCATTCGTCGTGTAAATCACACTTCGAATACAGCTTGGATAATCCATAAATGTAAGGAGGACATCCAACTCATTGGCCCAAGATTGGACTTCTCTCGGGTACTTGCTGGACCATTTCGACTCAAACTGTTGAAACATCTGTAACGCTATCTTCTTATTCGGCGCGCGATAAATCAGCTTGAGATCCTCGGCCACTTCGAATTGGTCTTTTTTCCGAACACGGCTGAGGGTGTTGCGGACTTTGTGCACGACACAACGCTGCACATCTGCTTTCGGATAAACCGAGCGAAAAGCTTCCTCCAGCCCCGAAAGACCATCGAATACGCTCAGAAGCACTTCCTTGACGCCTCTTTGGTAGAGGTTTTGAAGAATTTCTTGCCATACATAGGCACTTTCTTGTCCTCCCACAAAGAAATCAAGAATTTCGCGATATCCTTCTTCGTTCACCCCTAACACCACATAAATGACTTCTTTCTCCACGGTTTCGCGACGAAGTTTTACGTATAAACCATCCAAATATAAGACGGAATAACGCTTGTGCAGTGGACGAGTGTGCCATTTCTCGATGTCTTCCTTCACTACATCGGTAATACGGCTGATCGTTGCAGGAGAATAGGCATTGCCTAAAATTCGTTCAATAAACTTGCCAATTTCACGCGTACTCATGCCACTTTGATACATCCTGATGATGGCTTCCTCAAGCCAGCCGGTGTGCCGTTGGTAAGGGACAAACAACTATGTTTGAAATTCCCCGTTTCGGTCTCTTGGAACCAAAAGACCCTCAATCCGGCCATATTGCGTATCTAGATTTCGCTGATAGTAGCCGTTTCTCATATTTGATGTTCCGGCCTGTTCGATTTCGAGGAAATTTTTTATTTCTTCCCGCATGATCAGTTCTAATTTTTCCTTTACAAACTGACGAATCACACTTTCCAGTTGATTTGCCCAGTCTACATTCGGTATACTTTTAGACATAGGTAGGGTTCTCCTTTCTCTGGAATGTGTTTTTGTCCAAATCAGAGAATACCCTACCTTTTTTCTTTTGTTCTAGCAAAATGCTTTACACAAAATTTTATACATCATCGGATTAATTATGTTTAATTACTTTGAAAAGATAGCAATGAAAAAGGGAATTCAAAGTTAAAGAGGTGATATTAATGTTCAAATTGGTAAGAATGTTGAAATTGCGAGACCTAGAGTTGTTTCGTTTAGATAATCAAGATAATGAAACTGTCTGTATGCTATTGATTTTAGATTACAGAAGACCTAGTGTTTTAGATGATTTTCCTATTTTAAAGGAAATAGAGGATGAGGATTCATTTGAAGGCGCGGAGAATTATATCCACACGGTAATAATTTCAGAAAAAAAATTAGAAGAAAATATTGTGGACCAAATTGCTGAGGTAATCGAAGGGTTAGTTGAACATAAGCCAAATTGTGATAATAATAATTCTTTTTATATTAGTAAATTCCCTGATAATTTTGAGGCTGGCACACATTTAATAGAGTATATTAAACCTATCTTAGATAAGATGAATTTTGACATTGATCTAACATATATCACTGATAAACATTTTAATTACTTGACTCAAGAATAATCTTTAATTTAATTGTGGTTCTTGAGTGGTACAATGGGCAATGTAGCGGTGAACATTGATCCAATCGTTAACCTAAAAATAGCATTGAATGCCGCAGGAATTAGGGGTGGGAGGATTTTCGACAGCGATGGTAAAAAAGATTGCCATCGTTCGTCTTGTTGGTTCAAAAATTACTTTCGAAAAGTAAATAAAAAATCCTTTCTTCCCCGATTGACTCATGTATTTCTTTTCGTTTATCTAAAATGGTCTTCAAACTGTGTCGGACTCAGGGTAAACGAAACAAAAAGGCGGAGTGAGGGCTTCACCTTTTAATATGGGTATTTATATATATTTATTGTAACTATTCAGCCACATCATAAAGTGAGCTGAATATTTTCTTCTTTCCTTGTCTATGATGTGAATGCTGATAGACAAGGAG
Source organism: Bhargavaea massiliensis (assembly GCF_050480245.1). GTDB lineage: Bacteria > Bacillota > Bacilli > Bacillales > Anoxybacillaceae > Anoxybacillus. Next base: position 1,069 of record NZ_JBCNEQ010000011.1, on the reverse strand, counting down.
GTGAATCGCATGTTGACGGTACAACAAGCTGTATTTACGGTTGAGAGCTTAATCGGCAAAGTTCAACAACAAAAACAGCTCATTCATCAACTCGTTCAAGAAAATGAACATTTGCGTCACGAAAACAAACAACTACGCAAAGAAAATGAACAACTGAAGTACCGTGTTCAAGAGCTGGAAGCACGCACGAAAAAAAACAGCTCCAATAGCCATTTGCCCCCATCTTCTGACCGTTTTGCCAACACACGTTCTTCTCGCAAGCCATCTGGCAACAAGCCAGGCGGACAAGAAGGACATCAAGGAACGACGCTCCGTCAAGTGGAACCCACATCATCGTGTCGTCCACCGTGTGCATACGTGTCAAGGATGTGGGGCTTCTTTGCGTGAAGTCAAACCGTTCAAAGTCGATATCCGTCAAGTGTTTGATGTCCCTCCTGTAGCGATCGAGGTGACACAACATGAACGTGAAGTGAAATCGTGTCCACATTGTCGATGTGTTCAACAAGCCGAATTCCCATCCCATGTCACGAATCATGTGCAATACGGTCCACGGCTCACGGCGCTTGTTGTTTATTTACATCATATCCAATTGATCCCGTACAAGCGTTTAAGTGATACAATCGAAGCGTTATATCAACACCCAATCAGTACGGGAACTCTTGCCAATATGGTGAAACGAGGACGCGAATCGCTGGAATCAAATATGGACATCATCGAAGACGCCTTACTTGAATCCAACATCCTGCATGTCGATGAAACGAGTTTGCGCATCAATGGGAAACTCGCATGGGTGCATGTCGCCTGTACATCGAAATATACGTACTTGGCTCCTCACGTTTCTCGTGGAAAGAAAGCGACCGATGATATTGGGATTCTTCCCCGATATGAAGGGACGATGATGCACGATGGATTCGGTACGTATCCAAAATACACGCAAGTCACCCATGCCCTTTGTCACGCCCATCATTTGCGTGAGTTAAAAGGCTTCATCGAACAAGGGCATACATGGGCATCGCGCATGACGACGTTTCTGTTAACCGCCAAACAGGCCGTCGAAGCTCATCACGGT
>NZ_JBCNEQ010000010.1:0-32599 GCF_050480245.1 Bhargavaea massiliensis | reverse complement strand
CCTTATTATATCATACACAAAAGAAAGGGGGAACGCGCATTCCTCTCCCACTTACTCCCTTTGGTCGTTGAAGTGGGAGTCTCCTGCGCGAAGTAGGATGAAAATGATGAATTTTTTTGGCAGATGACAATGTTTCCTTGAAATACATACATAATTGATATATATTCAATATGGATAAAGAGAGGTATGGAGGCCTTACGATGAAACGATATGCGATCATTTTAGCGGCTGGACAGGGGACGCGTATGCGTTCAAAACTGTATAAAGTGTTGCACCCTGTCTGTGGAAAGCCGATGGTACAACATGTAGTTGACGCGATTTCTAAATTGCATGTGGATCGATTAATTACCGTTGTTGGTTTTGGAGCAGAACGAGTAAAAGAACAACTTGGCAATCAAAGCGAGTACGTCATTCAAGAACAACAGCTTGGAACGGCGCATGCTGTGATGCAAGCAGCACCCCATTTGGCCCATGAGGATGGCGTGACTCTTGTCGTTTGTGGAGATACGCCATTGATCACCTCAGAAACGATGGAAGCGCTTTTACAACATCATTTACAAACGAAAGCGAAAGCAACGATTTTAACCGCCCTTGCAGAAGATCCAACGGGATATGGTCGTATCGTGCGCAGTAAGGATGGACATGTTGAAAAAATTGTAGAACATAAAGATGCAACAGAAGAAGAACGACTGATTCGAGAAATTAATACAGGCACGTATTGTTTTGACAATCGTGCGCTATTTGAAGCGCTTACGAAAGTATCAAATGATAATGCGCAAGGTGAATATTATTTGCCTGATGTCATTGAAATTTTGAAAAAACAAGGGGAAATCATTTCAGCATATGAAACTCCGATGTTTGAAGAAACGCTAGGTGTCAATGACCGCATTGCGCTTGCACAAGCAGAAAAAATAATGCGTGCGCGCATTCATCGTCAACATATGGCAAATGGTGTGACAATCATCGATCCTGAGCATACGTATATAGCACCTGATGTGCAAATTGGACAGGATACGGTCATTTATCCTGGGACATGGATTGAAGGTCATACGGTGATCGGTGAAAATTGCATCATCGGACCGAATAGCGAAATTAAAAACAGTCGTATTGGTGACAATACATCGATTCGTCATTCTGTTGTACACGATAGTGAAGTAGGGAAGGACGTAACGGTCGGACCGTTTGCTCACATTCGTCCATTATGTAAAATTGGTGATGATGTGAGAATTGGAAACTTTGTCGAAATTAAAAAAGCGACATTTGGTAACGGTAGTAAAGCATCGCACTTAAGCTACATCGGGGATGCTGAGGTAGGTGCAGATGTCAACATTGGTTGCGGTACGATTACGGTAAATTACGACGGCGTAAATAAATATGTGACAAAAATTGAAGACGGTGCGTTTATCGGCTGTAATTCTAACTTGATTGCTCCTGTTGTTGTAGGAAGTGGGGCATATGTAGCGGCTGGCTCAACAATTACCGACGATGTACCGAGCCAAGCTTTAGCCATTGCTCGTGCTCGACAAACAAATAAAGAAAATTATGTTGAACGTTTACAAGCGAAGAAAAAATCCTAATGGAGGTTTATTTACCCATGTCTCAGTATTTGAACTCTAATTTAAAGTTATTTTCGTTAAATTCCAATCCGATTTTAGCTCAAGAAATCGCAAAAGTGATTGGTGTGGAGTTAGGGAAGTGTTCCGTTTCCCGCTTTAGCGATGGAGAAATTCAAATTAATATTGAAGAAAGCATTCGCGGTTGTAATGTTTATGTTATTCAATCAACAAGCGCGCCTGTAAATGAACATGTGATGGAATTGCTTATTATGATTGACGCATTAAAGCGGGCATCTGCAAAAACAATTAACATCGTTATGCCGTACTATGGATATGCTCGTCAAGATCGTAAAGCGCGTTCTCGTGAACCGATTACTGCGAAATTGGTTGCTAATTTATTAGAGACAGCTGGTGCTACTCGCGTGATTACGCTTGATTTACACGCACCGCAAATTCAAGGATTTTTTGACATTCCAATCGATCATTTAATGGGCGTGCCGATTTTAGCAGATTATTTTAAAGAAAAACAGCTTGATGATATTGTCATTGTTTCTCCAGACCATGGCGGTGTGACGCGGGCGCGCAAAATGGCAGATCGTCTCAAGGCGCCGATTGCTATTATTGATAAACGACGTCCAAAGCCAAATGTCGCAGAAGTGATGAACATTATCGGTAATGTACAAGGAAAGACAACGATTTTAGTGGACGATATTATTGATACAGCTGGAACGATCACTTTAGCAGCAAACGCGTTAGCTGAGCATGGGGCGAAAGAAGTGTATGCATGTTGTACGCACCCAGTTTTATCAGGTCCAGCGATTGAACGAATCCAAAACTCGAAAATTAAAGAGCTTGTTGTAACGAATACGATCGCTATTCCTGAAGAAAAGAAAACGAGCAAAATTGTAGAGCTATCTGTTGCTCCGCTCATCGGTGAAGCGATTATTCGCGTACATGAAGAACAATCGATTAGCGCGTTGTTTGATTAATGACGTTTAGACCTTCCTATTTTAGGGGAAGCTATGAGCGATTCTAAAATAGGAAGGTGATTTCATTGTTACAACTTCACTTGCGTACAGATCAGGGACGTTCTTATGTCAAACAAATGCGAAAACAAGGCCGTATCCCGGCAATTGTGTACGGAAGAGAGATGAACAACCAGCCTGTTTTTGTTGATGCGGCTGAGTTTTTGAAACAATTGCGAACTACTGGTGGGATAGGGCTTCTCGACGCCAAAATAAATGACGATCATGTTCGCATCATCGTTCGTGATATACAAAAACATCCCATTCGCCATGATATAATTCATATCGACTTTTTAGCTGTTGATGCAAAGACGGAGGTTGACATTCACGTTCCGATTCACCTTATTGGTGAAGCAGCTGGTGTGAAAGATGGCGGCGTGTTGCAACAAGCGATGCACCAATTGTCCATTCGAGCGTTACCGTCAAATATTCCGCCGTCCATTGATATTGATATAACCAATTTGCAAGTAGGCGATGTTATTACCGTTTCACATATTCAAACGAATGGTGCTTATGAAATCAATCATGACCCGACAGAAGTCATCGCGTCGATTTTGCCACCAAAGCAAGAAGAAGAAATTCATAGCGGTGAAGAACAAGAGCCGGGAAGACCAGAATCGGAAGAAGGACGTGAAACAACGCCGTGACGGACGTAGCCATCATTGGTTACGTCTTTTGCAGTATGGAGAGAAGGAGCAGGGGAAATGGCAAAACTGTTTGTTGGTTTAGGAAATCCAGGAAAAGAGTATGAACAAACGAGGCATAATGTAGGCTTTATGGTCATTGACGAGCTTGCTCATCGCTGGGGACTTACGCTCAATCAAACAAAGTTTCAAGGCTTGTTTGCAAGTGGTATCATTTCAGGTGAAAAGGTCATATTATGCAAACCGCTTACATATATGAACTTATCGGGCGAATGTGTTCGACCGTTAATGGATTATTATGACATTCATCAAGATGAAATCATTGTCATTTATGACGATTTAGATTTGCCGGCAGGAACGGTTCGCTTGCGCCCGAAAGGAAGTGCCGGTGGGCATAATGGAATGAAATCGCTTATTCATCATTTGAAAACAGAACAATTTAAACGCATTCGCATTGGCATCGATCGACCGAAACAAGGGATGAAAGTAAGCGACTATGTGTTAAGTCGATTTACAGCTGAAGAAAGAATAGAAATCGAACAAGCGATTAAAAAGGCAGCAGATGCATGCGAGCGATCGTTACACGTTCCGTTTGCTCAAGTGATGAATGAATTCAATAAGCAATGAATAATTCCCGACTAAATGGTTCAAAATGTATTCGATTAAAACAACCATTTAGGAGGGATATGATATGGCATTACACTATTATTGCAGACATTGCGGTGTGAAAATTGGAACGCTTGATGCGCTTGCGTTAGAAAGTGAGCAATTAGGCTTTCATCAATTAACGGAAGAAGAAAGATTAGATATGATTCAATATCTTCCGACAGGAGAAATTTGTGTGAAGGCGATTTGTGAAGATTGCCAAGAAGCATTAGATCGAAATCCTGATTTTCATCAATATGAAAAGTTTATTCAGTAGTTGGCTTTGGGATTCCCAAAGCGTTTTTGCATTTATGTTTGAAGAGAGGAGGGAGTTTTTTGCGAGGTTTACGACAATATTTTATGAATCATGCAGAGATGCAATCGGTTGCAGAAGGAATTCGCAACGGACTAAAGGAACAGCTTGTCACAGGACTGTCCGGTTCAGCACGTTCTGTCTTTATTTCTTCTTTATATGAGGATACCGGGCGACCTTTATGCATCGTGACGCATAATTTATTTCAAGCGCAAAAAATATATGACGACTTGATTCAGTTAGTGGATGAGGAGGAAGTATTTCTTTATCCCGTCAATGAATTAATTGCAGCTGAATTAGCTGTAGCTAGTCCTGAATTGCGAGCACAACGTTTAGAAGTATTGAACTATTGGTGTGAACGTAAAAAAGGAATTGTCATCGCCCCTATTGCTGCGTTGCGGCGATTACTTCCGCCAAAAGATGTATGGCAACGTTATCAACTTCATTTTCGTGTTGGTGAGCAAATGGATGTTGAACATTGTTTGAAACAGTTTGTTGCCATGGGATATGAACGTGTATCTGTTGTTTCGACTCCGGGAGAATTTAGCGTACGTGGGGGCATTATTGATATTTATCCGCTCACCGCAGAACTCCCTTATCGTATCGAATTGTTTGATGTTGAGATCGAGTCGATTCGGACGTTTTCTGTTGATGATCAACGTTCAGTTGCTGAAATGGACGAAATATTAATCGGACCGGCAACGGAACTGATTGTTGAGCAACAACATATGAATGAAGCTATTCAAAAGTTAGAAGCGTATTTTCATGACACGTTGCAGCATATTCATGATGAAAAAACGAAAAATCGTTTATATGAACATGTGTCATTCGAATTAGAGCAGTTGAAAAACGGAAAATCTATTGAAGAAATGTACAAGTATGTTTCGCTCTTTTACCCTTCCGCTGCAAGTTTACTAGATTACATTCCTGAAAATGGGGTTGTCGTCATTGACGAAATGAGCCGCATTCAAGAAGTAGCCGAAGAACTTGAGCAAGAAGAGGCAGAATGGTATACGAACTTATTAGAAGAAGGGAAAATTGTACAAAATGTATCGATTTCTCATGCGTTTCCAGAAGTGTTACAAAAACGCATGAAGTCAACTATTTATTTGTCTTTATTTTTACGTCATATTCCATATACACATCCGCAAAATATCGTTAATGTATCTTGCAAGCAAATGCAAGTGTTTTATAGTCAAATGCAGTTATTAAAAGGAGAAGTAGGGCGTTGGCAGAAAGGAAATTATGCGGTTGTTTTGTTAGCAGGCGACGAAGAACGGGCGAAAAAACTGAAACAGACGTTGGAAGATTATGAGATTGATGCGATTCAAATCGGGAAAGACGATACGCTGTTACATGGAAAATGTCAAATTGTTCCTTCTGGATTAGCTGCAGGATTTGAATTACCGATGCAAAAGATCGCCGTGATCACAGAGGAAGAACTATTTAAAAAGCGGATCAAACGCCCGATACGGCGTCAAAAACTATCAAATGCCGAACGTATTAAAAGTTATACCGACCTAAAAGTTGGCGACTACGTTGTTCATGTGAATCACGGGATCGGAAAATATTTAGGGATTGAAACGTTAGAAATTAACGGAATTCATAAAGATTACATTCATATTCAATATCAAGGGAATGATACGTTATACGTTCCAATCGACCAAATGGATCTCGTCCAAAAATATGTCGGTTCAGAAGGAAAAGAGCCGAAAATTTATAAACTTGGCGGAACAGAATGGAAGAAAGTGAAAAAGAAAGTAGAATCTTCTGTTCAAGATATTGCCGAAGATCTAATGAAGCTATATGCGGAACGAGAAGCGAGTAAAGGGTATGCGTTTTCACCAGATAATGAGATGCAACGAGAATTTGAAGCGGCATTTCCATATCAAGAAACGGAAGATCAACTTCGCTCGATTCGTGAAATTAAGCGAGATATGGAAAGTGAACGGCCGATGGATCGACTATTATGTGGCGATGTGGGCTACGGGAAAACAGAGGTAGCTTTGCGTGCAGCGTTTAAAGCCATTATGGACGGAAAACAAGTTGCCTTTCTCGTACCGACGACGATTTTAGCACAACAACATTACGAAACAGTTCGTGAACGCTTCCAAGGTTATCCGATTAACGTTGGTTTATTGAGCCGTTTCCGTACAAAAAAACAACAGGCGGAAACGATTCAAGGGTTAAAAGACGGCACGATTGATATGGTTATCGGAACGCATCGGCTTTTATCTAAAGACGTATCATTTAAAGATTTAGGTTTATTAATTATTGACGAGGAACAACGATTTGGTGTTGCTCATAAAGAAAAAATTAAACAGCTAAAAACAAACATCGATGTATTAACGTTAACTGCTACACCGATCCCGCGCACGTTGCATATGTCGCTTATCGGTGTCCGCGATTTGTCCGTCATCGAAACACCTCCGGAAAATCGTTTCCCTGTACAAACGTATGTGATGGAATACAGCCCGATCATTGTGCGAGAAGCGATTGAACGCGAAATGGCGCGCGGAGGACAAGTGTTTTTTCTTTATAATCGCGTTGAAGATATTGATCGAAAGACAGAAGAAATTTCGGCGCTCGTACCTGATGCTCGCGTGACATATGCACACGGAAGAATGTCCGAACATGAACTTGAAGCGGTCATGCTTGCGTTTCTAGAAGGTCAATATGATGTACTAGTGAGTACGACGATTATTGAAACGGGTGTTGACATTCCAAATGTGAATACGTTAATCGTTTATGATGCGGATAAGATGGGTCTTTCACAACTATATCAGTTGCGCGGGCGCGTAGGACGCTCCAATCGCATTGCGTATGCGTACTTTACGTATCGAAAAGATAAAGTGTTAAATGAGGTAGCGGAAAAACGATTGCAAGCCATTAAAGAGTTTACAGAGCTTGGATCTGGTTTTAAAATTGCGATGCGCGACTTGTCCATTCGGGGAGCTGGAAACTTATTAGGAGCACAACAGCACGGGTTTATTGATTCCGTTGGTTTTGAGCTTTATTCTCAAATGTTAAAAGAAGCGATTGAAGAACGAAAAGGAACGAAGCAAGAAAAACCGTTTGAAGTGGAAATTGATTTAGAAGTGGATGCGTATATTCCAGAGCACTACATTTCAAATGAACAGCAAAAAATTGAGATGTATAAACGATTCCGAGCGCTCGATTCGTTAGAGGAGCTCGAACAATTGCGAGAAGAAATGTTAGATCGTTTCGGCGAGTATCCAGATGAAGTAGCGTACTTATTCCAAATTGCAGAAATAAAAATATATGCAAAACAACATTTCGTTCAGTCCATTAAGCAAACAAATCAAAAAATTACCATTTTGTTCTCGCAAGAAACGACAAAACAAATTGATGTTAGTCAATTGTTCAAGCTTGGAGAACCGTACGGCAGGGATGTTGGTTTTGGCATGGACGGCGATCGATTTAAAATTGTCGTTCATACGAAAGGAATGAAGCCGCAACAATGGTTGATGATCGTTTATGAGTTGCTAAAAGGGTTAAAATATGCTAAAAAATAATTGATTGCTTCATGTTTAACGTTTATAAAGAAATGGTGATGATGAAGATGGGGGATTCTCACTTTTAAAAAAAATCCCCCTTCATTGTGTATATAACTTTATTTGTGACGGATACTAATCACAACAATGGTGAATTATTCAATCCCTTCACCAGTGCCATTTTTAATAATTAGATGAAAGCGAGGCATCGATAGATGAAAGCAACAGGTATTGTTCGACGAATCGATGATTTAGGACGGGTAGTAATTCCGAAAGAAATTCGCAGAACACTTCGCATCCGTGAAGGAGACCCGCTTGAAATATTTGTTGACCGTGATGGCGAGGTCATTTTGAAAAAGTATTCGCCGATTAGTGAACTAGGTGACTTTGCAAAAGAGTACGCTGAGGCTCTGTTTGATAGTCTAGGACAACCTATCCTCATTTGTGATCGCGATGTATTTATTGCAGTAGCAGGCGGATCGAAAAAAGAGTACTTAAATAAAAGCGTAAGCGAACTTGTTGAAAAAGTGATGGAAGATCGCCAGTCCGTTTTGCACACAGAAGAAACAAGCGTATCATTTGCGCAAGGCCATGAGGAACATATGCAATCATATGTGATTGCACCAATTATTGCTGGAGGAGATCCGATCGGGGCCGTTATCATTTTCTCAAAAGATAAAACGATTGGCGAAGTAGAACACAAAGCAGCAGAAACAGCAGCGAGCTTCCTTGCTCGTCAAATGGAACAATAAAGGTAGCATCAAAGGTAGCATCCTGCTACCTTTTTTTGATGTATAAAGATATACAATTGAAAAGGTGAAAGATTATGGAAAGAAGAGATTGGTTGCGCGGGGCATTTGTATTGACGATCGCAGCCTTATTCACAAAAATATTAAGCGCTTTTTACCGTATTCCGTATCAAAATATTGCGGGCGATATAGGATTTTATATTTATCAACAAGTATATCCGTTTTATGGCATTTTCCTTGCTTTATCAACATATGGTTACCCTGTTGCCATTTCAAAGCTGATTGCTGAAAATAAGCAACCAACATATGAATTTGCTGTCGTGCGACTTTCTTTTTATTTTTTATCGTTTATCAGCATCGCAATGTTTTCCATTCTTTATTTTGGTGCTTCGTTTCTTGCGACAATCATGGGGGATCATCAGTTAGCTTCGCTTATTCGCGCCATTTCATTTGCTTTTTTGCTCCTCCCGTTTACGTCTGTTTTTCGTGGGTATTTTCAAGGGAGGGGAGAGATGATCCCGACGGCTGTTTCGCAAGTTGTTGAGCAGTTTATACGTGTTGGAGCTATTTTATTTTTTTCTTTTCTTTTGCTTCATCACGGATTTACCGTTTATGAGGCAGGGGCTGGCGCTATGTTCGGGTCGCTTATGGGAAGCCTTGCGGCGCTCGCTGTGCTCGTTGCGTATATGTTGCGAAAACGAATTCACATTCCTACGCGGCTATTGCTTCCAAAACAAGAAAAGAGAAAAGTGCTTTTATTTTTAGCTATTCACGGAGTGACGATTTGTTTAGCAAATATGGTGCTCATTTTGATTCAGCTCGTCGATTCATTTTCCCTTTTACCTTTATTGCAACAAGCAGGTTTGCATGAGCTAGCTAAAACAGCGAAGGGGATTTATGATCGCGGTCAACCGTTTATTCAACTTGGAACGGTCGCAGCTACTTCTTTTTCATTAGCGCTTGTACCGATGTTGTCGCGAGAACAAGCGCAGCGTGAAGGAATATATACAGCTGTTCGCATAGCATTCGTTATTGGATTAGGAGCTGCAGTTGGTTTAGTTTGTATATTAAAACAAGCGAATATCATGTTATTTAAAGATCATGTTGGTGCGATTGAACTGACGATTTTATCCATTTCTATTCTTTTTACTTCGCTAACATTGACGTTTATTGCTATTTTGCAAGGGCTTGGCGATATATTTCGCCCACTTTTCATCGTATGTATTGGTATGATGACAAAGTGGGTGTTGAATATATGGCTCGTTCCTTTATGGCATACGGTTGGAGCAGCGATGGCGACATTTGTTTCATATGCGGTCATGTGTACAAGTGCCTTTTTTTATGTACAAAAACAAATGGAACGCCCTTTGCTTCCGTTCGTTGTAATCATTCAAACGATGCGAGCTGCTGCAACGATGGCAGTCATTTTAGTTGGATACGTCATGTTAATGAACGAGTTGCCATTTCACCAAGATCGTCTATTTTCGTCGCTTCAAGCAGTTGTTGGCGTTTTTATTGGAGCGTTTGTTTATATTATAATGGTCGTTAAAAAAGGGGTTTTTGCTGAGAAAGAATTGCTTGCTCTTCCGTTTGGGCGTTATTTAACAAATATAAAACAAAGAAAGGCTGGGTAGTCATGGGTACAATCACAATTGTCGGTCTTGGAGCAGGAGATATGGACCAGCTGTCATTAGGTGTGTATCGCACATTAAAACAAGCGAAACGCCTCTTTTTGCGAACAAAAGATCATCCCGTTGTTGCGCAATTACAGGAAGAAGGGATATATTTTCAATCGTTTGACGATGTATACGAAAAATATGATCAATTTGAACAAGTGTATGAGCATATTGTTGATTATTTATGTGAAGAGGTAAAAAAGGGGGATGTCGTATATGCTGTGCCAGGACATCCGCTTGTTGCTGAGCGCACAGTAAAGCTATTGCTTGAAAAACAAGATCATATTTCTGTTCGCGTAGAGGGAGGACAAAGTTTTCTTGATGCGTTATTTACCGCTGTGCGTCTCGATCCGATTGAAGGGTTTCAATTCATTGATGCCACTTCGTTTCAACCGGACGAAATTCAATTAAGAAATCATATCATTTTTTGCCAAGTATATGATTCATTTATCGCTTCCGATGTAAAATTGGCCTTATTAGAAAAATTACCGCACGATTATCCGGTATTTATCGTTTATGCGGCAGGAAGTAAGCAAGAACGAGTGGAAAAAGTGCCACTATATGAGCTTGATCGGGCGATGAACGTTAGTAATTTAACGAGCGTTTATGTGCCGAAAGTAGAAAATGAGGAGCTTTTATATCACGATTTTACTACGTTAAGACGTGTGATTGCGACGTTGCGTGGACCGAACGGCTGTCCATGGGACCGCAAACAAACACATGAATCGCTGAAAAAATATTTGCTTGAAGAAGCATATGAGCTTCTTGATGCAATTGACCGACAAGATGATGAAAATATGATTGAAGAGCTCGGGGACTTACTATTGCAAGTGATGCTTCACGCTCAAATCGGTGAAGATGACGGAATGTTTTCAATTGATGACGTCATTCGAGCAATTACAGAAAAAATGATTCGTCGTCACCCACACGTATTTGGCGACGTTCGCGTTGAGCACGCTGAAGAGGTTGTACGTAACTGGCAAGCGATCAAACAGGCGGAAAAGGAAAATGTACGACATTCATTGCTTGACGATGTGGTTAAAGCGTTGCCAAGTACGTTGCGTGCATACGAATATCAAAAAAAGGCAGCAGAAGTTGGATTTGATTGGTCGGAAGTAGAAGCGATGTGGAGTAAAGTTGAAGAAGAAATAAATGAAGTAAAGCATGAAGCAAATCGCATGAATGAACGGAAACTAAAAGCGGAATTTGGGGATTTACTATTTGCGCTTATTAATGTATGTCGATATTATAAGATCAATCCTGAAGAAGCGTTAGCGATGGCAAACGAAAAATTTTATCGTCGCTTTCAATATATTGAAAAGAAAGTGAAACAGTTAGGAAAAGAATGGAACGAATACTCGTTAGACCAATTAGATGAAATATGGGAAGAAGCAAAAAGGGAGGGGTTATAATATGAGACTTGATAAGTTTTTAAAAGTTTCTCGGCTCATTAAAAGAAGAACTTTAGCGAAAGAAGTAGCGGAGCAAGGGCGTGTATTTATTAACGGTCAGCAAGCGAAAGCGAGTTCAACAGTAAAAATAGGCGATGAAATTATGATTCAATTTGGCCAAAAACATGTGACAGTAAAAGTGATCGGTTTGCAAGAACATGCAAAAAAAGAAGAAGCGAGCGCATTATATGAAATCGTAAAAGAAGAGCGTGTGGAATAGCTTGTTCTAAACCATTTTCCCCCCTCATACACTTGTACAAACGATCGTTGTGAGGGGGAAACAATGATGACACAGAATATCGGAAATAAAGGACCGATTCAAGAACATGATATGGTGATGCGCGGTCGACGCACGCTAGAAATTACGGGCGTCAAACAAGTGGAAAGTTTTGATAATGAAGAATTTTTGCTGGAAACAGTAATGGGTTTTTTGTCGATTAAGGGACAAAATTTACAAATGAAAAACTTAGATGTAGAAAAAGGAATTGTCTCGATTAAGGGGAAAATTTTCGAAATTGTTTATTTAGATGAACATCATGCGGAGAAAGCTAAAGGGTTCTTTAGCAAGTTGTTTAAATGAGTTTGCATGCGCAATTTACGACTTTGCTTGCGATGATCGGAACAGGGATTGCGATTGGCGCATCGTTTGATACATATGCGCACATATTCAATCGCTCCGAACGTCATCGACTGATCGTATTGATTGCAGACATTCTTTTTTGGGTTGTGCAGGCGTTATATGTGTTTTATACGTTATTGCTCGTTAATAACGGAGAGATTCGCTTGTACATTTTTTTAGCCATTTTATGTGGATACGCTGCCTATCAAGCTTTGTTTCAAAACATGTATGTTCGTTTGCTACAAAAGATCATTCGCATCGTCGTCGCGTTATATCGCTTAATCGTCCGGTTATTTTATTACATCATCGTATTTCCGCTCCGACTTCTTTACCGTTTTTTTGTTTTTTTATTAATCGCTACTTGTCATTTTGTTTTATCCATTGGTAAAATTTTATATAAAGTGATATATGTATGTATACGCTTTTTATTGCAACCATTTATATTTATCGGACGTTTCATTTGGCGAAAAACCCCGTTACGCTTTCAAGCGGCTGTAGGTCGTTTCTTTCATATGGGAAAAGGGTTTTTCGTGAAAGTAGCGAATACATTTAGAAAAAAAGGGTAATGGAGAAGGAGCGGTGAAGAACATGAGCGCCCCACAGAGAAACAAAGTCCAAAAAATACAAACGTCGTATGTTATACAACAAGAAAAGCAAGAACATAAAAAGGCGCAACGTCGCAAAAAAAAAGCGATTCGTTTTAGCATTGTGGCAACAATGGCGTTAGCCGCTTCTTCGCTGTTTTTATATACGATGATAGCGCAATCTTCAGCGATTGATGAACAAATCAAAACGAAAGAGCAGTTAGAAGAAAAGCTACGCACATTGCAAAAAGATGAAAAAAGGCTGAAAGAAGAGATCAAAAAATTAAATGACGATAAATATATTGCCGAATTAGCCCGAAAACAATATTTTTTGTCGAAAGAAGGAGAAATTATTTTTATCACTCCTGACGAGTGAGACATAAGCAGAAGGCTTATTGACACTTGTTTTTTTCATTATGTATAATGAAAGAAACGATTTTTCAGATTTTAAGGAGGAGCACTTTTTTTATGTCAATTGAAGTAGGCAGCAAGTTACAGGGAAAAGTAACGGGCATTACAAAATTCGGAGCGTTTGTTGAGTTACCAGAAGGCGCGACAGGCTTAGTGCACATTAGTGAAGTAGCTGACAGCTATGTGAAAGACATTAACGACCATCTTAAAGTAGGCGATATTGTCGAAGTACGTGTCATTAACGTTGAGAAGGATGGAAAAATTGGTTTATCGATTAAAAAAGCAAAAGAACAAGCTACACGTCCGCGCAATAAAGGAAATGATCGCGCTTCAAAAGAAAGTTTTGAGCAGAAAATTAGCCGTTTCTTAAAAGAAAGTGAAGATCGCTTAGCATCCCTTAAACGCCATACTGAATCAAAACGAGGAGGTCGTGGTGCTCGACGCGGTTAACTTGCTGCCGAATGAGACATGAGGCAGTTTATATAAGCATCCATTTCATAAGTGGATGCTTTTTCGTTTGAATTTCGTAAAAAAAATATTGACTTTGTTGAAGAAACATAGTAACATAACAAATGTCGTTGCATGGCGGCGTAGCTCAGCTGGCTAGAGCGTACGGTTCATACCCGTAAGGTCGGGGGTTCGATTCCCTCCGCCGCTACCAAATTGTATAGTGGCCCGTTGGTCAAGTGGTTAAGACACCGCCCTTTCACGGCGGTAACACGGGTTCGAATCCCGTACGGGTCATCATCAAAACACCAATTTCGTCATGAAATTGGTGTTTTTTTGTTTTTGTAAGCCGTTTTTTGTGATATTCCGTCGAAAGATTTATATGATTCATCTTCTTTTTTTGACAAAATTTTGATAATTCAGCCTGTATAATACAAGATAATAGACGTATACATGAAAAAGGGAGAGGATGAAAATGGAAAGATTAGAACGGAAGTTAGGTAATCAAATGGCTGAAGTGCCTTTAAGTGGGGCGAAAACAACCGTTTCGCAATGGTTTCAACGATTGACAGTTCGTTTAAGTCATTTATTGTTTCAACAAGGATTTTTGTTTCTAATTATCGGTTTTTTACTTGGACGAGCTCTCATTTTAACAAAAATGACACCGTTTGCTTTGCCTTTTTTTTCAGCTATTTATTTACTTCGGCGCGATAAGTTAGGGTTTGTGTTTATCGCTTTATTTGCCGGATCGTTGACTGTTTCTTTTTACACCTCTTTATTTATCGTCGCTTCTATCGGTATGTTTCTCGTTTTTTATCGTCTGTTTTATTGGATTGATGCACTGTCAAAAAGATTGCCGGTTGTTGTATTTTTTGCTTCCATTTTTGCGAAAATGGGCATGATTTATACATGGAATCGTGAATGGACGATATATGAAGGAATGATGATGGTTATTGAAGCAGGTCTTGCCTCCATTTTAACGCTCATTTTTCTGCAAAGCGTTCCGTTATTTGATCATCGAAAATATAAACAAACGTTAAAGCCAGAAGAAGTTATTTCTTTTGTCATTCTTATTTCTTCCATGTTGACAGGAATGGTTGGTTGGTCGATTTATGATCTTTCGCTAGAACATATTGCTTCGCGTTATTTATTATTGTTGTTTGCTTTTGTAGCTGGTGCGACCGTTGGTTCAACTGTCGGTGTTGTCACAGGACTCATTTTAAGCTTAGCGAACGTCTCAAATTTATATCAAATGAGCTTACTTGCTTTTGCTGGGCTGCTTGGGGGACTATTGAAAGAAGGAAGAAAACTAGGTGTTTCATTTGGTCTCATCGTTGCAACGTTGTTAATTTCTCTTTATAGCCAAGGGATAGCACATATTATTCCGAATGTCGTTGAGTCGCTATTTGCTGTCTTGCTTTTTTTCATGACGCCTCAATCGTTGACGAGTAAAATGGCAAAATATGTGCCAGGAACGGTTGAGCATACGAATGAGCAACAACAATATGTACGGAAAATTCGCGATGTTACAGCTCAGCGAGTCGAGCAATTTTCCCATGTGTTTCAAGCATTATCAAAAAGCTTTTCTTCATATGGTGTACTTACGCATGAAGAGGAAGAAGAGCGCGAAATTGATTACTTTTTAAGCGATGTTGCAGCTAAAACGTGTCAAACGTGTTTTAAGAAAGATCAATGTTGGATCACCCACTTTGATAAAACATATGATTACATGAAAAAAATCATGCAAGAAGCAAGCGAAAATGATCAAATGACAAATGCAAAATTGTTGCGTGAATGGAATAAACAGTGTGTGAAAGCAAATAAAGTCGTTCAAATTATCGAAAAAGACGTGTCGTTTTATAAAGCAAACAAAAAATTGAAGCAACAAATGAAAGAAAGCCGCAGACTTGTCGCAGAACAGTTATTAGGTGTGTCGCAAGTGATGGAAGATTTTGCGAAAGAAATTCAAAAAGAACGCGAAAACTATTATGTGCAAGAAGAACAAATTTTACATGCGCTTCAACAGTTTGGCGTCGATGTAAACGATGTTGAAATTTATAGTTTAGACAAAGGAAGCGTCGACATCGAAATGGTCATTCCATATTGCGACGGAAGGGGAGAATGCGAAAAACTCATTGCCCCTATGCTGTCTGATATTTTAGGTGAAACGATCATCGTAAAAAAAGAAGATTGCTCTATATATCCAAATGGGGATTGTCGAGTAGCATTTAGTTCTTCAAAAGCGTTTGTCATTGATACAGGCGTTGCATATGTTGCGAAAGGTGGCGGTTTTATTTCAGGAGACAGTTATGGAATGATGGAAATTGGCGGAGGAAAATACGCATTAGCCATTAGCGATGGAATGGGAAATGGGGAACGAGCGCATTACGAAAGTAAAGAAACATTAAAATTACTACAAAAAATTTTGCAATCGGGAATTGAAGAACGAATTGCGATTAAATCCATTAATTCCATTTTAGCGTTGCGAACGACAGAAGAAATTTTTTCTACGCTAGATTTAGCCATTGTTGATTTGCAAAATGCGACGACAAAATTTTTGAAAGTCGGTTCCTCGCCAAGCTTCATTAAACGAGGAAATCACGTGATGAAAATCGAGTCGAGCAATTTGCCAATAGGCATTATTACCGGGGTAGAGTTTGAAATGATTGAAGAACAATTAAAAGCAGGAGACTTGCTTATTATGATGAGCGACGGTGTTTTTGATGGAGTGTCCCATATTGAAAATCATGATGTATGGATGAAACGAAAAATTAAAGAATTAAAAACAAATGATCCGCAAGAAGTGTCGGAATTGCTTTTAGAAGAGGTCATTCGTGTCAACGGTGGTGAAATTGAGGATGATATGACGATCGTCGTTGCACGCATTAAACATAACACACCGAAATGGGCGGTCATCCCAGCATACCAATATATGAAATAAAGGTATAAAATCCCCTCTGAGCGTCGATGATGGGAATATACTATTTTTTTGGAGGGGATGAACGTATGCGAAAAGGAACGTTGCGTCAAATTTTATTAATTACAGATGGTTGTTCTAACCATGGTGAAGATCCAATTGCCATGGCAGCATTAGCAAAAGAACAAGGAATTACAGTCAATGTGATCGGTGTTCTTGATCAAGACATTATTGATGAACAAGGATTGCGTGAAATTGAAGGAATTGCCCAATCAGGTGGTGGAATTAGCCAAGTTGTGTATGCTAAACAATTGTCACAGACGGTACAAATGGTAACAAGAAAAGCGATGACGCAGACGTTGCAGGGGGTCATTAACCGCGAGTTAAAGCAAATTTTAGGTTCTCATGCTTCAATCGAACAGCTTCCGCCAGAAAAAAGAGGGGAAGTCATGGAAGTTATTGAAGAATTAGGCGAGACCGTTAACTTACAAGTTTTAATATTAGTAGATACGAGTGGGAGCATGAAGCCAAAGTTACAAACTGTGAAAGAAGCATTGTTGGATTTGTCAATTAGTTTAAATGCGCGTTTGGGAAATAATGAGTTTTCTGTTTTTGTATTTCCCGGGAAAAAAGGGGAAGTGGATCGCATTTTAGATTGGACGCCGAAAATGGAGTCCATTTCAAGCGTGTTTCCAAAACTGACATCTGGAGGAGTGACACCGACTGGCCCAGCCATTCGCGAAGCGCTACAACAATTCCAAAAAAGACGCACATTAAAAAGCTTATTTACTGACGATGGTGATGACGATGCATACATCGAACAATCTATGTAACATCCGAACAGGAACGATCATACAAGGAAAGTGGCATAAACGTCGCTATGAAATTATAAAACAGCTCGGCAAAGGAGCAAATGGTGTTGTTTATTTAGCTAAAGAAGGACGAACGTTTGTAGCGCTGAAAATAAGCAATCAAGCGACAGCAATGATGTCAGAAGTAAATGTACTGAAACGATTTTCGGAGGTCCAGGGAGTTGCCCTCGGACCTTGTTTATTAGACGTTGATGATTGGCTTCATCCACAAGAAAGAACGATGTATTCATTTTATGTGATGGAATATATTGAAGGGGATGATTTGTTAACTTTTATTCAGAAGCGAGGAAAAGAATGGATCATTGTCATCATATTGCAGCTACTTAGTGATTTGCATCAGTTGCATGAAAAAGGTTGGGTGTTTGGCGACTTGAAGCCGGAAAATTTAATTGTTGCAGGAGCGGTGCCGAAAGTGCGACTGATTGATGTAGGGGGCACGACGATTTGCGGCAGAGCTATTAAAGAATTTACAGAGTTTTTTGATCGTGGATATTGGGGAATGGGGACAAGAAAAGCAGAGCCATCATATGATTTGTTTGCGGTAGCCATGATCATGATTAACATGTGTTATCCAAAACGATTTGAGAGAAAGGAAAATGGCCGAGAGCAGTTGCGCCTTATGATTTCTTCTCACGCCTATTTAAAAAAATATGAGAAAATATTATGGCGTGCGCTTGATGGGAAGTATACTTGCGCTTATGACATGAAAAAAGATTTGCTGCAATGTATGCAACAGCCGACTGTGCATGCAGAAAAACGAAGAGAAAAAGCGGTGCACGTAAAAGTGAAGAAAAAGTTTCGATGGTTGGAGACGATGTTTTTATTCGTTTGTCTGTTATTTATGTACGTCGTTTATTTGTATGTTCAAATTCTTTAATTTTTTCCGCATTCATTTTGAGTATAAGCAATAAGATGTGGTACGATTGTAGAAAACGACGCTTGTTAAGAGGGAGAGTATGTTAGAAATCGTACGTCAGTTTATTGAAAGACATGAATTGCTTGAGAGCGGTACAACGGTTGTTGTTGGCGTGTCTGGCGGACCGGATTCATTAGCATTGCTTCATTTTTTATGGAATGAAAGAGACCGATACGATATTCAAATTGTCGTTGCGCACGTCGATCATATGTTGCGAGGGAAACAGTCCGAAGAAGATATGCATTTTGTGAAACATTTTTGCGCACAACGTAGTATTATATGTGAGGCTACACAAATGAACGTCCAATTATATATGGAGCAAACAGGAAAAGGAGTGCAAGAAGCAGCGCGCGTCTGCCGCTATGCCTTCTTTGAACAAGTGATGCGCAAGTATGGAGCGCGTTACATTGCCTTAGCCCATCACGGAGATGATCAAATTGAAACGGTGTTAATGCGGCTTGTGCGTGGAAGTATATCGAAAGGATATGCAGGTATACCGATAAAGCGGCCATTTGGCAACGGATATATCATTCGCCCTTTTTTATGCATCGATCGGCAGCAAATCGAACAATATTGCCAAAACAATGCTTTGCATGCTCGGCACGACCCGAGCAATGATAAAGACGATTACACGCGCAACCGTTTCCGTCATTACGTTCTCCCTTTTTTAAAACGTGAAAACAATCGCGTTCATGAACATGTTCAGCAGTTTAGCGAGATGTTGAGCGAAGATGAAGCGTTTTTAGAACAATTGACAAAGGAAAAGCTAAAACATGTTGCCGATCAAAAAGAAGGATGTGTCCGCGTTGATATCCCTTCGTTTATGCGTATGCCAAAACCTTTACAAAGGAGAGGGATTCAACTAATATTAAACTATCTTTATGGGAATGTCCCGTCGTCATTGTCTTCTATACATATAAACCAAGCGTTGCTGTTTTTAAAACGGCCACATCCTTCAGGTATGCTTCATTTTCCTAACGGATTAAAAGTCATTCGTCAATATGAGATGTGCGTCTTTACGTTTCAACAAGAACAGACGAGTGAATATGACTTGATTTTGCATGTTCCTGATACACTTACGTTACCAAATGGATGCCAACTGATCAGTAAGTTTGTTGATCGTTACCCTTTCATTGAAGACGATCATCATGTTGTATTTGATGTTGATCAGTTAGCGCTGCCCTTTCGCGTACGAACGCGAAAGCATGGAGATCGTATGAAAGTAAAAGGAATGAAGCATTCAAAAAAAGTGGCGCGCATTTTCATCGATGAAAAAATCCCAGCGAGTGAGCGAGAACAATGGCCAATCGTCGAAGATGCAAACGGAAACATTATCTGGATTCCGGGTGTAAAAAAATCAGTTTATACAGCAACAAATATTACAAAAAATCGCTATATTGTATTACACTATAAAAAGCAATGAATGATGGTAGGAGGAAAGAATATGGGTATGCATCAAGATATGGAAAAAATTTTAATTACAGAGGAACAAATTCAGCAAAAAGTAAAAGAATTAGGTGCATTATTGACAAAAGAATATGAAGGTCGCTTCCCGCTCGCAGTCGGTGTACTAAAAGGTGCTATGCCGTTTATGGCAGATTTAATTAAGCATATAGACACATATTTAGAAATTGATTTTATGGATGTATCGAGCTATGGAAATGCAACGGTGTCATCGGGAGAAGTAAAAATTTTGAAAGACTTAAACACGTCTGTTGAAGGACGCGATGTTCTCATTATCGAAGATATTATTGATAGCGGTTTAACGTTAAGTTATTTAGCCGATTTATTCCGTTATCGCAAAGCGAAATCGATTAAAATTGTGACTTTGCTCGATAAGCCGTCTGGTCGAAAAGCGAATATTGAGGCAGATTATGTCGGTTTTATCGTTCCTGATGAATTCGTTGTCGGTTATGGGTTAGACTATTGTGAGAAATACCGAAACCTTCCTTACATCGGTGTGTTAAAGCCAGAAGTATACAGCAAATAATTTTTTCATGCACATCGTTTGTTTTGGGACGTTTTTCTATGATACTATTGACTATAGCGTGTTTTAAGTGTGGGAGGAGGTAGGAGATGAACCGCATTTTCCGTAATACAATTTTTTACTTACTCATTTTTCTTGTCGTCATTGGTGTTGTGAGCTTTTTAAATGGCGGCAATCAACGTGCAGAGCGGATGACGTACGATGCGTTCATTACCCATCTAGAAAACGGTGATGTAAAGTACGTCTCGTTGAAGCCAGAGCGAGGCGTTTATGAAATTCGCGGACAATTAAAAACGTACGCTGAAGGGCAGTTTTTTACAACATACGTAGCAAACAGCCCGCAAGTTCTTCAGCGAATTGATGAGGCGGCAAAACAGGCGAAAGTAGAAGTGTTGCCTGCGGATGAAACGAGCGGATGGGTGACGTTTTTCACGTCCATTATTCCGTTTATCATCATTTTTATTTTGTTCTTCTTTTTATTAAATCAAGCACAAGGTGGCGGCAGCCGAGTGATGAATTTTGGCAAAAGCCGTGCGAAATTGTATAACGAAGATAAAAAGCGCGTACGCTTTAAAGACGTTGCCGGTGCGGATGAAGAAAAGCAAGAACTTGTTGAAATTGTCGAATTTTTAAAAGATCCTCGTAAGTTTGTCGAGCTCGGCGCTCGCATTCCAAAAGGCGTCCTTCTTGTCGGACCGCCGGGAACAGGGAAAACGTTATTAGCGAGAGCGGTTGCTGGAGAAGCCGGTGTTCCATTTTTCTCTATTAGCGGTTCCGATTTCGTTGAAATGTTTGTCGGTGTCGGTGCTTCTCGTGTGCGTGATTTATTTGAAACGGCGAAGAAAAATGCTCCTTGTATCATTTTTATTGATGAGATTGATGCGGTTGGACGTCAACGTGGTGCCGGTTTAGGTGGAGGTCACGATGAGCGGGAGCAAACATTAAACCAGTTGCTCGTTGAAATGGATGGATTCAGCGGAAATGAAGGGATTATCATTATCGCAGCAACAAACCGTCCTGACATTTTAGACCCTGCTCTTTTACGCCCAGGTCGTTTTGACCGTCAAATTACAGTTGATCGCCCAGATGTGAAAGGACGTGAAGCTGTTCTTCGTGTGCATGCGCGCAACAAACCGCTTGATGAATCTGTTGATTTAAAAGCGATTGCGATGCGTACACCTGGTTTTTCTGGCGCTGATTTGGAAAACTTATTAAATGAGGCTGCACTTGTTGCTGCTCGACGGAACAAGAAAAAAATTGATATGAGCGATATTGATGAAGCAACGGATCGCGTCATTGCCGGTCCAGCCAAGAAAAGCCGCGTTATTTCCGAAAAAGAACGAAAAATTGTCGCTTACCACGAAGCTGGTCATACAGTCATCGGCATGGTGCTTGCTGATGCAGAAATGGTACATAAAGTAACGATTGTACCGCGCGGCCAAGCAGGTGGATATGCGGTCATGTTGCCAAAAGAAGATCGTTATTTTATGACAAAGCCAGAATTGCTTGATAAAATTACAGGTCTTCTCGGTGGACGCGTTGCGGAGGAAATCGTATTTGGTGAAGTGAGTACGGGAGCGCATAATGATTTTCAGCGCGCAACAAGCATTGCCCGTCGCATGGTAACGGAGTTTGGAATGAGCGATAAGCTAGGACCGATGCAATTTGGTCAATCTCATGGTCAAGTGTTTTTAGGTCGCGATTTGCATAATGAACAAAATTATAGTGACCAAATTGCATACGAAATTGATCTTGAGATGCAGCGCATTATTAAAGAATGTTATGAAAAAGCGAAGCGCTTATTAACAGAAAATCGCGATAAACTAGAGCTTATCGCTAACACGTTGCTTGAAGTAGAAACGCTTGATGCGGAACAAATTAAACATTTGTTTGAGCACGGTACGTTACCAAATCGAAATGATGATAAACAAGACGAGATAAAAGTAAATATTCAGACGAAAAAAGAAGAATAAAGGTGTCTCTTTTCATAAGAGGCATCTTTTTTTACCGTCCGCTTAACCGAGTGTGATATGATGAAAAAAGGAACAAATGGTGAACAAGTGGGGATGAGTGATGATTTTTGTATTAGACGTTGGAAATACGAATACTGTATTAGGTGTGTATGACGGAGACGAGTTGAAGTTTCATTGGCGCATTGAAACGAGCCGAAGCAAAACGGAAGATGAGTATGGAATGATAATCAAAATGTTATTGCAAGATGTCGGATTGCGTTTTTCTGACATTGACGGCATTATTATTTCTTCCGTTGTGCCACCGATTATGTTTGCGCTTGAACGAATGTGTACAAAATACTTTCATATCAAACCGCTTATTGTTGGTCCAGGTATTAAGACAGGGCTTAACATTAAGTATGATAACCCGAAAGAAGTGGGAGCTGACCGAATCGTCAATGCCGTAGCAGGCATTCATTTGTACGGAGCGCCGCTTATTATCGTCGACTTTGGCACAGCGACTACGTACTGTTATATTAACGAGCATAAACAATATATGGGAGGAGCTATTGCGCCAGGTATTACGATTTCTACAGAAGCGCTTTATTCTCGAGCTGCTAAACTTCCGCGCATTGAAATCGCTCGCCCAGATGATATTATCGGGAAAAATACAGTAAGTGCGATGCAAGCAGGCATTTTATATGGATATGTCGGACAAGTAGAGGGAATTGTGTCGCGGATGAAACAAAAAAGTACTATTCCACCAAAGGTGATTGCAACAGGTGGTTTAGCATCGTTAATTGCCCATGAATCGAATGTGATTGATATTGTCGATCCGTTTTTAACGTTAAAAGGACTTCAGTTGCTATATGAGCGAAACAAGAAAGGTGAGTGACAGTGATGACCGATTATTTAGTCAAGGCGCTTGCATACGATGGACAAGTGCGAGCGTATGCAGTACGAACGACAGAAACGATTCGTGAAGCCCAACGTCGTCATCAAACGTGGCCGACCGCATCAGCTGCATTAGGCCGTGCGATGACAGCAGGCGTGATGATGGGGGCAATGTTAAAAGGAGATAGCCAAATTACGATTAAAATTGAAGGTGGAGGGCCGATTGGACATATTCTTGTCGATAGTAATGCAAAAGGTCATGTGCGGGGCTATGTATCAAATCCGCACGTTCATTTTGAATTAAACGCTAACGGCAAGCTCGATGTCGCTCGGGCGGTTGGAACAAATGGAACATTAACAGTCGTGAAAGACTTGGGATTGCGCGACTATTTTACAGGACAAGTTCCGCTTGTATCTGGGGAGCTCGGTGAAGACTTTACATACTATTTCGTTTCCTCTGAACAAACGCCGTCATCAGTTGGAGTTGGCGTGTTAGTCAACCCTGACTATACGATATTAGCGGCCGGTGGCTTTATTTTGCAACTGATGCCGGGAACAGAAGAAAAAACAATTGCAGACATTGAAAAAAATTTAGCAACGATTCCACCGATCTCGAAAATGATTGAAAGTGGCTTAACACCGGAACAAATTCTATATGAATTGCTTAACGGAGAACAGAACGTCAAAATTCTCGAGACGATGCCTGTGTCATTCGTTTGCCGCTGCTCGCGTGAGCGTGTAGCGGATGCGATCATCAGCTTAGGTGCGGAAGAAATTCAACAAATAATTGATGAAGAAGGAAAAGCGGAAGCGTCTTGTCATTTTTGTAATGAAACGTACACTTTTTCGGCCGAAGATCTTGAGGAGTTAAAAAAATTAGCAAAACAATAATAAATGATTGACAATTTCGAAAATAACTGATAAATTTATTACAAATTCCATAAAAATACTCGGGATTAGAGGTGGATGAAATGGCACGTGTAGTACAATCCATTACAGAGTTAATCGGGCAAACACCGGTAGTGAAGCTAAACCGCATCGTTGATGAAAACAGCGCAGATGTATATTTAAAATTAGAGTTTATGAACCCGGGAAGCAGCGTAAAAGATCGAATTGCACTTGCGATGATTGAAGCAGCGGAGAAGGCAGGAAAAATTCAACCTGGTGACACGATCATTGAGCCGACAAGTGGAAATACAGGGATTGGTTTAGCGATGGTTGCTGCTGCGAAAGGATATAAAGCGATTTTTGTTATGCCTGATACGATGAGTTTGGAGCGCCGCAACTTGCTTCGCGCTTACGGAGCAGAACTTGTTTTAACACCTGGAAGTGAAGGAATGCGCGGAGCGATTCAAAAAGCGGAGCAGTTGGCACAAGAGCACGGTTATTTTATGCCGCAACAATTTAAGAACGAAGCAAACCCAGAAGTGCATCGTTTAACAACAGGAAAAGAAATTGTCGAGCAAATGGGCGATCAATTGGATGCATTTGTAGCTGGAATCGGAACGGGCGGAACGATTACAGGAGCGGGGGAAGTGTTGCGCCAAGCCTATCCAAACATTAAAATTTATGCCGTTGAACCAGCAGATTCTCCGGTGCTTTCTGGCGGAAAACCAGGTCCACATAAAATACAAGGAATTGGCGCAGGTTTCGTCCCAGATATTTTAAACACATCCATTTACGATGAAGTTGTCACTGTAAAAACGGAAGAAGCATTTGAGGCCGCTCGTCTAGCTGCTCGCCAAGAAGGTATTTTAGGTGGTATTTCATCAGGTGCAGCGATTCATGTAGCGTTACAAGTAGCGAAAAAATTAGGAAAAGGAAAGAAAGTATTAGCGATTATTCCAAGTAACGGTGAACGTTACTTGAGCACACCGTTATATCAATTTGAAGAATAATTCGGCAAGGACATTCTTGCCGAATTTTTTTTCGTGATTGTTTCTATATGTTCGTTGTACAATAAGCGTATGGACTGATGGAGAGGGGTGGCATCTTTGAGCAAGCAAAGGCGACGAACAATGATCAAAAAGGTCACATACGCACAACGTGATTGGTTTTCGCAATATAAAGCCTTATCGCGACAACAGTTGCATCATGTTTTGCTTGAGAGCGGAAGAGATGGTCGATGTAGCATCATCGGTTTGCAACCGTCCGCTGTTGTCATTGGTAAAAATGACAAGTTAACGGTGTGGCAGAAGCATCGTACAGAGACGTTTGAAGGGAATATATTACAATCATTAAAAAAATGGTTTAATCAATGGGAAGTAGAAAACGTGGAGGAAGGCCCAGACTTTCAAGGTGGAGCCATCGGTTATATTAGTTATGACTGCGCGCGTTATATTGAAAAACTCCCTTCGATCGCACGTGACGATTTAAATATGCCTGATTTGTATTTTTTAGTATTTGACGATGTATTTGTTTACGATCATGACGAATCGTCTCTTTATCTTATTACTCATTATGTAGATGGTGAAGAACAACAAGCACGCCAACGCCTTGAGCGATATACGCAACTATGGGCCAATGAATTGGCTGATGTTTCTCGTCCGTTTATTCCAAATTATGAGAAAGAAGAAACGGTGTCTATGAGCGAAAAACAGTTTATGGAAGCTGTCGAAAAAGTGCGTGCGTATATTGCGCAAGGTGATGTCTTTCAAGTAAACTTGTCTGTTCGTCAATCGAAGCGACTGCTTACTCATCCGTTTGCGATTTATGAAAAATTGCGCACATTAAATCCGTCGCCGTACATGGCATATATGCATTTTCCTGAATTTCAAATCGTAAGCGGTTCTCCAGAGCTGCTCGTGAAAAAGAAGGGCGAGTATGTCAGTACACGTCCGATTGCTGGGACGCGATCACGTGGTAAAACAACTCAAGAAGATGAGCAAATTGCCCAGTCATTATTAGCAAATGAAAAAGAACGGGCGGAACATTTAATGCTTGTTGATCTTGAGCGCAATGACCTAGGACGTGTATGTGCCTACGGAACGGTAAAAGTAGACGAGTTCATGGTCATTGAAAAATATTCACATGTTATGCATCTCGTTTCCCATGTTTCTGGGCAACTTGCAGAAGGAAAAGATGCGTTTGATGTCATATCAGCTGTTTTTCCAGGCGGAACGATTACGGGAGCTCCGAAAGTGCGAACGATGGAAATTATCGAGGAGCTTGAGCCTGTTCGCCGCGGCATTTATACAGGTTCGATCGGCTGGATCGGATTTAATGGCGATATGGAGTTAAACATTGCCATTCGAACAATGATTGCGAAAGATGGGCTTGCATATGTGCAAGCGGGAGCAGGAATTGTCATTGATTCTCAACCAGAACACGAATATAAAGAATGTTTAAAGAAAGCATTTGCTTTATGGAAGGCAAAAGAGCTGAGCGAAGAAGAGTATGTACAATTAAGCATGAGGTGAGCCAAATGATTTTAATGATCGATAATTATGATTCGTTTACGTATAACTTAGTCCAATATTTAGGTCAATTAGGGGAAGAACTAGTCGTCAAACGAAATGATGAAGTGACGATTGCCCAAATTGAACAACTTCAACCACATTTTTTAATGATTTCGCCTGGCCCGTGCAGTCCGAACGAAGCCGGCATTAGCATGGAGGCCATTCAATATTTCGCTGGAAAGATTCCGATCTTTGGTGTATGTCTTGGTCATCAGTCGATTGCACAAGTGTTTGGGGGGGAAGTTGTTCGGGCAGAACGTTTAATGCACGGCAAAACATCGTCGATTTTTCATGATGGAAAAACGATTTTTACTCACATTCCTAATCCGTTTGTCGCTACTCGTTATCATTCGTTAATTGTAAAAAAAGAGACATTGCCAGACTGCTTTGAAATTTCCGCGTGGACAGAAGAAGGGGAAATTATGGCCATTCGCCATAAAACATTGCCAATTGAAGGAGTTCAATTTCACCCCGAATCAATTATGACGGAATATGGTTTAGAAATGCTTAAAAATTTTATTACACTATACAGATGAAAGTGATGATGCATGTTTATTTATGTCAACGGGCAAATCGTAAAAAAAGAAGATGCTCGCATTTCTCCGTTCGATCACGGGTTTATGTATGGCCTCGGTTTGTTTGAAACGTTTCGCGTATATGATGGACATCCGTTTTTGCTCGATGATCATTTAGCACGTCTTCATAACGGACTCGAAATGCTAAATATTTCATGTTCTATAACTCGAAATGATGTTTTGCATATCCTTTCTCAGTTGTTGGAGGCAAACGGTTATCGTGATGCGTATGTTCGTTTAAACGTATCGGCTGGAATTGGGGACGTCGGGTTGCAAGTGGAACAATATACACATCCGACGATCATTATGTATATGAAGCCTATCCCGGCATTTGCAGAAGAAAAAGTATGCCAAATATTACAAGTAAGACGCAATACGCCGGAAGGCTCGATTCGTTTAAAATCACATCATTATTTAAATAACATTTTAGGTAAGCGGGAAGTTGGTCATCATCCGAATGTGGAAGGCATTTTCCTTACAAAAGAAGGATTTGTAGCAGAAGGAATTGTTTCAAACGTTTTTTGGGTAAAAGACGGTATAGTATACACTCCTTCGGTGGAAACCGGCATTTTAAATGGTGTAACAAGATTGTTTGTGATCGATTTGCTGCGTTCATGGGGCGTTGATGTGCAGGAAGGATTTTTTTCGCTGCAACGATTCAAGGAAGCGGATGAAATATTTTTAACAAATTCGATTCAAGAAATTGTGCCGGTTTGTCGGTTAGATGATGATATATATCCCGGGAAATGTGGGAAAATGACGGGCCGTCTCCAACGTGCGTACGCATCATTTACAAATCATTTATGGACAAGAGAAGACAGAAAGGATGGGTACGCCAATTGAGCGATGTTATTTATTGCGGAAAGCATAAACTTGATTTACGAAAACAAACGATCATTATGGGAATTTTAAACGCAACCCCTGACTCCTTTTCTGATGGAGGAAAGTTTAATCGTGTAGAGCAAGCGGTTGAACGTGCGAAACAACTTGTAGCTGAGGGGGCGCACATCATTGATATCGGGGGGGAATCCACTCGCCCTGGGGCTGAAAAAGTATCACTTGAAGAAGAATTGCGTCGCGTCATCCCGATTGTAGAAGCGGTTGCTAAAGCGGTGAATGTACCCATTTCGATTGATACGTATAAAGCAGAAGTAGCTAAACAAGCCATTGAGGCGGGCGCGACAGTGATTAACGACGTTTGGGGAGCAAAGGCAGATTCCAATATGGCTCAAGTAGCCGCTTACTATGGTGTACCTATTGTATTAATGCATAATCGTTACGATCGCCATTATAAAGATCTCATTTCGGATATGATAAACGATTTAAAAGAAAGTATTGATATAGTCAAACAAGTTGGTGTGAAAGACGAACAAATTATTATCGATCCGGGGATCGGGTTTGCTAAAACAGTAGAGCATAATTTGGAAGTGATGCGTCGGTTGGATGAATTTTCGGTTCTCGGGTATCCGATCTTGTTAGGAACATCGCGGAAATCATTTATCGGACATGTGCTTGATTTACCTGTTCATGAACGAGTAGAAGGAACAGGAGCAACAGTTTGCCTCGGCATTGCAAAAGGAGCGCATATCGTTCGTGTACACGATGTTTTACCGATGGCTAGAATGGCTAAAATGATGGATGCGATGCTTGGGAAGGGAGGAGAGCATGCGCGATAAAATTTATGTGCAACAAATGGAGTTTTATGGGTATCACGGGGTATTTCCCGAAGAAAATAAGCTCGGTCAACGTTTTTATGTCGATGTCATCATTGAAACCAATTTAAGAAAAGCTGGTGTAACCGACGATTTAAGTGAAACGGTTAACTATGCACATATATATGACATATGTCAAAACATCGTCGAAGGAAAACCGTTTAAACTTATTGAGGCAGTAGCTGAACGAATTGCTGAGCAAATTTTATCCACGTATGCAACGGTGTCATCGTGCACCGTTAAAGTAACGAAGCCGAATCCGCCAATTAAAGGTCATTATGCATATGTAGCGGTTGAAATTACGAGAGGGCGTTAACAAATGAAACACATTGCTTATATTGCTTTAGGCTCAAATGTTGGAGATCGTTTTGCATATTTGCGTGACGCAGTGACGGCGCTAAATAAAGAGGAATGTATGTCGGTTTTAGCGACATCTTCAGTTTATGAAACAGATCCCGTTGGATATGTCGATCAAGATTGTTTTTTAA
This sequence comes from Bhargavaea massiliensis, assembly GCF_050480245.1. Classification (GTDB taxonomy): domain Bacteria; phylum Bacillota; class Bacilli; order Bacillales; family Anoxybacillaceae; genus Anoxybacillus. The sequence goes on along the minus strand of NZ_JBCNEQ010000010.1, from coordinate 3,193 downwards.
ATATGGTTATCAAAGTGGCTACATCATTATCTCCGTTTGCTTTACTAGCAGTAACGATGGATATTGAAAAACAGTTTGGCCGCAAACGAGAAGTTCGTTGGGGGCCAAGGACGTTAGACCTTGACATTTTGCTATATAATCACGAAAATATTGAAACAGAACAACTTATTATCCCACATCCGCGTATGTTTGAACGGGCGTTTGTATTAATCCCGTTATTTGAAATAGATGAAACGTTGATCATTCCATCTGCTCAACGTCCTTTACGTTTGTATGTTGAACAGTTATCAGATCAAGGAGTTCGTATATGGAAAAAGCGTGAAGCGGTGGAGGAACAATTATTAGGAAAGGAGGGAGTTTAATGTTTAAAATCGGAAATGTGCAAATCAACAACCCTGTTGTACTAGCTCCGATGGCAGGGGTATGTAACTCAGCTTTTCGTCTAACGGTGAAAGAGTTTGGTGCAGGGCTTGTTTGCGCAGAGATGGTTAGCGATAAAGCGATTTTATTTAACAATCCAAAAACAATGGGGATGCTCTATATTGATGAACGCGAAAAGCCGTTAAGCTTGCAAATTTTTGGTGGAGAAAAAGAAACGCTCGTACAAGCTGCTAAATATGTAGATCAACATACGAATGCGGACATTATTGACATTAATATGGGATGCCCTGTGCCGAAAATCACGAAATGTGACGCAGGAGCAAAATGGTTATTAGATCCAAACAAAATTTACGATATGGTCGCAGCTGTTGTCGATGCAGTTGAAAAGCCCGTAACGGTAAAAATGCGAATTGGTTGGGATGAAAATCATATTTATGCTGTTGAAAATGCTCAGGCGGTAGAACGAGCAGGAGGAAAAGCTGTTGCTGTTCATGGAAGAACGCGTGTGCAAATGTACGAGGGAAAAGCAGATTGGAACATCATTAAACAAGTGAAAGAAGCGGTCAACATCCCTGTTATCGGTAACGGTGATGTGCAAACCCCACAAGACGCAAAACGAATGCTTGAGCAAACAGGTGTCGATGGTGTAATGATCGGCCGAGCTGCCCTTGGTAATCCGTGGATGATTTATCGTACAGTCCGTTATTTAGAAACAGGGGAACTCATTCCAGAGCCGTCTGTACGAGAAAAAGTCGAAGTATGTATTTTACATTTGGATCGTTTAATCGCTTTGAAAAACGAATACATTGCTGTGAAAGAAATGCGCAAACATGCTGCATGGTATTTGAAAGGTATTCGTGGAAACGCTAAGGTACGCAATGCGATTAACGAATGTGAGACGCGGGATGAGCTTGTGACATTACTTATGAATTTTGTAGAAGAAGTCGAAGCAAAAGAAAATCATGTCGTAATAGAAGCGTAAAACATACTGTCAGCTCATGCTGGCAGTATGTTTAGAAAAATAAACGGTCATTGGAGTGAACTTATTATGTCGCATGAAGAATTAAACGATCAACTATTAGTTCGTCGTGAAAAGTTACATAAGTTGCGCGAAAAAGGAATCGATCCATTTGGAAAACGGTTCGAACGCACACATAAAGCAGAAGAACTATTTGCGTTATACGGTCATTTATCAAAAGAAGAACTTGAAGAGAAACAAGTTCAAGTTTCTATTGCCGGTCGAATTATGACAAAACGAGGCAAAGGGAAAGCGGGATTTGCACATATTCAAGATTTAACAGGGCAAATTCAAATTTATGTACGCAAAGATGATGTGGGCGAAGAACAGTACGAAATTTTTGATACATCAGATTTAGGGGATATCGTTGGTGTGCGCGGAACTGTATTTAAAACAAAAGTGGGCGAACTTTCTATTAAGGTGCATTCGTATGAAATGCTGACAAAATCGTTGCGTCCGCTTCCTGAAAAATATCATGGGCTTAAAGATATTGAACAACGTTATCGCCAACGATATCTCGATTTAATTATGAATCCAGAAAGTAAAAAAACATTTATTACACGCAGCTTAATTATTCAGTCGATGCGTCGTTATTTAGACCAAAAGGGATATTTAGAAGTAGAAACACCGATGATGCATTCGATTGCTGGAGGAGCGGCAGCTCGGCCGTTTATAACACACCATAATGCTTTAGATATGACATTATATATGCGTATTGCAATTGAGCTACATTTAAAACGTTTAATTGTTGGTGGGTTAGAAAAAGTATATGAAATTGGTCGTGTATTCCGAAATGAAGGTATTTCAACGCGCCACAACCCAGAATTTACGATGCTTGAACTTTACGAAGCGTATGCTGATTATACAGATATTATGAAATTAACAGAAGACATGATTGCTCACATCGCTCAAGAAGTGCTTGGAACGACAAAAATTCAATATGGGGAGTATGAAGTAGATTTAACACCTTCATGGAAACGACTTCATATGGTCGATGCGATTAAAGAATATGTTGGTGTTGATTTTTGGGAGCATATGAGCGATGAGGAAGCGCGTCAATTAGCGAAAGAGCATGGGGTAGAAGTAGCTCCGCATATGACATTTGGTCATATCGTCAACGAGTTCTTTGAACAAAAAGTAGAGCAACATCTCATTCAACCGACGTTTATTTACGGTCATCCGGTTGAAATTTCACCTTTGGCAAAGAAAAATCCTGAAGATCCACGATTTACAGATCGATTTGAATTATTTATTGTTGCGCGTGAACATGCAAATGCGTTTACAGAATTAAACGATCCGATCGATCAACGTGAACGATTCGAAGCGCAATTGAAAGAAAAAGAGCAAGGAAACGATGAGGCGCATGAGATGGATGAAGATTTTATCGAGGCATTAGAATACGGTATGCCACCAACAGGTGGACTAGGCATTGGTATTGACCGCCTTGTTATGTTGTTGACGGACTCACCATCTATTCGCGATGTATTGCTATTCCCGCAAATGCGTCATAAATAATTGCGGGGAAGCTTAACTGGGTGAGGTACTTTTCCTCACTCAGTTTTTCTTAAAAAAACATCTTGCTTAAGGATGATCGAATATGATATATTACTAAACGTCCGTGTTGAAAGTAACACGTAAAAAAGAAAGATAAAAAGTTGTTGACAAGAAAAACAGTAAATGATATATTAAAAAAGTCGCTTAAATAGCGACAAAGAGATGTTCCTTGAAAACTGAACGAAGCGAGAAGCGTACAGAAGCTAAGGATAACTTTTATATGGAGAGTTTGATCCTGGC
>NZ_JBCNEQ010000009.1:0-55604 GCF_050480245.1 Bhargavaea massiliensis | reverse complement strand
TCAGTTTTCAAGGAACATCTCCGTCAAACGACGGCTCTAATATCTTATCATTCCTTTTCGCTGTCGTCAACTATGTTTTTTCATCGCTGACGACGTTTATTAATTTAACATATGTTTTATTTTGTTGTCAACAATATTTTTTAAAAAAATGTTCTCGTTTATTCATTGATCATATCGTGTTATTTCTTGCATAAGATGTTCATAAAAAGGACAAGGGGGGACAAATATTGAAGTTTTTTTATATCCTTGACGGAAAAAAAATAAAAAAATGGTTTCTCATTATATCAATCGCCTTTGTCACAGCCTCTATTTTGTACATTCAGCAACTTGCAAGTGAATCTGTATTTTCGACTGATCCTGGGCCGAAAGCCATTTACAAAGTCGAAAATAAAAAAAATGAACTCGCCTTGACGTTTGACATTAGTTGGGGAGAAACAAATGCCATACCTATTTTAAACGTATTAAAAAAACACGGGATGAGAGCTACATTTTTTCTATCTGCTTCTTGGGCTGAACGCCACCCGCGCATCGTAAAAAAAATCGTGGACGATGGACACGAAATCGGAAGTATGGGCTATGAATACAAAAATTATACTGAACTAGAGCGCGGGAAAATCATCCGCGACTTAGCACAAGCTAAAAAAGTATTTGATACGTTAGGGATTAAGCGCGTTCCCTTCCTTCGTGTACCGACAGGAAATTTTAACAAAAATGTCTTAAAAGTTGTTCATTCTTTCGGTCATACTGTTGTTCATTGGAGCGTTGATTCAAAAGATTGGCTCAATCCTGGGGTGAACGCAATTGTCGAAAATGTTACACAAAATGCAAAGGGTGGAGATATTGTATTGCTTCATGCATCAGATTCAGCTAAACAAACCGCTCAAGCATTGGAACAAATCGTTATATGGATGAAAAAAGAAGGGTATAAAAGCGTGCGAATATCTGACCTTGTGAACAACGCTGATATAGAAAGCAAAGAAATAAAATGAGGCCGCAAGCCTCATTTTATTTACGTAAAAGCTTATGCAAAATAAGCAATTGATACGCATTACAAATTAATAAAGGGAACAACATTAAATACAACCAGTTTTCTTCGTTAATTCGCAATACTGGGAACCATTCGATGACCGTAACAACAACCATAAAAAATAACGCAGGAACAAACGCTTCTTTATTTGTTTCTCGCATTTTTACGTATGCGACAATCAGTCCAAATAAAAAAATAAATAAGGCAACAAGCACGTAGCTAACAAGGGATTCCCCTTCTTTTGCAAACAGTTGATAACGGAAATAAACGAGATCAAATAAAACAAAAGCAATGAGAACTAATTGTACAGCATTCCATAATCCAACCGAACGAAAAATTCCGAGACCAAAACGATGAATTGTTAAATATGCAAAAAAGCCCATTTGACTAATTACACTAAAAATAAAACCAACACCAATAAGCCAAACGAGAACGGATAAAATTTCTTTTATTTCAAACGATGTAAAAAGACGTGCATATTCGTTCCATTTCACAGCAAACCCAACAATCCCCGTACTTATTCCGCCAACAAACAATGTAGAAAAAAACAATTGAACCCACTTTCGACTATTCACTTGTGCAACCTCCACTTCCCAATATCCCTTCCAAAATTCTATCAACGAAATAAGAAAAATGCTAGCGAATATTTTTGCAAAGAACATTGAATATTAACAGTAAGGAAACTTGTTGAAAGGGGCTCTTAATTATGAATCGGACATTTTTGCTCCTCCTATTTAGTTATGTATTGGTGCTGACCGGGTGCGCCCAACAAGAAGAAACCCCTGCGCAACCTGAGTACGATCAAACAAAAAAAATGGTCGTCGATATTTTAAAAACAGATGAAGGAAAAAAAGCGATTCAAGAAGTGATGAGCGATGAAAAAATTAAACAACAACTCGTTATCAATCAAGAAGTTGTAAAAAAGACGATCGAAGAAACGTTAACATCCGAAAAAGGAAAAGCGTTTTGGGAAAAAGCGTTTGAAGATCCAAATTTCGCCCAAAATTTTGCCAAAAGCATGCAAGAAGAACATGAAAAATTATTAAAAGCGCTAATGAAAGATCCTGAATATCAAGCAATGATCATTGAAATTATGCAAAATCCAGAAATGAAAAAATTAATACAAACAGAAATGAAAAACAAAGATTTTCGAGCTCATTTGCAAAAGGTCATTACAGAAACATTTAGCAGCCCGCTATTTAAAGCAAAAATTGAGGATATTCTTATTAAAGCAGCCGAAGAAATGCAAGGCGGTGAAAGAAGTTCCGAGCAAGAAGAAAGTTCCGAGCAAGAAGAAAGTTCCGAGCAAGAAGAAAGTTCCGAGCAAGAAGAAAGTTCCGATCAAGGAGGATCAAGTGACGAGCAAGGAGGATCAAGTGACGAGCAAACAACATGAGGGGCTTCGTAGCCCCTCATCGTAGCTTTGCAATGATTTTTCTGGCGATGTCCATATATACTTTTCCAATCGGATGATCTTCACCGTACACAGAAGGGGCAAAATCGTCATCGTTCCAATCAGGTTGCCCGAGCGGTAGTTGTCCGAGTAAATCCGTCTGCAATTCTTCAGCTAATTTTTGACCGCCGCCTTTTCCAAAAATGTATTCTTTTTCACCTGTTGTTTTACTTTCAAAATACGACATATTTTCAATGACACCAACAACTTCGTGATTTGTTCGGACTGCCATCGCTCCCGCTCTTGCCGCAACAAATGCAGCGGTCGGATGAGGCGTTGTCACAATGATTTCTTTTGATGTCGGCAGCATTGTATGGACATCTAATGCTACATCGCCTGTGCCTGGAGGTAAGTCTAATAATAAATAATCTAATTCTCCCCATTCCACTTCATCAAAAAAGTTTTTTAGCATTTTGCCAAGCATCGGCCCACGCCAAATAACCGGGGAATTATCTTCCACAAAAAAGCCCATAGAAATGACTTTCACACCAAACCGTTCAACCGGAATAATTTTTTCGCCACGAACAATTGGGCGTTCTGTAATGCCCATCATATCGGGTATGCTAAATCCGTAAATATCAGCATCAATTAAACCGACTTTTTTGCCAAGCCGAGCAAGTGAAACAGCTAAATTAACAGAGACCGTTGACTTTCCTACTCCACCTTTTCCGCTTGCAATCGCTAAATAAATTGGTTCATGCGCTGTTCGCCCTTCTTCTAACGGCAATTGGGCAAAGCGAAGCCCTACGGAAGATGCTCCTGCATCTTTTAACCGTTGCACAACGGTTTGTTGCACTTGGAGTTGTTCTGCTGTTCCTGTTTTAGCTAAAGCGATTTTTACGCTTACTAGCCCCTTCTCTTCATTTATTTTAACTTCCTGAATCGCTCCTGTTTCTTTAAACGTTTTTCTCAAAAATGGGTCATAAATCGTTTCAAGCAATTCAATAACTTGTTTTTCTGTCAACATCGCGCCTCACCAATCCTTATGTATTCGGTTTCACAGTTCACACTTTCAATATAACATAATTTTCTTCATAAAAAAAAAAAAATCCTTCTCATTCAGAAGGATCGGGTTCATTGGATACGTAGCGCAAAATCCCCTTGTAAATCGAAGCAGCAAGCTTCTCCTGGTATGATGAGGACGCTAGTAGTTTTCGTTCCTCTTCATTTGATAAAAAACCAATTTCAACTAAAGCCCCTGGCTTTTTTGCCATTTTTAATAAATATACCGTTTGAATAGGCTTTGCTAAGCGACGTGTATTCTCTAAATTGACACGCAGTTCTTGCTGAATAAACTTCGCTAATCGTTTATTTTCTTCTAATGAGGAATAATAAAACACTTGTGCCCCTCTCCATTTCGGTGAAGGAATCGCATTTAAATGAATGCTAATAAAAAAATCAGCTTCTGACTCATTGACAAACTGAACTCGTCGCTGTAAATCTTCTATTTTTCTTCGGCTATATCCCCTCGTTTGTTCGCTTGCTAAATCATAGTCACCTTCTCTTGTCATTTGAACGAGTGCACCTTGTTGTTGCAAATAATCACGCAATTTTAATGCAACATTTAGCGCTATGTCTTTCTCAAGAACGTCTCCTCCAACCGCTCCCCCGTCAGGCCCCCCATGCCCTGGATCAAGGATGATAATCTTCCCTGATAACGGTAAACTCCATGCTTTCCATGAGCGGTCATGAAGTACGTAAAACTGTAAAAAAAGGACAAAAACAATGAAAAGAATAATAATACGTACTTTCATTCCTTCTCCTCCCCACTATTTATGTTATATGGGACAAGAGGAGAATTTAGAACGATTACTTCAAACGAAGACGTTGACGACGAAGCCCTTTTTCGATTCCTTCTCTCCACCAAACATCTACGTAACGAGCACACGTGTCGTACATACTATCTCTGCATAGCTTCATATGTTCATACAGTTCATGTATAAGTTGTTCGTATTCGTTTATACAACGACTTTTCACTGTTTCTATTGACTCACCATAATATGTAAACCGACTATAATGTGCACCGAGCAAATATGCTTCAATGGCCATATCGATGCATATCGTTTCCATGACTTCGGAAACAATCATGTATTGTTGCCAATACGTGCGCACACGTCTACATAACTCACGATAAGAAAGATCCTTCAATACATTTCGCTCATAAGCAAGCTGTTTTTCTAACTTTTTTATTGTAAACGATGTAATTATTTCCATTTGACTGCCCCTCCTTATATATATTGTTCGCATGAACAAGAGGGACATACAAAAAAATCTCGGCAAATAATTGCCGAGATTTGTTGAAATTAACGTTTTGAGAATTGTGGTGCACGACGAGCGCCTTTAAGACCGTATTTTTTACGCTCTTTCACACGAGAGTCGCGCGTTAATAAACCTGCACGTTTTAATGTTTGACGATATTCTGGGTCAACTTGTAACAATGCACGAGCAATACCGTGACGGATTGCGCCCGCTTGACCTGTGAATCCACCGCCGCTTACGTTTACTAATACATCGTAGCTACCGAATGTTTCTGTTAAAACAAGCGGTTGTTTTACAACTTCAACTAAAGATTCATATGGAACATAATCACGAATGTCACGACCATTTACGATAATGCGTCCTTCACCTGGAACGAGACGCACACGCGCAACTGAACTTTTGCGACGGCCTGTGCCGTAGTATTGTACCTGTGCCAAAATAATGCCCTCCTTTAATCAATTATCCGCGAAGTTCGTAAACTTCTGGTTTTTGTGCTTGATGCGGATGTTCGCTTCCGCGATAAACGTGCAATTTTTTGAACATTTGACGACCAAGGCTACCTTTTGGAAGCATGCCGCGGATTGCTCTTTCAAGCATTTGTTCTGGATAGTGTGTACGCATTTCAAGCGCTGTTCTTACTTTTAATCCACCTGGATGTAAGCTATGACGATAGTATAATTTGTTCGTTAATTTTTTACCTGTTAATTCAACTTTTTCTGCGTTAATGATGATCACATGATCACCTGTGTCAACATGCGGTGTGTAAGTTGGTTTATGTTTACCGCGCAAAATCGCAGCAACTTCACTAGCAAGACGTCCTAACGTTTTGCCTTCTGCATCAATAACGTACCATTTACGTTCTACTTCATTTGGCTTCGCCATATACGTACGCATTTGTTTTCCCTCCTAAAATAAAAAATGAACAAGCGATATTTATTTCAACACGATTAATTTCCGGGGCTAATCGTGGGTTTAAAATACATACCATATGATATAATATCTCTTCTACAACCCAATGTCAAGAAAATGTTACACCTGGATTAGTTGTCATACGAAACGTGCCATAAATAAAGACCGTGACCCGGTGCGGTCTTTCCGGCAGCACTTCGATTTTTTTGTTCCAAAATTGTTTTCATCTCTTCAGCACGCCGTTCCCCGCGCCCGACTTCTAGCACCGTCCCAACGATAATGCGAACCATGTTATATAAAAAGCCGTTGCCAACAAGACGAAAGATCAATTCGTCTCCTTGTGGAATGACTTCCGCCTCGTAAATCGTACGCACTTTATCCTCTATCTCCGTTTTTGCCGAACAAAAACTCGTGAAATCATGCGTGCCAATCAGATCATGAAGCGCTTCGTTCATCGCTGCTACATTAAGCGGATACGGATAATGATACACGTAATGACGCAAAAACACGTTTTTCTCCCCCGTCCATACGCGGTAACGATATTCTTTCTTTTTCACGCTAAACCGTGCATGGAAGGAAGGCGATACTTCACTTGCTTCTTTGACAATGACATCATCAGGAAGAAGCGCATTTAACGCTTTCGGCCATTTCCCATCTGGAATGGACAGCGGTGTGTCAAAATGAATCACCTGTCCGTGTGCATGAACGGTTGCATCCGTTCTGCCCGAAGCATATACGCGAACAAATTGTCCTTTATGGATGAGCGAAAGCGCACGCTCAAGCTCTCCTTGTACGGTCCGCTTTTGTTGCTGAATTTGATAACCTGCAAAATATGTGCCATCATATGCAATAGTGCATTTGATTCTTCTCACCATTTCCGCTCCTTTTTATGAACGAAGTAGCCATAATACAATCGCTAGAAAGCCAAGCAAAATCATAAAAGCAGTATCTATGCGCCTCCACGTCAACTCGCGCCATTTTGTTCGATCTTTCCCTCCGCGGTATCCGCGCACTTCCATTGCAACGGCTAACTCTTCTGCACGTTTAAATGCGCTAATAAATAGTGGAACGAGCAACGCCGTCATCGCTCTCATTCGTTCCGATAATGGGCCGCCTGAAAAATCAACGCCACGAGCCGCTTGAGCTTTCATAATCTTCTCGGTTTCTTCCATCAATGTTGGAATAAAACGAAGAGAAATCGACATCATTAACGCTAGCTCATGAACAGGTATATTCCATTTTTTTAATGGCGAAAGCAATGATTCCATCCCATCGGTCACTTCGATTGGCGTTGTTGTTAACGTCAATAATGTTGTCACAACAATAAGGAGCAAAAAGCGTAAAGAAATAAATGCCCCTTGTTGAATACCTTGATCATACACTTCCATTCCAAACCATTGAAAAACAACATGTCCTTCTTTTGTTAACAACACGTGAAGAAGGAATGTAAATACAATCACCCATAAAATAGGCTTCAGCCCTTTAACAAAAAACGAAAGGCGAATGCGCGATAAAAACAACAAGATGCACGTAAAAAAAGTTAATAGCCCGTATGTCCATCCGTTATTAGCAAGAAAAACGATGAACACATAAATAAACATAGTAATAAGTTTTGTACGTGGATCGAGACGGTGAATGAAAGAGTCCCCAGGAACATATTTTCCAATAATCATACTGTTCATCATACACGCTTCACCCGATTAAATAACGTTTGTAATGCTTTGACGACATCTTCTATCGTCAAACATGGTTCATCAAATTGCAAACCGAATTTTTGTTCGATTGCCCGCTGAAATAATACGGTTTCAGGCACATCTAACCCAAGGTGTAGTAAATCATCGACGTGACGAAAAATATGTTCTGGTGTTCCTCTTCGTACAATCGTTCCTTGATGCATAATAATAATTTCATCCGCATAACGTGCGGCTTCTTCCATGCTATGTGTGACGAGAACAATCGTCAACCCTTTTTGTTTCTGAAGACGAGCAAACATATCCATCATTTCTTTTCGCCCTTGTGGATCTAATCCGGCCGTCGGCTCATCTAATACAAGCACTTCTGGTTCCATCGCTAAAACACCTGCGATCGCTACACGTCGCATTTGCCCACCGCTTAAGGCAAATGGAGACTTATGTCGAACTTCTTCTGGCAATCCGACAAGAGCTAACCATTCGCGAACACGAGCTTTCGCTTCCGATTCTGACATGCCAAAGTTCATCGGTCCGAAGCAAATATCTTTTTCTACTGTTTCTTCAAACAGTTGATGTTCAGGGAATTGAAAAACAATGCCTACTTTTTTTCGTAAAGGTTTTAAATATTTTTCTTTTTTGCCCGCTGTGATTGCATAATCGCCAAGATGGACGCTCCCTTTTGTCGGCTGCAGTAAACCATTTAAATGTTGTAAAAGGGTAGACTTGCCTGAGCCTGTATGCCCGATCACAGCTACATAAGAGCCACTACGAATATCGAAATGTATATCGTACAATGCTCGCTTCTCAAAAGGGGTGTTCACTTGGTAACGATATTCGACATCGCGGAATACAATGTCCATAATTCATTCACCAACCCCTCTATCGTTAAATGATTAGCTGTAACCGGAATATCATTATTTCTCAATCGTTGACTTAATTGCAGCGAAAATGGCAAATCTAGCCCCATTTGTTCTAATTTATCTCCATGTGCGAAAATATGTGCAGGTGTTCCTTCTAGTGCAAGCTTCCCTTGATTCATCACAATCACCCGATCGGCTTTTGCGACTTCATTTAAATCATGCGTAATGGAAATAACAGTCATATGATGCTCCTGTCGAAGCGACTGTATCACAGCAAGCACTTCTTTTTTTCCGCTCGGATCAAGCATCGATGTCGCCTCATCTAAAATGATAACATTTGGCCTAAGCGCAATGGCGCTTGCGATCGCCACACGTTGTTTTTGTCCACCTGACAACCGATGTGGCTCATGATTCAAAAAATCCTCCATATGCACTTTTTTTAATGCTTCAGTTATACGCGCTGCCATGTCATCTTTTTGTATCCCTCGATTTTCAAGGCCAAAGGCGACGTCATCTTGAACAGTCGTTCCAACAAACTGGTTATCTGGATTTTGAAAAACAATGCCTAATCGCTCCCGAACATCCCATATTGTTTCTTCATTTAATGGGATGCCACATACGTGAATCGTTCCGCTTGTCGGTGGCAATAAACCGATCAGTAGCTTAGCAAGCGTCGATTTTCCCGATCCGTTATGACCAACAATCGTTACCCATTCGCCTTCATACACTTGAAACGAAACGTTTTGTAAAGCATACGTTTGTTCATTCGCATATTGAAAACTTACATTTTCCACACGTACAGCAACTTCCACATTTCTCTCCTCATCTCTTCTGAATTTTCTTATTCTCTACTCTACTACAAAAAAGAAAACAAAAAAAGGGCATAGATCCAGTTCAAAAACTGTCTCGCCCTTGTAAAAACGTATTAAACTAGTTCGATAATGACCATTGGCGCACCGTCACCGCGGCGTGGTCCAAGTTTCATAATGCGTGTATAACCGCCTTGGCGATCTTGGTAACGTGGTGCAATGTCGCTAAACAATTTTTGAATTGCATCTTGACCTGTTTCTGTGTTTGCTACTTCTTTACGAACGAATGCAGCAACTTGGCGACGTGCATGCAAATCGCCACGTTTTCCTAATGTAATCATTTTTTCTACAACAGAACGCAACTCTTTTGCACGAGCTTCTGTTGTTTCAATTCGCTCATTAATGATTAAGTCTGTCACTAAGTCACGAAGCAATGCTTTACGTTGAGAGCTTGTGCGTCCTAATTTTCTGTAAGACATGTGATGTCCCTCCTTTATTTCACTTTTAACATGAAAATGCCTAGTTAACCGAACGCTTAACTAGTCATCTTTACGTAAGCTTAATCCTAGCTCTTCTAACTTCGCTTTTACTTCTTCAAGCGACTTGCGGCCTAAGTTGCGCACTTTCATCATATCTTCTTCCGTTTTTTGCGCAAGTTCTTGTACTGTATTAATGCCAGCACGCTTTAAGCAGTTGTACGAACGAACAGAAAGATCAAGCTCTTCAATTGTCATCTCGAGCACTTTTTCTTTTTGATCTTCTTCTTTTTCGATCATGATTTCCGCATGTTGCGCTTCATCCGTCAAGTTCACAAAAATATTTAAGTGCTCTGTTAAGATTTTTGCCCCTAGTGAGATTGCTTCTTTCGGGCCGATGCTACCATCTGTCCACACGTCGATCGTTAATTTGTCGTAATTTGTCATTTGACCGACGCGCGTATTTTCGACTTGGTATGATACGCGCGATACCGGCGTATAAATGGAATCGATCGGGATAACACCTATCGGTTGATCCTCGCGCTTATTAGCATCAGCTGGTGTATACCCACGTCCGCGTTTTGCTGTCATTCTCATGCGTAAACGACCGTCTTTTGCCAGTGTGGCAATATGAAGGTCTGGGTTGAGAATTTCTACATCGCTATCGTGAGTAATATCCGCAGCTGTAACGACTCCTTCACCCTGTACATCAATCTCAAGCGTCTTTTCTTCGTCCGAGTAGATTTTTAGCGCTAGCTTTTTAATGTTTAAAATGATTGTTGTTACATCTTCCACGACGCCATCAATTGTTGAAAACTCGTGCAATACACCATCTATTTGAACAGATGTTACAGCGGCACCAGGGAGTGAGGATAACAGGATACGACGTAAGGAGTTACCCAAAGTTGTACCATATCCACGCTCAAGTGGTTCAACGACGAATTTGCCGTATTTGGCATCCTCGCTGATTTCAACCGTTTCGATTTTCGGCTTCTCAATTTCTAGCATTCATTTAACCCTCCTTCAAAACGTCGAAACCCCGATTAAACCGATGACAGCTCAATCGAAATTCCCCCATGAATAAGTTCCCGAATGTGCACAACAACTGTTTTTCATTTCCCTGTAACAATGACTATATCCCATTATTGACACATACGCAAATTCTATACAGGGAAATTAAACACGACGACGTTTTGGCGGACGGCATCCGTTATGTGGAACCGGTGTAACATCTTTAATTGCTGTAATTTCTAGTCCAGCCGCTTGAAGTGCACGAATCGCTGCCTCACGACCAGCACCCGGACCTTTTACGTTGACTTCAACAGTTTTCATGCCATGCTCCATTGATGCTTTTGCAGCAGCTTCTGCAGCCATTTGTGCAGCAAATGGAGTAGACTTACGAGAACCTTTGAAGCCTAACGCACCTGCACTTGACCAAGAAATTGCATTTCCATGAGCGTCTGTAATTGTGACGATTGTGTTGTTAAAAGTCGAACGGATATGAGCGATACCAGATTCAATATTCTTTTTTACACGACGTTTACGCGTATTCGTTTTACGTGCCATTCGTTCATGAACCTCCTTTACTTAATTATTTTTTCTTATTCGCTACTGTACGACGTGGACCTTTACGTGTACGAGCATTGTTTTTCGTATTTTGGCCACGAACTGGCAATCCGCGACGATGACGAAGACCACGATAGCAACCGATCTCCATTAAACGTTTAATGTTTAACGATACTTCACGACGAAGATCTCCTTCTACTTTTAAGCGATCTACGATTTCACGAATTTTACCTAATTCTTCTTCTGTTAAGTCGCGAACGCGAGTGTCTTCAGATACGCCAGCTTCTGCTAAGATTTTTTGTGCAGTTGCTTTACCGATTCCGTAAATGTATGTTAATGAAATGACTACACGTTTGTCACGAGGAATATCTACACCTGCAATACGTGCCATGATTTGTACACCTCCTCAAGTTTTATCCTTGTTTTTGCTTATGCTTTGGATTTTCACAAATAACCATAACTTTTCCGCGTCTGCGAATGACTTTGCACTTTTCGCAAATCGGTTTTACAGATGGTCTAACTTTCATGTGAACTTACCTCCTTGTTCGTGCGGAGTGTTATTTATATCGATACGTAATTCTTCCACGTGTTAAATCGTAAGGTGATAATTCAACTGTTACTTTATCACCTGGTAAAATGCGAATAAAATGCATGCGAATTTTACCTGAAACGTGAGCTAAAACGGTATGACCGTTTTCAAGTTCCACTCGGAACATCGCATTTGGCAACGTTTCAACGACTGTACCTTCCACTTCAATTACATCGTCTTTCGCCATTGAACGGCTCTCCCTTCTTTTTTGAAATGAGTAACATGTTCAACTAACACGACCAGTTTAGTTTAAAGCTTACGATGCGCATCCGCAAAGAAGGTTAAAGCGTTCAAAGTGTTGTTAAAATTTCATATCCCGTCTCGGTAATGGCGATCGTATGCTCAAAGTGAGCACATAGTTTGCCATCTACTGTGACGACCGTCCAATTATCTTCTAACGTGCGAACATAACGGGTTCCTGCATTCACCATCGGCTCAATGCACAGAACCATGCCTGGCTTTAACCGCGGCCCTTTGTTTGGTGGACCGTAATGTGGAATTTGCGGATCTTCATGTAAGTCTTGACCAATTCCATGCCCAACATACTCACGCACAACCGAAAAGTTATGCGCCTCGACATACGTTTGGATCGCATGAGAAATGTTCGTTAACCGTGCGCCAGGTTTCGCTTCTTCCAATCCGCGATACAACGATTGCTCTGTCACTTCTAAAAGCTTTTTCGCTTCTTCTGAAATGGCTCCGACCGGATACGTCCAAGCCGAATCACCATGATATCCATTATATTTTGCGCCAATATCGATGCTAATAATATCTCCTTCGCGAAGCACACGGTCTCCTGGAATACCATGAACGAGCTCTTCATTGACCGATGTACAAATGCTCCCTTGGAATCCATTATATCCTTTAAACGAAGGAATTGCATCATGTTTGCGAATGAACGTTTCAGCAATATGATCGAGCTCTCGCGTCGTTATGCCTGGCTCGATATATTTTTGTAGTTCTTGATGAGTTAAAGCGACAATTCGACCAGCTTCACGCATAATTTCAATTTCGCGTGGGGTTTTGCAAATGATCATGATTGTAAGCCCCCAAGTAATTCACAAATGTCAGCAAACACTTGATCAATATGTTGTTGTCCATTAATGTTGCGCAAGTACCCTTTCGCCGCGTAAAAATCAAGCAACGGCTGAGCTTGCTTCATATTGACTTCAAGACGATTCGCTACGGTCGCTTCGTTATCATCTGCGCGTTGATACAATTCTCCTCCGCATTTATCGCAGATGCCTGCTTGTGCTGGCGGATTAAATACAAGATGATACGTTGCGCCGCATTCTTTACAAATGCGTCTGCCTGTTAGACGTTCCATTAAGATGCTTTTATCTACTTCGATGTTAATAACATAATCAATGGAACGGTTCAATTGTTGAAGAAGCGTTTCTAACGCTTCCGCTTGAGCGACTGTTCGCGGAAATCCATCAAGCAAAAATCCGTTTTGGCAATCGTCCTTGCTTAACCGTTCACGAACAATGCCGATCGTCACTTCGTCTGGAACAAGATCGCCGCGATCCATATACGATTTCGCCTGTAAACCGAGCTCTGTTCCTTCTTTAATCGCTGCTCGAAACATATCCCCAGTAGAAATGTGAGGAATTTTATATTTCTCAACAATTTTTTCTGCCTGCGTACCTTTTCCAGCGCCTGGCAGTCCCATTAATACTAGATTCATCAACGTCTCCCCCTCAGCTCTATGTGAGGTAGAGGGAATAAAATTCCCAACACCTCTTTTTATTTAATAAAGCCTTTGTAATGGCGCTTCACTAATTGGCTTTCTAGCTGCTTCATCGTCTCTAAAGCAACACCGACGACGATCAGCAAGCCCGTTCCTCCAATTTGAGCAGAAGGCGGTAGTTTAGCGAACTCGATAAAGAAGACAGGAAGAACAGCGATTGCTGCTAAAAATAGAGCTCCGACGAAAGTTAACCGATACAAAACGCGTGTGATGAATTCTTGCGTGTTCTTTCCTGGACGAATGCCTGGAATGTAACCACCTTGCTTTTTCAAATTGTCCGCCATTTGTTCTGGATTGACTTGAACAAACGCATAAAAATACGCGAAGGCAACAATTAAAGCGACGTATATGATCATACCAACTGGTTGCGTGTAGTCAAAAACTTTTTTAATCCATAATGTTACATCATTCGAGCCGAAAAACGATGCAATCGTCGGTGGAGTAATAATAAACGACACCGCAAAAATAACCGGAATAACGCCTGCCGGATTGACTTTTAACGGAATGTGTGTCGAATGACCACCTACCGGACTACGTCCTTCTAATCGCTTTGCGTACTGAATCGGAATTTTCCGAAACGCTTGTTGCACATAAATGACGCCAACAATAACTGCAACAACTGCTAAAGCGACTAACAACACTGTGACGATGCGTAAAAACAGCTGATCGCCAGCATTTTCAAACTGTTGAACGTAAATTTGATTAAGTGTTGTTGGGATACCGGATACGATCCCTGCAAAAATCAATACGGAAATCCCGTTTCCAACACCTTTAGCTGTAATTTGCTCACCAAGCCACATTAAAAAGGCTGTTCCAGCTGTTAACACAAGCGCAATAAGCAAATATGTCGGAATGCCTGGATTTTTAATGAGCATGCCACCAGACATATTATGAAAACCGTACGACATAGCGAACGCTTGGATAAATCCAAGCACAATCGTAAAATAGCGGGTAAACTGAGCGAGTTTACGGCGGCCTACTTCTCCTTGTTTCGACCACTCTGTAAATTTAGGAACAACATCCATCTGCAATAGTTGAACGATGATGGATGCCGTAATGTATGGCATGACGCCCATCGCAAAAATAGAAAAGTTTTGTAAAGCTCCACCACCAAATGTGTTCAATACGCCAAAAGCGTTGAACTGATCTTGCATTTTTAATACGTCTGCATTGACGCCCGGCACAGGAATAAACGTACCGATGCGAAATACAATGAGCATAAGAAGGGTGAATACAATTTTTCTTCTTATATCACCCACGCGCATAAAATTGGAGATTGTTCGAAACATTAAATCACCTCAGTTGTACCGCCAGCAGCTTCGATCGCTTCTTTTGCAGAAGCAGAGAATTTATGAGCTTTTACTGTTAATTTTTTCGTAAGCTCACCGTTTCCAAGAACTTTGATGCCTGCTTTCAACTTGCTTACCACGCCTGTTTCAAGCAACAATTCTGGTGTTACTTCAGTACCGTCTTCAAAGCGATTTAATGCTTCAAGGTTAACGATCGCATATTCTTTACGATGAATGTTTGTAAAGCCGCGTTTTGGTAAACGACGGAATAAAGGCGTTTGACCACCTTCAAAGCCGATGCGTACACCGCCGCCAGAGCGAGCGTTTTGCCCTTTATGTCCTCTACCAGAAGTTTTTCCGTTACCAGAGCCGATACCACGACCAACACGGTTACGTTCTTTACGGGAACCCGGTGCTGGTTGTAATTCATGTAGCTTCATGCCGAGGCACCTCCTTATTCTTCTAATTCTTTTACTGTTACAAGGTGAGAAACTTTATTAATCATCCCACGAATGGCTGGATTGTCGTTATGAACAACTGTTTGATGCAATTTTCTTAAACCTAATGTTTTAACCGTCACGCGTTGGTCTTGCGGACGACCGATTACGCTGCGAGTGAGGGTAATTGCTAATTTTTTCGCCATCATTTTTCCCTCCCTTATCCTAACAGTTCCTCAACTGTTTTACCGCGCAATTTTGCTACCTCTTCAGCACGTTTCAATTGCTTCAAACCGTCGATTGTTGCGCGCACCATGTTAATTGGTGTGTTGGAGCCGATTGACTTCGATAAAATATCGCTAATACCTGCTAACTCTAATACCGCACGCGCAGGACCACCAGCGATAACCCCAGTACCTTCAGATGCTGGTTTTAAAATGATTTCACCTGCTCCGAAATGTCCGACAACTTCATGTGGAATTGTTGTACCAACAATCGGTACAGTGATTAAGTTTTTCTTCGCGTCTTCAATCGCTTTGCGAATAGCATCTGGAACCTCTTGAGCTTTTCCAGTTCCGAAGCCGACATGACCGTTTTTGTCACCAACAACGACTAACGCAGCGAAACGGAAACGACGTCCACCTTTTACTACTTTAGCTACGCGGTTAACGGCAACAACGCGTTCTTCTAGTTCAAGTTTATTTGGATCAATGCGACGCATCTCTGTCCCTCCTTCTTAATTAGAATTGTAATCCAGCTTCACGAGCAGCGTCTGCAAGTGCTTTAACACGTCCATGATATAAATATCCGCCACGGTCAAATACAACCGCCGTAATTCCTTTTTCAAGTGCACGTTTAGCAATTAATTCGCCCACTTTTTGAGCTGCTTCAACATTGCCTGTTGATTCTAAGTCAAACTCTTTATCTAACGTTGACGCGCTAACAAGTGTCACAGCTTTCACATCGTCGATAATTTGCGCGTAAATGTGTTTGTTTGAACGGAACACATTTAAGCGTGGACGTTCCGCAGTTCCTACTACTTTACGACGAACACGAGCGTGTCTTTTTTTGCGAACTGCATTTTTATCAAGCTTAGTGATCATTCGTGTCACTCCTTTCATTTACCTAAGCAGCATTATTTCTTACCTGTTTTACCTTCTTTACGACGTACAACTTCGCCCTCGTAGCGAATACCTTTTCCTTTGTAAGGCTCTGGTGAACGAACGGCACGAATGTTTGCTGCTAATTCACCAACACGTTGTTTGTCCGCACCTTTAACGATGATTTTTGTTTGTGAAGGAACTTCAATTTCAAGTCCTTCTTCTGGCTCGATTTCAACAGGATGAGAGTATCCTACGCTCAATACAAGCTTTTTGCCTTGTTTTGTCGCACGGTAACCGACACCGACAAGCTCAAGTGCACGCTCATAGCCTTTTGAAACACCTTCAACCATGTTTGCAAGCAAGCTGCGAGTCGTTCCGTGAAGTGCACGATGATGTTTCTCATCGCTTGGACGCTCAACTGTTAAAACGTTGCCTTCTAATTTAATGATCATATCCGGATGGAACGTACGAGTAAGTTCACCTTTCGGACCTTTTACAGTAACCGTGTTACCGTTTAATGTAACTGTAACACCAGCTGGAATTTCCAATGGTTTTTTACCAACACGTGACATGTACTACACCTCCATTCGTTGCAAAATAATTACCAAATGTATGCTAACACTTCGCCGCCAGTACGTTTTTGACGTGCTTCTTTGTCAGTTAAAATGCCTTGAGATGTTGAAAGAATTGCGATTCCTAAGCCGTTCAATACGCGTGGTACTTCGTCAGCTTTTACATATACGCGCAAACCAGGTTTGCTAATGCGTTTAAGACCTGTAATTACGCGCTCGTTATTTGGACCGTACTTTAAGAAAATACGAAGAATACCTTGTTTGTTATCTTCAATGTATTCGACATCACGAATGAAACCTTCACGCTTTAAAATTTCAGCGATTTCTCTTTTAATTTTCGAAGCAGGAACTTCAAGTTTCTCGTGACGCACCATGTTCGCATTACGAATGCGAGTAAGCATATCTGCAATTGGATCTGTCATCACCATTATGTTTTACCTCCTTCCCAACTCATGGGTTTATTACCAGCTTGCTTTTTTCACACCAGGAATTTGACCTTTATACGCTAATTCACGGAAACAAATACGGCAAAGTTTAAATTTGCGATATACAGAGTGTGGACGTCCACAACGCTCACAACGAGTGTACGCTTGTACTTTAAACTTTGGTGTGCGTTTTTGTTTCGCGATCATTGATTTTTTAGCCACGTTTTCGCCTCCCTCTTTTTACGAATGGGAATGATTATTTTTGGAATGGCATACCGAGCAACGCAAGTAATTCACGAGCTTCCTCGTCAGTTTTCGCAGTTGTAACGATCACGATGTCCATACCGCGAACTTTGTTTACTTTATCGTAATCAATTTCAGGGAAAATTAATTGCTCTTTTACACCTAATGTGTAGTTTCCACGTCCATCGAATGATTTTTTCGATACGCCGCGGAAGTCACGAACGCGCGGTAAAGAAACAGAAACGAGCTTATCGAAAAACTCGTACATACGCTCACCGCGAAGTGTTACTTTTGCACCGATTGGCATTCCTTCGCGAAGACGGAAACCAGCGATTGATTTTTTCGCGCGTGTAACAACCGGTTTTTGACCAGAAATTAACGCGAGTTCTTCTACTGCGCTATCTAACGCTTTTGCGTTTTGTACCGCATCACCAACACCCATGTTGATGACGATTTTTTCGATTTTTGGAACTTGCATCACTGATTTATAGTTAAACTTGCTCATAAGAGCAGGAACAACTTCTTTCAAATACTTTTCTTTAAGGCGGTTCATTTGAGTACCTCCCTTCCTCAGTCACTTCATTATTTGTCTAAAATTTCACCAGAACGTTTCGCATAGCGAACTTTTTTACCGTCAACTACTTTGTATCCAACACGAGTTGGTAATCCTGTTTTTGGATCAAGAGGCATTACGTTTGATACGTGGATTGGCGCCTCTTGGCTGATGATGCCGCCTTGTGGATTTGCTTGAGAAGGTTTTACGTGTTTTTTTACGATGTTCACACCTTCAACAAGCACTCGGTTTTTCTTTGGAAACGCAGCAAGAATAACGCCTTGTTTTCCTTTATCCTTACCAGAGATCACTTGCACTTTATCACCTTTTTTTACATGCATCTGAATCGCACCTCCTTAAAAGGCTTTTCCTTTTCATTAAATCACTTCTGGAGCTAAAGAAACGATTTTCATAAAGTCTTTGTCGCGCAACTCACGAGCAACTGGTCCGAAAATACGCGTACCACGTGGGCTCTTGTCATCACGAATGATTACGCAAGCATTTTCGTCAAAGCGGATGTAAGAACCGTCTGTACGGCGCACGCCACGTTTTGTACGAACGACAACCGCTTTAACAACTTGACCTTTTTTAACAACGCCACCTGGTGTTGCATCTTTAACTGTCGCCACAACGATGTCGCCAACGTTCGCATAACGACGACCAGAACCACCTAGCACTTTAATGACAAGCACTTCACGTGCACCAGAGTTATCAGCAACTTTCATACGAGTTTCTTGTTGAATCATTGACGAAACCTCCTTTCGGATTTGTATCCATCACACCGAACATATTGATTAAACGATAACAGCTTTTTCAACTACTTCAACAAGACGGAAACGTTTTGTTGCAGAAAGAGGACGTGTCTCCATAATTTTTACAATGTCGCCCACTTTTGCTACATTGTTTTCGTCATGTGCTTTATATTTTTTCGAATACTTTACGCGCTTGCCGTAAAGAGGATGCTTTTTATAAGTTTCTACAAGAACCGTAATTGTTTTATCCATTTTATCGGAAACAACACGGCCGACGAGAACTTTACGATTGTTGCGTTCACTCATTGTGCGAACCTCCTCTCGATATCAATTATTTGTTAGCAGCGATCTCTCTTTCGCGAATAACAGTTTTCATACGCGCAATCGCTTTGCGTACTTCACGAATACGAGCTGTATTCTCTAATTGACCTGTTGCCAATTGGAAGCGAAGGTTGAATAACTCTTCTTTCAACGCTTTAATTTTTTGTTCAATCTCGGCAGTGGTAAGTTCACGAATTTCTTTAGCTTTCATTTGATTCACCACCAATTTCTTCACGTTTTACGAATTTGCATTTGATTGGAAGTTTGTGAGAAGCAAGACGTAACGCTTCACGAGCTACTTCTTCAGAAACTCCCGCGATTTCGAACATCACTTTACCAGGTTTAACAACAGCTACCCAACCTTCTGGAGCACCTTTACCGGAACCCATGCGCACTTCAAGTGGTTTTGCTGTGTATGGTTTTGAAGGGAAAATTTTAATCCATACTTTACCGCCACGTCTCATGTAACGAGTCATCGCACGACGGGCAGCCTCGATTTGACGGTTTGTAATCCATGCTGGCTCTAACGCTTGTAAGCCGTATTCACCAAAATGTACTTCTGTACCGCCTTTTGCGCGACCTTTCATGCGACCGCGATGTTCACGACGATATTTTACACGTTTTGGCATTAACATGATTAATTTCCTCCTTCCTCAGTTTTCTTTTTCGTAGGAAGGACCTCTCCACGATAAATCCATACTTTCACGCCGATTTTTCCGTATGTTGTGTCCGCTTCTGCTGTTGCATAATCGATGTCAGCGCGAAGAGTATGAAGTGGAACTGTTCCTTCGCTGTAATGTTCTGAGCGAGCGATATCTGCTCCACCTAAACGACCAGATACCATCGTTTTAATTCCTTTAGCACCTGCGCGCATTGTGCGTTGAATTGCTTGTTTTTGTGCACGACGGAATGATACGCGGTTTTCAATTTGACGCGCGATATTTTCTGCAACAAGTTTCGCTTCTAAGTCTGGCTTTTTAATTTCAACGATGTTGATATGAACGCGTTTGCCAGTTAATTCGTTTAACGCTTTACGAAGCGCTTCAACTTCAGATCCACCTTTACCGATCACCATTCCTGGTTTCGCTGTATGGATTGTGATATTTACACGGTTTGCTGCACGCTCGATTTCAATGCGAGAAACAGCTGCATCGCTTAAGCGCTTTGTGAGGTACTCACGAATTTTAAGATCTTCGTGTAAAAGGTCCGCGTAATCTTTTTCAGCGTACCATCTTGATTCCCAATCACGGATAATACCAATGCGAAGACCGATTGGATTTACCTTTTGACCCACTGATTATCCCTCCTTCTTTTCTGAAACAACGATCGTGATATGGCTTGTGCGTTTGTTAATTGCGCTCGCACGACCTTGTGCACGAGGACGGAAACGTTTTAATGTTGGTCCTTCGTTCACATAAGCTTCTGTAACAACGAGCTTATTAACGTCCATGTCATAGTTGTGTTCTGCGTTTGCCACTGCAGATTTTAATACTTTCTCGATAATCGGAGAAGCAGCTTTTGGCGTATGACGAAGAATCGCAACTGCTTCACTAACTTGCTTTCCTCGAATTAAATCAATCACTAAACGAGCTTTACGAGGAGCAATTCGAACCGTTCTAGCAACAGCTTTAGCTTGCATAAATGAAGCCTCCTCTCATATTAACGTTTTGTTTTCTTGTCATCAGCAGCGTGACCTTTGTACGTGCGCGTTGGCGCGAACTCACCGAGCTTATGACCGACCATGTCCTCTGTGATGTAAACTGGAACGTGTTTGCGACCATCGTAAACAGCGATTGTGTGACCAATGAATTGTGGGAAAATTGTCGAACGACGAGACCATGTTTTGATCACTTGTTTTTGTCCAGTTTCATTCAATTTCTCGATTTTTTTCATTAAATGATCATCACAAAAAGGACCTTTTTTCAAGCTGCGACCCATAAGTGAACCTCCTTTCGTGATTGCTCTACGGTTCTTTTGAACCGTAGCTCAACCCCGTTATTTTTTACGACGACGTACGATAAATTTATCGGATTTGTTTTTCTTCTTACGCGTTTTGAATCCAAGAGTTGGTTTGCCCCATGGAGTCATTGGAGACTTACGTCCGATAGGTGCTTTACCTTCACCACCACCATGTGGGTGATCAACAGGGTTCATAACGGAACCACGAACAGTTGGACGAATACCTAACCAACGAGCGCGTCCAGCTTTACCAATGTTCACAAGCTCATGTTGTTCGTTACCAACTTGACCGATTGTTGCACGGCAAGTTGCTAAAATCATGCGAACTTCACCTGAAGATAAACGAACAAGTACGTATTTACCTTCTTTACCTAGCACTTGTGCAGATGTACCTGCAGCGCGTACTAATTGTCCGCCTTTACCAGGTTTTAATTCGATGTTATGAATAACTGTACCAACTGGAATATTTGCTAAAGGTAATGCGTTACCTACTTTAATGTCCGCATCTGGACCTGACATAATTTCCATGCCAACTTCTAAGTTTTTCGGTGCGATGATGTAACGCTTTTCACCATCAGCATAATGAATTAGCGCGATGTTTGCAGAACGGTTTGGATCGTATTCGATTGTAGCAACGCGTCCTGGAATGCCATCTTTATCGCGTTTAAAGTCAATAATACGGTATTGACGCTTATGACCGCCACCTTGGTGACGAACAGTTAATTTACCTTGGTTGTTACGACCGCCTTTTTTCTTTAAAGGCACAAGCAACGATTTTTCCGGCTTATCTGTTGTAAGCTCAGAGAAGTCTAAAACCGTCATACCACGACGACCGTTAGACGTTGGCTTATATTTTTTAATCGCCATGTCCGTTTCCCTCCTTCACTTTTAAACTTATACTTCAAATAGTTCGATCTCTTTGCTGTCTGGCGTTAATGTAACAATCGCTTTACGACGACGATTTGTTAATCCGCTATAACGACCAACACGTTTGAACTTTCCTTTATAGTTCATAATGTTGACCTTTGCTACTTTTACGCCGAAGATCGCTTCGATCGCATCTTTTACTTCCGTTTTGTTCGCTTTTACATCAACTTCGAACGTATATTTTTTCTCACCCATTAACTCTGTTGAACGTTCAGTAATGACGGGGCGCTTAATAATATCGCGAGGATCTTTCATTATACAAGCACCTCCTCTACTTTTTCCACGGCAGCTTTTGTAATGACAAGCTTGTCGTGGTTGAGTACATCAAGAACGTTAATTCCGCTTGCTGTTACGACTGTAACTCCTGGGATGTTGCGGGCTGAAAGAATGACGTTCTCGTTTGCATCTGCTGTTACAATTAACGCTTTGCGATCAACAGAAAGGTTGTTTAAAATTTTAACCATTTCTTTTGTTTTCGGTGCTTCAAGCGTTAAATTGTCTAATACAACGATGTTGTTTTCAAGCACTTTTGAAGATAAAGCTGATTTAATTGCTAAGCGACGAACTTTTTTCGGAAGTTTGTAGCTGTAGCTGCGTGGAACTGGACCAAATACAATACCACCGCCGCGCCACTGTGGAGAACGAATCGATCCTTGACGAGCGCGTCCAGTACCTTTTTGACGCCATGGTTTACGGCCACCGCCGCTTACTTCTGCACGATTTTTTGTTTTATGAGTTCCTTGACGCAAGGAAGCACGTTGCATAATTACCGCTTCAAATAACACATGTTTGTTCGGTTCAATACCAAATACGGCATCGTTTAATTCGATTTCACCGATGTTTTCTCCGTTTTGGTTGTACAATGCTACTTTTGGCATTGGGTGTTTCCTCCTTTCTTAAAGAAATTATTTCGCCTTAACCGCGCTTTTAATGATAACAAGCCCTTTGTTTGGACCTGGTACGTTTCCTTTAATTAAAATTAAGTTGCGTTCTGGATCCACTTTGACAACTTTTAAGTTTTGTACTGTTACTCGCTCGCCACCCATGCGACCTGGAAGCTCTTTTGATTTGAATACACGGTTTGGAGCGATTGGACCCATTGAACCAGGACGACGATGATAACGAGAACCGTGCGCCATTGGTCCACGAGATTGTCCATGGCGTTTAATTACACCTTGGAAACCTTTACCTTTTGACGTTCCTGTGACGTCAACGATTTCACCTTCGTTGAAAATGTCCACTTTTACTTCTTGACCTACTTCATATTCTGCAAGATTCACACCACGAATTTCACGAATGAAGCGCTTAGGTGTGGTGTTTGCCTTTGCAGCATGACCCTTTTGCGGCTTGTTCGCTAATTTCTCACGTAAATCTTCAAAACCTAATTGAATCGCTTCATAACCGTCGTTTTCAATCGTTTTCTTTTGAAGAACTACGTTCGGAGTCGCTTGAATTACCGTTACAGGAATAAGATCCCCGTTTTCAGCAAACACTTGAGTCATGCCGATTTTTCTTCCTAAGATTCCTTTCATCTTTCACACCTCCTATATAGCAATTACAACTTGATTTCAATATCAACACCAGACGGTAAGTCTAAACGCATTAAAGAATCTACTGTTTGTGGAGTCGGATTGACGATGTCAATTAAGCGTTTATGTGTGCGCATTTCGAACTGCTCACGAGAGTCTTTGTATTTATGAACCGCACGCAAAATCGTGTACACCGTTCTTTCAGTTGGTAACGGAATCGGTCCAGATACAGTTGCGCCTGAACGCTTTGCAGTTTCCACAATTTTCTCAGCAGATTGATCAAGAATTCGATGATCATACGCTTTTAAACGAATACGAATTTTTTCTTTTGCCATTATTTTCCCTCCTTCTTCGCCTATTTTTAAAATAGACATTCTCCATGGAAATTTCCTTCACACTCGCCATGGCAAAGCGGCCGGGTGTGTCAGCAACCTTCCACTTCATCGCAGTCAAAGACCAACGTTTATTATTATATATAAAATCTATAGCTAATGCAAGTTTTTTTATTTCTTTTCTTCACAAACTGCCTTTCCCATTATACATATTTCGTCATGCATTTTCAATGGAGCAAAAAAAAATAAGTGGTCTAGCTGACCGCTAGACCACTTCCATCGATTACTCGATGATTTCAGATACAGAACCTGCACCCACTGTACGTCCACCTTCGCGGATCGAGAATTTTGTACCTTCTTCGATCGCGATTGGCGCGATTAATTCTACTGTCATTTCGATGTTGTCTCCAGGCATTACCATCTCAACGCCTTCTGGAAGTTGGATGATACCTGTTACGTCCGTTGTACGGAAGTAGAATTGTGGACGGTAGTTAGAGAAGAAAGGAGTATGACGTCCACCTTCTTCTTTTGTTAACACGTAAACTTGCGCTTTAAATTTTGTGTGTGGAGTGATTGTTCCTGGTTTTGCTAATACTTGACCGCGTTGTACTTCGTCACGAGAAACACCGCGAAGAAGTGCACCGATGTTGTCACCAGCTTCAGCTTGGTCAAGAAGCTTACGGAACATTTCAACACCTGTAACAGTTGTTGCTTTTGGCTCTTCAGAAAGACCGATGATCTCTACTTGGTCACCAACTTTTAAGATACCGCGCTCAACGCGACCTGTAGCAACTGTACCACGACCAGTGATTGAGAATACGTCTTCAACTGGCATCATGAATGGTTTGTCGATTTCGCGTTGTGGAGTTGGGATATATTCATCAACAGCGTTCATAAGCTCGATGATTTTTTCTTCCCAAACTGGATCTCCTTCAAGCGCTTTTAACGCAGAACCTTTAATTACAGGAACTTCGTCTCCTGGGAAGTCGTATTCAGATAATAAATCGCGAACTTCCATTTCAACAAGCTCTAAAAGCTCTTCATCGTCTACCATGTCGCATTTGTTTAAGAATACAACGATGTAAGGTACGCCTACTTGGCGAGAAAGAAGAATGTGCTCACGAGTTTGTGGCATTGGACCGTCAGCAGCAGATACAACAAGGATCGCACCGTCCATTTGCGCAGCACCTGTGATCATGTTTTTCACGTAGTCTGCGTGACCCGGGCAGTCAACGTGTGCATAGTGACGGTTGTCAGTTTCATACTCAACGTGTGCAGTTGAGATTGTAATTCCGCGCTCGCGCTCTTCTGGAGCAGCGTCGATTTGATCATACGCGCGTGCTTCTGCTTTACCTTGTTTCGCAAGAACTGTTGTGATTGCAGCTGTCAAAGTTGTTTTACCATGGTCAACGTGGCCGATTGTACCAATGTTGACGTGTGGTTTCGTGCGTTCGAATTTCGCTTTAGCCATTATAATATCCTCCTTAGTGTGTTTTTATTAAATATAGAATGCTCGGAAGTGAAGGTGCACAGGCACGTCCACTTCCAAGTCTTACATAAGTATTTATACTTGAACAATGCCGGAAAATCAATTATTCACCTTTATTTTTTTTGATGATTTCCTCGGCAATGCTTTTCGGAACTTCTTCATAATGGTCGAATACCATTGTGAATGTTCCGCGACCTTGTGTATTTGAACGCAATGAAGTTGCGTATCCAAACATTTCAGAAAGTGGAACCATCGCGCGAACAACTTGTGCGTTACCGCGAGCTTCCATACCTTCGACGCGACCACGACGAGAAGTGATGTCACCCATGATGTCACCTAAATATTCTTCAGGGACGATGACTTCTACTTTCATGATCGGCTCAAGCAACACAGGATCACATTTGGATGCTGCGTTTTTCAACGCCATAGAAGCAGCGATTTTGAACGCCATTTCGCTTGAGTCAACATCGTGGTAAGAACCGTCGAATAATTTCGCTTTAATATCAACAACTGGGTATCCAGCAAGAACACCGTTTTGCATTGCATCTTCAAGACCTGCTTGAATTGCAGGGATGTATTCTTTTGGAACAACCCCACCAACAATTGCGTTTTCGAATTCGAAGCCTTTTCCTTCTTCGTTTGGTGAGAACTCGATCCAAACGTGACCGTATTGACCGCGACCACCAGACTGGCGCACAAATTTTCCTTCAACTTGTGCAGATTTACGGAATGTTTCACGGTATGCAACTTGTGGAGCACCAACGTTTGCTTCTACCTTAAACTCGCGACGCATACGGTCAACGATGATGTCAAGGTGAAGCTCACCCATACCCGCGATGATTGTTTGACCTGTTTCTTGGTCTGTCCATGCACGGAATGTTGGGTCTTCTTCTTGAAGTTTTTGTAATGCTGTGCTCATCTTATCTTGGTCAGCTTTTGACTTCGGTTCGATCGCGATTTGAATAACTGGCTCTGGGAATTGCATAGACTCTAGGATGACTGGGTCTTTTTCATCACACAATGTATCACCAGTTGTTGTATCTTTTAAACCTACAGCTGCCGCAATGTCACCTGCGTAAACTTGTGCAATTTCTTCACGGTGGTTTGCGTGCATTTGTAGAATACGACCGATACGTTCACGCTTACGTTTTGTTGAGTTCAACACGTAAGAACCGGAGTTTAATGTGCCAGAGTATACGCGGAAGAACGTCAACTTACCGACGTAAGGGTCTGTCATAATTTTGAACGCTAACGCCGCAAAAGGAGCATCGTCGCGCGCTTCGCGAACTGTCTCTTCTTCTGTATCAGGAACAGTTCCTTTAATCGCAGGAATGTCGACTGGCGATGGTAAGTAGTCAACAACCCCATCAAGCATTAATTGAACGCCTTTGTTTTTGAATGCAGAACCACAGAATACAGGGAAGAATTGAACAGAAACTGTCGCTTTACGAATCGCAGCTTTTAATTCTTCTTTTGTAATTTCTTCCCCTTCTAAATATTTCATCATTAATTCTTCATCAAGCTCTGCAACTGCTTCAATTAATTTTCCGCGATATTCTTCAGCCATATCACGATAGTCTTCAGGAATCTCGATGCGCTCGATGTTTTTTCCTAATTCATCGTGATAGTGGTATGCGCACATTTCAACAAGGTCAATGATGCCTGTGAATTGATCTTCTGCACCAATTGGTAATTGGACAGGGTGCGCATTCGCTTGTAAACGGTCATGAAGCGTTTTTACAGAGTATAAGAAGTCTGCGCCAATCTTGTCCATTTTGTTTACGAAAACGATACGTGGAACACCGTATGTAGTCGCTTGGCGCCATACTGTTTCTGTTTGCGGTTCTACACCTGATTGTGCGTCTAATACCGCCACTGCACCGTCTAATACGCGCAATGAACGTTCAACTTCTACTGTGAAGTCGACGTGTCCAGGTGTATCGATGATGTTAATACGATGGCCTTTCCATTGAGCTGTTGTTGCTGCGGATGTGATGGTAATTCCGCGCTCTTGTTCTTGCTCCATCCAGTCCATCGTTGCTGCGCCCTCATGAACTTCACCGATTTTATGAACGCGTCCTGTGTAGAAAAGGATACGTTCTGTTGTTGTTGTTTTACCGGCGTCAATATGGGCCATGATTCCAATATTGCGAGTGTTTTCCAAGGAGAACTGTCTTGCCATATGGATTTTTTCTCCTTCCTTAAATGAAGTGTCGTAATTTATTTTGCATATAGGAATATAGGCGAATGAGCGATGGGCATGCTTTTTTAGTTTCAACCGCATCGCTCTCACCTATTCTTAATTTAACGAAAAAATTACCAACGATAGTGTGCAAACGCTTTGTTTGCTTCTGCCATTTTGTGTGTATCTTCGCGTTTTTTCACAGCTGCACCTGTGTTGTTAGCAGCATCCATAATCTCGTTCGCTAAACGCTCTTCCATCGTTTTTTCTCCACGAAGACGAGCGTAGTTCACAAGCCAACGAAGACCTAATGTTGTGCGGCGTTCTGGACGCACCTCAACAGGAACTTGATAGTTTGCACCACCAACACGGCGTGCGCGAACTTCAAGAACTGGCATAACGTTTTTCAACGCTTGCTCAAACACTTCCATTGGATCTTTACCTGTGCGTTCACGAATAATATCGAACGCTGTGTAAAGAATTTTTTGTGCTTTACCTTTTTTACCGTCAATCATAATTTTATTGATTAAACGTGTAACTAGCTTTGAGTTGTAAATTGGATCTGGTAACACATCTCGTTTAGGAACCGGACCTTTACGTGGCATAGTTTTTCCTCCTTTCAGTGAAAATCAGCGAGAAATGATAAATGTTATTTCTTAGCTGCTTTTGGTTTTTTCGCACCGTATTTTGAACGACCTTGCATACGGTTTGCTACACCTGCTGTATCTAAAGCACCGCGAACGATGTGGTAACGTACCCCTGGTAAGTCTTTTACACGTCCACCGCGAATTAATACAACGCTGTGTTCTTGTAAGTTATGACCGATACCTGGGATATAAGCAGTTACCTCGATACCGTTAGATAGACGTACACGGGCATATTTACGAAGCGCAGAGTTTGGCTTCTTTGGTGTCATTGTACCTACACGTGTACATACTCCACGTTTTTGCGGAGAGTAAACAGTTGTTTGAACTTTTTTGAAGCTGTTATACCCTTTATTTAACGCAGGTGATTTAGATTTCACTACCTTTTTTGTACGACCTTTACGTACAAGCTGGTTAATTGTAGGCATGGTAAATTTCCTCCCTTCACAATCAAATTCAAGCCCACACATCCAGGTGGCTCATTTTTATGCAAAAACAAAGTTTTTGTAGTAAACCCACAAAAACAGTTTTTAACGAATGATCGCAACAGCAGCCGCTCCTACATCGATTTTACATGCTTTCCCGAGCTTTTTCATCGAGTCCACTTTACAAACAGGTACATTTGCCTCTCTTGCCGCTTCTAGCACTTTATCGATAATTGCTACATCCGCATCTTCAGCAATCACGATCTCATGTACCTTTCCATCTTTCAGAGCTCGTACTGTTTGTTTCGTTCCTACAATAATTTGTTTAGCCTGTGCGACTTTTTCATAAGACATGTAACATATCCTCCAAAGTGACAGGTTTTCGGAACACCTTTATTATGTTATCACTTTCTAAGATCTGTGTCAACTATATTTTTTTCACCTATTGCTAGCGTCATTCGCTAGCAATAGGTGCATCGTTATTTCGTTGTAACTGCATCTTCGTCTTTTGTTGTTTTAATTACTGGTTTTACTTTGCGATAGCGCGCCATTCCTGTTCCTGCTGGAACAAGTTTACCGATAATGACGTTTTCTTTTAATCCAAGTAATTCATCGCGTTTTCCTTTGATCGCTGCATCCGTTAAGACACGCGTCGTTTCTTGGAACGAAGCCGCAGACAAGAATGAGTCTGTTTCAAGCGATGCTTTCGTAATTCCGAGCAGCACCGGACGAGCTGTCGCTGGTCGTTTGCCTTCCATCAACACTTTCGCATTCGCATCCGTAAATTGATGGATATCAAGTAATGTACCAGGCAATAAGTCTGTGTCGCCCACATCGATGACGCGAACTTTACGAAGCATTTGGCGAACCATGACTTCGATATGTTTGTCGCTAATTTCTACCCCTTGCATGCGGTATACTTTTTGTACTTCACGCAACAAGTACTCTTGAACAGCATTCATATCTTTGACTCTTAATAGTTCTTTCGGATCGATTGAACCTTCTGTTAATTCTTGACCACGTTCAACTTTCTGCCCTTCTTGTACTTTGAGACGTGCGCTGTAAGGGGCTGTGTACGTACGCGTCTCAACTTCACCTTGAATGACGATTTCACGTTGACGGTCACGCGCTTCATTAATCGCTACAACAACACCATCAATTTCCGAAATGACTGCCTGACCTTTTGGATTACGCGCTTCAAATAACTCTTGTACGCGCGGTAAACCTTGTGTGATATCGTCTCCTGCTACCCCACCTGTGTGGAACGTACGCATTGTAAGCTGTGTACCTGGCTCACCGATCGATTGGGCCGCGATAATACCAACCGCTTCACCAACTTCCACTTCCGCACCTGTTGCCAAGTTGCGTCCATAACATTTTTTACATACTCCATGCCGTGTGTTACATGTAAATGCAGAACGAATCCATACTTCTTCAATTCCAGCTTTAACAATGGCATTTGCGATATCTTCTGTAATCATTTCGTTTTCACGAACGAGCACTTCGCCTGTTTCCGGGTGTTTCACCGTTTTGCGTGCATAACGTCCAACGAGACGCTCTTCAAGCTTGACGATCACTTCTGTACCATCTTTTAACGCACGAATTAACGTACCACGGTCTGTGCCGCAATCGTCTTCGCGAATAATGACGTCTTGAGCAACGTCAACAAGACGGCGCGTTAAATAACCAGAGTCCGCTGTTTTTAATGCCGTATCTGCGAGACCTTTACGCGCCCCGTGCGTTGAAATAAAGTACTCGAGTACCGTTAACCCTTCGCGGAACGAAGATTTAATCGGAAGCTCGATAATACGTCCAGCTGGGTTCGCCATTAATCCGCGCATACCTGCAAGCTGCGTAAAGTTCGATGCGTTACCGCGGGCTCCAGAGTCACTCATCATGAAAATTGGATTTCGCTTATCAAGCGACTCCATTAAACGCCCTTGAATTTTATCCTTCGCTGCACTCCAAATTGAAATGACACGCTCATAACGTTCTTCATCAGTAATTAAACCGCGTCTAAATTGTTTTAGTACTGTATCAACTTTCGCTTGCGCTTCTTCTAAAATTTCTTGTTTTTCCGGCAAGACGACGATGTCAGCTACACCGATTGTAATACCTGCTTTTGTCGAATACTTAAAGCCTAGATCTTTCATGCGGTCAAGCATTTTAGACGTTTCTGTAATTTTGAAACGTTTAAATACTTCCGCAATGATGTTGCCGAGAATTTTCTTCTTAAACGGCGGAACGAGTTCGCGTTTGCGAATTTCTTCTTTCACGTTCACACCTTTATCAAGGAAGTATTTATCTGGTGTTCGTTCTTCAATGTTCTCTTGCGTCGGTTCATTAATATACGGGAATGACTTCGGCAAGATCTCATTGAAGATTAACTTTCCGACAGTCGTTACAAGCAACTTATTATTTTGCTCTTCTGTAAACGTTTCATTTTTCAACGAACCTGCATGAACAGCGATCCGTGTATGCAAATGAACATAACCGTTATGATAAGCTAGCAACGCTTCATCCGTATCTTTAAACACCATCCCCTCACCAACTGCACCTTCACGTTCCATCGTTAAGTAGTAGTTTCCTAAAACCATGTCTTGTGAAGGAGTAACGACCGGTTTTCCGTCTTTCGGGTTCAAAATGTTTTGCGCCGCAAGCATAAGTAGACGCGCTTCAGCTTGTGCTTCTGCTGAAAGCGGTACGTGCACAGCCATTTGGTCACCGTCGAAGTCCGCGTTGTATGCCGTACATACAAGTGGATGCAAGCGAATCGCACGACCTTCTACAAGCGTCGGCTCAAATGCCTGAATACCAAGACGGTGAAGCGTTGGTGCACGGTTTAATAGCACCGGATGTTCTTTAATGACGGACTCTAACACATCCCAAACTTCTGGGTGAACGCGTTCAATTTTTCGCTTTGCACTTTTAATATTATGTGCTAAGCCGCGTTCTACTAACTCTTTCATCACAAACGGCTTAAACAATTCAAGCGCCATTTCTTTCGGCAAACCGCATTGATACATTTTCAAGTTCGGACCAACAACGATAACGGAACGACCAGAATAGTCAACGCGTTTACCGAGCAAGTTTTGACGGAAACGACCTTGCTTTCCTTTTAGCATATGGGAAAGCGATTTGAGCGGACGGTTGCCTGGTCCTGTGACCGGACGGCCACGACGGCCATTATCAATGAGTGCGTCCACCGCTTCTTGAAGCATTCGCTTTTCGTTTTGCACAATAATGTTTGGTGCCCCAAGATCCAATAGACGCTTTAAACGGTTGTTTCGGTTAATGACACGACGATATAAATCGTTTAAATCAGATGTCGCAAACCGACCACCGTCTAGCTGAACCATCGGGCGCAACTCTGGCGGAATAACCGGAAGTACATCTAACACCATCCAAGCTGGATCGTTGCCAGAGTTACGAAACGCTTCTAACACCTCAAGACGCTTAATCGTGCGAGCACGACGTTGCCCTTGTGCCGTTTTAAGCTCTTCTTTTAACGTTTCTACTTCTTTCTCTAGATCGATGTCTTGCAACAGCTTTTTGATCGCTTCCGCACCCATCGAAGCTTGGAATGAATTTCCGTACTTCTCGCGATATGCGCGATATTCTTTTTCAGAAAGCAATTGTTTCTTTTCTAATGGCGTATCGCCTGGATCCGTCACGACATAAGATGCAAAGTAAATGACTTCTTCTAGCGCGCGAGGGGACATGTCTAAGACAAGTCCCATGCGGCTAGGAATTCCTTTAAAGTACCAAATATGTGAAACAGGGGCTGCTAGTTCAATATGACCCATGCGCTCACGGCGAACTTTTGCGCGTGTAACTTCCACACCGCATCGGTCACAAACGACACCTTTATAACGAACGCGCTTATACTTTCCGCAATGACATTCCCAATCTTTCGTCGGACCGAAAATGCGCTCGCAAAACAGTCCATCTTTTTCTGGTTTTAATGTGCGATAGTTAATCGTTTCAGGTTTTTTAACTTCACCATACGACCAAGAACGAATTTTCTCGGGTGAAGCGAGTCCGATCTTCATATATTCAAACTTATTTACATCTAACAAGGGGCCTACCTCCCTTTTAATATCCAGGTTTTACCCTTATGTCAAAACGCTATTCTTTCACAACAACGCCTTCATCTTCTTTGGCTGACTCATCTGTAGGTGGGATGATGTCAACTGGCTGAACGTCATCATCTTCCCCGAAGTTTTCCATGCTAATTTCTTTTTCATCGCTCGATAACACTGTTACGTCCATACCTAAGCTTTGCAACTCTTTAATTAATACTTTAAACGATTCAGGAACGCCTGGTTCTGGAACGTTTTCACCTTTCACGATTGCTTCGTACGTTTTGACACGACCAACAACGTCGTCTGATTTGACAGTTAAAATTTCCTGCAGCGTGTAAGCCGCTCCGTATGCTTCAAGCGCCCATACTTCCATCTCACCGAAACGCTGACCACCAAACTGCGCTTTTCCGCCAAGCGGTTGTTGCGTAACGAGTGAATACGGACCCGTCGAGCGAGCATGCAGTTTATCATCAACCATGTGTGCGAGCTTAATCATGTACATAATACCGACAGAAACACGGTTATCAAACGGCTCTCCTGTACGTCCGTCATATAGAACAGTTTTCGCATCTCGTGCCATTCCCGCCTCTTCTAACGTTGCCCATACATCCTCTTCACGAGCACCGTCAAATACAGGCGAAGCGACATGAAGACCTAGCTTTCTCGCCGCCATTCCAAGATGCAGCTCAAGCACTTGCCCGATGTTCATACGCGAAGGTACGCCTAATGGGTTTAACATGATGTCAACTGGCGTGCCATCTGGTAAAAACGGCATATCCTCTTCAGGTAAAATACGCGAAATAACCCCTTTATTTCCGTGGCGGCCTGCCATTTTATCCCCTTCGGAAATTTTTCGTTTTTGTACAATGTATACACGCACAAGCTGGTTTACGCCCGGTGGCAATTCATCGCCATCTTCGCGAGTAAATACTTTCACATCGAGAACAATTCCGCCTCCACCGTGCGGTACACGTAAAGACGTATCTCGAACTTCGCGTGCTTTTTCTCCGAAAATCGCATGAAGTAACCGTTCCTCCGCTGTTAGCTCTGTAACCCCTTTTGGCGTTACTTTTCCGACGAGCAAATCACCATCTTTTACTTCTGCACCGATACGTACAATACCGCGCTCATCTAAATTGCGAAGCGCATCCTCACCGACGTTTGGAATATCGCGTGTAATTTCTTCTGGACCAAGCTTCGTATCGCGCGCTTCTGATTCGTATTCCTCGATATGAATGGACGTATATACGTCGTCTTTCACAAGACGCTCACTCATAATAATCGCGTCTTCGTAGTTGTATCCATCCCATGTCATAAACGCAACAAGCACGTTGCGACCAAGCGCCAATTCACCTTTCTCCATGGATGGACCGTCAGCTAAAATTTCGCCCTTTTCAACGATGTCGCCAGCTTTGACAATTGGACGTTGATTGTAGCACGTTCCTTGGTTTGAACGAACAAACTTTAATAAGCGATATTTATCTAAATCGCCTTTTACTTCTTTTCCATCAACTTCAATTAAACGGCGCACCCAAATTTCTTTTGCCTCAACTCGTTCAACAATTCCGCGATGCTTACAAATGACTGCAGCACCGGAATCTTTCGCCGCAACATATTCCATTCCTGTTCCGACGATTGGCGCTTCAGGTTGCATAAGCGGAACCGCTTGGCGTTGCATGTTCGCACCCATAAGCGCACGGTTCGAGTCATCGTTTTCTAAGAAAGGAATACACGCTGTCGCAACCGATACAACTTGTTTTGGCGAAACGTCTACATAGTCGACACGATCGCGTTTAACGACGATATTTTCACCGCGGAAACGAGCGACGACGTTTTCCTCTAAAAACGTTCCGTCTTCAGCGATAGGAACGTTCGCTTGGGCAACAACGTAGTTATCTTCCTCATCTGCCGTCAAGTAATCAATTTGATTCGTTACTTTTCCTGTTTCAGGATCGACACGGCGGTAAGGTGTTTCGATAAAACCAAATTTATTCACTTTCGCATATGTGGAAAGCGAGTTAATTAATCCGATGTTCGGACCTTCTGGCGTTTCAATTGGACACATACGTCCATAGTGTGAGTAGTGAACGTCACGCACTTCAAAGCCAGCGCGTTCACGCGTTAAACCACCTGGACCAAGCGCAGAAAGACGACGCTTATGTGTCAATTCTGCAAGCGGGTTTGTTTGATCCATGAATTGCGATAATTGCGAGCTTCCGAAAAACTCTTTAATGGCCGCAATGACCGGGCGAATATTAATAAGTTGCTGTGGCGTAATTGTGTTTGTATCTTGAATGGACATGCGTTCACGAACGACGCGCTCCATGCGCGAAAGACCGATTCGGAACTGATTTTGCAATAACTCGCCAACAGAACGAAGTCGACGGTTTCCTAAATGGTCGATATCGTCTGTGTCACCGACTCCATGCAATAAATTAAAGAAGTAGCTAATAGATGCAATAATGTCTGCAGGTGTAATATGCTTTACTGTTTCCGGAATATATCCGTTGCTAATGACCGTGATGACTTTTTCGCCATCCGGATCATTTGGAGCGTAAATTTTGATCGCTTGTAGAGCAAACTCGTCTTCAACAACGCCACCAAGCGGCTGGTACTTACGCATGCCAATTCCTTTTTCAAGCTCAGGCAAAATGCGGTCAAGCGTTCTCCGATCGAGAACCGTTCCTTTCTCCGCGATCACTTCACCTGTTTCTGGATGAACGAGCGTTTCCGCTAAACGTTGACCGAATAAACGGTTTTTAATATGGAGTTTTTTGTTGATTTTATAACGCCCAACACTTGCTAAGTCATATCGTTTTGGATCAAAGAAACGAGAGATCAACAAGCTTTTTGCGTTTTCAACGGTAGGCGGCTCCCCTGGACGTAACCGTTCATAAATTTCAAGCAACGCTTTTTCTGTGCTTTCTGTATTGTCTTTTTCTAATGTGTTACGAATATACTCATTATCACCAAGCAAATCAATAATTTCTTGGTCTGAGCCAAAACCTAACGCCCGCAACAATACGGTCACAGGCAACTTACGCGTACGATCAATGCGAACGTAAACGACATCTTTTGCGTCTGTTTCGTATTCGAGCCATGCACCACGGTTCGGAATAACGGTAGCTGTAAAGCCACGTTTTCCATTTTTATCTACTTTTCCGCTATAATATACGCTCGGTGAACGAACAAGCTGAGAAACAATAACACGTTCAGCACCATTAATAATAAACGTGCCTGTTTCTGTCATTAATGGGAAGTCTCCCATAAATACATCTTGTTCTTTGACTTCACCTGTTTCTTTATTGATTAGGCGTACTTTAACTCGAAGCGGCGCTGCGTATGTAACATCGCGTTCTTTTGACTCTTCAACAGAGTACTTCGGTTCTCCTAAGCTGTAATCAATAAATTCTAGTGACAAATTTCCTGTAAAATCTTCGATCGGTGAAATATCTTGGAACATTTCACGCAATCCTTCGTCGAGAAACCACTGATAAGAAGAAGTTTGAATTTCAATTAAATTTGGTAGTTCCAACACTTCACTAATGCGCGCATAACTTCTTCGTTGGCGGTGTCGTCCGTATTGAACTAGTTGACCTGTCAACTGATTCACCCCTCAAATCAAACATTAATAACTTGTCATCAGACAAAAAAGAAATGGTTTCTTATTAAGAAAACCACATGTTTGACCTATTATATATTTTATAAGTTTTTCCTTTAAAACTAAAATTATACATACATACACAGCATACGTAAACTAAAAAAAATACACATTTAGCATTTTATAATGGTATCATACACAAAATTAGGCGTCAAGCTTTTTGTGCCCGAATAATAAAATAACCTTTTTTCTTTTCAACGACATCAACTTGATCAAAAATCGTTTTTAACTTTTCTAAAGCAGATGGAGCACCTTGTTTTTTTTGAATGACGACCCATAACTCTCCGCCCGGGAGAAGATAGTTCACACTTTGCTCGAAAATCGCATGAACAACGGACTTTCCTGCACGAATCGGTGGGTTTGTAACAATCGCAGCAAACGTCCCTTCTACTCGATCAAATACATTACTTATGTAAATACTTGCATTTTCAATACCGTTTTGTTGCTTGTTTTTTTTCGCTAATTCAATCGCCCGTTCGTTGACATCGATCATATGCACCGTCCGATGTGGAAAATCTTTAGCAAGCGCCAAACCGATCGGCCCATACCCACAACCGACATCAAGAATGTTTCCACTCACATTTGGTTCGACGAATGTTTCAATTAACAGCCGCGAACCGAAATCCACTTCTTTTTTCGAAAATACACCTTGATCGACTGTAAACAAAAACTGATGCCCTCGCAACGTATACGTCCATTGAAACGGCTTACTTTCTACAGTTGGCCGTTCCGTATAGTAGTGGTCACCCATTATATTCACCTCTCTCCCTCATTGTAAACGAACGCACATAAAAACACAAAGAAGCTCGCTACTACGAGCGAGCTTCTTCACATCATTACTTAATTTCAACTTTCGCGCCAGCTTCTTCAAGTTTCGCTTTGATTTCTTCAGCTTCTTCTTTAGAAACGCCTTCTTTAACTGGCTTTGGAGTGTTGTCTACTAAGTCTTTTGCTTCTTTTAAGCCAAGACCAGTAAGTTCGCGCACAACTTTGATAACTTTGATTTTTTGCGCTCCGCCATCTGCGAGGATAACGTCGAACTCAGTTTTTTCTTCAGCAGCAGCACCAGCAGCAGCACCGCCAGCAACTACTACAGGAGCAGCAGCAGTTACACCAAACTCTTCTTCAATTGCTTTTACTAAGTCATTTAATTCTAAAACAGTCATATTTTTAACCGCTTCAATGATTTGTTCTTTAGTCATGATCGATCTTCCTCCTTAATGTTTTAATTTTAGGCGATTTGTAAATTAAGCACCTTGCTCTTCTTTTTTCTCAGCAACTGCTTTTGTAACAAGCGCAAAGTTGCGGATTGGTGCTTGAAGAACGCTAAGCAACATAGAGAGCAAGCCTTCGCGAGATGGAAGCTCTGCAAGCGCCTTAACTTCTTCAAATGTTGCTACGTTACCTTCGATGATACCTGCTTTAATTTTTAACGCTTCGTTCTTCTTCGCGAATTCGTTTAAAATTTTTGCAGGAGCAACGACATCATCATTGCTGAATGCGATCGCATTCGGACCTGTTAATGTTTCATCTAAACCTTCTAAGCCTAACTCAGCAACAGCACGACGAGTTAATGTGTTTTTGTACACTTTGAACTCGATGCCCGCTTCGCGAAGTTGCTTACGAAGTTCTGTAACTTGAGCGACATTTAAGCCGCGATAATCAACAATGATCGTTGATTTGCTCGCGCGAAGCTTTTCAGCAATCTCCGCTACTAGCTGCTGCTTTTGTTCAAGTACGCTGCTCATGTCAACACCTCCTGTAGAAGTTGAGTTTCGACACCACTTATACCGTCCAATAAAAAACCTCCATGTCAACGCAGACATGGAGGCCCCCGAAAAGTGCAAGATGCACTTATTTATGAGTCTCAACACCTCGGTAGGAAATTAAGCCTATATGAGGCACCTACTGTCTACGGTACAAATGATATTCGCTTTTCAAACAATGAATAGTATACTAAAGCGTTTCTAAAAAGTCAATATCTATTATTAGCGCGCAACAGCAACTGTAGAAGGATCTACTTTTACGCCAGGTCCCATTGTTGAAGCGACTGTTACGTTTTTCACGTATGTGCCCTTCGCCGCTGCTGGCTTCACTTTTAAGATTGTCTCATAGATTGTTGCGAAGTTTTCTACTAATTTTTCAGTATCAAACGATACTTTACCGATCGGCACGTGGATGTTTCCTGCTTTATCAACGCGGTATTCTACTTTACCAGCTTTAATTTCATTAACCGCTTTTGCCACATCAAATGTAACTGTTCCTGTTTTAGGGTTTGGCATTAAACCTTTTGGTCCTAAAATACGACCGATTTTACCAACTTCACCCATCATATCAGGAGTCGCAACGATTACATCAAACTCAAACCAACCTTGCTGAATTTTGTTGATGTAATCTGTATCACCTACGTAATCTGCGCCTGCTGCTTCTGCTTCTTTCGCTTTTTCACCTTTTGCAAGCACTAACACGCGGCGTACTTTACCTGTTCCATGCGGTAATACAACCGCACCGCGAATTTGTTGGTCCGCTTTCTTCGGATCAACTCCCAAACGGAAAGCAACTTCTACTGTTGCATCAAATTTTGCAACGTTTGTCTTTTTCACTAATTCGATCGCTTCTTTTACATCGTATGCTTTTGAGCGATCAATTAACTTCGCTGCCTCTAAGTAGCGTTTTCCTCTTTTTGGCATCCTTATTTCCTCCTTTTGTGGTTTTAACGGAAAGACCTCCCACGAATAAAGGTTGCGAAAACTATATAGTTCGCTTCCGCAACCTTTTCCAGCCAGATCTTCATTAGTCTTCGATGACGATACCCATGCTGCGCGCTGTTCCTTCGATCATGCGCATAGCTGCTTCAATGCTCGCCGCGTTTAAGTCTGGCATTTTTGTTTCAGCAATCTCGCGCACTTTGTCGCGCTTTACTGTTGCCACTTTATTACGGTTTGGCTCACCAGAACCAGACTCGATACCAGCCGCTTTCTTAAGTAATACAGCAGCAGGTGGAGTTTTCGTAATAAATGTAAATGAACGGTCTTCATATACCGTAATTTCAACAGGAATAATTAAACCTGCTTGATCAGCTGTACGAGCGTTGAATTCTTTACAGAATCCCATGATGTTAACACCAGCTTGACCTAATGCTGGACCGACTGGTGGTGCTGGATTCGCTTTCCCTGCAGGAATTTGCAATTTGACAACTTTAATTACTTTTTTAGCCACGAGACACACCTCCTTAAGTCCGTGATGTGGTATTAGGGATGTTCCCTCCCACTCATATATGAAAACAATCATCGCATTCGTCTCAATGATTGAGACATACTGACCTTAAAATATTATCACTTTTCTTGCCTATTTGCAAGTTGTTTACTATTATATTTTTTCGATTTGAGAAAAGTCAAGTTCTACCGGTGTTTCACGCCCGAACATGTCCACAAGTACCGTTACTTTTTGCTTATCCATCTCAATTTCTTGAATTGTTCCAACGAAATTCGCAAATGGACCTTCTTTAATACGAACTGTTTCGTTCAATTCAAAATCAAATTCTAGCTCGATAAAGTCGACTCCCATTCGTTTTAAAATGGCCGAAACTTCTTCTTCCAAAAGCGGGGTTGGTTTTGATCCA
Source organism: Bhargavaea massiliensis (assembly GCF_050480245.1). Taxonomy (GTDB): domain Bacteria; phylum Bacillota; class Bacilli; order Bacillales; family Anoxybacillaceae; genus Anoxybacillus. Next base: position 15,665 of record NZ_JBCNEQ010000009.1, on the reverse strand, counting down.
GCCCCAGCCGAACCGACAAACCCTGTTACTCCTGGTGTGTTGCGAACAACATACCAAGAGTCATCTGTCATGATCATCTCTACAAGCACGTAGCCTGGGAATACTTTCTTTTTCACTACTTTCTTTTTGCCGCCTTTTGTATCTGTTTCTTCCTCCTCAGGCACAACAACACGAAAAATTTTATCTTGCATACCCATCGACTCAACGCGTTTTTCTAAGTTCGTTTTTACTTTATTTTCATAACCCGAATACGTATGAATAACATACCAATTCTTTTCCATTCACTGGGACGATATCGTCCTTCCCTCCCTAAACAAATCTTTTTAGGCAAAATAAAAACCCGTTACCGGGCTTTATTTCTGTTTGTTATCCTTCATTATACCATGGATATACTAGTGCTATTCAAGTATAAAACGAATTAACTCTGAAATTCCTAAATCAACAACAGCAAAAAATACAGTAAAAAACGCAACTGTCGCCAAAACAGTAATCGTATAGTTCACTAGTTCTTTTCGTTTCGGCCAGCTGACTTTTTTCATTTCGCGAACAACTTCGCGGAAAAATTTCGTCAATCGCTGCATATAAAACCCTCCAACATCTCGGGATCGTCAACTACTTCGTTTCACGGTGAAGCGTATGCGTATTGCACGTTTTACAAAACTTTTTCATCTCAAGTCGCTCATGATGTTGAGCAACGTTTTTCATTGTTGAATAATTTCTGCTTAAACATTGGCTGCATGCTAAAATAACTTTTTTACGCATACATTTTCCTCCGACATACTACGTCTTAAAAACTGTATCACACAATATTTTTTTATGTCAATATTATAAGTTAATTCCTTGAATTTCTACATACTTTTCTAACTTGCGCTTTACGCGTTGCAAGGCGTTGTCAATCGATTTGACATGACGATTGAGCTCTTCAGAAATTTCTTGATATGATCGACCTTCTAAATAAAGAAGGAGCACTTTTCGTTCTAAATCGCTAAGCAGTTCAGTCATTTTCTCTTCCATATGATCGAACTCTTCACGGTTGATAATTAACTCCTCCGGATTGGTCATTTTCGCTCCTGAAAGAACGTCCATTAGTGTACGGGCAGAATCATCTTCATAAATCGGCTTGTCCAACGAAACATAACAGTTCAATGGAATATGTTTTTGGCGCGTAGCCATTTTAATCGCTGTAATCATTTGCCGAGTGATGCATAGCTCCGCAAACGCTTTAAACGATGACTGCTTATCTTCTTTAAAATCTCGAATCGCTTTATACAGCCCAATCATTCCTTCTTGTACAATATCTTCACGATCTGCACCGACTAAAAAATATGAACGCGCCTTCGCTCGGACAAAATTTTTATACTTATGAATTAAATAATCAAGCGCCTCACTATCCCCTTGATGCACAAGTTCTACAATTATCTCGTCTTCTAGTTGCTCATAACGGCTTTGTTGTTTTTCATTTGCATTTGCGCTCACGCCGATCCCCCCCGCCCTGCACATGGATAAAAGTATTATACAGTACATTTTTTTACAGGGTCAATCGTTCATTTTTCCCCTCTTCGCCATTTTTCGAAAATTTTTGCGACTTCATCTGTCAGGGGAATTTTTGATATCGGCTTCTTTTGTTGAATATGTTTGACGTTGCTTGAAATGTTTCGCTGCACCGCATCTACTTCAATGAGTAGCTCCCGTGCTGATTTACGCAACGCCCCTTGACCGAAAATCGCCCATTGTTCTGTATAATCTGATGTCGCAACATATACTTTTGTCCGAACTTTCTGGAGCGATTTCGCCAATTTCTCGATATATTCATCTGCCGTTTCGTTTTCTTTTGTGAAAATGACCTCTACTTGATGATCGACATATTTTTTTGTTGTTCCTTGTACGAGGTGTGCGTCAAAAACAATAATCACTTTACAGCCGGTAAATGCTTGATACTCTGCCATTCTCTCAACAAGTCGATCGCGCGCTAAAGCTAAATCCGCATCACGTAGTTCTCGCAGTTCCGGCCAAGCACCGATGATGTTGTAGCCATCAACGATTAAAATGTCCATCTTACTCACCTAATGGATGACGCTTTCGGTACACCTCATACATTAACAAGCTAGCCGCAACAGAAGCATTTAACGATGTGACATTTCCAATCATCGGCAAGCGAATGAGCACATCGCATTTATCTCTTAATAAACGGCTGATCCCTTTTCCTTCGCTACCGATAACTAACGCTAACGGAATAACACCATCTAGTTGACGGTAATCTTGATTTCCTTTTGCATCCGTTCCGAAGATCCAAACTCCCCGCTCTTTCAATTCATCAACCGTCCGCGCTAAGTTCGTTACACGCGCGACAGGCACATATTCAATCGCACCGGTTGACGCTTTCGCTACCGTTGCGGTTAAACCGACCGAACGCCGCTTCGGAATAATAATACCATGGGCACCTACCGCATCAGCTGTTCGCATAATCGATCCCAAATTGTGTGGGTCTTCAAGCTCATCCAAAATAATAAAAAACGGTGCTTCTTCTCTTTCTTCTGCCTTTTTAAATAAATCATCTATATCATAGTATCGATATGCGGCAACTTGCGCAATCACTCCTTGATGATTTCCTTCGCTCAATTGATCCATCTTTTTTTTAGGAACGTATTGCACCGTAATTCCCATCTCTTTTGCAAGCTGAATGATCGGTTGCATTTGGCCACGTTGCGAACCTTCAGCAATCCATATTTTATTCATTTCCCGACCGGATTTTAATGCTTCTAGCACGGGATTTTTACCGATAATGAGATCCATCATTCCATCCTCCTCTCTTCATCATTGCGATGTACATCCAATGCCCACTGCATTAATTGATAGAGCCGCTCTTCATTTCCACTTAAAAAATGGTAGCCAATTAATGCTTCAAATCCTGTACTTTGGCGATACGTTTGTACATCTGTATTTTTCGGGGCGCTTCCAGATTTCGCATTGCGCCCACGTCGAACAATAGCAAGTTCATGTTCGGAAAGTTGATTATGATTGAGTAACCATTGCAACACTTTCGCTTGCGCTTTAGCACAAACGTATGTTTTGGCTAAATTGTGTAAGTCGTTCGGTTTTACTTTCCCTAAGGAAAGGAGATGATGCCGCACGAATAGTTCGTATACGGCATCACCAATGTAGGCTAATGTTAGACCATTTAACTGTTGAAAATCTTTAATTTTGTTAAACAAATGCCACATCGTTTTATCCTCTTCTCCATCTCGTTCCTTGCGGTGTATCTTCTAAAATGATGTTTTTCGCTTTTAATTCATCGCGAATGCGGTCAGCTAAAGCGAAGTCGCGATTTTTTCGCGCTTCAATTCGCTGTTGGATAAGTGCCTCAATTTCTTCATCAAGCAACTCATCTTGTTGCAGTGAAAGGCCAAGCACATCAAAAAGCTGTTCGAATTGTCGTAAAAACTTCTGAATAACCGCTTGCGACGTATGCTTCTCCATCAAATATACATTCGCTTGTTTTGCTAGTTCAAACAGCACAGCGATCCCGTTCGCTGTATTAAAATCATCATCCATTTCGCGAATAAACTCATTTTTTAATTCCTCAATTTTCGCAAGCCATTGTTCATCGTTTGTCGTTAAATTCGTGCTGCTTTCTAGACGATGTTTTAAATTCGTATACGCTGTTTTTAAACGATCGAGCCCGCTTTTCGCACTTTCAAGCAACGGTTGGCTATAGTTGATCGGATGACGATAATGAACAGAAAGCATAAAGAAACGCAACACCTGCGGGTCAACTTGCTTAATAATGTCATGCACTAAAATGAAGTTCCCAAGCGACTTTGACATTTTTTCATTATCTATATTAATGTAACCGTTATGCAACCAATATTTTGCGAAAGGCTTCCCTGTTAGCGCTTCAGATTGAGCAATTTCATTTTCGTGGTGTGGGAACGTTAAATCCTGTCCCCCAGCATGAATGTCAATCGTATCACCTAAATATTTGCGTGCCATCGCCGAGCATTCAATATGCCACCCTGGACGCCCTTTTCCCCATGGGCTATCCCAATAAATCTCTCCTTCTTTTGCCGCTTTCCATAGCGCAAAATCAAGCGGATCTTCTTTTTTCTCTCCGACTTCAATACGAGCACCTGATTTTAATTCATCAATCGATTGATGCGATAGCTTCCCATAATCAGAGAAACGGCGCGTTCGGTAATATACATCACCATCAACTTCATACGCATATCCTTTTTCAATAAGCTGTTCAATAAATTGAATGATTGTATCAATGTTTTCTGTTACCCGTGGATGAACGTCTGCCTTTTTGCAACCAAGCGCTGTAATATCTTCAAAATACGCTTCAATAAACCGCTCCGCAATCGTCGGCACATCTTCTCCTAATTCCCTTGCTGCTCGAATAAGTTTATCATCTACATCTGTGAAGTTGGAAACATATTGTACTTCATACCCCCGAAATTGTAAGTAGCGACGAATCGTATCAAACACAATCGCTGGACGAGCGTTGCCAATATGAATATAGTTGTATACTGTCGGACCACATACATACATTTTCACTTTATTTGGTTCTAACGGGATAAATGACTCCTTTTTTCGCGTTAACGTATTATACACTTGAATGCTCATGGTTCACCGTTCCTTTCTTTAGTTCTTCTAATTGTGCTTTTAATTGTTCGATTTCTGATTCCAACTCTTTAAAACGATCTGCAATCGGATCCGGTAAATCACAATGATTTAAATCTTTATTGATACGCACACCATTTTGGACAACGACACGCCCTGGGATTCCAACGACCGTTGAGTTTGGTGGCACATCTTTCAACACGACCGATCCGGCTCCAATTTTACTGTTTTCTCCAATAGTAATGGAACCAAGCACTTTTGCGCCCGTAGCAATCAAACAATTATCCTTAATTGTCGGATGGCGTTTTCCTTTCTCTTTTCCCGTTCCACCGAGTGTGACACCTTGATACACCGTCACATTATCACCGATCTCGCACGTCTCTCCAATCACAACCCCCATGCCATGATCGATGAAAAAGCGGCGACCAATTTTTGCTCCTGGATGAATTTCAATACCGGTAAAAAAGCGGCTAATTTGTGAAATGAGACGAGCTAAAAAATAAAATTTCCGCTTGTAAAGCGCATGTGCAATGCGATGTGCCCAAATGGCGTGTAACCCTGAATACGTTAAAATGACTTCTAAATAACTTCTTGCTGCCGGATCTTGTTCAAAGATAACTTCAATATCTTCTTTTAATGTTTTAAACATTATCATTCCCCCCTTTGTTATCTTTCAAATAAAAAACGTCTCTGTGTACAATGACACAGAGACGCTTCGTTGCGCGGTTCCACTCTGTTTAGCCTTAAGGCTCACTCTTGCCCTTATAACGGAAGGGGATCCGCTCCATTCTACTGCAGAACGTCTCTGGTTCGAAAGGAGGCTCCGAGGTGCATTTCAAAAGAATCGTGCATAAACCACTTCCAGCCAAGGTGGTTCTCTCTGGCATGCTGATTCTTTTTACTTCTCCTCATCAACGCTTTGACTTATATGGGTTGTATTTATTTTATTACATAAGCAACAAAATGTTAACGGATGAATTTTTCTAAGCGGGACATAACCGTTTCTTTTCCAAGCAAACGAATGGCTTCTGGAAGTTCTGGTCCATGCGTTTGCCCTGTTACCGCCACACGAATCGGCATGAATAAGTTTTTCCCTTTTTGTCCTGTTTCTTTTTGTACGGCTTTAATCGCAGCTTTAATGTGATCGCTATCAAACGTTGCAAGCTGTTCAATTTGCTCATAAAATGCTTTTAATACATGCGGCACTTGTTCGCCCGCTAAAACCGCTTTTGCTTCTTCATCATACTCGATTTCTTGTTTAAAGAACAGCTCTGACAGCTCAACAATTTCAGCACCGTAGCTCATTTGCTCTTGGTATAGCGCAATTAAATCGCGAGCCCATTGTTTTTGTTCATCTGTCATTTGTTCTGGCAAGCGACCAGCTCGAACTAAATGTGGAAGCGATAGTTCTACTAGATGATCTAAATCAAGTTTTTTAATATACTGGTTGTTCATCCATGTTAACTTTTGTTTATCGAACATGGACGGAGATTTTGATAAACGAGAAACATCAAACATGCGAATAAGTTCTTCTTTTGTAAAAATCTCTTCTTCCCCTTCTGGAGACCAACCTAATAGCGCAAAAAAGTTAAACATCGCTTCTGGTAAATATCCAAGCTCTTTATACTGAGAAACGAATTGAATAATCGATTCATCACGTTTTGATAATTTTTTGCGATTTTCATTCACAATCAGCGTTAAATGTGCGTATTTTGGTGGCTCCCAACCAAAATATTCATACACCATTAACTGCTTCGGCGTGTTTGATAAATGCTCTTCACCGCGGAACACGTGCGTAATTTTCATTAAATGATCATCAATCACGACAGCAAAATTATACGTTGGGATGCCGTTCGCTTTTACGATAACCCAATCACCAATATCTTTCGACTCAAACGATACATGGCCGCGCACCATATCTTCAAATTCATACACTTTTCCTTCTGGCACTTTTAAACGAATCGTGTAAGGCTTGCCTTCTGCTTCTAGCTGTTGAACTTGCTCTGGCGTTAAATGACGGCATTTTCCGCTGTATTGTGGCGCCGCAATACCTGCCGCTTTTTGCACCTCACGCTCTTGTTCTAGTTCCTCAGGTGTACAAAAACATTTATAAGCATATCCTTTTTCTAACAATTCGTTTGTATATTGACGATATATGTGTAAACGCTCTGTTTGACGATAAGGGCCGTATCCCCCATCTTTATCGACAGATTCATCGTATTCAATACCGAGCCATTTTAAATTTTCAAGTTGTGACTGTTCGCCACCTTCTACATTGCGCTCAATATCTGTATCTTCAATACGAACGATAAATTTTCCATGATGATGACGAGCAAACAAATAGTTAAATAACGCTGTGCGCGCACCGCCAATATGTAAATGACCCGTCGGACTCGGTGCGTAACGCACCCTTACTTCCTGTGACATGTCATGACCTCCATCTACCTAATTTCTGTACCTCATTGTACCGTAAACGACATACAAAATCCATCATTCATTATTTTTTTGTAACAAAACGACGGCTTGTGCGGCAATTCCTTCTTCTCTTCCTGTAAAGCCGAGCTTTTCTGTCGTCGTCGCCTTTACGTTGACTTGTGAAACGTCCCCTTCTAATAATTCAGCAATTCGTTTTTGCATGTTTGGGATATATGGGGCCATTTTTGGTTTCTGTGCAATAATTGTACAATCAACATTAACAAGCATATACCCGTGTTGACGCACAAGGTTCCATACGCGCTGCAAAAGAAGCGCAGAATCTGCATCTTTGTACGTCTCATCTATATCAGGAAAGTGTTTTCCAATATCCCCTTGACCGATAGCTCCTAAACAGGCATCAGCGATCGCATGCAATAACACGTCGGCATCGGAATGCCCGAGCAATCCTTTTTCATATGGAATCGTTACACCGCCAATAATGAGTGGACGCCCTTCAGCAAACTGATGGACATCAAATCCTTGTCCAATTCGATACATCATTGATCCCCTCTCGCACGTAAAATCGCTTCCGCAAATAATAAATCTTCTGGTGTTGTCAGTTTAATATTCGTATATTCCCCTTCAACAATGACGACACGATGGCCTATCCGCTCAACAAGACTCGCATCGTCTGTTCCGATAAACTTCTCTTTTCTCGCTCGTTCATGAGCATCACGAATTAATGACATGGAAAAAGCTTGTGGCGTTTGTACGGCCCACAAGCTCGATCGATCGACCGTTTTTTGAATATGGCCATCGATCACTTGTTTCATCGTATCTTTCACAGGAACAGCTAGCACAGCTGCTCCCGTTTCTACTGTTACTTGAACGAGTTCATGAATTTTTTTTACCGTCACAAATGGACGAGCGCCATCGTGAATAAGCACGATGTCAGCATCATTCAAAGCTTTCAACCCGTTGTAGACGCTTTGTTGCCGCTCTTCTCCTCCTGAAACGAGGACATTTACCTTTTTTATTTCAAAGCGATGAAGCATATGGACAAACTGTTCGCGTTCTTGATCGTTAATGACTAACACAATGCCTTGACATAAAACATCTCGTTCAAATACACGTAACGTATGAATAATAACAGGTATTCCTTCAAGCTCAATAAATTGTTTGTTCATTCCTGCGTTCATTCGTTTTCCTTGGCCAGCTGCCGGTATAACGACATGATAATCCATTTCCCCTTATCTCCTAACAGCTTATAATGCTTTTTCAAGTAGCTTTAATTTTGCAAAAATCATTCTTCCAGCTGAAGTTTGTAAGACGCTTGTCACAAGCACATCGACTCGTTTTCCAATATAATCTTTTCCGTCTTCCACAACGATCATCGTTCCGTCATCTAAATAAGCAACACCTTGATTTTGTTCTTTCCCATCTTTAATGACGTGAACGTTTAATTCTTCTCCTGGAAGAACGATCGGTTTTACTGCGTTCGCTAAGTCGTTAATGTTTAATACCGGAACATTTTGCAATTCACATACTTTATTTAAATTAAAATCGTTTGTAACAACAACCCCTGATGTCAGTTGCGCCAATTTCACAAGCTTGCTGTCGACCTCTTGGATTCCTTCAAAATCACCCTCATATATTTCCACGTTAATCGCTAACTCTTTTTGAATGCGGTTTAAAATATCTAGTCCTCTCCGTCCACGATTCCTCTTTAAAGCATCAGAGGAGTCTGCGATATGTTGCAATTCTTCGAGAACAAACCGCGGAATGACAATCGTCCCTTCCAAAAAGCCCGTTTGACAAATATCTGCAATACGTCCATCAATAATGACACTCGTATCTAAAATTTTTAGTGATCTTCCTTTTTTCTCTTCTTCCTCGCTACCTTTTTTCTTTCCACTTCGATTCGGCAAAGAAAATAAGTTCATTAACTCATCGCGCTTTTTAAATCCGACTTGAAACCCTAAATACCCTAACAATAGCGTAAGAAAAATCGGAAACATTGTATTAACAAACGGGAATTGGATCGACTTTAATGGAATGACGACTAAAAAGGCAACAATGAGCCCAAAAATTAAACCAAGACTTCCAAAAAGCAAATCTGTTACAGGCGCTTTGACTAACGTTTCTTCCATCCAATGAATAAGTCCAACCACATGATCGACTAACCAAAACGTGAGAAGGAATACGATCATCGCACCGACTGGGGCGGCTACATATGGGCTATCGACATAAGGGAGATCGTTTACATGCAATAGCTTTAGTAAAGTAGGAAAGAAAATAATTCCTAGCATTCCCCCAGTAATTAAAAAAGATGCTTGCACAATTCGTTTTAACACGTTTTTCACCTCCTCTATTACATTATAAACAGTTTCCAATGTTTGAAACCAATTTGAACATCATTTTTAATCATTTTTTAATGGTCTTGTTAAAATATTGAGCGATTTTTCCCATCCCCTAATGTGTAATATAGCGCCTCTTCCACATTAGCCACTCCAATAACTTCAACATCTTTTGGAATATTCCAACCACCCATATTGCTTTTTGGAATAATAATGCGCTGAAAACCGAGCTTCACCGCTTCTTGTACGCGTTGCTCAATCCGAGATACACGGCGTACTTCGCCTGTTAATCCAACTTCCCCAATAACGACATCCGTATGGTTTGTTGGTTGATCACGAAAACTCGAAGCGATGCTGACGGCAATGGCTAAGTCAATCGCAGGTTCATCTAACTTTATGCCACCAGCCACTTTTAAATAGGCATCTTGGTTTTGAAGAAGTAGACCGACTCTTTTTTCAAGTACCGCCATCAGTAACGAAACACGGTTATGATCAATTCCTGTTGCCATTCGACGCGGTGTTCCAAAACTTGTCGGCGATACTAATGCTTGAATTTCCACTAATACCGGTCTTGTTCCTTCCATGGAAGCAACGACCGTTGAGCCCGCTGCACCTTTAGAACGCTCTTCTAAAAAAATTTCCGACGGGTTTTTGACTTCAGTAAGCCCTGTTTCTTTCATTTCAAAAATGCCGATTTCATTTGTGGAGCCAAATCGATTTTTCACAGCTCGTAAAATGCGGTACGTATGATGGCGTTCGCCCTCAAAATATAATACGGTATCTACCATATGTTCAAGAATACGCGGACCTGCAAGCGCTCCTTCTTTCGTGACATGTCCGACAATGAAAATCGCAATACCTTTCGTTTTAGCTATTCGCATCAGCTCTGCTGTACATTCACGAACTTGTGAAACGCTTCCTGGCGCTGATGTAATCTCTGAGCGATATATCGTCTGAATCGAGTCAATGACAACAAAAGCAGGCTTCATCTCATCAATCGTTTGGATAATATGTTCTAAATTTGTCTCAGATAAAACATATAAATGTTCAGCTGTCACATGTAGCCGCTCAGCACGCAACTTCGTTTGTTTTACTGATTCTTCTCCTGAAATATATAATACAGTATGTGCGTCGTTTGCAAGTTGGGCGCAAATTTGCAACAACAAAGTTGATTTCCCGATGCCAGGATCCCCACCGATCAAAACGAGGGAACCACGAACAATTCCGCCTCCTAACACGCGATTAAACTCCGTGAACTTCGTATCAATTCTCGGTTCCTGCGTCGTTTCTACTGTCGTAATCGATACAGGTTTAGCTACTATCCCCTCTGTATGCACAAATAGTGCTCGGTTATGTGGTTTTACAATTTCCGTTTCTTCGACCATTGCATTCCACGAATGGCATCCTGGACATTTTCCCATCCATTTGGCCGTTTCATACCCACAATGTTGACAAACGAATTTCGTTTTCCGTTTAACCATTGCTCCATTCCTTTCATCATGAAAAACAAGGTATGCATGTAAGCATACCTTGTTTTTGTTATTTTACTGGTTCGTTTGTTAATACAACAAACTGACCGTCTTTAACGTCCATAACAACTTTTTGTCCGCTGCCAATCGTTCCTTTTAACAGTTCTTCGGACAAACGATCTTCAACATGTTTTTGAATTGCTCGACGCAATGGACGTGCTCCGTATTCTAAGTCGTGACCTTCTTCCGCTAATTTTTCAATCGCTGCATCCGTTAACTCTAAATCAATTTGTTGTTCTTGTAGACGTTTTTTCAATTGCTCAATCATTAATGACACAATTTCTTTTAAATGTTTCTTCTCAAGTGAGTGGAAGACAATAATTTCATCAATTCGGTTTAAAAATTCTGGACGGAACGCCTTTTTCAACTCGTCCATCACTTTCCCTTTCATATCCTTGTACTGTTGGCTCTCGTCTTGTACATTAAAGCCAACATATTTATTTCTCTTAAGAGCGTCAGCTCCGACGTTCGATGTCATAATAATGATCGTATTTCGGAAATCCACTGTACGTCCTTTCGAATCCGTTAAACGTCCATCTTCTAATACTTGCAATAAAATGTTGAATACATCTGGATGCGCCTTTTCAATCTCATCTAATAAAATAACGGAATACGGTTTGCGACGCACTTTTTCTGTTAATTGTCCACCCTCTTCGTAACCAACATATCCTGGAGGCGAGCCGACAAGACGTGATGTCGAATGTTTCTCCATATATTCAGACATATCGATTCGAATCATTGCATCTTCATCGCCAAACATCGCTTCAGCAAGCGCTCGTGCCAATTCTGTCTTTCCTACACCCGTCGGTCCAAGGAAAATAAACGAACCGATTGGACGTTTCGGGTCTTTTAATCCTGCACGGGCACGACGAACCGCTTTTGCGACCGCCTTCACCGCTTCTTCTTGTCCGATGACACGGGAATGTAAAATTTCCTCCAACTTTAACAATCGTTCTGTTTCAGTTTGAGCTAATTTAGAGACTGGTATTCCTGTCCAGCTTGATACAACAGCTGCAATATCTTCTACTGTCACTTCTGAGTTTTCTTGGCCTTGTTTTTCTTTCCATGCTCGTTTTGTCTCTTCAAGCTGTTCGCGCAATTTTTGTTCTGCATCTCGTAATGATGCTGCTTTTTCAAACTCTTGGCTTTGCACAGCAGCATCTTTTTCTTTGCGAATTTCCTCTAGTTTTTGTTCGAGCTCTTTCAAATTTGGCGGTGTCGTAAACGAACGTAAACGCACTTTCGAGCACGCTTCATCAATCAAGTCAATCGCTTTATCTGGTAAAAATCGATCCGAAATGTAACGATCTGAAAGCTTGACAGCTTGCTCAATCGCTTCATCTGAAATAGAGACGCGATGGTGTGCTTCATAACGATCGCGTAGTCCTTTTAAAATTTGAATGGATTCCTCAACTGTTGGCTCACCAACATGAATAGGTTGGAAACGTCTTTCTAACGCAGCATCTTTTTCGATATATTTTCGGTATTCATCTAACGTCGTTGCCCCAATACATTGTAGCTCACCACGAGCAAGAGATGGTTTTAAAATATTCGACGCATCAATTGCTCCTTCCGCACCACCTGCTCCGATTAACGTATGCAATTCGTCAATAAACAAAATGATGTTGCCTGCTTGTCGAATTTCATCCATCACTTTTTTCAATCGATCTTCAAATTCACCGCGATACTTTGTTCCTGCAACGACTGTTCCCATGTCGAGCGTCATTACACGCTTATCACGAAGCGTTTCTGGCACTTCGTTATTGACAATTTGTTGAGCTAGTCCTTCGGCAATAGCTGTTTTTCCTACCCCTGGTTCCCCAATTAAAACAGGGTTATTTTTCGTTCTGCGGCTCAATACTTCGATCACACGTTGAATTTCTTTACTTCTTCCAATCACAGGGTCTAAACCGCCTTCGCGTGCGATCGCTGTTAAATCACGAGCTAAACTATCTAACGTCGGCGTATTCGCATGCGTTGCTCCCCCGTGATGTCCTGAGGCAGATTCGCTGCTTCCTAATAATTGAAGCACTTGCTGGCGAGCCTTATTTAAGCTTACCCCTAAATTATTTAAAACGCGTGCCGCTACACCTTCTCCTTCACGAATAAGGCCAAGTAAAATATGTTCTGTACCAACATAAGAATGTCCAAGCTTTCTAGCTTCATCCATTGAAAGCTCAATCACTTTTTTGGCACGTGGCGTATAGTGGATCGTTTGCCCAACTTCATTTCCCCGTCCAATAAGCGATTCTACTTCTTTTTGAATTTTATCTGGCCCTAATCCGAGCGCCATAAGCGCTTTCGCAGCAATCCCTTCTCCTTCACGAATAAGACCAAGCAAAATGTGCTCTGTTCCAATATTGTTATGCCCCAATCGAACAGCTTCTTCTTGCGCTAATGCTAACACTTTTTGTGCCCGCTCTGTAAAACGTCCGAACATCATTCTCATCAACCTCCCTTAAATTTGCTTCCATTGGTATAATCGTTCACGAATGAGCGATGCGCGGCGAATATCTCGCTCTTGTGGACGCAAAGCACCACCTGCGTATTGTTGTAAAAAGCCTGGCTGTGTTAAAATCATCAGTTCTGTTAAAATCGTTTTTGGCACGTTCGTAATATACCCTAAATCAATGCCTAGTCGTACATCTGATAAACATTGAGCCGCCTCTTTTGAACCGATGATTCGGCTGTTCGTTAAAACTCCGTAAGAACGATATACCCTATCTTCTAATTGTATGTTAGAAGTTTTGACTAATGCCTCACGCGCCATTCGCTCTTGTTCAATTAATTGGCGGACAACTCCTGTTAAATCCTCAACAATATCTTCTTCACTTTTTCCTAATGTAATCTGATTTGAAATTTGAAAAATATTTCCTAACGCTTCACTGCCCTCTCCATACGTACCACGAACAACTAAGCCGAGTTGATTAATCGCTGGAATCACTTGATTCATTTGTTGTGTTAACACAAGTCCTGGCAAATGCATCATAACAGATGCTCGCAATCCTGTTCCGACATTTGTTGGACAACTTGTTAAATAGCCATACTTTTCATCAAATGCATAATCGACGTGTTGTTCAATCCAGTCATCTAAGTCGTTAGCTATCTTCAACGCCTCTTTTAATTGAAAACCTGCAAATAGGCATTGAATGCGAATATGGTCTTCTTCATTAATCATAATGCTTGCTTCTTCTTGTTCCGATAATAAACATGCACCAAACGTACAATCTTCCGCTAAGTGAGGGCTAATTAAATGTTTTTCGACTAGTACACGCTTTTCAATTGGCTGTAGTTCATTCATTTTTAACAAGAAGAAAGGACCGATGTAACCATAACGTTTTTGTGAAAACAACCGTTCAAATAGTTGAACAATTTGTATGGCTTGTTCATTCGTAAATGCAGTTGGAAACGGAAATTGCTTCATATTTCTCGCTAGGCGAATTCGACTGCTTAACACAATATCAGAATCGGGCCCTTCCTCATTCATCCATGGGCTGAGAGCGCGTTGAAAAAAAAGATGCTGATTCATATATTAAGCGCCCCCTTCCGCATTTAATTTTGTTTCAAGTTCTCGAATTTGATCACGCACTTCAGCAGCTTTCTCGAATTGTTCTTTAACAATGAGCTCCTGTAACATTTGCTTTAGCTGCCCAATTTGTTTGCGAATATACAACGTGCCCCCAACTCGCTTCGGAATTTTCCCTTCATGTGCCACATGCCCGCCATGCAGTCTTCGAAAAATAGGTGGTAAATGATGACGAAACGTTTCATAACAACTTGCACATCCAAAACGACCAACTTTAACAAATTGAGCGTATGTCATTTTGCAACGCTTGCATTGCAATATATGTTCGTTATGAAAGGAAGGCGCTTTTGGTTCCTTCACATCCATATTCAACAGCCCTGCAATTAAATTGTTAATGGAAAAAGCGCCTTGATGTGGAAACATAAACATTTCCCCTTTTTCATGTGCGCAATGCTCACAGAGATGAATTTCTGTTTTTTCTCCATTTACAATTTTAGTAAAATGAAGCGTTGCTGGTCGTTGATTACACTCTTGACATATCAAAGTATTCACCCTCTCTACATATACTTTAACGATGTCAGCATCGCTTTTAATATGCGTGCACGCAATTCGTCACGATGAGGAAGATCAATAGACAAAACTGAGCGATCAATAATGCTTAACATCATATTCGCTTCTCGTTCTGAGATTACCTTTTCATCTAACAATCGTTGAATAAAATGTTCTCCATTCGTTTGGCTAATTCGGTCTTGAACGAGTGACAATAGATGATCAATAAGCTGAGAAGCACTTTGTGTCTTCACTTTCATAATACGAATATAGCCGCCCCCACCGCGTTTGCTTTCAACAATATATCCTCTCTCTAATGTGAAACGCGTATTAATGACATAGTTAATTTGCGAAGGAACACACTGAAATTTATCTGCAATTTCACTTCGTTTAATCTCAATGATATCTTTTCCGCTCATATTTAATACTTGCTTTAAATATTGCTCAATGTCATCAGAGATATTCCTCACATAATCCCTCCTCTGTCGGTTGACTTTGACTATATTTGACTTTAATTTTAATATATACGGATTTCTGCAAAAATGCAAGAATCCCTTCTTCCATCCTCAACATATTTTAAACATATTTTACCCATTGCATTCATTCAATAAAACAAAAAGACCAAGACTAAATTGTCTTGGTCTTGTCTTTGCCCGGCAACGTCCTACT
>NZ_JBCNEQ010000008.1:0-41992 GCF_050480245.1 Bhargavaea massiliensis | reverse complement strand
CCCCAAGTCAAGGAAGGAGGAAGAAGTCCGTTTGCACTTCTGGGGAGTTGCAAGCCCTCACTTCAAGCGTTAGCTAAGTGGGGGTAGTTGACGCTTCTATCACTGCACTTCTAACATACGAACTCCATCCCGAAATCATCGGTTCGTACGTCCACTATGCCTCCATTTTAACAAGTTTTTCATTTATAACTTTACAACATTTTTATCATATGTTAGACTATTTTTAAAATTCATAATTTATCATCTACTAGGGGTGTCCAATAGCTTGGACTGAGAGAAGAACGCGCAAAAGTTCTTTGACCCTTTGAACCTGATCTGGGTGATGCCAGCGTAGGGAAGTAGATGGCGCGAGTGTTCTTTACTTGTGCTATTTGCGGACAAGATCAGGTTCTCGTTATGGAGCCTGATCTTTTTACGTATTGGCGTTGCTCCAACTAAAAAATGAAAAGGAGCGATTAAAAATGAAAGACTTATTTTCATCAATGCTATTTCCCTCGAGTAAAAAAGTGTATGTGCTCGGAACGCGTGAAGATGTTCGTGTGCCAATGCGAGAAATTCAACTTTCTCCAACCAAAACAGGTACAACAATGCTAGAAAATGAGCCTATTCGAGTCTATGACACGAGTGGACCATACACTGACCCACTTTTCGCGCCGAATATTGATAAAGGATTGCCAAAATTAAGAGAAAAATGGATAACGGAGCGTGGCGATGTAGAAGAATATAGCCCTTCATTAGTGAGAACAAACATTCCTTTTTCACCTAGGCGTTTTCGTGCGAAAAAAGGGAAAGTTGTGACCCAAATGCATTATGCAAAACGAGGAATCATTACACCTGAAATGGAGTTTGTTGCTATTCGCGAACAGATGGATCCCGAATTTGTTCGTCAAGAAGTTGCAGCAGGAAGAGCAATTATCCCAGCTAATATTAACCACCCTGAAAGTGAACCAATGATTATAGGAAGTAAATTCCATGTGAAAATTAACGCAAATATCGGAAATTCAGCTGTCACATCTTCCTTAGAAGAAGAAGTTGAAAAAATGCTTTGGGCTGTTCGTTGGGGTGCCGATACAGTCATGGACTTATCGACAGGAAAACATATACACGAGACAAGAGAATATATTATTCGAAACTCCCCTGTGCCGATTGGAACTGTACCTATTTACCAGGCGTTAGAGAAAGTGAACGGCATTGTCGAAAACTTATCATGGGACATTTATCGAGAAACATTAATTGAACAAGCCGAGCAAGGCGTAGACTATTTTACTATTCATGCAGGTGTCTTACTTCGCTATATCCCACTAACAGTCAACCGAACAACTGGTATTGTCTCTCGGGGTGGTTCAATTATGGCACAATGGTGTTTAGCACACCATGAGGAAAACTTTTTATACACCCACTTCGAAGAAATTTGCGAAATTTTAAAAACTTACGATATTGCTATTTCACTTGGGGATGGATTACGTCCAGGCTCAATTGCAGATGCAAACGATGAGGCGCAATTCGCCGAGTTACAAACACTTGGAGAGTTGACAAAAATCGCTTGGGAACATGATGTCCAAGTGATGATCGAAGGTCCAGGGCATATTCCAATGCATAAAATTAAAGAAAATGTCGATAAACAAATTGAAATTTGTCATGGGGCACCTTTTTATACGCTAGGTCCTATCACTACCGACATTGCACCAGGTTACGACCATATCACCTCAGCTATCGGTGCAGCGCTTATCGGCTGGCACGGTACGGCCATGCTTTGCTATGTGACACCAAAAGAACATCTTGGCCTGCCGAATAAAGAAGACGTCCGCCAAGGAGTCATCGCCTACAAAATTGCTGCCCACGCTGCTGACTTAGCAAAAGGACACCCTGGCGCACAAACGCGTGATGATGCATTATCAAAGGCGAGATTTGAGTTCCGTTGGCAAGATCAATTCAACTTGTCACTAGATCCTGAGCGCGCACGTGAATATCACGATGAAACGCTACCGGCCGAAGGAGCAAAGCTTGCTCATTTTTGTTCGATGTGCGGTCCGAAATTTTGTTCAATGAATATTTCTCATGAATTACAAAAAACACTACAAAGCGAAGGAATGAAAGAAAAGGCAAAACAATTTGTTGAATATACAAACATCATGCAAGCTGAGAGATAGCGCTCAGCTTGCACTTTTTTACAAAAAATGTTATTTAAGTCATATTCGTTGACATTCCGCTTACCATAGCTTAAATTTAAGTCGTAACTTTAAGTAGAAAGTATGGAAAGGGGTGACTTGCTTGCTCACAGATTTCATCATTTTTCTGTTAGGATTACTTCTAATCATCGGTGTATTAACAACGAAGTTTTCTTCTTGGCTAGGCGTGCCATCACTTGTATTTTACATACTCGTCGGAATGATTTTATCCAAATTTATATATTATGATAACGCTTTTCTCACCCAGATTGTTGGCGTTTTTGCGTTAATCATTATTTTGTTTGAAGGTGGGATGAACACAAAGTGGAATACATTAAAAAAAGTTTTAGTTCCCGCTTCCTCCCTTGCAACGTTTGGAGTGCTAATTACTGCCATTTGCGTAGGCATATTTGCCAAATACATTTTACACGTCTCATGGGCCGAGGGATTTCTATTAGGCGCTATCGTTTCTTCGACTGACGCTGCAGCAATATTTGCTACGCTAGGAAGCGTCAATGTAAAACGCCGTCTCTCAGCAACACTAGAAGCTGAGTCGGGGATGAACGATCCGATGGCCGTTATTTTAACCCTCTCCTTGATTACATTTATCCAACAGCCAGAACTAACTATTTCCCACACCTTTCTCAGCTTTATTTGGCAGATCGTTATCGGTATTCTTGTTGGGCTTGGATTAGGAAAATTAACTGTGTGGTGTTTGAATAAAATAAATCTTGATTCCTCGGGATTATACCCCACTCTATCTTTATCATTTGCGATACTCTCTTATAGTATAGCAGCCCTGCTAAAAGGTAGTGGGTTTCTTTCGGTATATATTATGGGCGTTTTTGTCGGCAATGCACAAATCGTTTATCGCCATTCTATTTTTCGTTTTAACGAAGGGCTAGCATGGATGATGCAAATATTTATGTTCATTTTACTCGGACTACTCGTTTTTCCAAATGAACTAGTAAAAGTAGCATGGGAAGGTGTCGCCCTAGCTATCCTACTTATTGTTGTGGCGAGGCCGATCAGCGTCATGATAAGTACAATAAACATGAATTTCTCTATTAAGGAAAAGCTATTCCTTTCTTGGGCTGGGCTAAAAGGTGCTGTTCCGATCGTCTTGGCAACTTACCCACTTACCTCGAACATTGAAAATAGTCAGCTCATTTTTAATATTGTTTTCTTTATTGTGCTCATTTCCGCCCTTATTCAAGGATCAACAACTTCTTTTTTAGCCAAGCATTTAGGACTGCTACTCGGAGAAAAGAGGGAAGTGGCTCACTCCATCGAACTGATGTCAACGACGAAAGCAAATAAGGAAATTGTTGAAGTCCATATCAGTAATAAGCAGTCACATTTACTAAATATGACGATTAGTCAACTTCCATTGCCAAAGGATTGCTTAATTACGGCTATTATTCGTAATGATAAAATTATTACCCCGAAAGGAAACGTGAGATTACACGAAAATGATGTTGTTTATATATTAATCGAAAAAGGAAGAAGATCAGAGATTTATAAAATATTTTCAATTACTGAAGATACGTCATTCTAATAAAGACAAGAGCAGGACATTCCCCCTGCTCTTGCTTTCCTCTTCAATGCCTGTTTCGATTATTTCTACTGAAAGATCCCTATATGTTGCTTAGACAATATCCCCAAAGACATTCGTGATTTTCTGCTTCTGAGGAACCCAGTACACTGAAAAGATAGGCGCTGGCTCTACCCAATACAAAAAACATCAATACTAACACTTAAACGTGTACTATTTGATGATATCCAACAATTCGGTTAAAAGGATAACGATGGTTCCTCGCATCAACAACAAACTCGACCCCTGCTTCATCTTGTGGCATCATGAAACGATAACCATTTTATCCCGGAAACTGAACAAGAGCAATAAAAGTTGCTCGTTTGTTTGTACTGTTGCATCACGAGAAGACGAATATTGGATCCGTTTTGGGAGGTGAACAAAGTGTTCCTCCCTTTCTCTACCTCCATCATTCCAAATATATTTATTCCCAATAAAATAACATCACATGAGACTTCTCTAACGTTTCCCCAACAAACATATCACATTTCACCAAATCGACACATATTTTTATATCAGACTTGGTCACTTATTTTTATTTGAAAACGGATACAAAAGGAGGAATTTACATGATTTACGCCCAACCGGGACAACCTGGTTCACTCATTACATTCAAAAAGAGATATGAAAATTTCATCGGTGGGGAATGGGTCCCGCCAATAGATGGGGAATATTTTGAAAACATTTCACCTGTTACTGGGCTTGGGCAATCTCATCAGCAAAATGAGCCATGCGTGCTTCTTCAGGTGACACACTCACATGGTGTTTGGCTGTAGAAAAGCCGATAATAAATGTCCCGTGATCGGTAAACATAGGTGTATTCCATTTGATTTGCGGTTGTAACTGTGGGAACGTATCACAACCCACCGTAAAATTTCCTCTACTCGGTTGCGATGGTCGACATGATCAATCTTTGCTAAATATTGTTCAAAAACTTCCATAAGTGTTCCTCCTCGCTACATCTCTCATCTTCTGCTATCAACATTATGACACAAAACAATATGTCCATCATCCTAATATTACGCCAATAATTCGTCATAACTTTGCACTTTTCCTCATACACATGAATCGTTCATATGCAACAGGAGGCGATCATCATGGAGCAACAGGCGAAAGTCGTTAGTATTATCAACTGGAAAGGCGGGGTGGGAAAGACGACCGTCACTCATCATTTAGCGACAGGACTACAACATTTATCATCCGACGAATTAGAACTGTTTGGTTTTGAACATGCTCAACCAAAAGTGTTGTTAGTAGATGCAGACGCACAATGTAACCTCTCTATTTCATGTTTAACACCCGAACGGTTTGAACAATTAGCCTATCATAAAACACCTCCGATCGGTACGTTGAAAGATTTAATTGAACATTACTTGAAAAATGAGCATCCACAAGTAGATGTGGACGACTTTATTTTAAAAGCGTGCGTGCGAAGTAAAAATGAGAAAGTGTATGAACATATTGATTTGCTTCCAGCACACGCTGAACTTATCCATACAGACATGGATATTGCCGTTTACTCAAGGCCATATTTCAAAGAACATTTATTTGGTTCGGACATTTATAAATTTCAAATGCTACACCATATTTTAAACACGATAAAACATGAATATGATTTTATTTTTATCGATTGTCCACCGAATTTAAATTACATTACGCAAAACGCCCTGTACGCAAGCGATTACTATTTAATTCCCGCGATTCCTGATCGTCTTTCTTCATACGGTATCTCAGCCATTAAAAATAAAGTCGATGAGTTAAACGAAAGGTTTCAATCTAGTTCAAAAGAATATAGTGATACAAAACTCATTGGAATCGTCCTCAATTTCATTCGCGAATACGGAAATCATCCAAAACAAACACAGGAAAATATGATCAATACATTGAAACGTACGCTTTCATCTGACATGATATTTAACAGCTATTTACCATATGGTGATGCCATCACGCGAGCATCCATGCTCAGTTATCCTGTATTTGCTGTTGAAAACCATCAAGGGAAACAAAGTGAATGTGTGAAGAAAATGACGCTCGAATTTTTAAACCGAATTGGTGGGGGAATTGTCGTATGAACGTAAAAACATTAACACATATGTTAGAAAAAGCGCTCATTATTTTAAAACATTATGAGCATTGTACAGTCGAAGAAATGCTGGATGATCTTTCTGCAAAGTTGCAAAATCAAACACGAAAAAAGCAAACCACAAACGTAACGGACTATGCAAACGTCATAAAAAAAATAAAAAACATGAATAAAGAGGAAGCAACAACGTTTTTAATGTCTTTTAAAAAAGAACAACTGCTTCATATCGGGGCACAAATGAATATGAAATTACAAAAGAGAGACACAAAACAAATATTAATTGAGTCAATTGTATCCCATTGCAGCTTTCCTGAACTATACGCCCAAATGGCAAATAGAAAATCGAAAAAACAAATGAGCGAACAGATATAATAGCTGTTCGCCTATTTATTTTCTGGACAATAAATCAAACGTATAATGACGTAATTGCTGGAAACGATAAAAAGTAAAAAGCGAGGTTTATACAAATGCGACATGGATTAGTCTTGTTATGCATGTTAAGCATGTGTACAATTGGAAATCTCTTTTCCTCTCATACGGTCATTGCGGCAGAACAGCCGGCGTACGCGAAATGGGGAAAACTCGCTGTTTCGGAAACGAAAGAGAAATACCCGAATGCTACGGTCGTTGACTATCTTCACGTCGGCCGAAAACAACACGCAAATACAACAAGCGAAACATTCAAACTATGGTTAAAAGCAGACAAAAAAGAATTTGGCGTGTTTGTAACGATTACATTTAACACGGCGACAGAACAAATTGTGGACATCACTTTTCAAGAAACGCCAAGATGACCGATGCGGCTATACGACCGCATCGGTTTTTATTATATCAATAGAAAACATGAAACATATATCACGTCATTCGTATCATCACATGAGCAAAACGCACCTCACAGACGTGACAGCCTATACGCTCTCCACGACGTGCCGATTCGCGGCAAATGTTTCGCTCGCTCGCTTGGGTATACATACACAAATCCGGCATTTTTTCCGTTTACATCTGTCACGAATACTCGCTCATAATCGTTGTACCTTCCTTCTCCGTAATACCCTTCAAGCCGATCCATTGCCCTTAGTCCTTTTTCGCTCACCGTCAGCCATTCCCCTTCCACAGGAGGAGCAGACGGATCAAGCACTAAAGCCGGGTACAAATCATGAACGCTATGAAGCCAACCACATACAGCACCTTTCTCGATATGTGCAACATACGGGGCAACAACATGATGATTCGACTCCCCTTGCAGCAACGTCCCATATACGAACACTTGAAACGATTTCATCTTCGCTCACCTCAGCAGGCTACATATAGTCATACGGAAAATATAATGGCATATGCATCCACGCCTTTCATTTTGTTTATATGTGTCAACGTATACGCAAAACCGCAAACAAAAACCATATGTCACACATACATCGTCCACATCCCGATATCATAAAAACCGAGTCTTTTATAAATACGTCCTGCACTCGGATTATCATAAAATAAACATAACGTTTTGCCTGCGCGAATGTAGTCTTGGATAACTCGTTTCATGATTTCGCTTGCATACCCTTTGTGACGATCATTCGGATCTGTGCAAACGCCGACAACCATCGCAGATAGCGTATTTTCTGCAGTTGTCGCAACAGACGACACCATGCGACCATCTTCCTCGATATAGTACACACGCCCTGTATTTGTTTCTAACGATTTGACAAGCATATCACGCGATGAAGGAAGCACCGAAAACTCAGCAATGCGACTGCGCAATTCAAGTATTCGATCGACATCATCAATCGTTGCTTGTTTTATTTCATAGCGGCTTTCCACTTCCGGAAATATGATTTCGTTACATTCGCAAAAATACGTCACACGCTTTTTTCCAAGTGATAAGAGAGGTTCAAATTTTGCGACAAGCTCGGTTTTGCCTGAGAGTCGAACAGGCTGAGCGGCATGTCTCATAATTTTCGCAAATCCCTCTATATCAAACTCCCCTGGAGCATATGGAATATACGAATCATAAAATCGCAACAATACAGCTCGCAACTCGCCATTCTCATCAAAGTCGCCCCACAGCTCTTGAAACTCTTGCTCATATCCAAACGCTTCAATATCACCGATAATAAAAAGATTCAATGAAGGCTCCTGCCTTAAAAAAGAAAACACAACATGATGATCTGCGCTATTCAACTTACGAATCATGTCCATCTCCCTTTACGATCAATATTAATTCTACTATAGCAAATATAAAGACAAAATTTTGTTGAAATTTGTCCAGACAACACAAATGAAGTGTTGGTTTCGCCGTATGTCAAAAGTACTTTCTCATTATGATATAATGTAGAAAAAAGGATGTGGAAGAGATGGAAAAAGCACAACACGGTCGTATGTATTCATATAAAGATATTCAGCAATGGGAAGGAAATTGGGAGCTAATTGACGGTGTTCCTTATTTGCTTGCATCGCCTTCGTATATTCATCAATATGTCGTCGGCGAACTGCATCTCGCCTTAGCTCCTTACTTCAAAGCACGTGGATGCCGCCTTATCTTGTCCCCATTTGACGTGCAATTCGATACAGATAACAATGAAGAAGAAGCGCAAACCGTTGTACAGCCAGACTTATTCGTCATTTGCAATTTAAATCAACTGAAGAAAAACCGAGTACAAGGCGCACCTGATCTCGTGATCGAAGTGTTATCCGCTAGCACAGGAATTAAAGATCGAAACCAAAAATATTATTTATATGAAACAAACGGCGTGAAAGAGTATTGGATGGTCGACCCAAGCAATCGGACGATTGAAGTCATCGGCTTAGAAGACGGGCAGTTTCAAAAACGCGCAGTATTCGGTCCGAAAGATGTGTTAACGTCTTTTTTGTATCCAGATTTAGCAATTTCGCTTAATTCCATCTTGCATATGGATGATGTGTAATAAGATAACGCCGGCTAGAGTTCCCTAGCCGGCTTTTCATTTGCTTAAATTTAGTCGATAGCGCAATTTCCGTCCGTGCACGTTTTTCCTTCTTCCGCTAGCGATTGCAGCGATGAGGACTGCTGTTCTTCTGCCCATACTTTTTCTAATGCTTGGCGGAATACGTCGACGGGCTGAGCGCCAGAAATCGCATATTTTTGATTGAGCACGAAAAACGGTACACCGCGAACGCCGAGTTGAGCCGCTATTGCTTCCTCATGTCGCACTTGTTCTGCATAGCGACCGTCAGCAAGCACCGCTTCCGTCTCTTTACGGTCAAGCCCTGCTGCTTCGGCAAGTTCAAGCAACACATCGCGGTCGCTAATTCGCTTCGATTCGGTAAAATAAGCGTAAAACAGCCGTTCTACTACTTCGTGAAGTTTCCCTTTTTCCTTCGCATATTGCGCGAGACGGTGGGCATCAAACGTATTGGTCGGTTTCATCGTCTCAAAACGGAACGTAAGACCAAGCGCCTCCGCTTGCTTGCCAATATCGGCGTTTGCCCGCTTCGCTTCTTCTACGGAAATACCGTATTTTTGCGCAATGATTTCATGGATACTGAGCGGCGTTTCTTTTTTTGCATGCGGATCAAGCTCAAAGCTTCGAAAGACGACCTCGACATTCTCCCGATACGGAAAAGACGCAAGCGCCTCTTCTAATCGTCGCTTTCCGATATAACAAAACGGACAAACAAAATCGGACCATACTTCAATTTTCATCGTCACACCTCAGTTTTGTCCTCCAGATCGGAGGGAATTTTCTTCCTTATTGTAACGAACATATCTTTCTCACTTCAAATCATCTGCTTAAAGTGTGACAAGCATCACATCTAAATGTATTTACCTTCTAAAAATAGTTCAATATTTCACGCGGCGCAAAGTTTTTTATTTTCTTCAACTCTTCCTTACTCCACCACTTTAAATCAATAAACGTATCTTTCTCTTTTTCAGTCATATTTTCAATCGATAATATCGTGTCGGATTGAATCGTTATCTTATAATAAATCTCCCGGCTTATAAAAGAATCGCTTTTTCCTTCAATGAATACATCGATTTCAAATAGTGGTTCGTCACGAATATCAACAACAATTCCAAGCTCTTCACGTAGTTCTCTTTTCAAAGCTTCGATTGGGGTTTCCTTTCCCTTGATGCCACCTCCGGGAGTTACCCATAACACGACATTTCCTATGACATCCGTAAATTCAAATTTTTGAAGAAGAATTTCATGATATTCATTGGTGATTACTGCCCTAGCGCATTTGCGTATTCGCATTAAAATTCTCCTCTCCACTAAAATAACGATATCTATCTCTTCCTACTCTCCGTCATTTGTTTCCAAACGGATCCTTTCGCTTCTTCGCCGCCTTCGATGCGTTCAATCGCCATTTTTACTTGCATGCTTACCTCAAATTCCGGGTCGTTTTCGGCCGCTTTTAATGCAGGCAAGACGGATTCATCACCATTTTCGTATAAAAACATCGCGGCACGCCAGCGAACGAGCTTGCTTGCGTCGTTTAGCGCTTCAACCATGACAGGAATGGCTTCCACGTCACCAATGTCAGACAAACAGTCACCGGCTGTACGACGCACAGAAACAGCTGAGTCTTTGAGTGCTTCATACAAATACGGAAGCACGCTTTTGCCACCAATCATTCCTAAATACGCAGTCGCTAAGCGACGAATGGCGACTTTTTCGTCTTTTAACGCCTTTGCCAATACAGGCAAATCGGTTTCCTTCGGCTCTATCATTTGTTCCAACGCCGCATATCGTTTCGTCCAGTCTGGGTTCTCTAGCATTTGTTCTGTTACTTGAATGCTTGTTCGTTTTTGTGTTTTTGCCTGTTCGCCTTGTTTAAACATGTGCACGAGCCGTTCAAGCCGTTCGGGTGGATAAGCGGCAGACAATTCCTCAACAATATCAGCGCCGATTTCTTCAAACGTTCCGTACCGCACGCCCTTTTCGACCCATTTTCGCTCTATGACGATATTCCCCGCATGTTTTTGCGCTTCTAGCACCGCATCGACAAACGGCTTTGGCAAGCCAACACGTCTCTCTTCGTGACCATCCGTTAACTTCACTTGCATCGGCAAGCCATACAACATTTGCACATACACTTTCACTTCGCCAAAATGATCGTTGCGTACGGGCTCATTATCTTGGAGTTCCTCCACCTGCTCGCCAAATACTTCGCGCACCTTCGTTAAAATCGGTTTCCAGTCATATTTCGCATGCCGCTCAACGGCTAAAAAATCAGCGACATGATAAATGCCTTTCACGCCTTCAATTTGCAGCAATTGCTGGATAATGGCAGGCGCATGCGCAGCTTGCGCAGGTTTATAGTTATAACTTGTGCCAAATGGAAGCTCTTCATCAAGCAACACTTTCATTGTATTTGGACTTGGCGTCGGTTCAATCGATTGAATTTTCATTTCTTTCTCTCCTATCCTCTACAAAAAATATTTCGTAACTTCATTAAAGAGGAAGAAATAAAGAAAAGCAAAAGTTTCGCTCAATAAAAAATACCACCCCTATAAATCGCAGAGGTGGTTTCACATCGTCTTACACAAACACTTTTGTCACTAAAATGTGTCGTATATCGTCATGAAGCGTTTCATACTTAGAATCTTTGAGATCTTCTTTCGTTACCCAAGCAAATTCAGAATGTTCGTCGTTTAGTGTAAGTGAAGAAATATCATCATTTTTTGGTTTGACAAGATACGTGAAAACAACCCGATATATATCTTCGTCACCACTTTTGCTTTTTAAATTTCGAACGAATAGTTCTTCTATCAATTCTACATCCAAATTCAATTCCTCTTTCGCTTCTCGAAACAAACCTTGCACAGGAATCTCATCATATTTTATTTTTCCAGCTGGAACGTTCCATACATTCGGAGCTACCTTACAATGTTCTGCTCGTTTTGTTAAAAGAACTTTCCCATCGTGCCATACAATCACTTCAACAGAAATTCGATAATTCGGATACATACATTTTCCTCCACATTATTGAAAATCAAAGACAATGACTCTTTTTTCCCTATGCTCAAAACAACTCTAACTGTTCTGTTTCACTTAACCGTTCAAGTGATTTCGGATCATGATCTTGAAAATAGGCGTGATAAGCAGGTTCGGTTATACGCCCACCCTTCCTAGCGTTCGACACGGTGACACTTCCCATGCTTCATACGGTACTAAACAATTACATTTCATCGCATCCTGTACTCGTGAAGCGATATGCGGTCTCGTTATATATTTTGAAATGTTTTTGCTAGTTAGCAGAAAAAAATTTGCTTCCTTTATTTCCTGGGTCTGAATGTTCAAATCACCTTCTTCATACTTCGCACGAAATACAACAACTAATATATGGTCCGTAGCATTGTAATATACTCCTGTTACTCCCAGTGGTACTATTTTCAATCCTGTTTCTTCATGCACTTCCCTTACTAATGCATGATGCAAAGACTCTCCTTCTTCGACTTGTCCACCAGGAAGTTCCCATGTATCGGAACGGTAATGTGTTTTGACAAGCAATACTTCCCCATGGTCATTTACAATATAACCGGAGACAGCCACTATGTGCTTCGGTACAATCCTCATGTTCTTCTCATCCTTCAATAAGTTGATTTTAGAGTAAATGTATCTCACTAAATTTTTTCGCACGATGCAATATATTGACATTGCGCTACAATGGCCATGTCATGATCCCATTTTCTTAACCCATAAACCATGTGATGAGTAAATGAGTATTTCTGATTAGGATTCGATAAAGATACGGTATGAATAGGAATATCGTTTGCTATATTCAGTTATGTAGTGTTGATTCAGTCGCCCCCTTTCCTTTCGTTGATTATAAAACCGATTTTATTGTACAGAAAGAGAACGAGAAATGTTGTCGAATACTGTAGAAAAGGATGAATAAAATTTCAGACAAGGGATGACATCACTTCAACCCCTCAATCTCTTCCACAGACAATTCCGTTAGTTCATGAATTGTCTGTACGTCGTAGCCTTTTTCCAGCATCTTTTTCGCAATGTGGCGCTTTTCTTGTTGTAGTCCTTCTTTCAAACCTTTTTCTAGCGCTTTTTTCTTTTTGAGCGTGACAGGCACCGTACCTATCGATTTACGCTGTTGTGACATGGAAAGACCCTCCTATCTGTGAACAGACGTGTTTCAGTGATTGAACGCCTTGGGAAATTCACCTTTGGGCATCATCCTCATAATGACATATTTGCTTCTTTATAAAACGAGACGAGCGGAGGTACGAGCCCGTCTAGACGTTGTGAAAACTGTTTCATGCGCTTTGGAGAACCAACGCTCCCAGCAATGGCAATTTTATCTTAATTAGGCGAGAAGACTCCCACTTCAACGAAGCGAAGCGGAGTAAGTGGGAGATGAATCGCCTTAACTATATTTTGCTGAAAATAGGATAGATTCAGTAAAAACTTGTGTCACATCAGACGGCAGATCATTCATCATTGATGGGCGGAGATTAAAAAGTATAAATCAATGGTTTAACAAAGAAAATGCCAGACTTCAAAGCATGAAAGATAAGCAAAAAATCAAAGGCACCACTCGTAAACAGGATGTCAATGGCGCATTAAACATCTTAAAGAAAAGTAAAGCTGTAGACCTGAGTGTCTTATGCTCTAGCGGCGAAGTGGACACGCCTCAAAGAATAAGGATTGCTTGAAGCAGTCAAACTTCTTTGGAAGCCCCCACTTCAAATTTTCGCTAGAAAATTAAGTGGGGGTAGTTCACTGAGACAGTTTTTGCTTAATCAAATAATGGTTCGTAGCCACTTTTCGATACGTGAAGATCATTCCATCATCTCCAGCCGTTGCGAGCAACGCTTCAGATGACAAATCGGTGATTTTCGTTCCTGTTGCCCGGTTATAAATGGCACGGCTGGTGATGATATATTGACGGCTCGCCGCCCGAAGCGGCTCCGGAAATTCAGCGGCCACCAATGCGCCGGGCTGGGCTGGATTGATGCGCGCCTTTCCGTAAAAAATCTCCCCGCCGTTCATAAAAAAGGCATCATCCCCTCCAGGGAAGGACAATAGTTGCGAAACATGCCAATCGGAAAGCCGCACCGCATACAGATCATGATCCGATGTTCCTTCCTGTCCGACATACAATACATTTTGTTTTTCGTCATACCCAATCAACGGATTGATGAATACCTTTGGGATTCGCCATTGTTTTTTCGTCTTCATATCATAAACGGCAATCGATCCCGTCAACGTGCGGCTATTGTCCGTGAAGAAAATTTTCCCGTCCCCGATCGCCAATGAACGCGGAGCAGCGATCAGCGGCACCGTTCCAAGAAACCGCATTGTTTTGGCGTCGTAAATCGCCATTTTCGTCGCTCCCGATAGCGCAACATACACCTTGCCGCCATCAATTTTTACATCCGTCGGCTGCGGTCCGGGATGAATTTCTTTCACCATTTTCATGTCGCTGGCGCGAATGACAAACAGTTTGCTGTCTTCGGCGGACAACACATACAACCATCCGGTCGACGAATCATAAGCCAAATGGGAAATGGGGACATTGGTGAAAGCATAATGGGACGATCGAACATAATAGCTCTCATCGGCCGGCAATGGATATTTATAAATTCGATTTTCCCCTTCTTTGATCAAATACAAATTGTACTTTGCATCCATCAACGCATAGTTCGTCGGGAATGGAAGCGCGTTTATCTTAGCAGAGGTGTAACGGTCATACACCGCCTTATTTGTCACCACGTAGGCCCCTTGAACATCTAAAACGGGGCCGTTATAACAGTCGTGCACCATGTTGATATTTCCGGCATCAATGCGCCTTCCCGCAAAAAACACATCGCTTCCGTCAACGATGAGCGGATGGATGGGCGAGCTGCCTCTCGGCCCTTGATACGAAACTCGCTTCACCACCTTCAAATCGGACAGGCGCAATACCGCTAAATCAGGAATGGAAACATTGCGACCGATGAAGACCAGACCTCGCTTCTCATCGAAAAACAACGTATTTTCCTCTGAAAAAACGGAAAAAAAGTTAGGATCAGCAATCAGCCGGCTTGTTTGGCGTTTCGCCGCCAAATCCCACATGTACATCTCATACGTCGTCTTCCCGCGCCCGTACTGCTTTCCGAAAGTTACGATTTTGTTGCCTAATAGGCCAAACGGCAATCCGTTATACGGGGCTCGTTGAATCAGCCGTTTTGTTTTGACGTCAAAAACGTCTATCGATGTTTCAGACGGCACATACAGCTTCCCGTCCCGCAAAAGAAGAGTGACCGACCGCTGGGCATATTTCCGCCATAAAGCGCTGTATGCCCGCAGAGAAACGGGTTCCTGCTTTTTGATCGACAATGTGCTCGCTTCAATAAATAATAACATCCCCTTTTCCGTGAGCGCATAAATATACCCATTTTGATCATCCATGACCCAATCGAGCACGCGCCCAGGAAGCTGTTGCGTACGCGGTCCGGCCGCTTCCGCTTTAGCGGAAGGAAACACATGGAAAAGACAGATAAACAAGAAGAGACAAAATAAAAAACCTTTCCTAAATGTTGTTCCCATTCCAATCCCCCGTCAAACAATGATTTCCAATTCCTTCCTTATACATTCCTTGCGCATAGCATAGCTCAAACAATCGAGCACCGACATTTGACCATTCCTTATCCATCCGGTACTGTCAAAAGTTTTAAAGACGTACCCCGATTTTTTGTTGATTTTACGCAATGAATGATAAAAAAAGCTTGCCACCCCTGTTGTTCGCGGTATGATTGAGGTAACGACACACACAACCACCCAAACAAAGGAGTGACAAGCTTGTTACCTCAATATTAGCGTATTTGTTTGAAATAATCAAGACCCAATATCAAATTATTATTTATTTGATGGGGGCGCTTCTCGGGAAGTCCCTCACCAACGTGGATGTCGAAGAACCTGTGCGTAAGCCGTATCAGAAACTTCAAGTCGATGAGCTACCGGTCATCGACACGCTTCCGCGTCTGGACTACCGCCAACTTCTTGTCGAGTACGAACAAAAACATGGGCGACCGTTAAAGCCGATTCAACGACGCACCAACGCCAAAGCCACCGTCCCAGATACACTGACCTGTCCGCAATGCCAAGCACCCTCCGCCTATTTGTATGCCAACAATGGTGGAAAGGGACAGTATCAGTGCAAAGTGTGCCATGGCCGATTCAATCACCGAAGCCGGTTTGCCAAGCAAGTCATTATGCGTTGTCCGCACTGCTTAAAGACACTAGAGAAAATCAAAGAACGCAAGGATTACTACATCTACAAATGCAAAAACGATGATTGTTCGTTTTACCAAACGAACCTTCGGCGCATGAATGCTCGCGAACGGAAACGATTTAAACAGGAACCTCATGCCTTTAAAGTTCGGTACATCTACCGCGAATTTCTGTTTGACTTTCGTCCATTGGCACCGTCTTCTCCGAAAAAGCCAAAGGTGGATGTGTCCCGTCTGTCGGTGTCTTCTCACACCCTTGGGCTGATTTTGACGTATCACGTCAACTACGGAATGTCTTCCCGAAAAACAGCGGGCGTCATGAAGGACGTGCATGGGGTGTCGATTTCTCACCAAACGGTCATCAACTATGCCCACAGTGTCGCGCTGAGCGTCAAGCCTTTCATCGATCACTTTCCTTACGAGCTGTCTGGCTCCTTTTGTGGGGACGAGACGTATATTCGCGTCAAAGGACGTTGGCATTATCTGTTCTTTATGTTGGATGCCGTGAAAAAGATCGTATTGTCTTATCGCGATTCGCGCCATGGATGACGTCCTAAAGAAGTTGCCTTCGATTCCAAAGGCGCTCTCTCTTGTCGTCGATGGGAACCCGATTTATTTATTAGCGCAACACTTTTTCGCCCAACATGGCATTCATTTCGATGTTCGACAAGTCATCGGGTTGACCAATGAAGATCCTGTGTCGGAAGAATTTCGGCCATTGAAACAGATCATCGAACGATTCCACCGAACATTTAAAGGGAACTATCGACCGACTCACGGCTTCGGTGCAGAAGAAGGTTCGGTTTCCCTTGTCACGCTCTTTGTGGCGTATTTCAACTTCTTACGTCCACATGGGGCATTAGAAAACCGAGTGCCGGTCGTCCTCCCAGAGTTGGACAGCCTTCCACATATGCCTGCGCGTTGGGGCAAGCTGATTGCCATGGCGCAAGACTTTCTGAAACAACAGGCTGTCTAGTAGGGATTCGGCGGAGCGTACCCTTGACCATCCGAACCTCGCCAAAGGTAAAATAAGGAATGGGCAAGGGCTGCTTTCCTATGCCCTTTTTTCTGCCCTTGCCCTTACTGACCCTTTCTTTCCTTTGGCGAGTGTTGGTCAAGGGCGAATCCGATGCCATCATCCCCTTTAAATACCTTAAAAAGGAATTCAAAAAGGACTTTTCATAGATTTTTTGACACTACCCTTATATTTACGTCTTTAAAGGTCATCAACCAAATGGATTGTCCTCATCATGATAAAGCCGGAAAGTGTGGAAGCACAAATTCACCTAATTCTTCGATCACTTCTTCTACTGGACGTTGGCCATATTTCAAATTGATGATGACATGGTTCACACCTGCATCCTGTAAAGCTGCAAGAAATTCGATAACGAAATTTCGCCCCGTACGGAATCCAAGATGAATCGGGATTGGTGCATGATTTGGGTCTTCCGTTAAATCAATATAAAACGATTGGGTAAACGGCTTAAATTCGTCTGTTAACGAACGCCAATTATCAATTAACATTTTTTGAAATTTGAGTCCGCGTGGATAGTAAATCCAACCATCACTATTCTCAGCAATCCATTCAGGAGACTGTCCGTTGTGACCTGTCACCATTAATGGGATGTCTGACAATTTCGGTTTTGGTAAAAGATCTCCATTGGCTAGATGAACTCGTGCAGAGTCAATGGTCGGAAAATGCTCTTTCCATGCTTTTCTCATGACAGCCACTGCTTCTCGGAATAATTCGCTCCGATCTTCTGGATTCACAGCGAACGCTGGAAACTCGATTGGACGGTCACCTGTTGCGACACCGAGAATAAGTCTTTCACCAGATAATCTGTCTACAGAAGCCGCCGCTTTTGCAACATGAAGAGGATGGCGCAACGTTAAAATAATACTTCCCGTTCCCAAAGCAATCTTTTCTGTGTTGGCAGCAACATACCCTAAATACGTAAACGGGTCATATATTTGCCCGACATCCCCGAAATTAGGATCGCGCAACGGTACATCTCTCACAAATAATGAAGCGAAATTGAGTTCTTCTGCTCGTTTGGCTAACTTCATTTGCTTTTCTATATTCATCTCAGGGACATCGCCCATATACGATTCAATCGGAAAGAACAATCCTAAAGTTAGTTTGTTTTCTTGATACATGCGTGAATACCCTTTGTGATTTTTAAATTTTTCCATTTCACATCTACCTTCCAATTATTTTTTAATTTTTTTAATTTCGTTGTATCTATATAAGTTGAAATTTTGTTTTACATCCAGCCGATCACTCGCCACGTTATATCATAGTCGACTTGTATGGAGATAAATGTAGAAACGAAAAAATCGGAAATTCTTTATTGCAACTTATATATCTCATAAATCATGAGATAGCCCATATTACAGCTGTTTTGTTTAAACATAATTCCCATGTTCGTCTATTCCTATTGGATAATATGGGATTTTTTCAATAATTCTAAATAGTTCCTCATGTTCACCTGACAACCAATCAACACAAAAATCTTTTGGGTTTACATAATATTCATTTTCCTCATTATCGTTTAACTTGTCACACTCAAACCAATATTTCCTAAATACAGCAATTACTCCTCCGCTAATACTTAATTCGTATTCATATCTTTCTTTGTCAAGATTCGGATCTAAAAATTCCTTTTCTTCTTCAATTGCCTCTTTTAATTCTTTTACATATTTTTGAAAAAGTATTTCATAGTCGTTCATTATCATGGCCTCCATTCATCAGGATAATATCTTTCCTGTTTACTACGATTGTTTTCTGCAACTAAAAATTTAAGCGAAATGCAATGAAAAAGTTCAGCACTCTATGTTCCATAAAAGTAAATATAATCCATATACCAATATAAATTATCTTACCCTATAAGGCTTGACATGGATCCTCTGCGTGCATGGATTATTTTGCGAAGGCCGCAGCACAAAAGGAATTCGCAGAGGCAACCAGCCTACCATGCACGCCACTCCATGTAAAGCCGTGTCTGTGAAATTATATTTTTTGAGAAAAACTGACCTGTTTTGTTTCCAATTTAGTGCTTAATTTTTATCAGTTTTATTTTGCATTAAACAGTTTATGAAGAAAGATAAGAAACTTTATTTACTTTCCATATAAGCTGTGTTTCGTTTTCTTTTTCTAAAAAAGTTACAACCCACCCGAAATGATGTAAACGATCAGTAAATGTCACCTTATGATTTAGTGTCCATGTTAAATCACCTAAATATCTCCAATAAAAAGATTCGTGTGGTCTGTCTACTCTTACTAATCTTTCTTTCTTTAAAACCTTATTTCCTTTTTGACGTTTTATTTCTAAATATATATCTATATACATCCAATTTAAAATTTTAACCTCTGGTTCACGCAGTACACCCCATGCGGCGTAACACCTCATCTGGATGTTGTAAGACGTACTGTTCAAAGCGAGTAATGGATTGGGCAATGTCGTTTTGATCCTTGTGAAAAACGTTGGCAATCACCTCATCTTTCAACCACTTCCATAACCGTTCAATCGGGTTCAACTGTGGAGAATACGGTGGCAAAAAGATGAAATGAAAAGCAGCACCTTCCTCGCCATCAAGAAAGGCTTGTACCATCTTGGCATGATGAATGCGTGCGTTGTCCAACACAAGCACGAGGAATCGGTCCGTATATTTCTCTTTCAATCGGCGCAAAAAGTCGAGGAACGTTTCGGCATTGGCGGATGATGCACGATGAAACACCACATCGCCTTGTTGAACATCGACGGCGCCAAAAATAGAAACGTGGGCATGGTGACCGTAGCTTGGCACTTGTTTCTGATTCCCTACTTCTGCCCATGTCGTACGTAGCGCTTGATAAGCACGAACATGTGTCTCATCCACATAAAACAGCGTGACATTCTCGGTAATTAGTTTTTTTTTATAAATTCAAGTTCTTTTTGAAAGGCAGCTTGACGCTTGGCGTCTCCTTTGACCAGCTTGTAAGTCGGACGGCTTGTAAGTCGGGCGTGTCCATGACAAACGCAAACGATGCAACAACTTACGAATGCCTTCACGTGACATCGAAACGCCATAGGTATGTTGGATGTAAGATTGTAAAATGCGCGTATTCCATGATGAAGCGATGCCCCAGCCAGCATCCACAGGTGTAGTAGTTAACACGAGTTGTCTGATTTCTTGTTGTTGTTCTTCCGTAAGAAATGGCACACGACCAGGCGGCAACCGACGATCGAGTAGATGATCGAGCCCACCTTGATTAAATCGCGCAACGTAGAGGGCAACCGATTGACGGCACAGATTGACCATTTTGGCCACATCTTTACCGAGGTGACCTTCCATGACAAGACGAACAGCGGTCACCCGAACACGAAGAGAAGCATCTTTGATTTTCCGTTCTTGTTTTCGAAGGGTTCGAGGCGTCCAACCGTGATCATTTGTGATTTTCAAACGTTTCATGCCAATTCCGCTCCTTTTGTATAGAAATATTTAGGAGCAGTATAGCCATGAAAAAAGGTGTTCATACAGAAGTCATCGTTTTAAAGTGCATGTATCTAGATTTCGTTGATAGTAGCCGTTTTCTCATATTGGATGTGTCCGCTTGTTCGATTTCGAGGAAATTTTTAATTTCTTCCCGCATAATCAGTTCTAATTTTTCTTTCACAAACTGACGAATGGCATTTTCCAGTTGATTTGCCCAGTCGATATTCGATATACTTTCAGACATAGGTAGGGTTCTCCTTTCTCTGGAATGTTTTTCGTTCAATCCGAGAATACCCTACCTTTTTTCTTTTGGTCTAGTAAAATGCTTTACACAAAATTTTATACATCATCTTAGAAATACCGCCAACCTATTAAGTTGACGGTTCATCACTCATTTATTAATTATTCATTGATTGCATGTAATAATCTGATCTTGTAATTCCTTGATGGGATGATGATTAACATATTTATTTTAATAATCCGTTGACAGGTACGAAAAATAAAAGAGCACCCAAAAGCTGAATTTTAGAAGCTTGGGTGCAAATAAGAAGACAGGAAATCACAAATTAATCAAATTAGATTAATAGCAACAGCTTGTCTTTTCTATATATATTTGTAAAATCGTATTTCTTTTCCATGTATACTTGATGCCAAATCATAAAAGCAAGGACGGTCCAGATTTTCCGGCTATGGTCTGCTTTATTTTTGCAATGTTCGTCTAGTAAACGATACAATACATCTTTATTAAATAAATGATCGGTTACGCTTTCTTTTATAATGTTTTTCGCCCAATCATGCATTTCATTTTTTAACCAATAACGAATTGGCACCGGAAATCCTAATTTTTTGCGATTTAAAACATGATCTGGAACAATTCCTTTTGCTGCTTTTCGTAGAATATATTTCGTCGTTTTGTTTGTCGTTTTCATTTCCGGAGCAATTTTGGCGGCTACTTCAAATACCTTTTTATCTAAAAATGGAACCCTTAACTCTAATGAATGGGCCATCGTCATTTTGTCCGCTTTTAATAAAATATCGCCTCGCAGCCATGTATGAATATCAATATATTGCATCCGGTTTACAGGAGGATAATGAGTTGTTTCTCTATAAAAAGGAGCTGTAATATATGTATATTCTAATCCCCTCTTATATCCTTTTAGCAGTTCTTGTTTTTCTGTCTCGCTATACATTTTCGCATTGCCGATATATCGTTCTTCCATTGGTGTTGTACCGCGCTCAATAAAGCTTTTTCCTTTTATTCCTTCCGGGAGTAGCCCTGCAATCACTCTCAAAGCTGATTTAACCGTACTTGGCATTCGCTCAAAAAGTTCCAATGACTGTGGCTCACGATAAATGTTGTAACCGCCAAATAACTCGTCAGCTCCCTCACCGGAAAGAACGACCGTTACATGCTTTCTTGCTTCCCGGGCAACAAAATAAAGCGGTACTGCCGCAGGATCGGCAAGTGGATCATCCATATGCCACATAACTTTCGGTAATTCCGCCATATATTCCTCTGGTGAAATGACATAGCTAATATTCTCAACGCCCAGCTTTTCCGCTGTTTCTTTTGCCACATCAATTTCACTGAAGCCTTCCCGCTCAAAGCCGACAGAAAATGTCTTGATATTAGGATTGAATTGTTTAGCAATTGCTGCAATGAAGGATGAATCAATTCCTCCTGATAAAAACGAACCTACCGGCACATCGCTGCGCATATGCACTTGCACGGAATCGAACAGCGCGTTGCGAATTTCTTTGACAAGTTCATCTTCTGATTTGATGATAGGTTGGAATTTGGCTTTCCAATAGCGATGAATGGTTAATTCTTCACCGATTTTTTTCTTAATATAATGACCCGGTTCTAACTTTTTAATACCAACAGACATCGTCATTGGTTCAGGTACATATTGGAATGTTAAATAATGCTGCAGTGAATCATAGTCTAATAAATCATTTTTAAGAGCTAGCAAAATACTTTTCTTCTCGGAAGCAAAAAACGTACGGTCGCCCTGTTCCATATAGAAAAATGGTTTTATGCCAAACGGGTCACGTGCCGCAAAAATCGTTCTCTCTTGTTTGTCCCAGATGACGAAAGCAAACATACCTCGAAGCTTTTCTACAGCTTTTTCTTTTTCAGCACTATAAAGAGCAATAATGACTTCGGTATCGGAATGAGTAGTAAATCTATATCCCTTTGCAAGCAATTCTTCTCGCAATTCCACATAGTTGTAGATTTCCCCATTAAATATGATCCAATATCGCTCATTTTCATAGGACAATGGCTGATGCCCTGCCTCAAGATCAATAATACTCAAGCGTCGAAATCCAAAATTCACGTATTCATCAAAAAAATAACCATCATCGTCAGGACCGCGATGAGTAATGATATTATTCATATCTTGAAACGTTTCTTTCCATCTTTCATCGATGATTCTTGGACGATCATGAATGCAACCAATAAAACCGCACATTACGTTGTTATTCCCCCACTTTATCAAATTTAATTTTATAAATTGTATCAAGGTTTGAGCTAGCAAAATATTATATTTTAAAACTTAATAAACTATAGGTTCCTGTAAATGAACTTTTAATATAAATTATTCCTCCTGAAACCTGCTTGCGATATTTTCATCCCTCTAACATATTAAAACAATAAAATGTGGAGAAATTATGGATTCTTTTAAGATTGTTACATAATTACATGATAAGAATCATCTCCATTGTTTCTGCAAATTTAGTCGATAATATAAAAACAGCATGTTTAACAAAGAGGTTGCAGCTGCCATGTTAGGGATTATATTTTTTTTAGATTTTATGATTGTTTCACTTTCTATTTTTCTTTTGCGAAAGCCAACCAATGAGAAGTTATATAAACTAGCAATAGGATCCTATATCGCTTTTTTCTTATTGCTTCTAACTCTGTTTGTCCATTATGTAAATTCTGAAAACATGGTCGATGCTATAAAAAATCTAGTACAGAAAACATCATATAAAAATAAAGTTGAAGAGACAAATCCGTCATCTAGACATTCAAAAGAACAAGTTTCGGTTAAATCAGCTCTCATTGATGCCCCCCTTTTCTCGCAACTTCCAGAACTACCAAGGGGGTGCGAGGTAACAAGTCTGGCAATGCTTTTGAATCACGCGGGAATCAATGTAGACAAGATGACACTAGCGAAGCAAATAAAGAAAAATCCAACCCCTTATCGAATACATAATGGAAAAGTATTTTATGGACATCCAAATGAAGGATTTGTTGGTGACATGTATACAATAAAGAAACCGGGATACGGTGTCTATCATAAACCTATAAAAGAATTAGCCGAGATTTATTTACCAAACCAAATCGTTGATTTAACAGGACAATCATTTGAAGAAATATATAAGTATTTGTCTGAAGGTACCCCAGTTTGGGTTATTACCAACACAACCTTTCGTATACTTCCTCCGTCTGAATTTATTGAATGGCAGACCCCGCAAGGCCCTATAAAAATAACATACCGGGAGCATTCCGTGTTAATCACCGGATATGATGAGAAATATATTTATTTTAATGACCCATTGACAGGTACGAAAAATAAAAAAGCACCTAAGTTTGAATTTATTCAAGCTTGGATACAAATGGGCAAACAAGCTATTACCTATAACCGCAATTAACCGGTTATAGGTAGTGGCTTATCTTTTTTATGTCAAACAATAATTTAATCTTCGAACTACTTCGTGTGAAAAAAATATAATTTTTCTCCATAAATTTCGCACATTTATTCTTTATGATGATGTTACTATGACTTACATCACAAGTTTATGGAGGGAAAGCGATGAAGAAATTATTGTTAGGAACTGTTTTGGCAGGAGTTGTTGCGATTGGTGCAGCTTGCTCAAATAATTCTTCGATGCAAGGACACGACATGTCCAACATGAATACAAAAAAAGAAAATACTTCTAATGAATCCAGTAAGCAGCAATTACCTTTGGCAACCAATACAGAAGTATTATCTGGGAAAGAGATTAACCTTACTGCTAAGGAAGCATTATTACAAATAAATGATAAAGTAAAACTTCCGGTCTACACGTACAATGGATCTGTTCCCGGTGCACAAATCCGTATTAAACAAGGGGACAGAGTGAAAATCAATTTTAAAAATGAATTACCGGAACCGACGACCATTCATTGGCACGGCTACCCTGTTCCGAATAGTCAAGATGGAGTTCCGGGTGTCACGATGAACGCAATTAAACCGGGGGAAACCTTTACGTATGAATTTACAGCTACTGTACCGGGAACGTATTTTTATCATTCCCATCAAGAAAGCGCGAAACAAGTGGACAAGGGATTATACGGTACATTAATTGTAGAGCCTAAGAATGAGGAAAAAGTAGATCGAGATTATACACTTGTGTTAGATGAATGGATGAGCAATCCGGATGAAGGAAATATGGATATGAGTGGTATGGATCATAGTAATATGGGACATGGAAATAGCTCTGATGACCAACATATGGATATGAGCAGCATGGGCCATGATATGAGTATGTATGATATTTTCACGATTAACGGGAAAAGCGGTTCCGCTGTCAAACCTTTAAAAGTGAAGAAAGGCGAAAAGGTGCGGCTTCGCCTTGTAAACGCAGGATACATGCCTCACAAGCTTCATCTGCATGGCCATGAGTTTAAAATTGTCGCAACAGACGGGCAGCCGTTAAAAGATCCGCAGCCAATCAAAGATGAACTTTTAAATATTGCTCCGGGTGAACGTTATGATATTGAATTTACAGCGAATAATCCGGGAGAATGGTTATTAGAATGCCATGGTGATATGAAAGGCACCGATGGCATGAAAGTAAAAATTCAATACGTAGGACAGGCAAACAATACGGACAAAGCAAACGCAAAAGAGGATCTCCGTATCGTTGATATTACAAAATACGGAAAACATGAATTAGGTCAATTTACATTAGACCAAAAATATGATGTAGAGTACACAATGGATTTAGGAACAGCCATGGGCAAAGATGGCATGGTCTACACGATTAATGGGAAAACGTATCCTGAAACAGCACCCGTAAATGTGAAGAAAGGAGATCTAGTAAAAGTAAAATTGGTGAACAATTCACCGAAAGATTTACATCCTATGCATTTACACGGACATTTCTTCCAAGTATTAAGTAAAAATGGTAAGCCAATTACAGGCTCCCCATTGATTAAGGATACCTTGAATTTAAAACCGGGTGAAGAATATGTAGTCGCGTTTAAAGCGGATAATCCGGGAAATTGGATGTTCCATTGCCATGACTTGCACCATGCTTCAGCCGGAATGGTCACAGAAGTAAAATATACCGATTACAAATCGGACTATACCCCAGATCCGAATGACACAACGAATAAAGGGGAATAAGAAAGAGGGTGTCCAACATTGTGTGGACACCCTTTTCTCCCTTACTTCACATCATATCCTTGTTCTTCAATCGCTTCTTTCAGTTTTTCAACACTCACTTTTGTTTCGTCATACTCCACATTAACCGTATCTTTGGTTTCAGATTGCTTCGTAAAAAGGCAAACGCATCGATGACGAAGGGATACAAACGTATGAGTTGTGCCTCCCCCATTCACTCTTAATCCAATCCAAGCATTAATGGAGCCATGTCATTTCTATATAAGGAAAAGAGTACAGTAAAACCCCCAGAGCATACAGCATCGCTCTGAAAAACCTTTTTTCTGTATAATTAAATAACACATTTTTCAGAGGTAAACATCCCCAAATTAACAAAAAGGAAAGCGGCAACTTTATCAAAATCGGAAAACTTAAAATGATTGGCACTAACATGAAAATAAGGTGGCATATATATTTTCTTTTCACATACTGTCTCAAGTTTATATGAAAAACTAGACTTTTTTTCATTGTTTCTAACTCATATTTGTTCAATTTTGTCAGCATATGATCTGTGAAAAAAATGACTAAAAAAACGTGACCCACTTGATAATAAAAATGGTCTAGCCAAATTCCTGACATGCTAAATAGCAATAACGTTGTTATGTAAACAAAAAAATCTTTCTGATAATACCTAACTTTTAAAACTTCCCTCACGAGATAAAATAGATAGTCTTGATCATAATACTTCAGCAATAACTTTGTATTTGATGACGCTTTTTTTGCTGTGAGTAACTGTTGAATCTCTAAAATTTTAC
Source organism: Bhargavaea massiliensis (assembly GCF_050480245.1). Classification (GTDB taxonomy): domain Bacteria; phylum Bacillota; class Bacilli; order Bacillales; family Anoxybacillaceae; genus Anoxybacillus. Next base: position 15,277 of record NZ_JBCNEQ010000008.1, on the reverse strand, counting down.
TTATATCTTTATTTAACAGTCCCTCTCCCATTTTAGACATGATTTGATAGTAGCGATGCAATAATGAGTAATCTAACGATTTTAACGAAAACAAATGTATGATCATCGCCATAAACATCAAAGCTGCAATTATTATCGCCTCTACATAAATCGCTATGAAACCTAACACAACTGTACCCACCATGAGCAACTGAACATACAATATTTCATATTGATAACGCATAAAACATAAGTAATTAAAAAGAATATTAACTAATAGAGATACAATCAATGATGTGCTGACCTGCTGCATGAATAGCATATAGACGATCAAAAAAACGATGCTTGGGAAGCTCATTTTCATGAGCAAATATCGCTTGAATTTTTTAAAATCAAAAAGCCGATACTGAAAAATTTGGAACGGAACATTTATGATCGGGTTATTTTGAAACAACTTTACTACTCCATAAACAAAAATCAAATAAGGAACATAGTGATTAACGATGTTCCCATACACACGACTCAAATCGATTGCTGCGGGAACAAGAAAAAACATGGCAACAATCATCCCAACGACATAGAAAGGATATTGTTTGACGAGCCGCATCCCTTTTCTCATTTGATTGAGTATAAAATAATATACAATATGACTATTCATAACTATCACCAATGATCTGAGTAATTGTTGACCGTCCAATTTCATTAGGAAGATAACGAATAACGTTCTTATCTTTAATGATTAAATATTCATCGCAAATGGCTTCTAAACTATCCAAGTCATGGCTAGAAACAACAATAATTCTGTTCGGGCTTTTTTGAGATATTAATAATTTTTCTAATGTATTCACTTGGATTGGATCAAGGGTAATAAAAGGTTCATCCAATAACAGCAACTTACTCCCCCTTAAATATCCAAAGGCAATACCAAACCTTTGAAGCGTCCCCCTCGAAAGCGCATGAGGAAAATAATCAATGTAGTCTCCCAACTTAAACAGGTCGACAATTTCTTCTATTTTCTTTTGTGCTTTTGTTTTTTGAAGCCCCTTAATTTTACATAAAAACAACATTTGTTCGTACATCGTCAAATCTTGAAAAAAAGAGTGATCATCGCTAATGAACGTAGCATCCAAATCAAAATAATCTTTGTTTTTAATGGAAACATCTCCCCAAAAAATATCTCCATGCTCTTCTTTTTTCAAACGTGCGATCGTTTTTAACAACGTTGTCTTTCCCGCTCCGTTTCTCCCGATTAGACCATATATTCTATTTTCTTGAAATGAATAGCTTAAGTCGTGAAAGATCACTCTTTCATTGTATTTTATAGTGATATGTTCTAATCGTAACATATGTTCACCCTCACTTATTTATTTCAAATAAAATCCATTTTTGATTCTGATCCAAAATATAAAAACTGCTAAAAAATTCACGAATATTTGATCTAAACAAGAACTTGTTCTTATGGGTGTCATTCAAATCTAACAATAGATGTATATCGCCGTTATGGAAATTTAAGATTGTTCATATTCACCACCTTTCTTATACAAAATAGAATTAACAACCTACAATTCTATTATTTTAAATTAAAGGAAAATAATCAATATAAATAGTTTATTTTGGTTCATCACCACAACATGTACTTGACAAGGGAGGGATTTTCTTGAGCCGCCGTGCACGAAAAATCTTATTTACTTATTTTTCCTTATAAGTATAGAAAGGGCGTGTTCTGAAATAATCAAGTACAACTTTCGGTGAAGATCCTTTATTTTTCAAAAAAATATAAAATTTAAGAGGTGCTGTCAAAAACTTTAAAGACGTACCCCGATTTTTGTCGATTTTACGCGATGAATGATAGAATGGGATCCAAAGGCCAACTATGGGAAAGCGAAGGTGATTGATTCGTTTGGGAGCGAAGACGGGGTGGATCGCGCTGTCTTGAAGCGTCTGGCTAAAAGCATTCCGCGATTCCTTTCTCCTGACTCGTGAATCGTGGCCGACAGCAAAAGACGAAGGCGAGCGTCTCTTGCTTGGACATTTTTCTTACAAAAACGGAGACCTTGATCAACGAACAGAACTGACGTCCAAACAAGCGCAACTCTTTGCGGCTCTAGGGCTGGAACTTCCTCCGAAGATCCTAGGCATCCATCCTTGCACCTAGATACACGCCCGAAGTGTGCCCAAATGCCTCCTATCCTTTTTGTATCAAGGGGCGAGAGGCATTTTGTTTGCCTAGTAACTGTCGAACTCGGGTTCATTATTCTTCATAAAAAGAAAAAACCTTTCGTTACTAAAAAAGGGCATCCCTTCGACAGAGGAACACCCTTTTCTCCCTTACTTCACATCATATCCTTGTTCTTCAATCGCTTCTTTCAGTTTTTCAACACTCACTTTTGTTTCGTCATAATCTACATCGACTGTACCTTCTTGCAAATGTACTTCGACGCGGCTGACGCCATCTAACGTTTGAAGTGCATTTGTCACCGCCGCTTTGCAATGTCCGCATGTCATTCCTTGTACTTGTAATGTAATCGTCATCATCCATTCCCCCTTAAATGTTTATATTTTCACGCGTTTCAAACGAAGCGCGTTTGTCACAACCGATACAGAGCTAAATGCCATCGCTGCCCCAGCGATCCAAGGTTGTAATAACCCAGCTGCAGCGACTGGAATGCCAACGCTATTATAAAATAATGCCCAAAATAAGTTTTGCCGAATGTTACGCATCGTTTGTCGGCTCAGTTCAATCGCTTGTGGAATATGCATCAAGTCACCACCAACGAGCGTTACATCTGCCGTTTCAATTGCGACATCTGCACCTGTGCCAATCGCCATCCCAATATCCGCTTTCGCAAGAGCTGGCGCGTCATTAATTCCATCACCGACCATAGCCACTCGTTTCCCTTGTTTTTGCAGCTCCTCAACGATATTTGCTTTGTCTTCAGGAAGTACCTCTGCATATACACGATCCAAATCCACTTGCTTAGCAATGGCTTCCGCTGTCCGTTTGTTGTCTCCCGTCACCATGTACACTTCTATACCCATTTGTTTTAATGTTTGAATAGCGTCTTTTGAGCTTTCTTTTACTGTATCCGCGACAGCAATGATGCCAGCAAGCTGACCATCGATGGCAACTAGCATGGAAGTTTTTCCTTGTTTTTCAAGTTCTATCATTTTATCTTCATGCATGGCAATCTCTATAGAGCGTTCCTTCATTAGTTTTCGCGTTCCAACAAGGACGTTTTTACCATTAATGGTAGCTTCAATTCCGTGACCAGTAATGGCAGAGAAGTACTCCAGTGGCTTAACCAAAATTGCTTGTTTCTTCCCGTATTCAACAATCGCATGAGCCAACGGATGTTCCGAAGCGCTCTCGGCTGAAACGGCATAGTCGAGCATGTTTTCTTGGAATTGTAACACATCTGTCACTTCCGGTTTTCCTTTTGTCACTGTTCCTGTTTTATCCAGTAATACGGCATTGATTTTATGCGTTCCCTCTAGGTACTCACCTCCTTTAAAGAGAATTCCTTGTTCTGCCCCTTTGCCTGTACCGACCATAATCGATGTCGGCGTGGCAAGACCGAGCGCACAAGGACACGCAATGACAAGAACGGCGATGGCCACTTCAAGCGCTTTTGCCAAATCACCCGGCGCAACAAAGAAGTACCATATAATGAATGCAACGACAGCAATTCCTACAACAATCGGGACGAAAATACCAGAGATCGTGTCTGCCATCCGCTGAATCGGTGCTTTCGATCCTTGCGCCTCCTCAACGATTTTAATAATATTGGCAAGTGCTGTATCTTTCCCTACTTTTTCTGCGCGAATGGTCAGTACGCCATTTGTATTCATGGTTGATCCGATCACATAGTCGCCTTCCTTCTTATCAACTGGAATCGATTCACCAGTAATCATCGATTCATCTACGGAAGATGCCCCGGCGATGACCGTACCGTCTACCGGGATTTTTTCTCCTGGCTTGACAAGAATCGTATCGCCGATCACCACTTCCTCGAGCGGAACTTTTATTTCTTCCCCATTACGGATGACAGTCGCTTCCTTTGCCTGAAGGCTTAACAGCTTAGAGATCGCTTCTGTTGTTCGCCCTTTCGCAAGATCCTCAAAGTATTTGCCGACAAGCACAAGCGTAATCAAGACGGCGCTCGTTTCAAAATATAATCTTGGCATATATTCATGATTCCCAAGCGTCCGCAACGCTTCATACAAGCTGTAAAAGTACGCGGCTGATGTTCCAAGCGCCACTAGGACATCCATGTTAGCGCTCTTGTTTCGTAACGCCCGGTACGCCCCGACATAGAAGGGACCGCCGATGTAGAACTGAACCGGTGTAGCTAAAAGAAGCTGGAACCACGGATTCATCAGCAGATGCGGCATCGGCAAGCCTATATCAAACGGCATATGGGCAAGCATCGTATAAAGCAGCGGCAACGATAAGATGATGGAAATCGCGAGTTGCCGTTGTTTTCGTTTCAGCCGCTCTTCTTTCCGACTAGCATCGTCTTGTTCTTCGTTTCGAATGTGCCCTTTGTACCCAAGTTTTTTGATTTTCTCTAAAATATCTTCGACTGATGTAACGCCTTCTTTATATTCGACAACCGCACTGTTTGTCGCTAAGTTTACTGTTGCGCTTACAACACCTTCCATCCGCTGTAACCCTTTTTCAATCCGTGTCGCACATGCGGCACATGTCATGCCTTCAATATCAAGCGTCACTTTTTCTGTCGCAACGCCATACCCCAAATTCTCAATTTTCGTTTCGATATCGGCGATCGTTTGCTTCGATGGATCATATTGAATCGTTGCTTTTTCCATTGCCAAATTGACATTGGCTTCTACTCCATCCATCTTATTTAATACTTTCTCAATCCGATTGGCGCACGCGGCGCATGTCATGCCCGTCACCTTCAGCGTCACGGTTTTCGGCTCTCCCATTTCCCTTTCCCTCCCTTACTTCGAAAATTGTTTCATCACATCCATCAATTCGCGAATCGATTCGTCTCCGCTCCCTTCACGGATCGCTTTCGCCACGCAATGGCTCACGTGGCGTTCAAGCAGCTGCAGCCCGACTTGGTTCAACGCCGCTCTGATCGCAGAAATTTGCACTAAAATATCGATGCAATACCGATTGTCCTCCACCATTTTTTGCACACCGCGCACTTGTCCTTCAATGCGCTTCAAGCGCTTGATAATGCTTTCGATTTCCTGTTCCGTTCGTGGAACCATTTTTTTATCCATATTATGATCTTCATAATGGTTCATGAAATATCACCTCTTTGATTACATTATACCGGTAATGGGTATAAAACACAACAAAAGAGATCGTTGACACATCGTTATCGTCAACAATTTTTCATCATTTATTCACATTTTTTCGACAGCCGTTCAAACTCCTCTAAAGAAATCTCCCCTTTGGCTAATCGTACTTTCAATATTTCTATCGGAGAGAGTTCTTCTTTACGATCATTGATAAAACGATGTAAGAGATAAAAACCAATGGCGATTAATACAACCCAGAATAACATGATCCCAACCATCATAAAAGAACCTCCAAACATTCCCATTGAGTTTCCCTCCTTTTCCTAACTTTAAAACCAATAAGTGATCGTATCTAATATACCAAGTAAAACCATCACGATTCCGGCTGTTTTCTGAACAATCCCCCCTACCTGCCTTCCCTTTTTCATCAGAGTGCCGCTAAATCCTAAGTACCAAAGGACAAAGATAAAGAAAATAACAGGTACAGAAGTTCCAACGGCAAAGATGCTCGGTAACAGTACCCCATAAGACGTTGAATAGACGAGAGGCATGAGAGTGACAAAAAACAGCACAAACATCGTTGGACAAAAAGCTAATGAAAAGCCAAATCCCATGAAAAACGAACCGATTTTTCCTTTTCGCCATCTCTCAGGCACTTTGAACAAGGTAACGTTCCAATACATTTTAAAAAGCCCTAACAAATATAAGCCTACAAGAATGAGAATGGGACCGATCAGCTTTCTCAACCACGGAAAATATAATGTTAGTGTACTTTGAATCTCTTTCCCCATCAGCCAAACGATGAAACCTAAACCGGAAAAAGCAATAATTTTACCAAAAATAAATAGGAACAACTCTTTCCACGCAATTCCTTTTTGCAAGGACTGATTACTGTATAAAGTGATCGCTCCTAAATTACTAGTGATTTGACACGGAGCCATCGCTCCTACGACGCCAAGAAGAAAGGCTGACAAAATAGGAATCGCTGTCATGCTATTTGCCATATTAAGAAACGGTTGACTTAGAAAGTTACTGATCTGACTCAAGAACGAATACACCCTTCTTCTCACCTTCTTCTCTATCTGATGTCTATATTGTAGCAATGAATTTTGCAGAAATTGTGGAGCGATATATTTTTCAGTAAGCAAAAAGACATGCACCCGCATGTCTTTTTATATTTTCCCTTTCGATGCTAGTTTTGTCCAGCTTGCACCGTTATTTTTTGTCATAAAAATATCCCCGTTCATCGTCGCAATCACTATTTCGTTGTCATTTGCTGGATTAGAAGTGATATACATAATATAATCTTTTTTATCCAATGCAGGAACGGAAAGAACTTCTTCTTGTTTTGTGTCTAATGATTGTTTGATTAGGATAGGTTTATCGTTCTCTACAGCAGCAAATAAAATGGATTTTTCTTGGAAGACGAAAGTCGTCGTATTGATCTTTCGAGTAAAGCGTTCAAACGTATTTCCATTATCTTTTGAAACGAAAATTCCTTCAGGCGTACTAATTCCGACCATATTTTCGTCCGTTGGGTGGGCAGCAATCGTTCCTGCAGCAGTTTGCGGCAGGCCGTTTAATTGACTTTGTAACCACGTTTTGCCATCGTCTTTACTGTAGAATAACCCTTGTCTGAGCGTTTTATTTGCTTCTTGGTTCACGACATAAATCGTATGGCTTTTATAGCCAACTGTCATATAATGAAAATCAGATTCTTTATAAAATCCTAGATTCATCAACGTTTGTCCATTATCCAAACTTTTTACAAGACCAAGAGGATTTCCTAAAGATGAACCTTCTTCTGGATGCCCCGATGAATAAAATCCATCGTCTGTGGCAGAAAAGCCCATATAATCATGTTTATACGAAGTCGTTTCATACCACTTATTATTTTGGTAAACAAGTAAACCTTCATGTGTAGCAAAGTAAATCGCATTTTGGTTGCCTGCATAACCGATTCCATGTAAATGTTCGAACTTTCCTTCTTTCTTTTCTTTAAAGAAAGGATTATTTGTAACAGATATGTTGGATTTTGCTTGTTCTTTGCTCGTAATAAAGGCTTGTTTTTTTTCATTGGATGATGAACAAGCGCTTAGAAGAAAAATGGCCGATGTAATCATCATAGCTTTCGTCATTTTTTTCATTGCTGATACTCCTTTTTGTGTATTGAGTAAACATAGTAATTTTATAGCAGAAAAATTTGCAGAATTTATGGAGTTTGTTTCTTTGAATATGATATTTTGTTACTCTTCATAAATCCCTTTCAATTTTATTAGTTTAAGCCTTTTTTCGATTGATTTTCTTCCAAGTAAATAGGAGTAAAAAAATAGACAAAAATGTCGATATCACTTTCCCTTGCCATGTCCAATTCATCAATTGGTAAACGGAATAAGCTTCTAATAATAATGCTGGTATCTTGCCAAGCGAGCTGGCAATGATAAAGACCAGTAAGGACGTTTTTCCTACCGCCGCAACAAAAGTCACTACTCCTGACGGAACAAAAGGAAGAAGCCGCAAAGACAGAACAAGAAAAAAGGCTTCTAAACCTTTTGCTTCAAGCAAACGTCTGACTTTCGGGTGAGCAAATAACTTGGATTCAGAAAGCTTCCTGAATCCTTTACGATATAAAAGAAAGGAGATAATGGCTCCGATTGCTTCCCCTGCAAAAGATAAAAAGGTGCCTTTCCAAAACCCGAACACGGCCAAATTGGCGGCCGTGAGAAAAACGCTTGGTACAAGTCCTAAAATACTAATTATAATATTTATCACAATGCTGATAAGATAAGCAGCATTTTCATAGGTGTTAAGCAGTGTAATGATTTGTTCTTTCATCCTCTTCTTATCTTATGCCTCCCATTTATATCCTACCCCCCAAACGGTTTGCAGAAATTGATCGATCGGAAAACCAACTTGTCTAAGCTTTTCTCTGATATTTTTGACATGAGAGTCTATGGTACGCTCTTCCGTATTTGCGTTATAGCCCCATAATGACACGATGATTTGTTCTCGGCTGAACACTCTGTTTCGATGCTTCAAAAACAGCCCCAATATGGCAAACTCTTTCGGCGTTAGAAAAATCGGTTCGTTTTGATAGTGAACTTTATGTTCGTCTTCATCCCATACTAATCCTTGAAATTCTATTTTCGAGCGCTTTCCTACGGAGCGGCGTAGCACCGCCTCTATGCGGGCAAGGAGCTCGGCTTCGTCAAACGGTTTGGCGATGTAATCATCCGCCCCAATATTGAGTCCTTTGACGATATCTAACGTTTGATCTCTTGCGGTCACCATGATAATAGGAACATCGGAAAATTCTCTAATTCGTTTGCACGTTTCCCAACCATCCATCTCTGGCATCATAATGTCCAGCAAAACTAAATCCACTTTGTTATTTTCTAAGTACTGTATCGCTGCTAAACCGGACTCACACTTTACGCAATGATATCCTTTCGGGGAGAGATACAGATCAAGCAAATCTAACATTCGTTTTTCATCGTCAACCAGTAAAATCATGTACATGCTCATCCCTCCGGCAATGTAATGATCATGTTTGTTCCTTTTCCATATTCACTTGCGGCGTAAATCGATCCTCCGTGCGCTTCCACAATTTCCTTGGCGATGGCCAGCCCCAGTCCTGTTCCGCCGCTGGTTCTTGATCTTGATTTATCCACCCGGTAAAACCGTTCAAAAATATGCGGCAAATCCTCTTCAGGGATCCCTCTGCCTTCGTCCGAAACGATAATCACAATGTTGTTTTTCTCCGCCCTTGCATCAATAGAGACGGTAGCGCCTTGATCTGAATATTTTAAAGCATTGTCTAACAGATTTATCATCACTTGCTCAAAACGTTTTTGGTCTATATGGACGGTAATGTTTCCATCGCAGTAATATACAAGAGACATTTTTTTAGCTTGAAACGCAGGATGCATTTTATCATGCAATTTTTTTAAGAAAGAACATAAGTTTGTAGGTTCTTTATGGATTTGAAAGGAATGTTGATCCATCTTCGCTAATTCAAAAAGATCCTTCACCATCTTTTGCATATGCTCTGCTTCTTCGTAGATAATGGACAAATATTGGTTTCTCTCCTCTTCTCCCATGTTGGGTCTCCTAGCTATATCCGCATATCCTTTTACATAAGTGAGAGGGGTGCGAAGTTCATGAGAAATGCTGGCGAGAAATTCGTTTCTTTCTTTTTTTAAGTATTCTAAATCCCTCGCCAATGTTTGAATGGCTTTCCCTAATTCCGCCAATTCGTCCTCCCCTTTTACTTGCAGACGAACAGAAAAATCCCCTTTACTCAATTTTTCGGTCGCCTGCTTCATGCGAATGAGAGGAATAGTAATAACTCTTGATAAGAAAGCAATCGTAATAATCGTTAAAAATACGGAAAGAATTCCAACCATAAGGAAATGATGTTTTAACTTATAAATCATGTTTTGAATGGAAGCCGTATTTTGAAACATATAGACATACCCTTTGATCTTGCCGTCAATCCGAATCGGGCTTACTGTCGAAATATGCGCCTCTTTTTGCCAATCTTTTTGAACAATCATTCCACTATGGGGAATGTTTTTATTATTTGCTTTTTTTATGATTCTTTTAGCAAATGGTAAAATATGATCTGAAAAATACAATATCTTCCCGTTTTCATTTGTAATAACGACATCTGTCTCTGCTTCAGACTCCATCATGGTGACATGTTCTAACGTAGAAGGGTTATAATTTTTTTCTAACACATCGCGATGATTATTCCCTCTTGCCAACAGCTGCTCAAATTCCTCATTAATTCTAGAATTCACCAGAGTAACATATAATGACGCAAATAAAACCGTCTCTATTCCTAATACGAATACAAAAAATAATAGTCCTAATTTAAATGAAATTTTTCGCACTTTTGTCCCTTCCTTATCAGCTTATTCCCCTCCATATAATAACCAACAAATGTGGAGAAAATGTGCAGAAAAAATTAGCTGTATTTTTATCATTTTCGAATCCTTATAAATTAAGAGGAACTGATAAGAAATTCATCGGTTCACGATTAGTTTCTATCAGTTCCTTTCCCCTATTCATGGAGTACTTTTTTATCATGGTTATTTTCCAATTTTTCGTTTCAGCCAAGTAAAACGTTTAGATACTTATCCAACATTTCTTGAAATTTTGTCTAAAACACCTATGTCAGTCCCAAATTTGCTCATCGCATCACAATCACATCGGAGTTCAGAAAATAAAATGTAAGAAATTTGACAAGCATTCGAATGTCGAATGGAAGGCCTTAAAAGTTGTGCTTTAATTTCTTTTTCGCGTTTATCTGGAGCAACTAAATAAAACTTAGTCTGGTTTTCATGCATAGTTAAAGCCAAGTCATAGAGCCTTAAAATCCCAGAATAGATAGATGTACTTTTTTCAACCTCAAATGCACCAACAATTCTTTCTTCTTTATCCAACCAAATAACATCAATCAAAGCAACGGTTTCCTTCACTGATTGAGAGATATTTGGCAGATTTAAGCGTTTTAAGGAAAATTCCCCTAACTTTTGATTATTCCACTCTCTCTTATGATCATTTTGAGCAATCCATACATTATAACCAAGTACTTTTCCTAATCTTGCTAAATGATATTGCATTTCCGAATGATCATTTTCCTCGATAGCATCATTTATTACTTCAGAATGACGTTTCATTTTTGCTTTTGTTTGCTTTTCCATATTTTCTAATGTGATTTCATAGTTTTCACTAATGACTAATCTTCCCGTTCCAATTTCAAACAGAAGTCCTCCTACCGCACCAAGGTCCTTTGATACTGAACCTCCCGATGGCTAAAGCCACGGGGTTCTTGTGTACAAAAGGGTTTCTCGTACACCTGCGTGTAGAACTCACCCTTGTTCCACAAGACTTTCATGGGCAAACACCTTACTGGTGCTTATCGCCCTGTGCGCCCGATTCAAGACGCTTTTTATCATTTAAATTCCCATACTACTTACGACACATGGATGAAGATGAAGTCGTTTGATTTCTTCATCATGCAGTCGAATAAATTGATCCCATCTCTCTAAACATTTTTGTCTATCTATTTCTTTTCGATTGTCTTTCACATTCATGATTAAAAATGCGCTGTATAAATCTCGTTGCACTCTGCATCCGTCTACTTCGTGCCATCGTTGGGAAAGTGTTTTCTTGTTGTACTCATCGTTTTGGTGGTCGTATTGACTTGCCTTGACGCGAAATGTGTCGATGTATTGAAGGGAATAGCCTTCATATTGCAGTTTTTGATTCAGTATGTTTAAAAACAAACTTGGTGCACGATTCGCAATACTTTTCCCAAATCGTTTTTTCTTTTTGTATTTTCCGTTGGCATCGACTTTTGTTTCTTTTGCCTTTGCTTGAAGTGCTCTGAAATTCATTTTTTCTACTTGGATATGATGACCTAATGCGATGATCCAATTGGCAAGCCGTTGATGATCTTGTTTCCGTTTATCTGCCATTTTTCTTTGTAATTCTGCTAACTGATTTTTCGTTTTGAGATAATTTTTACTCCAAACCCATTTTTCCTTGTTGTCTTTTTTTATTGTCCCATCTTCATTGTATTTGTGCGAATTATTCGCCCGTCTTTGACGATCCAATTTTCGTTGAAGAACTCGCTTTTGCTTTTCTATGTTTTCGATGCTCGGCGCAAGAATAAGCAACTTGACATTATTCATCGAGCAAATAGCGACGGTTTGTGTTCCTATGTCGATACCAACATCGCCTTGATATTAGGTCAATAAAGTAGACACAAAAATTTATAAATTTTTAGCAACTACCGCGCTATCGCTTGGTGACCTTTTAAAAACAATTACGACGCTGTCCTAATTATTTTTAAAAGGTAAATTTTCGGGTCTCATTTTTCTATTAATATGTTCATTAAGCTCCCTTTTTATAGTACATACGTTCGTATTCAGAAGGTGAAAAATACCCTGTTGCGGAGTGAATACGTTTATTATTGTAAAATATTTCTATATACTCGAATATGCTCTTTTTTGCTTCTTCCCTTGTTTTATAACGAGTCTGATAAATTAGTTCTTTTTTTATGATCCCATGAAATGATTCGATACAAGCGTTGTCATAACAGTTTCCTTTGCGGCTCATGCTACATTTCATACCGTATTCAATTAGCTTAGCTTGATAGTCATTTGAAGCATATTGACTCCCTCGATCAGAGTGATGGAGGATAGATCCTTGTGGTTGTTGACGCTGATATGCTTGCTTTAAAGCGCTCAACACTAGCTCCTTTTTCATTAAACAATCTATATGCCAGCCGACTATTTTCCTTGAATACAAATCCATAACACTAGCTAGATAAAGCCAACCCTCATCCGTTGGAACGTATGTGATATCAGCTACCCACACCTCATTTGGCTTTGTAACAGTAAAATTTTGGTTTAAGACATTTTCATGAACCGGATGGTTATGTTTCGAGTTAGTGGTTGCTTTATGCTTTTTCACGGTACGAGACTTCATTCCCTTTTCTTTCATTATGCGGGAGACCGTCTTCTGTGAAACCTTAATTCCTTCATGATTGAGCTTTTTGGTAACCTTTGGACTCCCATACAATTGGCGGGATTCGATATACACACGACGCACTTCCTGCGTCAATTCTTCTCGGCGCTCTTGTCTAGCACTTTTGGGACGATCACGCCACTTATAATAACCGCTTCGAGAAACTTTCAAAACTTCGCACATCTTCTCCAATCGGTAATCGAAGCGATGTTCATGGATAAATGAATATTTTACCGATGGTCTTTCGCGAAGAAGTGCATCGCCTTTTTTAAGATGGAGTTTTCCTCCTCTAGATCCCGAATACGTTTCTTCAGTTCACGAACTTCGTGGTCTTCAGTTCGAAAAGTTTGGGTTTCTGATATTTCTGGTTCTTGCTTATACTTTTTCACCCAACCGTGAAGCGTATTTTCATTAATTTTGAGCTCCCGAGCCACTTGTGCAACGGATTTCGCTTCCTCCAAAATATAACGAACAGTTTGACGCTTAAAGTCTTCTTCGTATCGCCTTTGTTTTTTTGTCATGTAGACACCTCATTTTTTAGTCTATTATTACTATAATAATCTGTGTCTACTTTTTAGTCTAACATCAGACAAGTTTCACCACAGATGATGGAAGTTAATTCATTCTTCCATGGGAGACAACCATACCGCATCTATGCATCACCATCAGAAGAATGAAAATGTGAAATATATTATGTCTATACTGCTCTTATAGCTAAAGTCAGAGGTCGATTACAAACTGATACTTCGAGTTCGTATGGGAGTGTTGCCTTTTTGGATTCAGAAATTTTCAGGATAGTAGATAGTAAAACAGGAAACTTTGTTAATTAAATAAAAACCTCAATCTCTTTTACAAAAACAGCTTTACCTGTAATTTCTACTTCATATGAATCCTCACTTTTCATCACATTTACTTCTACTCTTCCATCTCTTCCAATTTCCTGACCTTGTTCAATTAAAAGGTTTAGGTTTAATACGTTATTATCTGCGATATATTTTGCATAATATGCGCCCATTACCCCAGAAGCAGTTCCTGTTACTGGGTCTTCAATCGTGCCAGAGAAAGGCGAAGAAAAATGTCGAGCATGCATATGTGCATTTGAATCATAAGTTTCTAAACAAAAAGGGTGGACAGAAGCCATTGGCATTTCTTTCAATATACTTGGGAAGAGCTTATTATTGGGTTTCATTCTTTTGAAAGCACTTAGGGTTTTTATTGGAATTAATAAAGTCCAAGTACCTGTACTTCCGTATAAAATCGGTAAGTTCGGTTCTATATCGTCTTTTTTCAGCCCTATGGAAAAGGCTAAATCTTCAACTGAACCATTAAATTCTTTAAATTGTGGAGATGCTTGTTTCATCGTTATGTCTATTTCGTTTTGTGAATTTCGATTTATTCTTATTGGCAGAACTCCTGCTTTGGTTTCTATTGTTAAATCACTCTTTTCTTTTAGTAATTCTTTTGTTTTTAATGCATAAATAGCAGCCATTGTTGCATGACCACATAGATTCATTTCATGTCCAGGTGTAAAATAACGAATTCTAACGTCCGCTTTATCAGATTTAAGAGAGAAAGCTGTTTCATTAAAGCCTACTTTTAACGCTATTTCTTGCATTTCCTTTTCAGTGAGTTGGTCTCCATCTAAAACTACACCTGCTGGATTCCCCATATTTGGCTCATTACTGAATGCATCGTAATGATAAACTTTGACTTTACTCATTTTCATTACCTCCAGAATAAGATTAATCATTTCAAGTTTTTCTGCTTGATAGTCTCTCTTAATGCTGTCCTTTACTTCAACAAAAAAAGCATTACTTCCTGCTTTTTGAAGTAATGCTCCTATTAATCTTTTGGTGAATATCACCATTTTAATTCCTTAAAAAATGGTTGGACATATTGACAAGAATTTTCTTTATTTAATGTCTGTATCCACCTAAAAATTAACTCAGCTGCTTCAAATGCTTCCATATCTGCATCTGATGAACCAGAATCCGTTTTTAATCGACCTGGATGAATCACACTTACATGAATGCCTTTACTATTTAGTTCATTGTGTAAACATATTGACAGCATATTTTGAGCAGCTTTTGCTATTCGATATGAGTAAGAAAAGTGTCTATCCTTAAACTCGCCAGAAGCCATCTTTGATAAAGAACTGAGCCTGGAAGAAACATTGATTATTCTTGGATTTGAGGAATTAAAAAGAAAAGGAAGAGTAGCTTGAACGGTTCGTATAATACCTAAGCAGTGAATATTGAATAAATCATATACCTCACTGGTATTTACCTTGTCTATTTGGTACTCAACCCCTGGAATTCCCGCATTGTTAATTAGTATGTCAATCTTATTTGTATATTTTTTAATAGTTAATTCTACACGGCTGTTGATTATCCAAAATTATGAATACTTCTCCCGTAAGCTTCATGATTTCATATGGAATCTCCTTCGCCTTGTTTGCCACCGTCGAATAATGAAAACGCGGCAA
>NZ_JBCNEQ010000007.1:0-30318 GCF_050480245.1 Bhargavaea massiliensis | reverse complement strand
CCAGCCAGCATCCACAGGTGTAGTAGTTAACACGAGTTGTCTGATTTCTTGTTGTTGTTCTTCCGTAAGAAATGGCACGCGACCAGGTGGTAAGCGACGATCGAGTAGATGATCGAGCCCACCTTGATTAAAACGTACAACGTAGAGGGCAACCGATTGACGGCATACGTTGACCATTTTTGCGACATCTTTACCGAGGTGACCTTCCATAACAAGACGAACAGCGGTCACCCGAACACGAAGGGAAGCATCTTTGATTTTCCGTTCTTGTTTCCGAAGGGTTCGAGGCGTCCAACCGTGATCATTTGTGATTTTCAAACGTTTCATACCAATTCCGCTCCTTTTGTATAGAAATATTTAGGAGCAGTATAGCCATGAAAAAAGGTGTTCATACAGAAGTCATCGTTTTAAAGTGCATGTATATAGATATAAAAAACTTTAGTAATCAATTTGAAAAACTTTCTGTTCTATATACTATTAACAGTGGAATATATGGAATCGTTAATAAAGAATGGAAAATCATTGGAAAATTGTCTAAAGGGAAATTCAACCCTGAAGAATATGAGTTACCTGATTTTGTGTTTTACAATGGCAAGGAATATTTTGTTAGTCGAGGGGATGCGAATACACCAATAGCAGAATTAGAGCCTATTTCTAAAGAGGAAGGGGAAAAAATAAAAAATCCAATTGGCTTGGTTGGTGATAGTAATATAGTGGAGATGCTTATTAATTCATACTACGAGAAACAAAATCAGAAATAATGTATTTAGCTTTTTTAGGGTTATCCCGTGATTTAAGGGATAACCTTTTTATTGTACAGTAAAGACACTCGGTACATCCAAAAGGATGTCAATGACGTCATTACGAACTACCATTACCAAGGCGACAGCCTAAACGTTCTGTATGAAACCGATGCAAGCGGAAATGTGGTAAGATCGTATATATACGGAGAAAACGGTCAGCTCCTTGCCATGAAAAAAGGCAATGCGACGTACTTTTATCACTATAACGCCCATGGCGATGTCATTGCCCTAACGGATGCGCAAGGAAACATCGTGGCCCGTTACCAATACGATGCGTGGGGGAACATTCTTTCCCAATCCGGCGCATTGGCGGACGAAAATCCATACCGATATGCGGGATACCAATATGACCAAGAAACGGGTCTGTATTATCTGATCGCCCGTTATTACCACCCAGCCCATGGCGTGTTCTTATCCTTGGATCCAGACTCAGGGGATGCGGGTGATATTCCCACGCAAAACGGCTATACGTATGCGAACAACAACCCGGTGATGATGGTCGATCCGGATGGGCATTTTGTGTGGATGGTCGTTAATGCGGGATTGGCGGCGTATGAAGGGTATAAGGCGTACAAGGCAGGAAAAGGATGGATAGGTGTCACAGCTACGGTAGCGATGGGTGTTATTGGTATCGGAAAGATAAAAGCTGCATCTAAAGCTGTTTCATTTGTTAAAAAAATCAATGGAAATAGTCTCTGGAGTAGAAGAGCAAATCATGGTTACGAGATATATCAATATGTTAATGGAAAAAACAAGTATTGAAAGTTGGAATAAGTGGGGGACGGATTTCAAAATCCGGTAAATCGTATAGAGCCACCAGACAGGCTAATAAATGGGCTAAAAAATATGGCGGTAAATATTATACTCGAGTTGTAAAGAAAAATATGACAAGGCAACAAGCATTGAGATGGGAACAAGGGCATGTAAATAGAGTTGCAAGAGCTGGGGGGTGTTTCAATCTAGATACCATAAGCGACCACGTCCTTGGTAGACAAGAAGAAAGGGTGATTAAATGGTAAATATTCATTTTCAGGATTGGGGGAAAAACCGTCCTAAAAAACACTATAATCGTATTCACGAAATGAGAATTTTTGAGTTGATCTTTTCAAATAAACTAAGTGAATTAGGAATAAAATTGGGAAAATTTGAAAACATTATCGTTTATTGTTTGGCTGATCCAAATAAGAGAATGTCTTATGAGGAAAATCATGCTTTACAAGAGATTAGTGTATCGATCCCTTATGATTTTATGGATTTTTTAAATTTAGACTCTGCTAATGCCAAGTTTCAAGCTTTTGCCTATTTGGTTCATACTTATATTAAACCGATTTTAGAAAGATACTCGACATTGCCACAATTAACAGTTTCAGAATGTGTGGAGAAGGCGCTTGAACAAATTATAAAACAAAATTACGAAGCGGTTTTTCTAGTTGGAAAAACTCCTAAAAAAAGTCCAGACCGTAAGAAATTAGCGATTTTAAAAGGAATTCACCGATTAGAGGGATTTCAGTTAAGATGTGAGGTCTATAACGAGAAAGGTCTTAAAATTATGGATCAGATATTAGTTCGTGATGTTGGAAACGAAATTGTGTATTCAAGATACCTTGGGACACTGAAATGGGAAAACGATCATCACATCGTTGTAAAATCGAGTTCAAGCAATTGGTTGGTGGAGATCCATGTCGAAGATTAGAAAACTATAATTAGATAGTAACGGTTTCATGCAAAATAAGACGGGCTCTTACGTTCTTTTAGTGGAAAATCACGAGGTAATGGAGAATTCAGAGTTAAAAATAATGATTTACACGCTCATTTTCTCCATTCTCTTCTTCCTTTCACTAAGGTTACGTAAGGGCCGTTTTTTGTCAAAAAACATGTTCTGTCCAATATTTACAGGATGGCACGACGAAGACAAGAAAATTTGACTCGGCGAATCGGGTCATCGAACAGTCCGACCGCGGGGGATTACAAAAATGGACGTATCCGACCACCTCGGATAAATTGCAACAGTTCCTGTTCTCGCATGGATCGTTTAGCCAAACGGTTACGTACCAATACAACGCCTTGGACCAAAATACCATTGTTCAAGATGGAACGTATACGTATCGCTTTGATTATGACGAAAGAGGACACGTTCGCACATTTACGACTGGAAACGGAGCGGGAGCCACCTTCACGTATGATGACCGCGGCTTGGTGAAAAGTCTGTCAGTGGGGACGGCAGATGGAACCGAGTTATTGGCGGAAACGTACCGTTATGACGAAAACGGCAATCGGACAGAAATCGCCACCCCGTTAAGAAATAGAAAAATGAGAGGTAAATCCCTCCCTCATTTCACACAATGATGATCTAGAAAGTTGGATTGATGATGCGAATGATTTAGCTCACAGTACAATTAAAACTAAACTAAATTCCTTATTAATCGAAGCGAGAGTACCTGGTACATATTCGTTACTTATCGCTGATGCTATTGCAAGAACGATTAATGGAATCGGGGACATGTCTCCTGTGTTAATGAATTTACTTGTTTACAATGTCTACAGTATAGCTATTTCTGTTTTAATACTCTAAATACAAGAATACCAACTAAAACGATAATGGCTACAGTTACCGAAACAATTGTTATAGGTAACCAGTCAGTTATAAAAGATGAATAAGTTGTCGTTTCAGCCATGGATACCCTCCGCCTTTAATAGAGATGTTGGAAAGAAACTCTAACTGTCGCTCCATTTGATTTTAGATCTATAAGTTTTATAGAACTTACAATGGTATGGTAGGAATTAAAAACACCTGATCCACCAATTCCAATAGCTGCATATTTATAATCACCTTGTGCATTAATATCATAGCCCTCTTTATATGCTGTACTGTCTGTTATTTGTGCTGATCCATCAACAGTATTTGGGAACCAAGCAGATGTTCCTGCAACAGAAGCATATGTTGCAGTCAAACCTTTTGTAGTAACTTTAAAACCAGTTTTTAGAACTAATTTTGTGTCAGGGTAAAGTACATGGCGAATGTAAACTGTTGAACTTAATTATGGAAAGAATGAAAAATAATTACTGACCATAATGAATTAGTTTTATGAAATACAAAACCAAATATTAAACTTAAAACAACAACATAAACGGGCGTCCAAGACATAAGAATACGTACAATGTTTCCGCTACTGACCCATTGTGGAAAATGGATCAGTAGGAACAAGCAGGACGTAAATAAATTTGCACACCAAAAAGAACACCATTTTTTTAAAACTTGGAGGGTGAGTCCTCTAAACACAATTTCCTCCGATAAAGCAGACAATAAAATAGTATTTATCCAAATATACCAAGGAAGGGGATACGATAATTTTCTGTAAACGATGTCGTAATGGGAAAGAATCAATAATAAGCTAAGTGGAATGGATAGTAAAAACCCTGTAAATATATTTTTTAGAATTTTGCCTTTAAGCTTCATAAATTTGAATACAGAAGACTTTAAAAAGACACGTATATAAACGAAGACAGGAACTATCCACAATAATATTATTAATATTGTGTTTAGAATTTCGAGTGTGGAACCGTATTGATGTATTTTTGTTATTAAAAGGAAATATTTAAAAAAATTAATCAATAATAAAAGTAACAAAAATATTATAAAAAAACATTTACTTTCCTTTGGTGTGAATTCTGTTTGCATTTTCTTGTTGCCTCACTATCTAATAAACTGTAGTTGAGTAATTACCATTGAAATAATTACCATACAAAACAACCATGAGGAAGTTGTTCTCGCCACCCAAGCATGAAAATAACCGTTCATGAACCATTTATTTTCACAAAAAAGGTCCATGGGCAATAGTTTGCCCTCCACCCGGGGATGAAAATGACCGATCAAGACGCATATATTTTAGCGGAAAATTTTATATTTTTTAATAACTCAAAAAATAGTTTCTGTTCATTTGCATCACCCCTCTCTTTATTCGAATTGTAAAACAAAATCAAGGGGGGAAAAAGATGTTTTCGACAAATTTTGCAATCTTGCTGTGGCTTTTTATTTGTCTGTTGTTTCGGAAAATCATCATGACTAAAGTTTTATCCCGTATCTTTTCGTCCGTTGTACAAATGAATCGTGTTGTGTTAAAATGAAACTATTGTGATGTGCGTCGTTGGAGGTGTAAAGTATGCATGCGTTTCTTGTTACGTTACTTGTAATTGTTTGTATTGGAATCATTGCGGTTGTTTTATTGCAATCGGGTCGAAGTGCAGGGCTTTCTGGTGCGATTACCGGCGGTGCCGAGCAATTGTTTGGTAAACAGAAAGCGCGCGGCATTGATGCGGTGTTACACCGTCTGACTGTTGTGCTTGCGGTGTTGTTTTTCGTATTAACAGTAGCTGTCACTTATTTTAAACTGTAACAGCGGTCCAGCGATGCGGATCGCTTTTTTCGTGGAGAAAGGAGGAATCATTTGTGAAACTTGTTGCACCACAACCGTTTACGTTTGAAGCTGGTGAACGCGCTGTCTTATTATTGCACGGATTTACAGGAAATTCTGCCGATGTGCGGATGCTTGGGCGTTTTTTACAATCAAAAGGATATACGTGCCACGCCCCAATTTATAAGGGGCATGGCGTGCCGCCAGAAGAACTTGTGCATACCGGCCCGGAAGACTGGTGGCAAGATGTGATGAACGCTTACGAATATTTAAAACAAAACCATGAAAAAATCGCTGTTGTTGGCTTATCGCTTGGCGGTGTGTTTTCGTTAAAACTTGGCTATACTGTTCCTGTTGTCGGCATCGTGCCGATGTGTGCGCCGATGTATATTAAAAGCGAACAGACGATGTATGAAGGAGTTTTAGCGTACGCTCGCGAATATAAAAAGCGAGAAGGAAAAAGTGAAGACCAAATCGAACGCGAAATGGCGGAGTTTGCGAAAACGCCGATGAAAACATTAAAAGCATTGCAACAACTCATTGCCGAAGTACGCGATCATTTAGATTTCATTTATGCACCTGTTTTTGTTGTACAAGCGCGTCATGATGACATGATTAACCCAGATAGTGCAAATACTATTTATAACGGCGTCGAATCTCCGATCAAACTAATAAAATGGTATGAGGAGTCAGGACACGTCATTACGCTTGATAAAGAAAAAGAACAGCTTCACGAAGACATTTATGCATTTTTAGAATCATTAGATTGGTAATCCTCGAAAGGAGGAAGTAAATGAAGGAAAAATTATTGGCGTTTATGCGCGACGAAGCGTATAAACCGCTTACGGTCCAAGAATTAGAAGAAGCGTTTCATATTACGGACGCTGCCGAATTTAAAGAACTTGTGAAAGCGCTCGTTGCGCTTGAAGAAGAAGGATCGATCGTCCGGACGAGAAGCAATCGGTATGGACTGCCGGAGAAAATGAACTTAATTCGCGGCAAAGTAACAGGTCATGCGAAAGGGTTTGCGTTTGTCGTCCCAGAAGATCCAACGCTTGATGACATTTTCATTCCGCCATCGGAATTGAAGAATGCGATGCATGGCGACACCGTTCTTGTGCGTGTCAACGGACAAGCAACGGGGGCGCGTCAAGAAGGGACGATCGTCCGCATTATTGAGCGGGGCATTACAGAAGTCGTAGGAACATATACGGAAAGCAAAAACTTTGGCTTTGTTATTCCAGACGATAAAAAAATCGTCAACGACATTTTTATTCCGAAACATGCCGCAAACGGTGCCGTCGAGGGGCATAAAGTCGTCGTTCGTTTAACGACGTATCCGGAAGGACGCATTAGTGCAGAAGGGGAAGTTATTAAAATTTTAGGGCATAAAAACGATCCGGGGGTCGATATTTTATCGATCATTCATAAACATGGATTGCCGCTTCAATTCCCAGAAGACGTCCTTGAACATGCGAACAGCATTCCGGATACAATTTCGGAAGAAGATTTACAGGGTCGACGGGACTTACGCAACGAAATGATTGTGACGATTGACGGCGAGGACGCAAAAGATTTAGACGATGCGGTGACTGTAACGAAATTAGAAAACGGAAACTATAAACTCGGTGTTCATATTGCTGATGTCAGTCATTATGTGACGGAAGGCTCGCCGATTGACCGCGAAGCATATGAGCGCGGAACGAGCGTTTATTTAGTTGACCGCGTCATCCCGATGATTCCGCATCGCTTGTCAAACGGTATTTGTTCATTAAATCCGAAAGTTGATCGCTTGACGTTGTCGTGCGAGATGGAAATAAACGATCGCGGTGAAGTCGTGAGCCATGAAATTTTTCAAAGCGTTATTCGTACGACTGAACGAATGACGTATTCTGATGTAAACCGTATTCTCGTTGATCGTGACGAAGCGCTGCGAGAAAAATATGCTCCGCTTGTACCAATGTTTGAGTCAATGGCAGAATTAGCGGATATTTTACGAAATAAACGAATGAAACGCGGTGCAATTGATTTTGATTTTAAAGAAGCAAAAGTGCTTGTCGATGAAAATGGGAAGCCTTATGATGTCATCTTGCGTGAACGTTCCGTTGCCGAACGACTAATTGAAGAATTTATGCTAGTAGCGAACGAAACAATTGCCGAACATTTTCATTGGATGAATGTCCCATTTATTTATCGCGTGCATGAAGATCCGAAACCAGAGAAATTGCAACGCTTTTTAGAGTTCATTACAAACTTCGGTTATGTCGTCAAAGGAACGGGCAATCAAATTCATCCGCGTGCTTTGCAAGAAGTGTTGGAAGCGGTACGTGGCGAGCCAGAAGAAATGGTTGTATCAACCGTCATGCTTCGGTCGATGAAGCAAGCGCGTTATGATGCCGAAAGTCTCGGTCACTACGGATTATCGACTGAATTTTATACGCACTTTACGTCACCGATTCGCCGCTACCCAGACTTAATTGTGCATCGCCTTATTCGCACGTATTTAATTAACGGACAAATCGATGAACAAACGCAGCAAAAATGGGCGGAGAAGCTGCCTGAAATTGCGGAGCATACATCGAATATGGAGCGCCGTGCGGTCGAGGCAGAACGCGAAACAGATGACTTGAAGAAAACGGAGTTTATGGAAGATAAAATTGGCATGGAGTTTGATGGCATTATTAGCTCGGTGACGAATTTTGGACTGTTTGTTGAACTGCCAAATACGGTCGAAGGGCTTGTGCATGTCAGCTATTTAACAGACGATTACTACCATTATGACGAGCAACACTATGCAATGGTTGGCGAACGAACAGGGAAAGTGTACCGCATCGGTGACGAAATTACTGTGCGCGTCATTAATGTCAATAAAGAGGAGCGCATCGTCGATTTTGAAATTGTCGGTATGAAAGGGCGCAAACGTAAACAAGCGAAAGCTGCTCCAGTCGTCATCGAAGGAAAACGGAAAAAGAAAAAAGAAGAGCAATGGCCAACGAAAAAAACGAAGAAAAAGAAAAAGTTTTATGAAGATATACCAAACATGAAAAAGAAGAAAAAGAAAAAACGATAAGGAAAGCCTCCACTGATGAGGCTTTTCCTTTCTTCTTATTTTTGTTAAAATATTCGTTGTCTGAAGGGAGGGAAATCGATGCCAAAAGGGGAAGGAAAGCTCATCGCGCAAAATAAAAAAGCGCATCACGATTATTTTATTGAAGAAACGTACGAAGCAGGACTTGTTTTGCAAGGAACGGAAATTAAGTCGATTCGCGCAGGCAAGGTGAACTTAAAAGATTCATTTGCGAAAGTGGAAAAAGGTGAAGTGTTTTTGCATAATATGCATATTAGTCCGTACGAACAAGGCAACCGTTACAATCATGATCCGTTGCGGACGCGCAAACTACTGCTTCATCGTCGCGAAATTAGCAAGCTCATCGGCTATACAAAAGAACAAGGCTATACGCTCGTGCCGCTCAAGCTATACATTAAAAATGGTTTTGCGAAACTGTTGCTAGGCGTCGGAAAAGGAAAGAAAAAATACGACAAACGGGAAGATATGAAAAAGAAAGAAGCCCAACGCGAAGTCGAACGCGCTTTCCGCGAACGGCAGAAATAAACCCAGTATGTTACAATTGCAAAGCACCTGAAATGTGATATAATAAAAAGTGTCAGCCAGTTGTAAAAGCTTAAGCTTCCTTCGTACGTTTCTCTTATACGGGGACGTTACGGATTCGACAGGGGTAGATCGAGCTTAAGCTGCGAGCCGAGGGGATCGTCCTCGTAAAAACGTCACCTAAAGATAACTGGCAAAGAAAACTACGCTTTAGCTGCTTAATTTATGCGGCTAGCTCCTACCGCCATCGCCCATGTGGCGGCCTAGGGGTTCATAACAAGTGGGCTACGCCCAAGTCCGCCGTCTGAGGACGCGGGAAGAGAACGATCAGACTAGCTGCTCGGATGCCTGTCGGTAGGCGGAAGATGCAGCGAAACGTAAATATACCGACTACGCTCGTAGACGCTTAAGTGGCGATATCTCTGGACGTGGGTTCGACTCCCACCGTCTCCATACATTGACGAAAAAACGCTAGGGAGCAATCGGCTCTCTAGCGTTTTATGTTTAATAGTACCATCCGCCACCATACAGATAAAACGGATACGGACGTGGTGGGTAGTAACGTGGTGGGCGTGGCGGATAAAATAGATAAGGCGTTAATGCACTACCGAGCAATCCGCCTAAAAAGCCCCCGAAAAACGGTGCACCAAAAAAGCCGAAAAACGCTCTTTGACCATACATTGAGCATTCCCTCCTTCTAAATTCATCATTACATTAACACGATATGCGAGGCGCTTGTCCAATGGTTGGGCGTATAACAAAAAACCGACTGCATAAGCAGTCGGCTTTTCTTATTGCATCATATTGTTGTATGGGAATTGGCTCGCATATCCTTGAAATTGCTGATACGATTGTTGCAATTTTTGCTGGTCTGCTTGTTCAAGCGCATACCACCCTTTTTTAAACATTAAGTTGAACAATTCACGTTGACAGTTTTTTGTTTCGGTGAATATATGCAAAATTTCATCATACAAGTGTTGATGACTTGCTTCATTTAAAAATGTACAATAACCATCTGACATATATTTTTCAGTCGATAACATATCATTAATAAAATCGCGATCGTTCATTTGTGGGGTTTTTGGAATTTGTGTTTCAGGATTTTGCACCTTCATGTTATGTCCTCCTTTATTGCACGTGGGCAGATGGTTGCAATTGATGTAAAAGCTGTTGATAGTGGCGCTGGTGCATTTGTCCAACGCGATCAATCGCTTGTTTAATTTCTTGATCTTGACATTGAGAAGCGAAAAAATGTGCTTTTTTCATCGCAATCAAATTCCATGAGAGCGCATCCGTTAAATAAAGGGCGTCTTTCGTCGAAATCATTTCAGGTGGTTGAGCCATCATCGCCTGTTGTTGCATGTTCATCTGCTGTTGCATAATCATCCCTCCATATAAAATCATGTTCGACTGTATATTGCCCACGTGCTGTATAGTTATACGTATGTAGACAAAAAATACGATTATTCGACAAAAACATATTCAAGCAAGTGAAAACGTGTTACAATACGGGTGGATGTGCTTGCAAAGGGGGTAATCAACGATGGAGCAATTGATGCGCGACTTTTTCTTATTTTTGTCAAAAAATAAAACGTTAACAAAATTGGCGAAACAGTATGGTCTTCGTTTCGGTGCATCGCGTTTTGTAGCGGGAGAAACAATCGAACAGGCAGTAGAAGTTATTCAACAACTGAATCGTAAAGGACTAGCGGTCACGATCGATTATTTAGGTGAATTTGTTGATAACGAGCAAGAAGCAAACGAAATGGCGAACCATTCGATTGAAGCGATTCGTGCAATTGGTGAAAATAAACTAAATTCACAACTATCATTAAAAATGACGTCGATGGGATTAGACATTTCCGATGAGCTTGTGATGAAAAATATGCGCCGTATTTTAGATGAAGCGAAAGCCCACGGCGTATTCGTTACAATTGATATGGAAGACTATTCTCGTTGTCAAAAAACAATCGATATTTTTAAGCAGTTAAAGAAAGAGTATGACAATGTTGGAACGGTATTGCAAGCATATTTGTACCGTACGGAAAAAGACATCGAAGATTTAAATGCGTATCATCCGAATTTACGTCTCGTGAAAGGCGCGTATAAAGAGTCACAGGAAGTCGCTTTTCCAGACAAAAAAGATGTAGATGAAAACTTCAAAAAAATTATTAAAATGCATCTATTAAACGGAAACTATACAGCTGTTGCTACGCACGATGATGAGATAATTGAATACACGAAACAACTCGTGAAGGAATATAACATCCCGAACGATCAATTTGAATTTCAAATGTTATACGGCATTCGTCCAGAGAGACAAGAACAATTAGTACGTGAAGGATACACAATGCGCGTCTACGTTCCATACGGAACCGATTGGTACGGCTATTTTATGCGCCGTTTAGCGGAACGCCCAGCCAACGTGGCATTTGTGTTAAAAGGTATATTCAAAAAATAAAGGTGGGGTGTCCCACCTTTATTCACTTCCCATATTTTCTTTTCCATATTGTTGATTTTGGCTCGTTTTCTTTCCGCCTCCATCACGCTCCACCGTTGGACCAGCATTTCCTTTCACACTTGCAGCGCTTACACCTGCTTTGGACGGGTGTTTTTTCATTTTCATCGCAAACTCACCTCCTTTTGTATCATTTCCTGAATCGTTGACAAAATTCGCTACATTTATTTGTTGCGAAAATTTGAAATATAATTTATATTTAAGATAAAGGAAAAATGAATGACCATTCATTCAATTCGGATAAGGGGGAACGAGCATGCGAATCAAAAAAGCAGCGGTTCTCGGTTCCGGAGTTATGGGATCGGGGATTGCGGCACATTTAGCGAACGTCGGTATTCCGACATTGTTGTTAGACATCGTGCCGAAAGAGTTGACGGAAGAAGAAAAAGCAAAAGGATGGACGCTTGAACATAAACAAGTACGCAATCGCATCGTCAATCAAGCGGTTCAACGTTTATTGAAACAAAAACCAGCGCCACTTATGTCGAAAGCCAACTTAGCATTAATCGAAGTCGGTAACTTTGAAGATGACTTTCATCGCTTAGCCGAATGCGATTGGATTATTGAAGTCGTTGTTGAGCGGCTTGATGTGAAAAAAAGTGTGTTTGAAAAAGTGGATGAAGTCAGAAAGCAAGGAAGTATCGTCAGCTCAAACACGTCCGGTATTTCCATCGAAGCGATGGCCGAAGGACGCTCGGACGATTTTAAAAAGCACTTTTTAGGCACGCACTTTTTCAATCCACCGCGCTATTTAAAATTATTAGAAGTCATTCCGACAAAGCACACTGATCCAGTTGTTGTTACGTTTATGAAACAATTTGGTGAAAACGTGCTTGGTAAAGGGGTTGTGCTTGCGAAAGATACGCCAAACTTTATCGCCAATCGCATCGGTACGTACGGTTTGCTTGTGACGGTACGTGAAATGATGAAAGGCGGTTATAGTGTTGGCGAAGTCGATTCTGTGACAGGTCCATTAATCGGTCGTCCGAAAAGTGCAACGTTCCGCACGCTTGATGTCGTCGGTTTAGACACGTTTATTCATGTGGCCAACAACGTATTCGAAAAGGTAGAAGGTGAGGAAAAAGAAGCATTTACCGTTCCATCTTTTATGAAGACAATGGTTGAAAAAGGATGGCTCGGCAGCAAATCAGGGCAAGGATTTTTCTATAAAAAAGGAAAGGACATTTTTGAATTAAATTATGAAACGCTTGAGTATGAACCGACGAAAAAACTAAAGGCACCGTCCGTTGAAATGAGCAAACAAGCAAAAGGAACAGCGAATAAATTGAAAGCGCTTGTATATGCGAATGACCGTGCGGGGCAACTACTTTGGAACATTTTAAGCCCAACGTTATTATATTCTGCCAAGTTACTGGGAGAAATTGCAGATGATATCGTAGCGATTGACCGTGCGATGAAATGGGGTTTTGGCTGGGAGCTCGGTCCTTTCGAAACGTGGGATGCGATCGGTGTGAGACAGTCTGTTGAAAAAATGAAAGCGGAAGGTCGTCAAGTACCATCGTGGGTTGAAGATATGCTTGCGAGCGGACACGAAACGTTTTATAAACACGAGCACGGTCGCGTGTCGTACTACGATCGTGGACAATATAAGCCGGTTGAAGAAAACGAAAAAGTCATTCACATTCATCGCTTAAAAGAACAAAAAGGGGTCATTAAGAAAAATAGTGGAGCAAGTTTAATTGACCTTGGTGACGATGTGGCGTTACTTGAATTTCACTCACCGAACAACGCCATTGGTTTTGACATCGTCCAAATGATTAACTACGCACTAGAAGAAGTCGATCGCAACTATAAAGGACTTGTCATCGGAAATCAAGGGAAAAACTTCTGTGTCGGTGCGAACCTTGCGATGATTTTAATGGAAGCACAAGATGATAACTATTTCGAAATTGAAATGGTCGTTCGTCAATTCCAACAAGCGATGATGAATATTAAATATAGCTCAAAACCGGTTGTCGTTGCGCCATTTGCGATGACGCTCGGCGGTGGAACGGAAATTTGCTTGCCAGCTTCACGCATTCAGGCAGCTGCAGAAACATACATGGGGCTTGTTGAGGTAGGTGTCGGTCTCATTCCAGGCGGTGGTGGAAATAAAGAGCTATACATTAAACATTTAAGCGGCATGCCAAACGGTGTGGAATTTGATTTGCAAAAGGTTGCAAATAAAGTGTTTGAAACGATTGCGATGGCGAAAGTATCGACATCGGCAGCAGAAGCGCGTGAGTTAAATTTCTTAAATGCACAAGATGGTATTTCGATCAATGGTGATCATCTCATTCATGACGCAAAACAAGCTGTATTAGCGCTATATGAGAGCGGATACAAACCGCCGGTGCGTAAAAAAATTCCGGTTGTCGGGGAAACAGGGTATGCGACGTTACTACTTGGCGCTCAAGGTATGTACCATTCCGGTTACATTTCAGAGCACGATTTAAAAATTGCGAAAAAGCTTGCATACGTCATCGCTGGTGGAAGCGTACCGTACGGAACAGAAGTGGACGAACAATATTTGCTTGATTTAGAGCGCGAAGCATTTTTAAGTCTTGTCGGTGAGCCGAAAACGCAAGCGCGCATGCAACATATGCTTCTCAAAGGAAAGCCGTTAAGAAACTAAGGGGGGATTGACGTGAAAGAAGCGGTCATCGTTGCCGGGGCGCGCACGCCTGTCGGCAAAGCGAAAAAAGGGACGTTAGCAAACGTCCGCCCGGATGATTTAGGGGCGATTGTTGTTAAAGAAACATTGAAACGAGCAGGAAACTATGAAGGAAATATTGACGATCTCATTATCGGTTGTGCTATGCCAGAGGCAGAACAAGGATTAAATATTGCGCGCAACATTGGTGCGCTTGCTGGGTTACCGTATACAGTGCCAGCGATTACAATCAACCGTTATTGTTCATCAGGATTACAAGCGATCGCTTATGCGGCAGAAAGAATTATGCTTGGGCATGCAGATACCGTTATTGCTGGTGGCGTGGAGTCGATGAGCATGGTTCCGATGATGGGTCATGTCGTACGTCCGAACGTGAAGCTCGCAGAAAGTGCGCCAGAGTATTACATGTCGATGGGGCATACAGCTGAGCAAGTCGCGATGAAATATGGGGTGACGCGCGAAGAGCAAGATGCGTTTGCTGTTCGCAGCCATCAAAGAGCAGCAAAAGCGATTGCCGAAGGAAAATTTGTCGATGAAATTGTGCCGGTCGACGTGACAGTCCGTCATATCGAAAATAATAAATTAGTAGAGAAAAAGATGACGTTTAGTCAAGACGAAGGAGTACGCCCAGATACAAATATGGAAACGCTCGCGAGGTTACGCCCTGCGTTTTCGGTAAACGGAACGGTAACAGCAGGAAACGCTTCACAAACGAGCGACGGAGCAGCTGCGGTGATGGTGATGGATCACGAAAAAGCGAAAGCGCTCGGTTTACAACCGCTTGGTAAATTCCGCTCGTTTGCTGTTGCAGGTGTTCCACCTGAAGTGATGGGTATCGGACCGATTGCTGCGATTCCGAAAGCGCTTGAGCTTGCAGGGCTTGAACTTTCTGACATCGGCTTAATAGAACTGAATGAAGCGTTTGCTTCGCAAGCGATTCAAGTCATTCGCGAACTTGGACTAGATGAAGAAAAAGTAAACGTGAACGGAGGAGCCATTGCTCTTGGGCATCCGCTCGGTTGTACGGGAGCGAAGTTGACGTTGACACTTTTATATGAAATGCGTCGTCGCAACGAGCAATTTGGTATTGTCACGATGTGTATCGGCGGCGGTATGGGTGCTGCAGGCGTATTTGAATTATTATAAGAGGGGGAAATAATGATGGAAAAAACATTGAAAGTTGCACAAGGTGGTAGCTTTTTAATTGAAGATGTGTCATCAACGCAAGTGTTTACACCAGAAGATTTTACAGACGAACAAAAAATGATTGCGAAAACGACAGAAGAATTTGTCGTGAATGAAGTGTTGCCACAACTTGAACATTTAGAAAATCATGAGTTTGATCGTTCTGTTGCGCTTTTAAAACAAGCAGGTGAACTCGGATTGCTTGGTGCAGATGTGCCTGAAGAATATGGTGGATTAAGTTTAGATAAAATTAGCTCGGCATTAATTGCTGAAAAAATGGCGCGTGCGGGCGGCTTCTCGATTTCACACGGTGCGCACGTTGGGATCGGTTCGCTTCCAATCGTCTTGTTCGGAACAGAGGAGCAAAAACAAAAATATTTACCAGCGCTTGCGACAGGTGAGAAAATTGCTGCTTATGCGTTAACAGAGCCAGGCTCTGGCTCGGATGCGCTCGGTGCGAAAACGACAGCAAAACTAAATGCGGAAGGTACGCATTACGTTTTAAATGGGGAAAAACAATGGATTACAAACGCTGGTTTTGCCGACGTATTCGTCGTCTATGCCAAAGTAGACGGTGAACATTTCACAGCATTTATCGTCGAGCGCGATTTCCCTGGCGTATCGACAGGAGCAGAAGAAAAGAAAATGGGGATTAAAAGCTCATCGACGCGGACACTAATTTTACAAGATGCGCTCGTTCCGAAAGAAAACGTCCTTGGCGAAATCGGCAAAGGCCACATCATCGCCTTTAACATTTTAAATATCGGTCGTTACAAACTTGGCGTTGGTGCTGTTGGCGGAGCAAAACGTGCCCTAGAAGTGACGATTCAATACGCCAATCAACGTCAACAATTTAAAACACCAATTTCGAAATTTACATTAACACAAGAAAAATTAGCGACGATGGCGTCGAAATTGTATGCGGCAGAAAGCTCCGTCTACCGTACAGTCGGTTTATTTGAAGCGCGCATGGGACAGTTGACAGATGAACAAGCAAAAGACGGAAAGGAAACGGCAAAAGCGATTGCAGAATACGCGATCGAATGCTCTTTAAACAAAGTGTTTGCGACAGAAATGCTAGACTATATCGTCGATGAAGGGGTACAAATTCACGGTGGTTACGGCTTTATGCAAGAATACGAAATTGAACGCATGTATCGCGATTCACGTATTAACCGTATTTTTGAAGGAACGAACGAAATTAACCGTCTCCTCGTGCCAGGTATGTATTTGCGCAAGGCGATGAAAGGGGAGCTTCCACTTTTACAAAAAGCGCAACAATTACAAGAAGAATTAATGATGTTGATGCCAGAAGAAGTTGGCGATGGCGTGCTTGAACAAGAGAAGTACCTTGTCCGCAATGCGAAAAAAATCGCTTTAATGGTCGCGGGACTGGCGGCGCAAAAATTCGGTCCGAAACTTGAAAAAGAGCAAGAAGTGCTTGTGAATATTGCAGACATCGTCAGCAACGTATACGCAATGGAGTCTGCGCTATTGCGTACGGAAAAAGCCATCGCCCAATCGGGTGTGGAGAAAAATAAACAAAAAGTATTGTACACACAAATTTTCTGCCAAGAAGCATTTTATGAAATTGAGGCGCATGCGAAAGAAACGATCGTCGCTGTCGAACAAGGTGACATGTTGCGCATGATGCTGTCCGCATTGCGCAAATTAACGCGCCATACGCCAATTAACGTCATTGCGAAAAAACGTGAAGCGGCCAAACCATTAATTGAAGCAGAGCGATATGTTGTGTAATAATGGAAGTACCAGGCGCATCGTCTGGTACTTTCGCTTTGTTATCGTATATATTGATGAGGTGAGAAGATGGTTACGTTTTATTGGTATCCAAAATGTGGAACGTGTCGTAAGGCAAAAAAATGGTTAGATGACAACAATATTTCCGTACAAGCGATACACATTGTTGAGCACCCTCCATCTAAAGAGCAGTTACGGACGTTATACGAAAAAAGTGGATTGGATGTAAAAAAATTTTTTAACACGAGCGGCATGAAGTATCGTGAACTTGGATTAAAAGATAAATTAAAGGCGATGAACACGGAAGAAATATTGCAACTACTGGTATCTGACGGAATGTTAATTAAACGTCCGATCGTCACAGATGGCAAGCGAGTCATTGTTGGATTTGATGAACAAAAATATCATGAAATGTTTAAATTATCGTGAAAGCGTGTCGAAAATCGTGTATGATGGAAGGGAAAACAATATGTTGGAGGGTTAATGATGAACGTTCCAAAAGAGCTACGTTATTCACAAGAACATGAATGGGCACGTGTCGAAGGAAATACGGTTCGCATTGGGATTACGGACTTTGCCCAGTCAGAACTTGGCGACATCGTCTTCGTTGAATTGCCAGAAGTCGGTGCGCAACTGACTGCAAATGAGCCGTTTGGTAGCGTAGAATCGGTGAAAACTGTGTCTGAATTATATGCACCGATTAGCGGAAAAGTCGTAGCAGTCAATGAGGAGTTAAACGATAACCCAGAGTACGTTAACGAATCACCGTATGATAAAGCGTGGATGATCGTCATTGAGCCAAGCGATTTAAGTGAAGTGGACAACCTATTAACGGCAGAACAATACGAACAAATGATTAATCAAGAGTAAAACACACATCACAGGGCACCCTATGACACTGGGGTGTCTTTTTTGTTAAAACAAAAAACAATCGATATTACAAAGGATGTTGTTGGGAAATTTAATGAAAACGGCAACTTTGAGCTGTTTTATGACAACGAATGTGTTGGAGAATTTGTTCAAGAAACGAATAAGTTAAAGTTAAAGCATGGAT
This sequence comes from Bhargavaea massiliensis, assembly GCF_050480245.1. Taxonomy (GTDB): domain Bacteria; phylum Bacillota; class Bacilli; order Bacillales; family Anoxybacillaceae; genus Anoxybacillus. Next base: position 12,304 of record NZ_JBCNEQ010000007.1, on the reverse strand, counting down.
ACCAACAACAAAACGGGCGTATTTTGAAAAGCGTAACAGTTACTGAACATCCAAATATGAAATATGTCGATTGTGATACAGAAGGTGGTTGGTGTTAAGGACAGCGCCATCGCTGTCCTTTTGTATTGAATAAAAGGAGAAAAAGTGTACGATCACGAATATAATATACATAAATGAATATGCAAGGTGATGACGATGGCGATTGTTGAGGTAGAAAAAGTGATTATTGTTGAAGGGCGCTCAGATAAACGAAAAGTCGAAAGCATCATTAGTGAGCCAGTTGAAATTATATGTACAAACGGAACGCTTGGCACCGCCAAACTTGATGAATTAATCGATGCTTTGTACGATAAAGAAGTGTACATTTTAGTCGATTCCGATGAAGCGGGGGAGAAATTACGTCGTCAACTCCGTCGAGAGTTTCCGCATGCTGAGCACTTATATATTGATAAAATGTATCGTGAAGTCGCAGCAGCTCCGAAGCATCATATTGCGGTCGTGTTATTAAGTGCAAATATCGATGTACACGCACAATATTTATAGAAAGTTGTGTGATCGTTGTGAAAGTTGTCTATATGTACACGCCATTATGTGGAACATGTCAAGTGGCAAGTCGTATGGTTGATGTACTTGAGCAGTTATTGCCATCTGTTACATTTGAACGTCAAGATTTAAACTACGTGCCGGACAAAGCGGTTGAGTGGTGCATCGAAAGCGTTCCGTGTTTACTTATTTTTCAACATGATAAACTTGTACAAAAAATATATGCTTTTCATTCTGTTCCATATTTATACGAAACGTTGCGAAAGCTGGCTGAATAAAGCCAGCTTTCGACATATTTCTTGGGAAATTGACGAGGAAACGAGACATTTGTCGAGCGTTTATAGCAGGAACTACTCGCATTTATATGGAAACAATGGATATTGAGAAATATGGAACGGGGGGCGGTTAAATGAACATGTTAGCGCCGATTTTGCCGAATGACTGTTTATATATTCAATTGCAATGGGAAAATGAGCAAATATTATTATGCATATCAAAAGAGGGCATTCGTCGTGTTGAAGAGGTAAATGCGGAGCGAATGATTACGATTCGCGGTTCAGCACAAGCGATGATGTCATTATTAAAAGGTTCGTTAAAACTCCAACAACAGCTTCGCTTAAATGAATTATCCGTCACAGCATCGTTTCGTCACATTTTATTGTTAGAGTCAATCTTTTTTCTTGCTAAACCGTATGATGTTGTTCGTTGACGAACGCATTTTGTCGTGTTAAAATTCAAAATATTAGTAAATTATTGTATTTGGGGGGAAACGATGAAATTTGAAACGATCGCTGTTCATGGCGGATTGCAAACGGATCCAGTAACGAAAGCGCGGGCGGTGCCGATTTATCAGTCGAATGCATATTTGTTTGACAGTACAGAGCATGCGGCGAATTTATTTGCATTAAAGGAAGCGGGGTACATTTATACACGCATTCATAATCCGACGGTAACGGTGTTTGAAGAGCGTGTCGCTCAACTTGAAGGGGGCATCGGTGCTTTAGCGGTAGCGAGCGGCATGGCTGCTATTACGATGGCGATATTAAACGTCGCTCAAGCCGGGGATGACATCGTTTCTGCTTCGACGTTATATGGAGGAACGTACAATTTGTTTGCGAATACGTTGCCGAAATATGGCATTACAACACATTTTGTCGATCCGTCTGATCCGGAAAATTTCCGTGCGGCAATTACACCAAAAACGAAAGCGATTTTTGCCGAAACAATTGGCAACCCAAGCCTGCATGTGTTAGACATTGAGGCGGTTGCGGAAATTGCGCATGAAGCAGGCATTCCGTTGATTATTGACAACACGTTTGCAACTCCGTACCTTTGCAGGCCAATCGAGCATGGGGCAGATATCGTCGTTCATTCGGCAACGAAATGGTTGCTTGGTAACGGAACGACGTTAGGTGGTATCATTGTCGATGGTGGAAAATTTGATTGGCATTCGCCGAAGTTTCCAGCGTTTACGACGCCAGATCCAAGTTACCATAATCTCGTATACGCAGACATCGGTGCGGCGGCGTATATCGTGAAAGCACGCGTGCAGTTGTTACGTGACTTAGGTCCAGCGATTAGCCCATTCAACGCGTTTCAGTTTAATTTAGGACTGGAAACGTTACACGTCCGCATGAAAGAACATATTGCCAATACGAGAAAAATCGTCGAGTATTTGGACAACCATCCAGCAGTTAATTGGGTGTTGTATCCGGAACACGACGACCATCCAGCAAAAGAGCTAGCGAAAAAATATATGCCAAAAGGGGCAGGAGCAGTCGTTGTCTTCGGCATTCAAGGTGGCCGTGAAGCAGGGGCTACGTTAATTAACAACGTTAAGCTTTGGTCACATGTGGCAAACGTCGGCGATGCAAAAAGTTTAATTATTCATCCTGCAAGTACAACGCATCAACAGTTAAGTTCAGAAGATTTGAAAGCATCCGGCGTAACGGAAGATATGATTCGTTTATCTGTTGGTATTGAAAATGTCGATGATTTAATTGAAGACTTAGAACAAGCGATTGAAGCAGCAACGGGTGTCCGTTCCGTATATTCGCAAGTGTAATAAAAACGTGCTAGCTGCATATATCTAGCACGCTTTTTATATCAAAAAATTTTTATTATTTTTATTGACATCATCTTTCTTTCAATGATATACTCACTCTCGTAGTTTAAAATAGTCCTTGAATGTGTTAAAACATTAACTGAATAAAGCGTTTAAAAGCGCTCTTATCAAGAGAGGTGGAGGGATGTGCCCGATGAAACCCGGCAACCGTCAGCGCTGCTGAAATGGTGCCAATTCACACAAAGCGTTTGCTTTGAGAGATAAGAGACAGAATGGACGATTCGCGCCTTTCTGTTCTCTTGGGCAGAAAGGCTTTTTTCATGGAAGGAAGGTGACAGCAACGTGATCACATTATCGAATGTAACAAAAGTGTATAAAGCAGCAAGTGGACATGTGACGGCTGTTGATCGTGTGAACTTGCATATTGAAGCAGGAGAAATTTTTGGTATTATCGGTTATAGTGGAGCAGGAAAAAGTTCGCTCATTCGGTTATTGAACGGATTAGAAAAGCCAACGAGCGGCGAAGTCATCGTCGATGGCAAGGACATCGGAAAAATTAGTGGAAAACAATTGCGACAAGCACGCCAACAAATCGGTATGATTTTTCAACATTTTAATTTGCTTTGGTCGCGAACCGTGCGCGAAAATATTGCTTTTCCGTTAGAAATTGCTGGCGTGCCGAAAGAAGAACGGATGAAGCGTGTCGATGAACTTATTCAGCTCGTCGGTTTGCAAGGGAGAGAAAATGCATATCCGTCACAACTAAGCGGCGGGCAAAAACAACGTGTCGGCATTGCGCGCGCGTTAGCAAACAATCCGAAAGTGTTGTTGTGCGACGAGGCGACGTCAGCGCTCGACCCACAAACGACAGATTCCATCTTAGATTTGCTCGTCGACATTAATAAACGTCTCGGTTTAACGATCGTATTAATCACTCATGAAATGCACGTTATTCGTAAAATTTGTGATCGTGTAGCGGTCATGGAAAACGGAAAAATTGTTGAAATGGGTGAAGTGCTTCACGTGTTTCGTAAGCCGGAGCAGCCGATTACGAAGCGTTTTGTTCAACAAGTAACTGAGCCGGAAGAAACGAAAGAAGCGATGTTGCATCTTCTTGAGCGATATCCAAATGGAAAAGTTGTACAGCTTACATTTGTTGGCGAAGCAGCTGAGCAACCGCTCATCACGCACATCATTCGACAATTTGATTTAAACGTGAACATTTTGCAAGGGAAAATTTCGCAAACGCATCACGGTTCATACGGGGTGTTGTTCGTTCATTTAGACGGTGCCGATGAAGAAATCGAGCGAGCACTCGCTTTTATTCGCCAGCAAGAAGTTGGAGTGGAGGTGTTGGCGAATGTTCAATGAACTATTTCCGAACGTCGTTTGGGATAAAATATGGGCGGCAACAATGGAAACGTTGTATATGACCGCCGTCTCCGTTGTCGCAACGTTTGTGCTTGGTATTTTACTCGGATTGTTACTCTTTTTAACGTCTAAGGGAAACATATGGGAAAATCGTTTTATTAACGGTGTGATCGCATCGTTCGTCAACATTTTTCGTTCTATACCGTTTATTATTTTAATTATTTTGCTTATTCCATTTACGAAACTTGTCGTTGGTACAATTCTTGGAGCGGATGCTGCGCTACCGGCACTCATTATCGGGGCCGCTCCGTTTTATGCACGCATGGTTGAAATTGCGCTTCGTGAAATTGATAAAGGTGTCATTGAAGCGGCAAAAGCGATGGGGGCAACGACAGCAACAATTATTTGGAAAGTGCTTCTCCCTGAAGCGTTGCCAGCACTTGTATCTGGTATTACAGTTACAACGATCGCGCTCGTTGGTTATACAGCGATGGCAGGAGTTGTCGGTGCTGGGGGGCTTGGAAACTTAGCGTATTTAGAAGGATTTCAACGCAACAATAACGATGTGACGTTTGTTGCGACAGTGCTCATTTTAATCATCGTCTTTATCATTCAGTTTATTGGTGACTTTGTCACTTCTAAAATAGATAAACGATAAAAGGAGGAAAAAACAAATGAAAAAATGGATCTCTTTACTTGTTGCTGCAGTTGTTGTATTAGCGCTCGCTGCTTGCGGAAAAAGCGAAAGTGCCGAAGAAAAAACGAATAAGCTTGTCGTTGGGGCATCAAACGTGCCACATGCCGAAATTTTAGAAAAAGCAAAACCGATTTTAAAAGAAAAAGGAATTGAACTAGAAATTGTGACGTTCCAAGATTACGTGTTACCAAACAAAGCATTAGCGGATAAAGAGTTAGATGCAAACTATTTCCAACACATTCCTTATTTAGAATCTCAAATGAAAGAGCATGGCTATGACTTTGTGAATGCAGGCGGTATTCATATTGAGCCGATTGGCGTATATTCAAAAAAATACAAAAGCCTTGAAGAGCTACCAAACGGTGCGAAAATCATTATGAGTAACTCTGTTGCTGATCACGGCCGTATTTTATCGATGCTTGAAGAAAAAGGGTTAATTAAGTTAAAAGAAGGCGTTGATAAAACGAAAGCAACCGTTGATGATATCGTTGAAAATCCGAAAAATTTAGTGTTTGAAGCAGATATCGAAGCAGGATTGCTTCCGCAAGTGTATAAAAACAACGAAGGAGACGCGGTATTAATTAACGCAAACTATGCACTAGATGCTGGTTTAGACCCAGCAAAAGATCCGATTGCGGTTGAATCGCCAGAAAACAACCCATACGTGAACATTATCGCGGTTCGTAAAGGTGACGAAAAACGTAAAGAAATTCAAACGCTTGTTGAAGTGTTGCAATCAAAGGAAATTCAAGACTTCATTTTACAAAAATATAACGGTGCTGTTATTCCAGCGGCAAAATAAGGATGTCCATTCGGGCGTCCTTTTATATTTCCTCGAAAACGACGCATGATAAAAAGGAAGGAGGCGTGCATATGTCGATAGAACAATGTTTACACGAATATAAGCAAGGGTTAGGAACATTTACGCAACATATGCCGAAAGTTGGACAAACGTTTAACGCGTTTACTCGCATGCATTAAAAGGATAGGAATTCCCTATCCTTTTTTACATACGTGATAAAGTAAACAAACTTTAGAAACAAAAAAGTATCAAAATGCTTGCAATAAGGTTGCTAATAATTTTCATCTGTTATAAAATTGTAATGAGAATAAAATGAGAATTACGTTTTTTATGAACATAAGCGAAACTGGAGGTATTTTTTTATGGCAACATTAACAATTAAAGATCTTCACGTTGCAATTGACGGAAAAGAAATTTTAAAAGGGGTTAACCTTGAAATTAAAGGCGGCGAGTTCCACGCAATTATGGGACCGAACGGAACGGGAAAATCGACATTATCGGCGGCGATTATGGGCCATCCAAAATATGAAGTAACAAAAGGAAGCATTACATTAGATGGTCAAGATGTATTAGAAATGGAAGTAGATGAGCGCGCTCGTGCCGGTCTCTTTTTAGCGATGCAATATCCGAGCGAAATTAGCGGTGTAACGAATGCTGATTTCCTTCGCTCAGCGATTAACGCACGTCGTGGAGAAGGAAATGAAATTTCATTAATGAAATTCATTCGTCAATTAGACGAAAAAATGGCGTTTTTAGAAATGAATCCAGATATGGCGCATCGTTATTTAAACGAAGGATTTTCAGGCGGAGAGAAAAAGAGAAACGAAATTTTACAATTAATGATGTTACAACCGAAAATTGCAATTTTAGATGAAATTGACTCAGGTCTTGACATTGATGCATTAAAAGTTGTTGCAAAAGGCGTCAATGAAATGCGCAGCAACGACTTCGGCTGTTTAATCATTACGCACTATCAGCGTTTATTAAACTACATTACGCCAGATTACGTGCATGTTATGATGCAAGGACGCATCGTGAAATCTGGTGGTCCAGAGTTAGCACAACGTCTTGAGGCTGAAGGATACGATTGGATTAAAAAAGAGCTAGGCATTGAAGATGAAGTCGTCGAGCAAGAAGCGTAAGCGTTAGGAGGATTTGTGATGATTGAGACGAAACTACCATTCGACCAACAATATGTCCGCTCTTTTTCTGAAGGGCGTGGAGAACCGGACTGGCTTTTAAACGTTCGCTTACAAGCTCTTGCGCAAGCGGAACAACTTCCTTTACCGAAGCCAGATAAAACAAAAATTGATCGTTGGAACTTTACACAATTTTCTACTCATCTCGTTGAAAGCGCACCGCTTTCGTCGTTAGAAGAGTTGCCAGAAGAAGTGAAAGTGCTTATTGATATCGATGAGGAACAAAAAAATGTATATGTGCAACGCGATCATACATGTGCATACGTATCGCTTGCCGATGAATTAAAAGAAAAAGGTGTCATTTTTACAGACTTAGCGACAGCTGTTCGCGAACATAGCGAACTTGTACAAAAATATTTTATGGACGGCGTCAAAGTAAATGAGCACCGTCTTGCTGCACTTCATGCTGCGCTTGTAAATGGTGGTGTGTTTGTATATGTACCAAAGCACGTTCAAATCGACGTTCCTTTGCAGGCGGTATATGTCCATGAAAAGGCGGAAGCGTTATTTAACCATGTCATTATCGTTGCGGATGTCGGTAGCAAAGTGACGTATGTTGAAAACTATATTTCAACATGTGAACGTTCCGAAGCGATCGTGAACATCATTGCTGAGGTGTTTGCATTAGACGATGCGCAAGTATTTTTTGGAGCGGTCGATAGTTTAGCTAAAGGAACGACGACATATGTGAACCGTCGTGGAATTACAGGCCGCCATGCGCGTATTGAATGGGCGCTCGGTTTAATGAACGACGGAAATACAATTTCAGAAAACATTACGCGCTTGATCGGCGATGGGTCTTTTGGTGATACAAAGACAGTTGTTGTGAGTCGCGGTGAGCAAGTCCAAAACTTTACGACAAGTGTTATTCATTACGGAAAGCATACGGAAGGTTACATTTTAAAACATGGCGTTGTGAAAGATGAAGCGACATCCATTTTTAACGGGATTGGTAAAATTGAGCACGGGGCATCGAAATCAAATGCAGAGCAAGAGTCGCGTGTGCTTATGTTAAGCCCGAAAGCGCGTGGCGATGCGAACCCAATTTTATTAATTGATGAAGATGACGTCACAGCAGGCCATGCGGCATCGGTCGGTCGCGTTGACCCGACACAATTATATTATTTAATGAGCCGTGGTATTCCGAAAACGGAAGCGGAGCGATTAATTATTCATGGCTTTTTGGCGCCAGTCGTCAATGAAATTCCGATTGAACGTGTGAAAAAACAATTAATCGAAGTGATCGAAAGGAAAGTTAAATGATGAACGTAAAAGAACTTCGTCAACTATTTCCGATTTTAGATCAACAAGTAAACGGCAAACCGCTTGTTTATTTAGACAGTGCAGCAACGTCGCAAAAACCGCTGCCGGTCATTGAGGCGATTGACAATTATTATCGTCAATACAATTCAAACGTTCATCGTGGCGTGCATACGCTTGGGACGAAGGCAACTGACGCATATGAAGGGGCGCGCGAAAAAGTGCGCCGCTTCATCGGTGCCGCCTCAACGGAAGAAATTATTTTTACACGCGGGACGACAACAGCGATTAACTTAGTGGCGGCAAGCTATGGGCGAGCAAACGTACGTGAAGGCGATGAAATCGTTATTACGTACATGGAGCATCATAGCAATATCATCCCGTGGCAACAAGTCGCCAAACAAACAGGGGCAACGTTAAAATACATTCCGCTTCAACCAGACGGCACGATCCGGTTAGAAGATGTGGAACAAACAGTCACGCCAAACACGAAAATTGTTGCGATCATGTACGTATCGAACGTCCTAGGTACGATCAATCCTGTAAAAGAAATTGCGCAAATTGCCCATAAGAACGGTGCCGTCGTTGTTGTTGACGGGGCACAAAGCACGCCGCATATGAAAGTGAACGTACAGGAGCTAGATTGTGATTTTTATGCGTTTTCAGGCCATAAAATGTGCGGTCCGACAGGTATTGGCGTATTATACGGTAAAAAACGATTGCTTGAGCAAATGGAACCTGTTGAGTTTGGTGGGGAAATGATTGATTTCGTCGGCTTGTATGAGTCGACGTGGAAAGAGCTTCCGTGGAAATTTGAAGGCGGCACGCCAATTATCGCAGGAGCGATTGGCTTAGGGGCTGCAATTGATTTCCTTGAGCAAGTTGGGTTAGATCATATTGCTGAGCACGAACATCGTTTAGCGCAATATGCGCTTGAACAGCTTGCAACGATTGACGGATTAACGATTTACGGCCCGAAAGAACGCGCCGGGCTTGTGACATTTAATATTGACGGTGTGCATCCGCACGATGTTGCGACCGTTTTAGACGCCGAAGGCATTGCCGTTCGTGCTGGTCACCATTGTGCGCAGCCGCTAATGAAATGGCTAAACGTGACGGCGACCGCACGTGCAAGCTTTTACTTATACAATACCGAAGAAGAAATTGATGCACTCGTTTCAGCATTAAAGAAAACGAAGGAGTATTTCAGCTATGTCTTTTAATAGCCATTTAGATACGTTGTATCGACAAGTTATTATGGATCATTACAAAAATCCGAGAAATCGTGGTGTGTTAGAAGGGGAGCACGTCGATATAAACATGAACAACCCGACGTGTGGTGATCGCATTCACTTAACATTAAAAGTAGAAGATAGGAAAATTGTCGATGCGAAGTTTGAAGGAGAAGGTTGTTCTATTTCGATGTCCTCTGCATCGATGATGACAGAGGCGATCAAGGGAAAAACAATTGAAGAAGCGCTTAAGCTATCAACGATTTTTTCAGACATGATGCAAGGAAAAGATTATGACGACTCAATTGATTTAGGCGATATTGAAGCACTTCAAGGCGTATCAAAATTCCCTGCCCGCATTAAATGCGCTACATTAGCGTGGAAAGCGATGGAAAAAGGATTACATGAGCAACAAGGCTAGTCATAAAAAAGGAGGCGAAAGAGATGGCGAAAAAAATGCCAGAAATCGGTGAATATAAGTACGGTTTCGCCGATAAAGATGTATCTGTCTTCCGTGCTGAGCGCGGCTTAACGCGCGAAATTGTAGAAGAAATTTCGCGAATGAAAAATGAACCAAAGTGGATGCTCGACTTCCGCTTAAAAGCGTTAGACATTTTTTACAGCATGCCGATGCCACAATGGGGCGGCGATTTATCAAGTTTAGATTTCGATGAAATTACTTATTACGTCAAACCATCGGAAAAATCCGGTCGTTCTTGGGATGAGGTGCCGGAAGAAATTAAAGCAACGTTCGATAAGCTCGGTATTCCAGAAGCAGAACAAAAATATTTAGCTGGGGTATCGGCGCAATACGAGTCGGAAGTTGTATACCATAACATGAAAGAAGATCTAGAGAAATTAGGGGTCATTTTTAAAGATACAGACTCGGCGTTAAAAGAAAATGAAGATTTATTTCGCGAGCATTGGGCAAAAGTTGTTCCGCCGACAGATAATAAATTTGCAGCGCTCAACTCTGCTGTTTGGTCTGGTGGTTCATTCATTTACGTGCCAAAAGGTGTAAAAGTCGATACGCCATTGCAAGCATATTTCCGCATTAACTCGGAAAATATGGGACAATTTGAACGGACGTTAATTATCGTTGATGAAGGGGCGCATGTTCATTACGTGGAAGGCTGTACAGCGCCTGTCTATACGACAAACTCACTTCATAGCGCAGTCGTTGAAATTATCGTGAAAAAAGGCGCATATTGCCGTTATACAACGATTCAAAACTGGGCAAACAACGTCTTTAACCTCGTGACAAAGCGCGCTGTTTGCGAAGAAAATGCAACGATGGAATGGATCGATGGAAATATCGGTTCAAAATTAACGATGAAATACCCAGCTGTCATTTTAAAAGGAGAAGGCGCGCGTGGCTTGACGCTTTCGATTGCGATTGCTGGCAAAGGGCAACATCAAGATGCTGGCGCGAAAATGATTCATTTAGCGCCAAATACGTCATCAACGATCGTCTCAAAATCGATTTCGAAACAAGGTGGAAAAGTCACATATCGCGGTATCGTTCATTTCGGACGGAAAGCGGACGGTTCTCGTTCAAATATTGAGTGTGACACGCTCATTATGGATAATCAATCGACATCTGATACGATTCCATACAACGAAATTTTAAACGACAACATTTCGCTTGAGCATGAAGCAAAAGTGTCGAAAGTATCAGAAGAACAACTATTTTATTTAATGAGCCGCGGCATCTCTGAACAAGAAGCGACAGAAATGATCGTTATGGGCTTTATTGAGCCGTTTACGAGAGAATTGCCGATGGAATACGCCGTTGAAATGAACCGACTCATTAAGTTTGAAATGGAAGGTAGTATTGGATAATCCTTATAATATCAATGGTGTAGCGTTTGCTTATAGGCGCTACACCCACAATTCATTTTCTTTCGGTGTACCGCTGATACAACTCCAGTGCCCCATCCTCAATTTTTTTGGTCACATGGAGGTACGTATCAGCGGTCATTTTTATGCTGGCATGCTCTAATCGCTCGGAAACATATTTGATATTTGCCCCAGCCTCTAAAAGATGCACGGCGTGACTATGACGTAACGCATGCGGCGATAAAACAGGAAGTTCTGCCCGTTTACATACTTCTTTGAAATGCTCCCTTACGACATTCGTCCGCAACCAACGTCCGTCTTGCTGGTGAAAGACGATGTTCGTTTCTGGCTTCTTGTAGCCGGGATATCTTAAATACATCTCGTTCCGATTGATGCGATGTTTTTTCAATAAACGAATGGTCACTTCATCCAGCTTAATCGTCCGCAGACTCGCCTTTGATTTTGGAGTGGAAAGATAGGGTGTCGAGTTCGTCGGACACACTAGCGTTTTGTTCACCGTGAGCGTTTTATTTTCCAAGTCAATATCATCCCAGGTCAAAGCCAACGCTTCGCCAATTCGTAATCCTGTCCGCGCTAAAAGCGTAAATAACACGTAATATTGAATCGAATGTTGATACTTCGCGTGTTTTTGCGGCTTCTTTACCTCGTTCAAAAACTTCTCCAGTTGCTCACGTGTAAAATACTTCAGATCGTTATTTTTCTCTGTCTCCTTTGGAATAGTGGTTTTAGTGACGGGATTCTCGCGCAAAATACGAAATTCATGAACAGCATCATTCAGTGCTGAGTTCATGATGCTGTGAATTCGCCGCACTGTCCCCTCGCTATATTGTTTCCCCAATTCGTTGATCCATTTTTTTACTCGACCCGATCGATTTCTTTTAGCTTGTAATTTCCCCAGCGTGGCAAAATGTTAAGTCCGACGTTTCGTTCTTGGAGCGTATACGTAATAGGCTTGACGTTTGGCTTTTTATACACCTCAAGCTCAATCGGCGCAAAAAGTCAAGGAACGTTTCGGCATTGGCGGATGATGCACGATGAAACACCACATCGCCTTGTTGAACGTCAACTGCACCAAAAATGGACACATGGTCATGGTGTCCGTAGCTTGGCACTTGTTTCTGATTTCCTACTTCTGCCCATGTCGTATGTAGCGCTTGATAGGCACGAACATGTGTCTCATCCACATTTAAAAAAATTAACTTCAAAAATAGAAGATAAAAAAATAAAAAGTTTTTGTGAAGATAATCTGTTAGGTGTTAAAGCCGATGATAAAAT
>NZ_JBCNEQ010000006.1:0-2863 GCF_050480245.1 Bhargavaea massiliensis | reverse complement strand
AACAAGGAAAAATGGGTTTGGGGTAAAAATTATCTCAAAACTCGTCAACAACTAGCCGAGTTACAAAGAAAAACAGCAGATAAACGGAAACAAGATCATCAACGGCTTGCCAATTGGATCATCACATTAGGTCATCATATCCAAGTAGAAAAAATGAATTTCAGAGCACTTCAAGCAAAGGCAAAAGAAACAAAAGTCGATGCCAACGGAAAATACAAAAAGAAAAAACGATTTGGAAAAAGTATTGCGAATCGTGCGCCAAGTTTGTTTTTAAACATACTGAATCAAAAACTGCAATATGAAGGCTATTCCCTTCAATACATCGACACATTTCGCGTCAAGGCAAGTCAATACGACCACCAAAACGATGAGTACAACAAGAAAACACTTTCTCAACGATGGCATGAAGTAGACGGACATAGAGTGCAACGAGATTTATACAGCGCATTTTTAATCATGAATGTGAAAGACAATCGAAAAGAAATAGATAGACAAAAATGTTTAGAGAGATGGGATCAATTTATTCGACTGCATGATGAAGAAATCAAACGACTTCGTCTTCATCCATATGTCGTAAGTAGTATGGGAATTTAAATGATAAAAAGCGTCTTGAACCGGGCGCACAGGGCGATAAGCACCAGTAAGGTGTTTGCCCATGAAAGTCTTGTGGAACAAGGGTGAGTTCTACACGCAGGTGTACGAGAAACCCTTTTGTACACAAGAACCTCGTGGCTTTAGCCATCGGGAGGTTCAGGAGATGTTGCATTGGTAAATAAAAAGTTGTATAAATAAGGAAGCGATCATCAAAAATTATCATGGGGTAGGTCATGATCCAAAATGTTGCATCAGTCTCAGCGTGAAACGGAGGACGTCATTCATGAAAAAATGGGTCTATTTCATTTTATGTCTAGGGTGGTTAACCGCGTGTTCAATGAATGGAAAAAGTGAGCCGGCTCCATCCAAACCGACCGCACCAATTGAGGTTACATTTAAAACCATCCCTGAAGTCATTCAAGCAAATCAGCCGACTACCCTTCAGGTTGTGGTTAAACAAGGGGATGATGCAGTAGAGGATGCAAGTGATGTTCAATTTGAGGTATGGAAAAAAGGACAAGAGAAACATCAAATGATCCCTGCTAAACATCAAGGAAAAGGGGTATATGCTGCTGAAAAGACGTTCGACAGTGAAGGGATTTATTTCGTCACCTACCATGTAACAGCAAGAAATATGCATAGCATGAAACAAGTGGAACTTACGGTTGGAGAAATCAATAGAAACGAGCAAGAAGAGGGCAAGGATCCAGCAGCACAGAACCAATCCGACCACTCCCATGATCATCATGGATTAACAATCCAGTTATCACCAACGGAAACACGTAAAGATCAAAACACCGTATTCAAAATCAACGTGCAACACGAAGGAAAACCTTTAACGAATGCTCATGTAACGTTGGAATACTGGACTGGACAGGAAGAGAAGCATACCTATGTTGATGCGAAGGAACAGTCAGCAGGAGAATATGTAGCGAATATAAAACTGTCGAGCGTTGGAGACTATCATTTCCGGGTTCATGCTATCAAAGGCGAGTTACATGATCACAAAGTCATTCATGTTCACGTGAAATGATAAAACGAATGAAAAGAGGGTGACCGATCGGGGTCATCCTCAAAACGTTTATTAGTCTACTTTTAATACAACGCGACCGTTAATTTGTCCTTTTAGCATGCGATCGAAGACTTCATTGATTTTTTCGAGCGGTTAGCGAACAGTGCCTGGCACTGTTCGCTAAGAAGTGGTGCAAAAGCTTTCGATATCGGTTCAAAAAACTGTGAGACAGTATTTAATAAGGCAATTGGTGCATAGAATCGCTGAATTAGAAAATAAAACTTTGGATTTAGTCTACAAAAGCTTATTTGGAGTGGAACGTTGTACTTCAAGATTTTTTCTTATAACCTTTTTTATAAATCTAATTCGTGTTATAATTGTTATAACAGTTATAACAAAGAGGTGAGATAAATGTTAAGCGCAGAACGAAAAGTATTAAAAGTTGGCAATTCACTTGGGGTTACCTTTCCAATGGAGTTTTTAAATAAGCTTGGTATTCATCAAGGAGATGAAATACAAATGGAGCTTGAAGAGGATAAAATTGTTATAAGGAAAAGTAAAAAAGTTGATTTGCCAAAAGGAATCTCCCAAGATTTTTTTGAAGTATTAAACGAAACTCTTGAAGAGTATGATGAGACCATCAAGGGGCTTATTGATCGATGAGATATCTAACTGTAGAAGAAGTCGTTGCGATTAATTTTTTCATTATTGGAAAATATTCTCCAAATGAGCTGAAAGGGATAAAAGAACCTGCATTGTTAGAATCGGCTGTCTACCGTTCACAACAAAGTGTGTTTGGTAAAGATGCTTATCCTACTATTTTTGAAAAAGCGGCAGCATTATTTGAGTCTTTGGCTAAGAACCATTGTTTTCATAATGCAAACAAAAGAACTGCCTTTGTAGCACTTGTTCAATTTTTAAAATACAATGGATACTATTTTACGATGCCGCAAGATGATGCCATTGAATTTGTTGTTGATGTAGTGAATCATCGATATTCCTTCGAGCAAATTGTTGCAACCATCAAAGAGTATGCATTTGAACGTAAATATTAGCGAACAGTGCCAGGCACTGTTCGCACGGGTGACCGCTGTTCGTCTTGTCATGGAAGGTCATCTCGGTAAAGATGTGGCCAAAATGGTCAATCTGTGCCGTCAATCCGCTGCCATCTACGTTGCACGGTTTAATCAAGGTGGGCTCGATCATCTACTCGATCGTCGGTTGCCGCCTGGCCGTGTGCCGTTTCTTACGGAAGAA
>NZ_JBCNEQ010000005.1:0-13203 GCF_050480245.1 Bhargavaea massiliensis | reverse complement strand
TAGCAGTTATTGGAGTGCCTTTATTGAACGGTTTTCTCCACGCCTTTATTATATCATACACAAAAGAAAGGGGGAACGCGCATTCCTCTCCCACTTACTCCCTTTGGTCGTTGAAGTGGGAGTCTCCTGCGCGAAATAGGATGAAAGCACAACGAGGCATTCGTCGTATTAAGACAGTGCAGTACCAAACAAACAGCCCAATTCACCAGAATGGTTTTGTTTTAGAACCGGGAAATTGGCAAGAATACGACCCGTTCTTAATGCTTGCCGAAGATTTTTTTCAAAGAGGAACGTTCGATCTTCATCCGCATCGCGGCATTGAAACGGTGACATATGTGATTGATGGGGTGCTTGAACATTTTGACAATAAAGCAGGTTATGGAAAACTGGAGCCGGGAGATGTGCAATGGATGACAGCTGGGAGAGGTGTCATTCATAAAGAAGACCCAGCACCTGGTTCTACTGTGCATAGCCTGCAGTTATGGATTAACTTGCCGAGCGCGAAAAAAATGACTGAGCCTCGTTATCAAAATTTAAAAAGTAAGGATATGCCTGTGCGTAAAGAAGAAGGGGCTATTATTCGAGTTTTTTCTGGTTCATCAAAAGGAGTACAGGCTTCAACCCTTAATCATGTTCCTGTTACGATGGTAGAAATGTTGCTAGAGCCAGGAGCGAGTGTTGTACAAGATTTGCCGGGAAGTTATAACGGCTTTCTTTATATTTTAGAAGGAAGCGGAACTTTTGGGATCGATGAAACAGAAGGACATAAAGGACAAGTGTTGTTTTTAAGTTCAGCGGACGGAGCTTCCGAGAGCGAAAT
The DNA here is from genome assembly GCF_050480245.1 of Bhargavaea massiliensis. Lineage (GTDB taxonomy): Bacteria > Bacillota > Bacilli > Bacillales > Anoxybacillaceae > Anoxybacillus. The sequence continues at coordinate 12,383 of NZ_JBCNEQ010000005.1, read as the reverse complement.
TAAAATCACTGCTAAAGAAAAACTTCGCATTCTCCTGTATGCAGGTGAGCCAATAAATGAACCTGTTGTCGCATACGGACCGTTTGTCATGAATACAAAAGAAGAGATTCGTCAAGCTATTCTTGATTATCAAACAGGGAAGTTCGATGAATGAAACGGCTTTTATTTTTTATGAACTGAGGGAAAACGCCTTTATTCTTGAATAAAAGGGCAAGAACGCCTAATAGGTTGATAGAATGATGGTCTTAGGTATGAAAAAAACAATCACCAAAATATTATAAATTAATAAAGAATTGGAGAGGGGAGTTTTGGAAACAAAATTAGCAATCATAACCGATATTCACGGCAACAGTGCTGCCTTGCGAGCGATATTGGATGATATTGACAGAAATAATCCAGTAGAACATATTTACTGCCTAGGTGATTTAGTGGCGATTGGACACGAAACAAACAAAGTTCTTGAACTTTTATTTTCCCGCAATGATATATCTTATGTTATGGGGAATCATGATGAAGCCATTTTAAACATAATGAAAGGGAAAGAACCGGGAAGTGTGGGCGAAGAAAAAGAACATCATCAATGGATTGCTTCACAGCTGGACAAAAAATTTATTCCCGCTTTATCGAAAATACCGAAAAAATTATATGCCGAATACAATGGGAAAAAATTATTATTTGTGCATTATCATTTGAACGAAGAAAATCAGTTTATCCCTATTGATCAACAACCAACAATAAAGAAACTTGACGAACTATATAAAACTTCTGACGTAGATGTCGTTTGTTTCGGTCATCATCATATACTACATCATTTTAGATCTAAGGAGAGGCTTTATATTAATCCGGGCGCTTTAGGCTGTTATCACAAGCCTCTAGCTCCATACGCTATTCTAAACATCGGTGCGGAAGGAATCAGTGTCACTTTCAAAGAAGTAGCGTATGACAATCGGGAATTTTTGCTTGCCTACGACAAACTGAAGGTCCCAGCCCGTGATTTTATTCTTCGTGTTTTTTACGGAAATCAACATTTGCAATTTAACTAAATTCTGTTTTCAACTAATGAAATAGACTTAGTGAAGAAAGAAAAGTGAGGATCACTCATAAGGTAGAACATTTCCTTAGATTAATCCTTATTTACAATTTACATAAAGATTGGAAGAGATTTCATTATGAATGATCGCTACTGTCACACCCAGGCGTTTACGTTTCTTGCCTGGGCTTCTTTTTACTGTTATGTGGGTTTATGTTCATCAGTTTGGACAATATGATACTGGTGCTAGTATAGTTTTATGGACAGTTTTTTGTTAGGCAAACAAAACGTCCCTTTGCTACAATAGTTAACGACAAAACCATCGAATGTAGCGAACAGTGCCAGGCACTGTTCGTCACTGTTCGTAAGAAAGAATGTCCAAGCCTTTATTCAGCGAATCAACCAGAAACCAGAACAAACGATCGATCGTTTGTGTGTTCAGTTGTAAATCTTTAATTCAACTTATATAGCATCACGAGTATAGATTGTAATTTTGTTTTCCTGCCAGTTGATCAATCACCATAATCTTGTTTCGAGATGAAAAAACGAAACATTTAAAATGGTTCATAACTACAACATATACTTGACAGACGGTACACTGAACAAGTGTATGCAAAAAATCATTTGTTTACTGTTTTTTCATTGGAAGCATAAGTAAGGTATGTTATGAAAAAATCAAGTACAACTTTCGGTGACGAGCCTTTAAAATACCTAATTGCAACTTATTTCTTGTATAGGTGATGTTATCCAAGAGGAGTATTGGAAGTGCGGCGATCCGTATAAGTATAGAAGGGGGAGTTATGGTTGAGAGGGAATACGCATATGTGGGTTGCGACCATTATTTTCATTAATCTCTTTTTAGGTGCTTTCGTTATTGTTCTAAGGATCTGGGATCCATTGGCGTTTGCGAATTATTTTATGTTTTGTTTAATCGCTTATTTTTATTATGTGAGTAAAAAAAAGATTTATATCCCTTTTTTTGTTTTTGAATTGTTTCTGTTCTCGTTGCTGTGTATCGATGGGCTGCTTCCAGAAGGAATCGTTGATGAATCGAATGAAGTGCAAAATACATTTATGATCGTAATAGGATTGATAGTTTTTGGATTTTTGACATTTGAAACAGTAAAGATCATAAAGAGAGACGGTATATGATTTTATAAATGTTCAAAAACAAATAGTTCTTCTTTTATTTTCTAACCTTTTGAGGTGTAGCCACAATGTTTTTATTTTCTGTAGTTGAGCAATTCTTGTAACAATAATTACCATATAAAAAGAAACAAACAGAGTACCCCTTATGTCACGTGGAGCTGTTTTTTCACGGCATCAATGGGAATATTTTGTTTTGCTGCACGGTAAATGAACTCCACGAGGCTATGTCCTTTTCTCTTGCGCAGGAGATCGAGCCCATCCGAAACATCACTGTTCGACTCGAACATGCTGTACACATACGCAAGTTGCACTAGGATCCAATACCGTTTCACCGCCCGAACTTGACGAACACGGTACCCATTGAGCTTCAGCTGGTCTTTCGACTGACGGAAAAAACATTCGATCGACCAACGCTCGGCATAGTAGCGCAAGATGTCTTCGTCGCTTAGCTCCCGATCGGTGCTCAACACGCAATGAAGATGTTTCGGTGTCATCGGCTGATCGGCTTTCCAAGCGAGGAACACCACGGCATGGTCGAGACCGTTGAGTGCTCCTTCGTAACGATAGACGCGATAGCGCTCTTCTCCCACCGTGACGAGGTGAGTGTCGTCTAGTTCGATGGAGCGAGCCAACTGCTTCGCTTGGACGGCGATGCCTTTCGGGTAGAGAATTCGGTTCGTCTTGAGCATCGCGATGACGTGGAACCCTTTTTTCAAGCAGGCTCCCACGAGGGTTTTCGATGGATACCAAGAGTCCATGAGCACATAAACGGGGCGACTCACATCCAACGAAGAAAGCATCTCGATCGCGAGTTCCCCTTTGCTTTTCCCCGCCGTCTTGTCGTAGAGGCGAAAAGCAAAAGGAAACGCTTGAGTCATCGTATGAACCATGAGCCAAACGAGAGAATGTCCCCAGATCGACTTTTTCTCTACGTGAGAATAGTGCCAATCACACCCTTGAATGGCGTGTGTTGCCCGTGACGAGGGCTTCGTTTTTTGGCAAATCGTATCATCGATCGAAACAAAAATGGGTTGATTCTCTCGTTTCGAGCTGCGTTCGACACGATGAAGCACCCACTGCTGGAGTTTGCGAAGCAGCGTCTCTTCCTCCCATGGGCTTTTCGTGAAAAAATGGCTGAGTGTCGTGCGATGGTTCGGATGAAAACTCCCATGATGTAGATCGGTCAGCGTTCCCGAAAAGCCCTTTGTAATCATCGCATCCACGATATGAACGAGATGCTTCATCACAGGTTTCGAGAAATAAAGGGCCAACCCCAACATCGTGAAAAACTTGTGAATTCCTTGATGATGTGCTAATCTATTCATGAGACATGAACCTCCTTGTGGATAGTTGTGGCACATCTATTCTAACCAAGGAATCGGGTTCATGTCTTCTTTTTTGTTTGGTTGTAAATTTATGTTAGTAAATTTGCTCAACTAGCGCCACGGGTTCTTTTATATAAGAAAATACAAGAGAAAACACCCCAAACATAATATACGGAGCGACCCACCATAATGCGATATGATAAGGAACAACATAAGTCGGATATATTGGATAATTGATGGCCATAAACAAAATCGGCACGGAAAGGATATATGCGAATCGCTTTTGACGATTCGGTGGAATAAGTCCAGAATACGCAATCGAAAACATAAGAAACGCGTAAGGTGTTACATAATGGCAAATGAATGACAATAAGTCAATGATGAACTTTATAACAGTAGGAGACGTTGTATACGGTAATATATTTTCTTCGATGACGACAGATAGCCCACCAGCACCACCGACAAAGGCGACAGCGCTTGCCCATTTCGAAGCTGAATGTTTATAGTCTATAAGTAAAACAATCGCTCCGCCAAGCCATAATAGTACGAATAGTACAAGCAAAATTATACACTCCTCGATAATAATGAGTGGATAAAGGTTAACACATCCTTAGCAATTTTTTTGCGGTGAAAAATAATGCCAGCATGCCCGCAGTGATAAGGAAGGAAATTTGGGATGTCCCATGCTTGTTGTAATGCTAAGGCATCTTCAAAATGGACGTATTGGTCATATCGTCCCGCAATGAATAAAATACGATTTCGATCCATTTTCGGTTTTCGGGAGATTGGTTCAAGTATTTTCCAATGTTCTTTCAGCATATCATAAGTAATTCCATTGTTTTGCAAGTCCTGCTTAATGTATTTCCCAATCGGTGTATGCCACACGGCATAAGATAAGCTATTGGCATACATAATAGAAATAACCGCATCAGCATATTCCTCCGCGGTAGCGACTAGATTTGCCATTAGCCCTCCTAAACTTACCCCGACCAAGATGACGTTTCCGCCTTTGTTCTGTTTAATCCAGCGAATAAGTGCGCGAATTTCCGTGACAGCTTGCCTAACCGAAAAAATAGAGCGCTCTATATTTGCGCTAATCATATATTCCCCGCTATATGTGGAATAAGCTCTGTCAAAATGGAAAGGAAGCATCATTTGCCACATGTGAAATCCTGATTTGTCAAAGGGATTTAAGAATAATCGATTGATTTTTTCCCATTGCTCCATCCTCCACCCGTGGACAACCACAATGTGAACAGGAGAGCGGGAAGAGTGAAAATAAACATTCCCTTGAACTCGATCATTTATCTCGTCTCCAGATTCCATTGGACTTTGAAATGAAAAGCGGTAAATTTCATCATTCATCTGCTTATGTATATGCCCAAAGTGGACATCTGGTATTTCCGGCATCGGATACACGATATCCCAACTTACATCATCAAAAAGCGGTTGGTCATAAGGCATAAACTGAGACTGCCTGCTTTTTTGACGGTGCAATAAATATAAGCCAACCCAATCTAACGAGCATGCGATCCACTTATGAATACGATCACTTCCTTTGGATGCAAAGGTAAAATATGACGGATTCATCATAGCATGACATATTGATTGAGTTCAATATGTTTTTTGAAAATTTTACTTTTATTTCACATAAAGGTTCAAGGTACTAAAAAAATTAGTACTTTACAGTTTTGTTGTAGGCGAAATACAATTGTGGGTGTGTGCAAAAGTTTAATAAAGATAACGGAGGAGATATTCAATGAAGGAATTAATGAATGAATTAATGAGTGAGTTAAATTTTGAGGAATTGACAAGTTATGATGGGGGTTACAATGTATTAAATAATGGATGGTACGTTGTTGCCGCGACCGCATGGTCTATAGCGGGAGCTACTTGGGGATGCGGATCGGCTTCTAATATCACGTTTTTCACTTCAAATTATGGCAAAGGACGTTAAAGTGACCATTTAGCTCTACCAGTTATAATCAATGAGGAAAGTTGAGCAATTTTTTCAAACTAGACAGGGCGTGGAAATTTTATTGGAACATGGAGTGGTATCATGGTTGCTTGACATGGAAGTCTCTTCATACCATAGGATTTGCTATAGAGGTCGGACAGTAGTGATAAATTCCCGTATGGAGCGAAGAAGCCATGTGCGCCACTCCATGTGAAGTTCGTTTTTTTAACTGGTGAAGATTTTTCAATTTAACTAATTGAATTTTGCTCACATATGAGATGCTTTTGAATATCACTGAATAAAAATGATTTATTTTTTAAAAAGAGTGATAATTTAACTTGTTTAATATGGTTTTGTTGTTAATTAAAGGGTTAATATTCATTCTCTATAAATTGTTTTTGAATTTTTATTAAGGGTGCGAAATGTAAGTTAGATAGTTGCGAGCTACATAGTTATAAAAACAGAAGCTAGCTAATAGTGATTATTTTGTTTGATGGAGTAGGAGGGGGCTCGATTTGGATAGTTTGTCTTCGTTTTTTAAGAAAATAGAAAGCTTATTCCCGGATTCAGAGCTTTTTACAGATTTAATGTTGCTACATAGACCAGATGCGTATGAAAATTTAGCAGTAGGATTGCAATGGGAGTACACAAACATAGATAGAGTAGTATTTGAATATGAATATTTACCCTATCCTACTATCACGTGTGGTGTTATTACATATAATGAAGAAAGATGCATAAGAAGATGTTTACATAGTGTAATGGATGAATTTGACGAAATTATAGTAGTAGATTCAGGATCTAACGATAATACCTTAGCAATAATAAAAGATATGCAAAAAAAGTGTTCACATGTGGAAATATTAGTTGAACCATGGAGGAATGATTTTTCGTTTCACAGGAACAAAATCATTGAAAAAGCGAGTGGAGACTGGATTTATTTTATAGATGCGGATAATGTTTATTCAAAGGAGAACAAAGGGAAAATAAAAAGAATTGCAAGACTGTTGGATTTTTTGGGGATTGATTGTGTTATAAGCCCAAAAATCATTGAACATGATGGAAGTATTTCATTAGATAATAGGAGAATGTTTTCGTTGAAAAAAGGTATTTTGTTTAGTGGTAAGGTGCACGAAGAACCTGTTTTATTAAGTGGAGACATCCCAATTAATATTCCAGCCAATATTATTGTAGAGCATGATGGATATGATCCACGAATTGTAGACATAGAGAAGAAAAATGAGAGAAATAAGGAACTTACAAAAGAAATGCTGGAGATTGAGCCCTCTAATCCAAAGTGGTTTTACTTCTATGCCCGAGAATTATACAATTCGAAAGGTGATATACGTATAGTTAAAAACTATCTTATTAAATCAATAGAATTAAGTCAAAATACTAATTCTAGATTTTTTTTAGATGCAATGTTGTTGTTGTGTAGGATATTATTTGAAAATAATGACTTTAAATTATTAGAAAGTTATTTGGATTTGTTCGAACAAATATATCCTAATTGTTCAGATATTGATTACTATAGAGCTTTAATGATAAAGATGAGTATAGAACAAAAAATAACAAAACTTATATATGTCTTAGAAGATTGTATTAGTGTAAATAGGAAATATAGCTTTATTAATGAATCAAATGATCACATAAAGCTATTAGTGTTTGACCTTTTGATGTCAATAAATGATTGTGATAGAGCAATAGAGATTTATGAGTGTATAAAGTCTGAAAGTTTGAAACTATCTTCTATGAAAAAACTATACTTATATGTAGATAAAATACGATCACAGCTATTCACGTGATACTAGTGTATGAAGAACATAAGTTTTCTAAAACACGTGTCTGATGAGCGGGGAAATGATATACTTCTTGCGGATGTATAGGGATAATTATTCTTCAGGGAATGCATTTAGAATATGTCTTTTACCGTTGAAGAAAGGCTTTACATTTTTTTATAATACATTTATGAAAGGGGATGTTTTTTGTGTTTGTTGATTTTTTGAAAAATCTAATTAATAAACAAAAAAAAATAATAATTGAATTGGATGAGAGATATTTTGATAAAAAGAGCCTAATGGATGCAGTAGTGAAACAATTAACAAATCAAGGAAAAATTTGTGAAGTCGTTGGTGTGGACTTATTATTAATTGATGGGAAAAAGTATTATTTATCAGAAAGAAACGTTGTTGCTAAATATTGCCCTCCTGTGCAACAAGCCGTTTTGATAGAAGTAGATTAAGGGAACCCTTCGTGTTATATGCATACACTTTAAAATGATGATTTCCAATATGGATTTGTCGGACAAGAACGCATTCGATCAAATGCTTCTTATGATATTGATTTGGAAAATCGACTTTACTCTGTTTAAAAGTATCCACTCAGCCCAATATCAGCGAGATTTTCAGAATCCAGCACCAATAGGGCATTTTCGGTATCGAAAATGCCCTAGGAGGAATGGAGAATCGTTTGGAGAGACTCCACACTCAGAAGTCTTTGTAACGATTCCCACACCGGCTTTTCGTGTTTTTGAAGGGTGGAAATGACACTACGAATGACACAGAAAGCCTCGGTATCGTCTTCCTGACGAAACGTTCCAGAAATTTTTTGTTTGACTTTCACCATCTGCAAATTGCGTTCGGCTTGGTTGTTGTCAAACGGCACTTCTTTCTTTCGCAGGAAGAGAAGCGCTTCGTGCTTGCGCTTTTCTGTATACATGCACTTTAAAGTAATGACTTCTGTATGAACACCCTTTTCCATGGCTATACTGCTCCTACATACTCATGTATAAAAGGAGCGGAAATGACATGAAACGTCTTAAAATTACAAATGATCACGGCTGGACGCCTCGAACCCTTCGGAAACAAGAACGGAAAATCAAAGATGCTTCTCTTCGTGCTCGGGTTACCGCCGTTCGCCTCGTCATGGAAGGGTATCTCGGAAAAGATGTCGCCAAAATGGTCAATCTATGCCGTCAATCGGTTGCCCTCTACGTCTCACGCTTTAACGAAGGAGGGATCGATCGTCTACTCGATCGCCGTTTGCCACCCGGTCGTATGCCGTTTCTTACGGAAGAACAACAACAAGAAATCAGACAACTCGTGTTAACCACCACCCCTGTGGAGATCGGCTGGGGCATTGCTTCCTCATGGAATACACGCCTGTTGCAATCTTACATCCAACAAACCTATGGCGTTTCGATGTCACGCGAAGGCATTCGCAAACTATTGCATCGTCTTCGCTTGTCATGGACACGCCCGACGTATAAGCTCGTCAAAGGCGATCCAGTGCTTCAAGCGGCTTTTGAAAAAGAACTCGAGTTTATAAAAAAAACTAATCACGGAGGAAATGGTTCTGCTTTATGTCGATGAGACGCATGTTCGCGCCTATCAAGCGCTTCGTACGACATGGGCAGAAGTAGGGAATCAAAAGCAGGTGCCACGCTACGGTCACCACGCCCATGTCTCCATTTTTGGCGCCGTCGACGTTCAACAAGGCGATGTCGTGTTTCATCGCGCATCATCCGCCAATGCCGAAACGTTCCTTGACTTTTTGCGCCTGTTGAAAAAGAAATATGCGGATCGATTTATCGTGCTTGTATTGGACAATGCGCGTATTCATCATGCCAACATGGTGCAAGCTTTCCTTGATAGTGATGAGGGCACCGCCTTTCACTTTATCTTTTTGCCACCGTATTCCCCACCGTTAAACCCAAAAGAATGAAAATAAACATTCCCTTGAACTCGATCATTTATCTCGTCTCCAGATTCCATTAGTTTTGAAATGAAAAGCGTTGAATTTCATCATTCACCTGCTTATGTATATGCCCGAAGTGGACAACAAGCATTTTCGGCACCGGATACACGATATCCCAACTTACATCATCAAAAAGTGGTTGGTCATAAGGCATAAACTGAGACTGTCTGCTTTTTTGACGGTGCAATAAATATAAGCCAACCCCGAGCATGCGACCCACTTATGAATACGATCACTTCCTTTGGATGCAAAGGTAAAAAATGACGGATTCATCATAGCGTGACATATTGATTGAGTTCAATATGTTTTTTGAAAATTTTACTTTTATTTCACATAAAGGTTCAAGGTACTAAAAAAATTAGTGCTTTACAGTTTTTGATAACAAAAATAGAATGGTAGGTGTATACGGTAATTTGAAAATTATGGAGGGATGGTCATGAAAGAGTTAAAAGTTGATGAGCTAATATCAATCGATGGAGGAATTAGTGCTTGCGGGAAAGTCTCTGTTGCAGCATTTGCTCATACGGCAGCGTTTACAGGGCTTATGACTCTTGCTGGTGTAAGTGGACCAGTAGGTTGGATGCTTGGTACTTTCGTAGGTGGAGCATGGTTGGGAGCTTCGGCTGCAGCGGGTTGTTTGAAATGATTAAAAAAGAAGGAATAAGCCTTTTTTCAAGAGGGAGTTTTCAACAACTGACGTTTCTTGTACTTCTCTCCCCTCTTTTTGTAAATTCACTATATAACGGGAATAAAACACTCTTTATGTGGCTCGTTATACTAATCACGCTTAGTAATCTAGGATTAGAGTTTTTTTTGACTAAAAAAAAGGGGAGAAATCCCAAAGAGTATATCGGTATCTTTACAATTGCAAGTATACCAATTAATGTGTTGATTTTACTGTTATTTGCTATTTGATTTTTTGAACCAGCAGAGTGAGTAGTAGCTTGTTGAAAAAATAAAGAGTTGGTAATCATCTTTTTACTAAAGCATAGGAGAATCGTTAAAAAACTTTGGGAGGAAGAGATGTATGGAAAATGTGGTACAAACAAATAATCATTTTTTCGAACTAAACACAGAAGAAACGATGAAGGTTGACGGGGGAGTATTGCCGCAATGGATAGTTATCGTAGGGACTGTGGGAGGTCTGGTTGCAACTGCTAACGAGTTATGGAAGTTCTCTGGGGGATTTGTACAAGGATTCAAGGATGGACTCAAGCATTAATATACTTTAAAGCTTCTCAGTTTATTAGAAATTTAGTAGGAGGTAATAGGACATGGAAACGAAAAAAGTACAATTCGAGTTTGAAGAGATCTTAGAGGAACAATTGTTAGGAACTGTTGGTGGAGGAGAGGATCTCATGACGGATTTAGGTTATTTTTTGGGATGGCTTGTGGGCAACACTTTCAACCCTAAAAATCTAAAGAATTATAAAATGGTAGGGGTATATCCCGGGATAACTAAGTAGACAAATTATCTTATGGGTATTCTTACAATAAGGAATACCCATTCTCCTGAGCTTTCATTTTCATATTTCTAATTTACCAATTTTATACATTGGTGGTGCTAGATAAAATCGAGTAAGCATAAAAATATCCCTTGCTTGTGGGATCTCTTGTAGAATGAAAGTGTCAGCTAATATTCGAAAGGAGAATCCTTATGCAAAAGCACTTTCATTTTATTACGGTTCCAACGATTTCAAGGTATGGCTGACATCGGATATTGTGCATCGAAACGACGGATTTAAGTTTCGTCTTCAAATAACCGATCAAGAATTGTCGATGGGATACGTGGTGACCGAAGCATCCTGTCACGATTGAACCGTTGCGGAAACTGTGATGACGCAAATTCCTCATCCCTACAATTTAGGCGATAAGGGGGTTATTAGTAGCGATTTACAAAAAAAAAAGAATACCCGGTCATCTGTTGGATTCCGTCTCGCAAAATTCAGAAGCATTGCCTATGGGAGGGATGGCTGAAGAAAAAGCGAGAAGTGATTGGAACGCTGTTCTCTGCCGATCGGTATCGAATCACAGGCATTCGTGTCGACTCTATTTCAGGGATTAAAGTCGCACTCGATATCATCTCGTTGGTCTATTCACTGCCACACTTGCGTTAGCGATCAGCCAGTACCACGAGTTAATTGTGTATTCAGATTGAGAGGAGATTATGAATGGATAATTTATGTATTCGAAAAGCAAAAAGACTAAAGAAGATAACAGGAATAGGCATTGTGTATGGATTGATTTCGTTTTTTTATTCTCTTTTGAGAGGAAATGAGATAAACATAAACGCAATTATTTTAACGGTATGTATGTTCATTTTGTATTTACATTTTAGAATGAGCGATCTTGATGAAAAATAACGAATATATTCAAGATATTGAAAAATAGTTTAAATGATCGCCCATTTAGTTTAGAGGTGTAGTTAAAATGCTTTTATTTTTTCAAAAATACTACTGCATCAAACAACACGATATAAAAGACTGCGGACCAGCTTGTTTGGCTACGGTATGCAAGCAATATGGGTTAAAAGTGCCGATATCGAAAATAAGAGAAGTTGCTGGTACGGATAAGCAAGGAACGAATTTATACGGTTTAATTAAAGCGGCGGAGCAGCTTGGGTTTACAGCAAAAGGGGTTCGAGGAAACCAAGAAAGTCTTTTTCAACCTTTCCCGTTGCCAGCGATTGCTCATGTCATTGTGAATCAAAGTTTATTGCATTATGTTGTCATTCATAAAATTACAAACAAAGAAATTGTTATTGCCGATCCTGCCGAAGGGTTAAAGAAAATGTCGCCTGAGGAGTTTTTTCTAATATGGACGGGGATTCTTGTATTGCTCGTGCCAGCCCCGACATTTGAAAAAAGGGATGAAAGAGGATCGGTGCCTGTCACCGCCCAGGGGTGCCGCTGTTTTGGCCGTTTTCGTCCAAGCGGTGGAAAGTGCCGCTCTATCGGACGGGAAAAGGGATGGAGAAAGCATTAGTTGGCATCGCTTGGATCGCATTCGTCTATTTTGGCGTCAACGGCTTGTTTCACGAATGGTGGCGGTCATGGTTGTCGATGTGGTAACGGCGTCCGATCAAAAAAAAAAGAAAAAAGAGGTGAGGTGGCGAATATAGTCAACAACCCAACGACTAAAGTCGTGGGCTTGTAAGCCCCATGTT
>NZ_JBCNEQ010000004.1:0-125436 GCF_050480245.1 Bhargavaea massiliensis | reverse complement strand
AAAAATAATCGGCCTTGACACCTTCGAAATATATTCTCATAAAATACCACCTTAAAAGAAATGGTTTTAATAAAAGGTTTAGAGAGTTTCTATGGTGTAGATAATTTGCCGCTACCGACTATTTTCCACCCATTATTGCTTTTTACTATAACTAAATAGTATTTTGAAGAATCAGAATCTAATTTTGATGGAAAAGATTCTTTTATTTTTGACACATTACTTTTATCATTGTTTTTTGATACATAATGATTCACACACCCGTAGCTAGTATCAAACCCTGTTTTTTCTCTGTAAAGACAATAAGTTACTGTTTCTCCTGGCGGGGTGATGCCATCAGCCCAGTTTTCTTTGCTGCCGTTGTAAAAAGCGTGACCATCTATTGTAGCTGTTCCTTTGTTTAAAGTGTGATATATTCCGTTAGCCTTTCCATCAACTATATAAACAGCATTATAAGAGTACGAAGAGGATATTGCCGATACAATGATGGGAGTTAGCATCACAATCGATATGAGTAACATCATAGATATTGTAAAAATTCTTGGTTTCATCATTCGCCTTCCTAAAATTTCTTTCATTTTCCTGTTTCATTATTATAAACTTTTTTTTCTATACATGTATATCCGTATATTCCACAATTTTTTCATTTTAAATATTTGTATATGTTTTATCGAAAATGGGCAATTGTCATTTTCTTACATTTGGTAAAAATAAAGGCTCTTTACCGAAAGTTGTACTTGACTATTTCAGGACACCTCTTCCCTATACTTATAAGGGAAAATAAGTAAAAATATTTTTGGACACGAAGGCTCAAAAAATCCCTCTCTTTTCAAGTGTATTTTGTGGTGATGAAACAAAATAAAGTGAAACTTGTCAGTTTTGCACATAGAAAAGTACAGATAAAATGTTTGGGAAAGAGAAAATGCGCAACGAACTTTGGATCATTGGCGAGCTATTGCATGTATGCGCCTCTTTTTCTATACTTAACTACAGTCACAACAACTGCAAGGATGTGGGGAAGGTGAATGGAATACCGATACAACTGAAGCAAGTGACAGAAATTCGCGATGGCGCGCGAAAAGAAATTGTTGTCATTGAGGCAAATGGTTTATACTACTTAAAAGGGGATGCAACGTATGTGACGTTTGACGAGACGTATGAAGGAGAAACGATCAAAAACGTCGTGAAAATTGCCAATGATGAAGTTGTCGTTCTCCGCTCCGGTGCGATCTCGATGCGCCATACGTTTCGTAAACAGTCGGAAACGATCGGTACGTACGAAAGTCCGATGGCGCGCTGGGAAATGAAAACAAAAACAGAACAAGTATCGTATCAGTATAACGAGAAAACGAAAAAAGGGCAGTTATTTTTTTCTTACATACTTCACTTATCTGGGAAACATGTCGGTCGTCATGCGGTGACGATTTCGTTTAAGGAGGCAAAGAAATGAACATTGTTGAACAAATGAAACAAAAATTGAAGGAAGAAATAAAAGAAGCAGTCATTCGCTCAGGGGTTGCGACAGAGGCAGACGTTCCAAACGTCATTTTAGAGACGCCAAAAGATAAAGCACACGGCGACTATTCAACAAACATTGCGATGCAACTCGCGCGCGTAGCGAAAAAAGCACCGCGTATGATTGCCGAAGACATTGTCCGCCACTTTCATGGTGAAGCGGTATTCGTTGAAAAAGTAGACATTGCCGGACCAGGATTTATTAATTTTTACATGGACAATCGCTATTTAACAGAACTCGTGCCGACCATTTTACAAGCAGGGGATGCATACGGTGAAACGAATGTCGGCAATGGGCAAAAAGTGCAGGTCGAGTTTGTTTCAGCGAACCCGACAGGTAGTTTACATTTAGGTCATGCACGTGGAGCAGCTGTTGGCGATTCGTTATGCAACATTTTGAAAAAAGCAGGCTTTGACGTGACGCGTGAATATTACATTAACGATGCCGGCAATCAAATTGCGAATTTAGCCAAGTCGGTCGAAGCGCGTTATTTTCAAGCGCTTGGCATTGATAAAGATATGCCAGAAGACGGATACTTCGGTGAAGATATTGTTGAATTAGGGAAAAAGTTAGCGGAAGAGCATGGCGACAAATTTGTCGCGCTTGATGAACAAGAGCGACTTCAACAGTTCCGCGAGTACGGACTGGCGTTTGAAATGGATAAAATTAAAAAAGATTTAGCGGACTTCCGCGTCACGTTTGACGTATGGTATTCGGAAACGTCTCTTTACCATAACGGAAAAATCGAGAAGGCGCTTGAGACATTGCGCGAAAAAGGGCATATTTACGAGCAAGATGGCGCAACATGGTTCCGCTCGACGACATTTGGTGACGACAAAGACCGCGTGCTTATTAAACAAGATGGAACGTACACGTATTTATTGCCGGACATTGCATACCATCAAGATAAACTTGAGCGCGGATTTGAAAAAATTATTAACATTTGGGGCGCGGACCATCACGGCTACATTCCGCGCATGAAAGCAGCGATCGCTGCACTTGGATATGACCCAGACGTATTAGAAGTTGAAATTATTCAGCTCGTTAGCTTATATCAAAATGGCGAAAAAGTGCGCATGAGTAAGCGGACAGGAAAGGCTGTTACGCTGCGCGACTTAATGGAAGAAGTTGGATTAGATGCGACGCGTTATTTCTTCGCGATGCGTTCATCGGATACGCATTTAGATTTCGATATGGACTTAGCGGTGTCGCAATCGAATGAAAACCCTGTGTATTATGCACAATATGCCCATGCGCGCGTATGTAGCATGCTTCGTCAAGGAGAAGAACAAGGGTTATCTTATGATGGCGAACTATCTTTTACGTACGAATTAGCGGAAAAAGAAATCGACTTATTGAAAAAGCTAGGGGAGTTTCCTTCAGCTGTTGCTGAAGCGGCGGTGAAGCGCTCACCACATCGGATGACGAACTACATTTTCGATCTTGCTTCTGCGCTACATAGTTTTTACAACGCGGAAAAAGTGCTTGACGCAACGAACGTGGAAAAAAGCCGTGCTCGCTTAGCGCTTATGAAAGCCGTGCAAATTACATTGAAAAATGCACTCGCCCTTGTCGGTGTACATGCTCCTGAAAAAATGTAACACAAAAGCCCTCGTTGCAAAGAGGGCTTTTTATAATAATGGGGCGATCATTGTCGCGGTGGCTTCTTTTAGGCGCTGAAACCATGTTTGTTTGCGGAAATATTCCGCTGTTAACAACGTCGATGTGTCGATATCGCGAGCGATTGTTTGTTTCACATGTTGAATAAACGGTTTGTCATATATATAACAACTCATTTCGTAGTTAATAAACAAACTGCGGCGATCAAAATTTGCCGTGCCAATATCACATAAATGATCATCAATGACAATCACTTTTGTATGGTAAAATCCGTTATAAAACTGATAAATGCGTGCCCCTGCGCGCAAAAGTTGGCGAAAATACGGGTATGATGCTTCTTTAACAAACGAATGATCTGCTTGCATCGGTACAATAATCGTCAGTTGAACTCCTCGTTTTATCGCTTCAAGCAGGGCATTCATAATTTTTTTACCCGGAATAAAATATGGTGTCCCGATGATGATTTCCTGTTTTGCTTGTTTAATGAGCTGAATAAATTCTTCCTCTAGATATTTTCCATCTGTCGGAAGAAAGCGATGTTTCATCGCCCCTTTTTGAAGAGGTGGAAAATATCGCTCACTATTTCCAAACGATTGTCCTGTTGCTTTTGTCCAATCTTCTTGAAACTGTCGTTGCAAATCATGAACCCCTTCTCCCATAATTTTTAAATGATAGTCGCGCCAATGGCCAAACTTCGGATCTTGTCCGATATATTCTTTTCCGATATTAAACCCGCCCAAATAGCCAATTTTCCCATCAATGACAGTAATTTTGCGATGGTTTCGCTCATTTAGTTTATAGAAAAAAAACGGTAATGCCGGGCGGTTTGCAAAGGCAAATTGTCCGCTTTTTTGTCGGAGGGAAGCCGGTAACCCGAAGCTTCCAACCCAATCGACAAGGAGGCGCACTTCCACCCCTTCGTTTACTTTTTGTTCAAGTAAAGAAAAAAATCGCTGCCCGATTTCATCATCGCGCACGATATAAAATAAAATGTGAATGTGGTGTTTTGCTTGTTCTAATTGTGCGAAATAGTCGTCAAACAACGTTTCTCCTGTCGTAAATAGCGTGATGTCACTTTGGCGCACAACACCCGCCTTCTTTTGTACCGCTGCTTTTGAAACTTTTTTGCCCCATTTATAATCGAGCAAAAGAAGAAACAATAAAATAATGGCAACTATGAGCCAGCCCATGCCCTCACTCCTTTCTTTCTTGTAGTCTTTCCAAAAAGAAAGTAAAAAATGAGAAAAAATATTGACTGAACGCTCATTCATTATATAATGAAAGTAAGTTTGTTCAGAAAATTTATTTTATTTTTACAACAAAGGGGGAAGGGTATTGTGCTTTGGTTGAACTGGATTGCTTTTTTACTTGTGACAGCGTACGCCGTTCATTTGTTCGTTTATCTCGTCAAAACGCGCATCGCGTATATTAAGCTAGGGAAAAAAGTTGAGTTTGATGGAAAAGTAAAAGAGCGTCTGCAAAACATATGGATCAACGTTTTTGGGCAAAAAAAGCTGTTAAAGGATAAAAAAAGCGGGATCATTCACATCATGTTTTTTTACGGCTTTATTCTCGTTCAGTTTGGAGCGATTGACTTCATCATTAAGGGGCTTGTCCCGGGAGCGCACTTGCCGCTTGGGCCGCTTTATCCAGCGTTTACGTTTTTCCAAGAAATCGTCACATTGCTTATTTTAGTGGCAGTGTTATGGGCGTTTTATCGTCGCTACATTGAAAAGCTTGTCCGTTTAAAGCGAGATTTGAAAGCAGGGCTTGTGCTCATTTTTATCGGTGGACTTATGCTTTCGGTGTTGTTCGGTAACGGCATGAGCCGCATTTGGCATAACGAAGGGACGTCGTGGAGCGAACCTGTCGCTTCAGCTATCGCCCTTGCATTTGGTTGGGTAGGGGAAACAGGTGGAGCGGTATTGTTTTTTGTCGCTTGGTGGGTGCACTTGCTTATTTTATTAACGTTTTTAGTGTACGTGCCACAATCGAAACATGCGCATTTAATCGCTGGGCCGATCAACGTTTTTTTCAGCCGGTTAACGAGACCGAAGCTTGAAAAAATCAACTTTGAAGATGAAACACAAGAATCGTTTGGCGTTGGTAAAATCGAAGACTTTAAGCAAACCCAACTGATCGATTTATATGCCTGTGTCGAGTGCGGGCGCTGTACGAACATGTGCCCGGCAACAGGAACAGGAAAAATGTTATCGCCGATGGATCTTATTTTAAAGTTGCGCGACCATTTAACAGAAAAAGGTGCAGCGATTACATCAAAAGCTCCTTGGGTGCCGACGTTTGCGTTTGCGAACACAAAAGGAAACCAGCTCGCTTTTATGGCACAAGGAATGCAAGAACAAGCGGCAACGATTGAAGTGCCGAACTTAATTGGCGATGTCATTACGGAAGAAGAAATTTGGGCATGTACGACGTGTCGCAACTGTGAAGACCAATGCCCAGTTATGAATGAACATGTCGATAAAATTATTGATTTGCGTCGTTACCTCGTATTAACAGAAGGAAAGTTAAACCCAGATGCACAACGGGCGATGACAAATATCGAACGTCAAGGAAACCCATGGGGACTCAATCGCAAAGAAAAAGAAAACTGGCGCGAATTGCGTGAAGATGTGCGCATTCCGACAGTAAAAGAAATGCAAAAAGCAGGGGAAGAATTCGAATATTTATTTTGGGTTGGTTCGATGGGTTCATTTGATAATCGAAGCCAAAAAATTGCGCTAGCTTTTGCGCGTCTATTAAATGAGGCGGATGTGAAATTTGCGATTTTAGGCAACAAAGAGAAAAACTCTGGTGATACGCCACGACGTTTAGGAAATGAATTTTTATTCCAAGAATTAGCGACAGCCAATATTGCCGAATTCGAAAAAGCAGGCGTGAAAAAAATTGTGACGATTGACCCGCATGCGTATAACACATTTAAAAACGAATATCCAGATTTCGGCTTTGAAGCGGAAGTATATCACCATACGGAGTTACTAGCAAAGCTTGTTGAAGAAGGTCGTCTTGTCCCGAAATATGAAGTAAACGAAGTCGTTACATTCCACGATTCATGTTATTTAGGCAGATATAACGACGTATACGATGCACCGCGTCAAATTTTGAAAGCGATTCCGGGCGTGAAACTTGTTGAAATGGCACGCCATCGCGAAACAGGCATGTGTTGTGGCGCTGGTGGCGGATTAATGTGGATGGAAGAAATAACAGGCACGCGCATTAACGTCGCGCGCACAGAACAGGCGCTAGAAGTGAATCCGACAGTTATTAGCTCTGGCTGTCCGTACTGCTTAACAATGCTATCAGATGGTACGAAAGCAAAAGAAGTCGAAGAAAAAGTCGGTACGTATGATGTAGCTGAACTGTTAGAAAAAGCTGTATTTGGTCCGGTTCATTAAAAATTCTAAAAAAAATAAATAGTTTTATTTTTTAAGATATTTTCAGTACAATGAAAGCAATAGGAAGGTGTGCGGCTTGTCGTGCGCCTTCTTTGCCCGTCCATCATTGAACGAGCGTTCGCTCAATATTTTTGAAAGGGCTTTCTTATGAAGAAAAGGGGGAGAAACATGGGGAAAACGGTCATTGTTAGCGGGGTACGTACACCTTTTGGAAAGTTTGGTGGCAGTTTAAGCGCATTGAGCGCAGCGCAGCTTGGAGGTATTGCGATCAAAGAGGCGCTCGTGCGCGCAAATGTTCGTGCAGAAGATATCGATGAAGTCGTATTTGGCACCGTATTGCAGGGTGGACAAGGACAACTTCCATCGCGGCAAGCAGCGAGAGAAGCGGGGATCCCGTGGGAGACAAAAACCGAAACGATTAATAAAGTGTGCGCCTCAGGGATGCGTAGCGTCACGCTCGGTGATCAAATCATTCGTGCTGGAGATGCGGACGTCATCGTTGCAGGTGGAATGGAATCGATGAGCAATGCGCCGTATATATTACCGAAAGCACGTTGGGGATTGCGTATGGGCGACTCGACGGTGAAAGATTTAATGGTCTATGATGGATTGACATGCAGTTTTACAGGTGTGCATATGGGTATTTACGGAAGTGAAACAGCAAAAGAGTTAGGCATTACGCGCGAAGAACAAGACCGCTGGGCGTATCGCAGCCATCAATTAGCGATTGCGGCGATCGAAAGCGGCAAATTTGCTGAAGAAATCGTCTCTGTTTCTATTCCACAACGAAAAGGGGAACCGATCACCGTAGCGGTGGATGAATCACCGCGTAAGGATACATCGCTTGAAAAATTAGCGAAACTGGCGCCCGTATTTGATCCAACAGGCACGATTACAGCAGGCAATGCGCCGGGGGTAAACGATGGAGCAGCTGCGCTCGTATTAATGAGCGAAGAGCGCGCGCAAAAAGAAGGGCTCACGCCACTTGCGACAATTGTAGCCCATACGGCGATTGCCATTGAAGCGAAAGATTTTCCGAAAACACCAGGCATCGTCATCAACGAATTGTTGCGTAAAACAGGCAAAACCGTAAACGACATTGACTTATTTGAAATTAACGAAGCGTTTGCTGCTGTCGCTTTAGCAAGCATGAAAATTGCTGACTTGCCAGAAGAAAAAGTAAATGTAAACGGCGGTGCCATTGCGCTTGGGCATCCGATCGGAGCGAGCGGAGCGCGCATTATGATTACGTTAATTCATGAATTGAAACGTCGCGGAGGCGGCCTTGGCATTGCAGCGATTTGTAGCGGTGGCGGTCAAGGCGATGCAATTATGATTGAAGTCCATTAATGGGGTATAGGGATATGAAAGTGACCGTCGAAGCGGTACAAATTTTCGGAGGCAACGGTTATACCGAAGACTATCCGGTTGAACGATTATTCCGCGATGCGAAAGTATGTGAAATTTACGAAGGAACGAGCGAAATTCAGCGGCTCGTCATTAGTAAACATTTGTTTAGGGGGATGGGGAAATGAACTTTCAATTAAGCGAAGAGCATGAAATGATACGAAAAATGGTGCGCGACTTTGCGAAAAACGAAGTTGCACCAACCGCAGCAGAACGCGATGAAGAAGAACGTTTTGATCGCGACATTTTTAATAAAATGGCAGATCTCGGTTTGACGGGCATCCCATGGCCAGAGGAATACGGCGGTATCGGTAGCGACTATTTGGCATACGTCATCGCGGTGGAGGAGCTTTCAAAGGTATGCGCATCGACGGGAGTGACGCTTTCTGCTCACATTTCATTAGCAAGTTGGCCAATTTATAAATTTGGGACAGAACAACAAAAACAAACGTATTTACGAGCACTAGCGACAGGGGAAAAGCTTGGGGCGTACGGTTTATCTGAGCCGGGTGCAGGTTCTGACGTGTCAGCGATGAAAATGCGTGCGGTGCGTGATGGTGATCATTACGTATTAAACGGTTCAAAAGTATGGATTACAAACGGTGGAGAAGCGGACATTTATGTCGTTTTTGCGGTGACAGATCCAGAGAAAAAGCACCGCGGCATTAGCGCATTTATTGTTGAGAAAGGAACGCCTGGTTTTTCGATCGGGAAAAAAGAGAAAAAGCTCGGCATTCGTTCATCGCCAACAACAGGGCTCATTTTTGAAGATTGTCGCATTCCGAAAGAAAATTTGCTCGGTGAAGAAGGAGAAGGATTTAAAATTGCGATGATGACGCTTGATGGCGGTCGAAATGGTATCGCAGCGCAGGCGGTTGGCATCGCGCAAGGGGCGTTAGATGCAGCGGTAGAATATGCGAAAGGACGTATTCAATTCGGCAAGCCAATTGCAGAACAACAAGGCATTGCCTTTAAACTAGCTGACATGGCAACTGCTATTGAAGCTGCTCGTTTACTAACGTATCAAGCGGCATGGCTTGAATCAAATGGCTTACCGTACGGAAAAGAATCAGCGATGGCGAAATTGTTTGCAGGAGATACAGCGATGAAAGTGACCGTCGAAGCGGTACAAATTTTCGGTGGCTACGGTTATACGAAAGACTATCCAGTCGAACGGTTTATGCGCGATGCAAAAATTACGCAAATTTATGAAGGGACGCAAGAAATTCAACGCATCGTCATTTCAAGAATGTTGACAAAATAGGAGTGATGTGATGAAAAAGCGTGAGGTGCCAGCGTCTGTAAAAGATGAGCGGCTTGTGAAAAAAAGGAGAAATGAAATGATTAAAGGGGCGATTTCGCTATTTAAACAAAAAGGTTTTCATCAAACGACGACGCGCGAAATTGCCCGCGCTTCTGGTTTTAGCATCGGAACGTTATACGAATACATTCGCAAAAAAGAAGATGTTCTTTATTTAGTGTGCGATCGGATTTACGATGAAGTGCGCGATCGTATGGAGCAGGCAATCGATACGACAAAAGGGGATTTAGACGGTTTAAAATTAGCAATTAATTACTATTTCCGTGTCGTTGACGAGCTGCAAGACGAAGTGCTCGTTATGTATCAAGAGGCGAAATCGCTTGGTAAAGAATCGCTTCCTTATGTGCTCAATAAAGAATTACAAATGGTTGCGATGTTTGAACATATTTTACGACGCTGTGTGGACAATGGGGTATTTTCATTAACAGAACAAGAAATTCAATTATTTGCACATAACATTTTCGTTCTCGGTCAAATGTGGGGATTCCGTCGTTGGGCGTTGAAAAAAATGTATACGCTCGATGAATATATTGAATTGCAAACAAAGCTATTGCTTGAAGGGATTATAAAGCGGTAGCGAAAGGGGATGGGAGAAACATGGCGCACATTTATCGTCCAAAACATCATGTTCGCTTTGTGACGGCGTCTAGTTTGTTTGATGGGCACGATGCGGCCATTAACATTATGCGTCGCATTTTGCAAGCAAGTGGAGCGGAGGTCATTCATGAAAGCGTTGTATGAAGTCGGTGGACAATATCGCCGCAATATGTAATGTCAGGGAATGTCCCGACATTTTTTTTTGGGCGACGCTCTAGCATAAAGTAAATGAATTTGTTTATAATGAATGGTATGGATTTTTGTTGTTTTCATACGTTGGAGAAAGGGAGTGCGGAAAGTGAGTTTGGAGCAATACTCTCAAGAACAATTGCGAGAGATGTCTTTCGTAGAACTTGCATATTTGCTATTGTGTGAGAAAAAGCAAACGATGTCGTTTCAAGAGATGGTCGAGCAGCTAGTCGCCATTAAAGGATTGTCTGAAAACGAAGTGAGCGCGCGATTAGCGCAGTTTTATACAGATCTAAACGTCGATGGACGGTTTATTTGTACCGGGGAAACGGCTTGGGGCTTGCGCGCTTGGTATCCGTATGATCAAACAGAAGACGAAGCGGTACCTGTGGAGCGCGTGAAGAAGAAAAAAGTGGCGGATGACTTTGATGACTTCGATGACATCATTGATGAGGACGAATTAGTATATGACGATTTAGATGAAGAATTATTAGAGGATGAAGGGCTATTAGATGATGAATTTGTATTGGATGAAGATGAAGAAGTGATTGATGATTTATTAGATGAAGAACTAGATTTAGATGATGCCCCGCTCGATGAAGAGCTAGACGTCGTCGATGAAGAACTTGAATTAGAAGAAGATGAGGAATTATAATCTTGACTTTTTACATCGATATATGTAGAATTCTGTTTGGGCTCTTTTCATAGAGATACGTTCGCTCCCTTACATATTTGTAAGCGGAGCGTTTTTATTTTTCCCCGAATTCGCACACACTGTAACTATTCCAAATGAGTTGAGGGGGAAGGTTTCATGACAAAATATATTTTTGTAACAGGTGGCGTCGTATCATCGCTTGGGAAAGGAATTACGGCTGCATCACTTGGCCGATTATTAAAAAATCGCGGCTTAAAAGTGACGATTCAAAAATTTGATCCGTACATTAACGTTGACCCAGGAACGATGAGCCCGTATCAACACGGAGAAGTGTTCGTCACAGATGACGGGGCGGAAACGGACTTAGATTTAGGTCATTATGAGCGCTTTATTGACATTAACTTAAACAAATACAGCAACGTAACAACAGGGAAAATTTACTCAACCGTATTGAAAAAAGAGCGTCGCGGCGATTATTTAGGTGGTACGGTACAAGTCATTCCACACATTACAAACGAAATTAAAGAGCGCGTGTTCCGTGCGGGACGTGAGACGAATGCGGACGTCGTCATTACTGAAATTGGCGGAACAGTTGGGGATATTGAGTCTCTCCCGTTTTTAGAAGCAATTCGCCAAATCAAAAGCGACGTCGGTCGCGGCAACGTCATGTACATTCATTGTACGCTTGTGCCGTATATTAAAGCGGCAGGTGAAATGAAAACAAAACCGACGCAACATAGCGTAAAAGAATTGCGCAGCTTAGGCATTCAGCCAAACGTCATTGTTGTGCGCACAGAAATGCCGATGTCTCAAGATATGAAAGATAAAATTGCTTTGTTCTGTGACATCGATCCGAAAGCGGTTATTGAAGCGCGCGATGCCGATACGTTATACGCTGTACCGCTTATGCTTCAAGAACAAAAGCTCGATCAAATCGTTTGCGAACATTTAAAACTAAACTGTAACGAAGCTGATATGACCGAATGGGTTGCGCTTGTTGAAAAAGTGCGCAATTTATCGAATAAAACAACGATTGCCCTCGTTGGAAAATACGTTGAGCTTCAAGATGCGTACATTTCTGTTGTTGAAGCGTTGCGCCATGCAGGGTATGCATTTGATGCGGACGTGGACATTCGATGGATTAACTCTGAGCATGTCGATCGAAACAACGTTGCACAGTTGCTTCAAGGGGTAAATGGCATTCTCGTTCCAGGTGGATTTGGCGATCGTGGCATTGAAGGAAAAATTGAGGCGATTCGATATGCGCGCGAACAGCGCATTCCGTTCCTTGGCATTTGTTTAGGTATGCAGCTAGCATCTGTCGAGTTTGCTCGCCATGTCGTCGGGTTAAAAGGCGCTCATTCAGCAGAAATTGATCCGAACACGCCACACCCAATTATCGACTTATTGCCAGAACAAAAAGATATTGAAGATTTAGGAGGAACGCTTCGCCTCGGCTTGTATCCGTGCAAGCTCGTTGAAGGAACGAAAGCGTACGAAGCATATCAAGATGAAGTCATTTATGAGCGCCATCGCCATCGTTATGAATTTAACAACGAATATCGTACGATGATGGAAGAGCACGGTTTTGTGTTTTCAGGAACAAGTCCAGACGGCCGCCTTGTAGAAATTATTGAGTTGAAAGATCATCCATGGTTCGTTGCGGCGCAGTTCCATCCGGAATTTACATCTCGTCCGACGCGTCCACAACCACTTTTCCGCGAATTTATTCGCGCATCGTTAGAAAAATAAAGGAGGATGTCCGATATGGGCATCCTCTTACTCGTATTCTGCCACGATTTCTTGCGTCACGAGCGCTAAGCTATGATACGCAAATAAAGCGGCAACAGCGGAAGGAAAGCCGACGCGCGTGCCATCTTCTGCGGGAACGAGCGGCTTTTTTAAACATAAATCAATATGTACATCGACATAGTCAACAAGCGATGCCTTCGCTTCCGCTATAACAGACGACATGCCGATCGTCCATATGTTTTGTTCACGAAGTTGTTGCGCGATGCGAATGGCTTTTTCATCTGTGCAAAAACGCGAAACGATGAGCACGCGGTCAGCAGTTGTCACTTTATTCATATCTAGCTGTTTTACGTTCAGCAGACGTTCAGCTCCATGCAACGCTTCAGCAACGACCGCTTCCATTTCACCGATTCCGTAAATAAAAATCGTTCCGTTGCTGATCACTGCTTGAGCAAGCAGACGGGCGGCATCTTCAAACTGTTGTTCTTCTTGGGCGCTTATTCGTTGAAACACACCTGCAAGCTGTGTCGATAATATTTTTAACATGGTAAATCCCCTTTTCATGCGACGTCTTGTTTGGTGTTCATTATATTAAAAAATAAAAAAATGATCAAAATTAGAACATCAAGCAGGATAAATGATAAAAATTTCGAAATAATGATACGGTAATAAAAATAGGAGCTTTACATATGAAAAAGAGAAAATAGAGGTGTTTATGATGGCGGGGAAGATTTTAATTGTGGACGACCAGTTTGGCATTCGCATTTTATTAAACGAAGTGTTTCAAAAAGAAGGATACGAAACATATCAAGCGGCAAACGGTGTCCAAGCGCTTGAATTGTTTGCAAAACACTCCCCTGATTTAGTGTTGTTAGATATGAAAATTCCAGGCATGGACGGGGTCGAAATTTTAAAGAAAATGAAAGAGATGGATGAAAACGTAAAAGTCATCGTGATGACAGCTTACGGAGAGCTTGATATGATTCATGAGACGAAAAAACTTGGTGCGCTGACACATTTTGCGAAGCCTTTTGATATAGATGATATGCGTGATGCAGTGAAAAAATACATTCGTTAACCATTGACAGCTTTTTGAACTTTTTTCACGAAGTTTCGTTCGTTTCGGTGAATAATGTTGATGTACGGAAACAAAGTTTGTTATTCTTATAATGTACATACTATTCGAGGTCGTCTTGTATAAAATTGTCGTATTTTGGTCATTGTACATGTGAAAGGCGCTTTCGGATAGTAACAATGGCTAATTTAAGGGGGATTTAACTATGCCTTTAGTTTCAATGACGGAAATGCTTAAACAAGCATTGGCAGGCAAGTATGCGGTCGGTCAATTCAATATTAACAACTTAGAATGGACACAAGCAATTTTAACGGCAGCCGAGGAAGAGAAGTCTCCTGTCATTCTTGGTGTGTCTGAAGGAGCAGCTCGCTATATGGGCGGCTTCAAAACGGTTGTAAACATGGTCAAAGGATTAATGGAAGACATGAACATTACTGTTCCTGTTGCGATTCACCTTGACCACGGTTCTAGCTTTGAAAAATGTAAAGCGGCGATTGATGCTGGATTTACATCTGTTATGATCGACGCATCACATCATCCGTTTGAAGAAAACGTTGAAATTACATCAAAAGTGGTGGAGTACGCTCATGCGCGTGGCGTCTCTGTTGAAGCTGAGCTCGGAACAGTCGGCGGACAAGAAGATGACGTCGTTGCAGAAGGAATCATTTATGCAAATCCAGATGAGTGCGAGGAGCTTGTAAAGCGTACAGGCATCGACTGTCTAGCACCAGCGCTCGGTTCTGTACATGGTCCATATAAAGGAGAGCCAAAACTAGGATTTAAAGAGATGGAAGAAATTCGTGATCGTACAGGTGTACCGCTCGTATTGCACGGTGGAACAGGTATCCCGACAGAACAAATTCAACGCGCTATTTCGCTCGGTACATCAAAAATTAACGTCAACACAGAAAACCAAATGGCGTTTACAAAAGTGGTGCGCGAAGTGTTAGCGAAAGACGAAAAAGTGTACGATCCGCGCAAAATTCTTGGCCCTGGCCGCGATGCGATTAAAGAAACAGTCATTGGGAAAATGCGCGAATTCGGTTCTTCCGGCAAAGCATTGTAATACAAGCCGCACCGTTTCAGCGTTTGCTGAAGCGGGCGGTTTTGTTTCATTCCATTTTGAAAGCGTTTAGGAGGTTGAAATTATGAAATTTTTTATTGATACAGCGAACATTGATGAAATTCGCCACGCTCATGAACTTGGCATTTTAGCGGGTGTAACGACAAACCCAAGCCTCGTCGCAAAAGAAAATGTATCGTTCCACGATCGTCTTCGTGAAATTACTTCTCTCGTTTCTGGTTCCGTTAGCGCCGAAGTGATTGCTACAGATGCAGAAGGAATGATTGCGGAAGGGGAAGAATTAGCGAAAATCGCGCCGAACATTACAATTAAAGTGCCGATGACGCCAGAAGGATTAAAGGCGGTCAAAGTATTTAGCGAAAAAGGAATTAAAACAAACGTGACGCTTATTTTTAGCGCGAATCAAGCATTGTTGGCGGCGCGCGCTGGTGCAACGTACGTCTCTCCATTTTTAGGACGCCTCGATGATATCGGTCATAACGGCTTAGACTTAATCGAAACGATCGCGAACATTTTCGCCATTCACGACATTGAAACGGAAATTATCGCCGCATCTATCCGTCATCCACAACATGTGACAGAAGCAGCATTAAAAGGGGCACACATTGCGACAGTCCCTTACAACGTGCTTATGCAACTATTTAAACATCCACTTACTGATCAAGGCATCGAAAAATTTTTAGCAGACTGGAATAAAGCGAATCAAAAATAAGGATTAAGTTTCCATGCGTTCTAGGACTTGCTTTGCGAGAAGGGAGACACATATGGAAAAGTTAAAAATCGTTGGTGGCGACCTCCTTCAAGGCTCTGTGCGCATTAGCGGAGCGAAAAATAGCGCCGTTGCGCTCATTCCAGCCGCTATTTTAGCGAACTCACCCGTAGTCATTGAAGGGTTGCCGAACATTTCAGACGTTCATGTGCTAGGACAATTAATCGAAGAAATTGGCGGTACATTTCATTTCGATGGAAACGAAGTCGTTATCGACCCGTCACATATCGTTTCCATGCCTTTGCCGAACGGAAAAGTAAAAAAATTACGCGCCTCATATTATTTGATGGGGGCGATGCTTGGGCGGTTTAAAAAAGCGGCCATTGGATTGCCGGGCGGTTGCCATTTAGGACCGCGTCCCATTGATCAACATATTAAAGGATTCGAGGCGCTTGGAGCGAAAGTGACAAACGAACAAGGTGCGATTTATTTACGCGCTGAAGAGCTTCGTGGCGCGCGCATTTACTTGGACGTCGTCAGCGTTGGGGCAACGATTAATATTATGTTAGCTGCTGTTTTGGCAAAAGGGAGAACGATCATTGAAAACGCAGCAAAAGAACCAGAAATTATTGATGTCGCAACGCTGTTGACAAATATGGGTGCGCGCATTAAAGGGGCAGGAACAGACGTCATTCGTATTGACGGTGTTGAACAATTGCACGGTTGCCGCCATTCCATTATTCCGGATCGCATTGAAGCGGGAACGTATATGATTATCGGTGCAGCTATGGGGAAAGAGGTGATCATTGACAACGTCATTCCGCAGCATTTGGAAGCAGTTATTGCGAAAATGCGTGAAATGGGTGTCGTTGTCGAAACGGGCGATGACCAAATTCTCGTTGCGACGAAAGATCATCTTCGCGCAGTTGATATTAAAACGCTTGTCTACCCTGGCTTTCCGACCGATTTACAACAGCCATTCACTTCACTATTAACGAAGGCATCTGGGACGAGCATTGTGACGGATACGATTTATAGCGCGCGATTCAAACATATTGATGAATTGCGGCGCATGAACGCCAATGTGAAAGTCGAAGGACGTTCAGCGATTATTACAGGTCCTTCGCGATTACAAGGGGCGAAAGTGCGTGCGACCGATTTGCGGGCAGGGGCAGCGCTTGTGGTCGCGGGATTAATGGCCGAAGGGGTTACAGAAATTACAGGGTTGGAACATATTGACCGCGGATACAGCAACTTAGTTGCCAAACTTGTCAATCTTGGTGCAACAGTTTGGCGCGAACAAATGACAGAGCAAGAAATCGAACAACTGAAAAACACATAATGCACCAAAGGGGAGAGGGAGAAACGATGGAAAGAAGTTTATCGATGGAGCTTGTTCGTGTGACGGAAGCTGCCGCATTAGCCGCAGCGCGTTGGATGGGGCGTGGCAAAAAAGACGAAGCCGATGAAGCAGCCACATCTGCGATGCGCGATGTATTTGATACGATTCCGATGAAAGGAACGGTTGTCATCGGTGAAGGGGAAATGGATGAAGCACCGATGTTGTATATTGGTGAAAAGCTTGGCAACGGTTACGGTCCGCGTGTCGATGTGGCGGTTGATCCGCTTGAAGGAACGAACATTGTCGCTTCTGGCGGTTGGAACGCCTTAGCCGTGGTCGCCGTAGCGGATCACGGCAACTTGCTTCATGCGCCAGATATGTACATGGACAAAATTGCGGTTGGACCAGAAGCGGTTGGCATGATCGACATTAACGCTCCGATCATTGATAATTTAAAGGCAGTTGCCAAAGCGAAAAATAAAGACATTGAAGACGTTGTGGCGATCGTTTTAAACCGTCCGCGCCACGAACGCATCATTGCCGAGTTGCGTGAAGCAGGGGCGCGCATTAAGCTTATTAATGATGGCGACGTTGCGGCGGCGATCAATACAGCGTTCGATCATACAGGGGTAGACATTTTGTTCGGTTCAGGCGGTGCACCAGAAGGGGTATTAGCCGCTGTTGCGCTCAAATGTCTCGGTGGAGAAATACAAGGAAAACTATTGCCGCAAAACGATGCGGAGTTGGAACGATGCAAAAAAATGGGGCTAGATGTGAACCGTGTATTGCGTATGGAGGACCTTGTGAAAGGAGACGACGCTATTTTTGCGGCGACGGGTGTGACTGACGGCGAATTGTTACGTGGGGTACAATTTAAGGGGGCATATGGCGAAACACACTCCATCGTTATGCGAGCGAAATCAGGGACGGTTCGTTTCATCGAAGGACGCCATAGCTTAAAGAAAAAGCCGAATCTCGTTATTAAGTGATTGCGGGATGCGCGAACTTTTCGCGCTCTCGCTCTTTTTCTATTGATTGACAATATAAAAAAAGGGTAAAATAGTCGTGTTACGTTTCTTCTCGTAATTATCTTTTCATCTTCGCTGTTCCCATCCAAAGAGCAATTCATGAAAATAAATAAAAGAGTGGTGTAAGTATGGAGTTAGGAGATTTAACGATTGCAAAGCTAGAAAATATGACAATTAAAGAGCTATATGAATTAGCTCGCCAATACAAAATTTCATATTACAGCAAACTGACAAAAAAAGAATTAATTTTTGCTATTTTAAAAGCGCGCGCAGAACAAGACGGTCTTTTCTTCATGGAAGGCGTGCTTGAAATCATCCAATCAGAAGGGTTTGGTTTTTTACGTCCAATTAACTATTCCCCTAGTTCAGAAGATATTTATATTTCCGCATCGCAAATTCGCCGCTTCGATCTGCGCAACGGTGATAAAGTATCAGGAAAAGTGCGCCCGCCAAAAGAAAACGAACGGTATTTCGGTTTATTGCATGTTGAGGCTGTAAACGGTGAAGATCCAGAAATCGCGAAAGAGCGCGTTCATTTTCCAGCGCTTACGCCGCTTTATCCAAACCGTCAAATGAAGCTGGAAACGACGCCAGACAAGATATCTACCCGCCTCATCGATTTAATTGCTCCGATCGGATTTGGTCAGCGCGGTTTAATTGTCGCGCCTCCAAAAGCGGGAAAAACGATGTTGTTAAAAGAAATTGCCAACAGCATTACAACGAACCATCCTGACGTTGAACTGATCGTTTTACTCATTGACGAGCGTCCAGAGGAAGTGACGGATATTGAACGTTCCGTATCTGCCGATGTCGTCAGCTCGACGTTTGATGAAGTGCCAGAAAATCATATTAAAGTGGCGGAGCTCGTACTTGAACGAGCAATGCGTCTTGTGGAGCATAAACGTGACGTTGTCATTTTAATGGATAGTATTACGCGTTTAGCGCGCGCATACAACCTCGTCATTCCTCCAAGCGGCCGAACGCTTTCAGGAGGAATTGATCCGGCTGCGTTCCATCGTCCAAAACGGTTTTTCGGGGCAGCACGAAACATTGAGGAAGGCGGCAGTTTAACGATTTTAGCGACCGCTCTTGTCGATACAGGTTCGCGCATGGACGATGTCATTTATGAAGAATTTAAAGGAACGGGGAATATGGAGCTTCATCTTGACCGCTCATTAGCGGAAAAGCGTATTTTCCCTGCCATCGACATTCGTCGTTCAGGTACGCGAAAAGAAGAATTATTAATTCCAAAAGAACATCTAGAAAAATTATGGGCGATTCGTAAGACAATGTCAGATACGCCAGACTTTATTGAGCGATTTATTCACCGACTAAAGCAAACAAAGACAAACGAGGAGTTTTTTGCGATGTTGGATGAAGAGTGGAAAACAGCCGGAAATTTAAAACGGTTATAAATGGATAGTTGCAAAACAGCGGGACGGTTGTTATAATTTTATCATGTGTGTTTTTCATTGCATATAAACTCTGTTTCGAAAAGATTCAGGGCGGAAGGAGATGAAATGAGATGAAAGCAGGAATCCATCCAAACTATAAAAAAGTGATGGTTAAGTGCGCGTGTGGAAACGAGTTTGAGAGCGGTTCTGTTAAAGATGAAGTGCGCGTAGAAATTTGCTCAGCATGCCATCCATTCTACACAGGACGTCAAAAATTCGCTTCTGCTGCAGGACGTGTTGATAAATTTAACAAAAAATACGGCCTTAAGTAATCCGTATGTCATGAAAACAGGCAAGCGAACATTTTTCACTTGCCTGTTTTTTTCGTGAAAGTTTGAAAGGAAGGGGACGCCCCGATGGATGTTATGAAGCAATCCGGCTGGCTCGAAGTCATTTGCGGCAGCATGTTTTCAGGAAAATCAGAAGAGCTCATTCGCCGCGTACGCCGCGCCCAATTTGCAAAACAAGAAGTGAAAGTGTTTAAGCCAGCGATTGATAATCGATACAGTGACGAAGCTGTCGTTTCTCATAATGGAACTTCTGTTATTGCTATTCCTGTTTCTTGTGCGTTAGACATTCGAAAACATATCTCCGCACATACGGACGTTGTGGCGATTGATGAAGTGCAATTTTTTGACGAACATGTCGTTCATGTTGTGCAACAGCTTGCTGATGAAGGATATCGTGTCATTGTGGCTGGTTTAGACCAAGATTTTCGCGGTGAACCGTTCGGACCTGTTCCAACGTTAATGTCTATCGCTGAATCGGTGACAAAGCTACAAGCTGTTTGTACTGTCTGTGGCTCTCCTGCATCGCGCACACAGCGGCTCATTAACGGTCGTCCTGCATCTTATTATGACCCTGTCATTTTAATCGGTGCGAGTGAATCGTACGAACCACGTTGCCGCCATCATCATGAAGTGCCCGATCATCCGATAAAAACCCAACAATTCCAGATGAACAGCAAGATGAAATAATAGTTCATTGCATGGGAATATAGAAGGATATCCAATTACGACAAAAGGTGCTCTCGTAAAAAATGAGGGCACTTTTTAAAACGATACAATAGACAAAAAATTTAAAAAAGTTATACAATTAATTTAAATTTGTTGTTAAGGAGCGAATGTATGAATATCCATAAATTCGTCATGCCTGAAGTTATTTTTGGTAACGCTTCCATTCAACAGGTAGGGGAAAGTTGTGTGCGACTTGGGGCAACGAATGTATTTATCGTTAGTGACCCAGGAGTTATGGAGGCTGGTTGGCTAGATGTAGTTGTAAGAAGTTGTCGGCAAGCGGGGTTAAGCTATACAACATTTCACGACATAACCATTAATCCAAAAGATAAAGAGGTGGAGAAGGGGTGTCGTATATACCTCGAAAACGAATGTGATGCGGTTATCGGGGTTGGCGGTGGAAGTTCCATTGATGTAGCAAAAGCAATCGCCATTCTTGTTACTAACGGTGGGCGGATTCATGATTATGAAGGGGTTGACAAAATTCGTTATCCTCTCCCGCCACAGGTAATGGTGCCTACAACAGCAGGATCAGGCTCTGAGGTTTCTCAATTTTCTGTAATTGTTGACACAGAGACAGAGAAAAAGATGACGATCATTTCCCGTTCACTTATTCCTGATATTGCGATCATTGATCCTGAAACATTGTCGACTAAAAGTCCGCATTTAACTGCCTCAACAGGTCTAGATGTGTTAACCCATGGTATTGAAGCTTATGTTAGTCTGGCAGCAACACCTTTGACGGATGTACATGCTAAAAATGCTATTTCACTTGTTGCTGAATATTTGCGGCCTTCGGTAGCTTCAAAAATGAACATAGAGGCTAAAATAAACATGGCAATGGCATGCTTACAGGCTGGTCTAGCTTTTTCTAATGCAATTTTAGGAGCGGTTCATGCAATGTCGCACGCGGTAGGAGGAAAATATAACCTCCTTCACGGAGCAGTGAATTCGATTTTGTTACCACATGTGATGGAATACAACTTGTTAGCAAATCCAAAGAAATTTGCAGATATTGCTCTTTTTCTAGGTGTTGATATTCGGGGAATGTCGAATATGGAGGCTGGAAACAAAGCAATTGAGCACGTGAAACAGCTGACTATGGATATTGGTACGCCACAAAGGCTAGCGGATATAGGTGTTGAGAAAGATCAGTTAAAAAGGATGAGTGTTTCCGCTTTTCACGATACGTGCATGATTACAAATCCACGAGATGTAACTATAGAAGACATTGAGGAACTATTTAGAAAGGCATGGTAAGGGCGATGAGAGATAGGCAACAAATCATCAACTTATTAACAGGGGTACAATCTTCAAAGAAGAGCTACTATACCGAATTAAAAAAAATGGTAAATGAGTTAAAAAAGAAGAATATGCAGTTAGAAATCATCAATGATATTACAAAGAGCTTTAATATCGACATGTCGATCGATGATATGCTGAAAAATACGTTTGACAAACTAAAAGAGATTTTCCCTATAGGGCGAATTAGCTTGTTGCTATATGAACAAGAGCAACTTATATTAACGAACGTATATCCAGAACAAGATTTATATTTTCCAGTTGGATTTGTGGTGCCAAAAGAGCATTCTCTTTACTGGAAAGTAATGCAATCACTTGAGAAAATGTTCTATCAAGTACAAGAAGAGAAAGCATTTTTTGAAAATAAGATATACCAAGCACTAGGAATTCGTAGCATACTACTTATCCCGCTTATGAGAAAGGCGCAAGTTATTGGTTTGCTAAGTATTGGTAGTGAGGAGGTGATTATGTACGACGAATCTGATCTCTCTTTTTTTCAACAGTTTGGTGATCAATTGGCAGTCTGTATTGAAAATGTTCGCCTTTACAATGAAGTGCTGACAAGTAAAAAAGAATGGGAGGAAACGTTTCGGGCAGTCTCCGAAATGATATTCGTTGTTGATTTAGAAGGAAATATTTTGAAATATAATGATGCAGCTAAAGCTTTTTTTTCGATGAATCTATATAACATAAATATTTGTGAGTTACTATCGATAAATTTTAAGGAAAGTCCGATTGTTGAAACGATAGAAACCAAAAAACCTGTCCATCGTCAATTTTATATCCAGCAACGTGTTTGTGAGTTTCATTCTTATCCTGTATGGAACGAACAACAAAAAATGTATGCGATTATTATTTACATCAATGATATTACTGAAAAATTACAAATTGAAGCGCAACTTATTCAGTCTGGGAAACTTGCTGCTATTGGAGAGATGGCAGCTGGCATTGCACATGAACTAAACAATCCACTAACTGCAATTCTTGGTAATGCACAATTGTTGTTACGATCAATTAAGAAAGATGACCGTTCGTATAAATTATTGTATGATATCCATTTATGTGGGAAACGGTGCAAAAGCATTATTCAAAACTTATTGACGTTTTCTAGACAGGATGAATATGTATTTGAATTGTGTTCTATAAATGAAGCTGTTGAGCAAGTTTTAGGGTTAATTGGAGATCAAATTCAAAAACAGAATATTAGGATTCAAAAAAAACTAGATAGTTCGCTGGGTTTGATCGAAGCAAACATTCAGCAAATTGGACAAGTTATTTTAAACTTTTTAATCAATGCAAAAGATGCATTGGAAGAAGTGGAAAGTGATCGAAAGGTAATTGTGATTGAAACGAAACAATTTATCGAGAACGAGAAACAATGGGTCGTTCTATGTGTTAGGGACAATGGAAAAGGAATTGCAGAGCAACATTTACAAGAAATTTTTAATCCATTTTTTACAACTAAGAGACCGGGGAAGGGGACAGGTCTTGGTCTCTCGGTCAGCTTAGGTATTGCGGAAGCACACGGTGGGACCATTGAGGTAGTTAGTAAGCTAGGTAGAGGAAGTGAATTTTGCTTAAAGATTCCTTGCGCAGTGAAGGAGGAAAATGAATGAAAAGTATTTTAGTCATTGATGATGAGCGTGAGGTAGGTACATTTTTTAGTCATTTTTTGGAGGGAAAAGGCTATAGTGTAAAGATTGGATTTAGTGGAAAAGACTTTTCCGAACTTATTAGACAGCATCACTTTGATTTGGCATTAATTGATGTGAAGTTGCCGGATACAAATGGGCTAGATTTGTTAAAGCAACTGAGGGTTTCACTTCCTTTTTGCAAAGTTGTGGTGATGACGGGCTATAGTACTGTAAAAACAGCGGTGGAAGCAATCAAATACGGGGCAAGTGACTATGTGGAAAAACCATTTGACGATATTGATCAACTGGAACAACTAATTGATGGTTTGTTGTATAGCGGTGTTACTTCGACACAAAATGATATGTATAAGTTAGCTGAAACGCTTGGGTTTATCGTTGGAACGAATAAAGAGATGAATGATTTATTAAAGTTTGCATATAAAATCGCAAAGAAAAATGTAAATGTACTTATCGAAGGAGAAACAGGTACAGGAAAAGAAGTTCTTGCTCATTTTATCCATAGTGCTAGTATGCGATATGATCATCCTTTTGTTGGGGTTAATTGTGGTGCGGTTTCAGAAACATTATTGGAAAGTGAGCTGTTTGGCTACGAAAAGGGAGCATTTACGGGAGCAGTAAAAGAAAAAAAGGGAATTTTCGAAATTGCTAACCGTGGTACGTTGTTCTTAGATGAAATCGGTGAAGCTTCGCTTGCTACACAAGTAAAGTTGTTGAGGGTATTAGAGACGGGGGAATATATGCGAGTCGGTGGTGAAACGGTTCGGAAAACAAATGCACGTATTATTGCCGCAACTCATGTAAATCTTGCTAAGGCGGTGGAGGAAAGAAACTTTCGGGAAGATTTGCTCTATCGCCTTGATGTTGTGAAGTTGACTATCCCACCACTTCGTGAACGTCTGGAAGATTTGCCGCTTCTCGTTGAGTACTTTTTGAAAAAGTTAAATATTTCTATGACATTTTCTGAGGATAGTATTGCTTGTATGAGACAATATTATTGGCCCGGAAATGTAAGAGAGTTATTTAATGTCGTCAAACGAGCAGTAACATTAGCAGAAGGAGAAACAGCTGTTATTACTCCTTCATATTTACCTGAAAAATTAAAGGCTTCACTACCTTTGAAGCGAGCGGATGATGAGCAAGACAAGAAAAAGGAATTAGACTTCGAGGTATATTTGCAACAATGGGTAACCCACGTTTTGTCCATGTGGAGAAGCAATGAAAAAGTGGATCTTGAATATGTGCTTTCTTTAGTCAGAGAGATGGAGGTAGAGATGAGTCGTTCGTTTATTATGAAGACGCTAAAAGAAACTATTGGGAACAGAAAAGAAGCAGCGGAGCGCTTAAATATTACAGTCCGAAAGTTAAGGTACTTACTAAAAGAAAAGGGATCAGATTCAAAGTTGTAGATCACTTTTGATCTGATCCCCTCTGTACAATAAGCATAACAACGTCACAAAAGAGTGTGTTCCTAATTAAGTCTCCTCGACCTTGTTAAAAAACGTACTCCTTCGCGCCCTTCAAGTGAAAACATGCCACCGCGGCCAGGTACAACATCAATAATTAGTTGCGTATGTTTCCAATATTCGTATTGAGCAGCATGCATATAAAATGGGCATCCTCCGATTTCGCCAAGCAATACGTCTGAGTCCCCGATCATAAACTCCCCTTGTGGATAACACATCGGTGAGCTTCCATCACAACAACCACCAGATTGATGAAACATAAGCGGACCGTATGTTTCTTTTAATTTTTCGATAAGTTGTAGCGCAGCTTCGGTCGCTACTACTTTCGGTTGCATGCACAATCAGCTCCTTTCAAAAAAGGCAGCGCTTTTGAGACGCTGCCTGAACGATTAGAAAAATCCAAGTTTTTTCGGCGAATAGCTAACAAGTAAGTTTTTCGTTTGTTGATAATGTTCGAGCATCATTTTGTGCGTTTCACGACCGATTCCTGACATTTTATATCCACCAAACGCTGCATGAGCCGGATAAGTGTGATAACAATTCGTCCAAACGCGTCCAGCTTGAATGCCGCGACCAAATCGGTATGCGGTATTTATATCGCGCGTCCATATTCCGGCACCAAGTCCGTATAATGTATCATTGGCAATCGATAACGCTTCATCTTGATCCTTAAATGTTGTGACGGAAACAACGGGACCGAAAATTTCTTCTTGGAAAATACGCATCCGATTATGTCCCTTAAAGACGGTTGGCTTCATATAATAACCACCTTGTAAATCCCCTTCTAACATGTTGCGTTCGCCACCGATGAGAAGTTCAGCTCCTTCTTGTTTACCGATATCAATGTATGACAAAATTTTTTCTAGCTGTTCGGACGAGGCTTGAGCACCGATCATTGTGCTCGTATCGAGCGGGTTGCCTTGTTTAATTTGTTTGACTCGCTCTAATGCTCGTTCCATAAATACATCGTAAATGGATTCTTCGATTAATGCACGCGAAGGGCATGTACAAACTTCCCCTTGGTTTAGAGCGAACATTGTAAATCCTTCAAGCGCTTTATCAAAAAATTCGTCATCTTTCGCAGCGACATCGGCGAAGAAAATGTTTGGTGATTTTCCCCCAAGTTCAAGTGTGACCGGAATTAAGTTTTGAGATGCATACTGCATAATGAGACGTCCCGTCGTCGTTTCGCCGGTAAAGGCAACTTTTGCGATACGTGGGTTAGAAGCGAGCGGTTTGCCAGCTTCAAGACCAAATCCATTGACGACATTCACAATGCCTTTTGGTAGTAAATCTTGAATGAGTTCGATCAGCACGAGAATCGATGTCGGTGTTTGTTCAGCTGGCTTTAGTACAACGCAGTTGCCAGCAGCTAAAGCAGGTGCGAGTTTCCAAGCCGCCATTAAAATTGGGAAATTCCATGGAATAATTTGTCCGACAACGCCGAGCGGCTCTTTAAAATGATAAGCGACGGTATCCGCGTCAATCTCTGCCAACGTGCCTTCCTCAGCGCGAATGCAGCCGGCAAAATAGCGGAAATGATCAATAGCTAGAGGAATGTCAGCCGCACGTGTTTCACGAATCGGCTTTCCATTTTCCCACGTTTCCGCCACGGCAAGCATGTCTA
Organism: Bhargavaea massiliensis; assembly: GCF_050480245.1. GTDB lineage: Bacteria > Bacillota > Bacilli > Bacillales > Anoxybacillaceae > Anoxybacillus. Next base: position 99,211 of record NZ_JBCNEQ010000004.1, on the reverse strand, counting down.
AGTTTTCTTCCATTCGGTCTGCGATTTTATTGAGCAGACGTGCCCGTTCAGCAACAGATGTACGTCCCCATGCTTCTTTTGCTGCATGAGCTGCGTCGAGTGCTAATTCAATATCAGCAGCTTTTGAACGAGGGACCTCGCAATATACTTGTCCAGTAACAGGTGAAATGTTTTCAAAATATTCCCCATCTATTGGCGGGACCCATTCCCCACCGATGAAATTTTCATATCTCTTTTTGAATGTAATGAGTGAACCAGGTTGTCCCGGTTGGGCGTAAATCATGTAAATTCCTCCCCTTTTAAACTTTTAGATTGGGGGATGGTACCCCCGTTTCCTTATGATTTTTACAAAGTTAAAACAACACGTCCGTTGATCTGTCCCTTCTCCATTCTCTCGAATACTTCATTGACCTTATCTAACGGAACAGCTTCCACGATTGGACGAACTTTCCCTCGAGCCGCAAAATCTAATGCTTCCTGCATGTCTTTTCTTGTTCCGACGATCGATCCTTTTACTGTAATACCATTTAAGACCGTATCAAAAATCGGTATTGGTAATTCATCGTTAGGTAAGCCCACAACAACGAGGCATCCCCCACGCTTAACAGACTGATAAGCTTGTTCAAAGGCTTTTTTTGTCACAGCAACACTAATAGCAGCCTGAACCCCGCCCACTTTTTCACGGATTGCCGTTACCGGATCCTCTTTTAGTCCGTTAACAGCAATATCTGCTCCTAATTTTGTTGCGAGTTCTATTTTTTCATCGCTAATGTCTACAGCAACAACATTGAACCCCATGGCTTTAGCATATTGTAAAGCGATATGGCCTAACCCACCAATCCCGTAAATGGCAACCCAGTCACCTGGTTTGGCATTCGATACTTTTAAAGCTTTATATGTGGTCACCCCAGCGCAAAGAATAGGTGCGACTTCTACCGGATCTAGATTTTCAGGTATTCTTGCTACATAGTCTGCTGGGGCCTTGCAATATTCCGCATATCCACCGTCTACTGAGTAGCCGCCATTTAATTGATGTGGACAAAGTGTTTCTTGTCCACCTAGGCAATATTCACACTCCCCACACGCTGAATATAGCCATGGAACACCAACCCGATCACCAATTTTTATCGTTTTGACTCCCTCTCCTATTTCGACAACGACTCCAACTCCTTCATGACCAGGGATGAGAGGGAGTTTAGGTTTAATTGGCCAGTCCCCATGAGCTGCATGTAAATCGGTGTGGCATACTCCACAAGCCTCGATTTTGACAAGTACCTCACCGTACCCTAACTTCGGTTTTTCTACCTCTTCGATGCTTAGCTTTTGTTTGAACCCGTGAACGACTGCAGCTTTCATTTTCTTGATCCCCTTTCCAAAAATTTTTTGTTCGCATATTATTCAAGCAAAAATCATGCCAACTTTAATTAACTATGAAAATAGGCATAAACTAATATATATTGCCGAATTTTTGTCCATTTTTCTCAAATAAATGATATTTCGTTCACAAAATTGTAACAATTTTAAATGGACTTTCTTATTTCATTAAAATGTAGTACAATTACAAATTAGACTGTGTATGGAACAAGGATAGGGGTGAATATTGTGTTTGACCGTTTACAAGCGGTAGAAGCCCGTTATGAAAAATTAAATGAACTATTAATGGATCCAGATGTGTTAAATGATCCGAAAAAGTTGCGTGATTACTCAAAAGAGCAATCCGATTTAGCGGAAACGGTACAAACGTATCGCGAATATAAATCGGTGCGTGAGCAGTTAGCAGATGCGAAAGCGATGTTGGAAGAAAAGCTCGATCCGGACATGCGCGAAATGGTGAAAGAAGAAATTAACGAACTAGAAGAGCGCGAAGAACAGCTTGTTGAAAAGTTAAAAGTATTGTTGCTTCCGAAAGATCCAAACGATGACAAAAACGTCATTATGGAAATTCGCGGAGCGGCAGGTGGCGAGGAAGCCGCGCTTTTTGCAGGCGATTTGTATCGCATGTATACGCGCTATGCGGAGTCGCAAGGATGGAAAACAGAAGTGATTGAAGCACATCCTACAGGGCTTGGTGGCTATAAAGAAATTATTTTTATGATTCAAGGAAAAGGGGCATATTCGAAGCTGAAATTCGAAAACGGTGCTCATCGCGTTCAGCGCGTACCTGAGACAGAATCTGGTGGACGCATTCATACATCCACAGCAACGGTTGCATGTTTGCCAGAGATGGAAGAAATTGAAATCGAAATTAACGAAAAAGACATTCGTGTTGATACGTTCGCATCGAGCGGTCCGGGGGGACAAAGCGTCAATACGACGATGTCGGCTGTTCGTTTAACGCACATTCCAACAGGAATCGTCGTATCGTGCCAAGACGAAAAATCGCAAATTAAAAATAAAGAAAAAGCGATGAAAGTATTGCGCGCACGCATTTACGATAAATACCAACAAGAAGCGCGTGCAGAATACGATCAAACGCGCAAACAGGCGGTCGGCACAGGCGATCGCTCTGAACGCATTCGCACGTACAACTTCCCACAAAACCGTGTGACAGACCATCGCATCGGCTTGACGATTCAAAAACTTGATCAAGTGTTAGAAGGAAAGTTAGATGAAATTATTGATGCGCTCATTTTAGACGATCAATCGAAAAAATTGGAGCAAGCGAACAATGAGCAGTAAAATATATGAAGTCCTTCAATGGGCTTCTTCTTTTTTCCGAGAACACGGGAAGGAAGAAACGGCTGCGGAATGGTTGTTGCGTCACCATTTACAAATGACGCGCGCGCAACTATTTGCTTCGTTGCGTGATCCAATGGATGAGACGAGCAAGCAAGCATTTATGGCTGATGTGAAAAAACATGCGCTTGAACATATTCCGATTCAATATATTATCGGACGTGAGCAGTTTTATGGACGAACGTTTATAGTCAATGAGCATGTATTAATTCCACGTCCAGAAACAGAAGAGCTCGTTTCCCATGTGCTTGCGCGCGCACGAAAACAGCCGCTTCACGTCGTTGATGTCGGGACAGGAAGCGGAGCGATTGCGATTACATTGTCGTTAGAACGACCAGCGTGGCATGTGTATGGCATTGATATTGCCGCTTCATCGCTTGAAGTCGCGAAAAAAAATGCCGCTCAGCTTGGCGCTTGCGTGCATTGGTTCGAAGGGGACTTATTGCAACCGATTATCGACTGTGGCATACAAGTCGATGTCGTTGTGTCTAATCCGCCATACATTCCAGCGCGTGACATTCCGACGCTATCGCCTGTCGTGCAAAAAGAACCGCTTCGTGCGCTTGTCGGTGGCGAAGATGGCTTGTTATTTTATCGTCGCTTGACGGAGCAGCTGCCACATGTAGTTACCCCACAAGCGCTGATTGCATTTGAAATCGGTCACGGACAAGGGCAAGCTGTCAAAACGATGTTGCACCAAACATTTCCTTCCGCGTATGTCGATGTCCTTTTTGATATCAACGGTAAAGAGCGCATCGTCGTCGCTGATCTCGCTTCCGAGTAACATCGGAAGCTTTTTATATTTTTTCATTTTCATAGTTTATCAACCTCCTTTTCTGGTTATACTGCATAACAAGAAAGGGGAGGTAAACGATGAACAAATACGTGATTATTTTATATATGACAATGATTATGATCGGTGCGATTATTACAATATACGGTCAACAAACAGAAGCGCAAGGAGATGTCGTCATTCCAAATGAAGCGGTACGTTTGCGCATTTTAGCGAATAGCGATTCGCCAGATGACCAAGCGTTAAAGCGCGCGGTTCGCGATGCAGTCAATGAGCAAATTACGGCATGGGTAAGCGACTTAACATCATTTGAAGAAGCAAAACAAGTCATTGCACAACATGTGCCCGAAATTGAACAAACGGTTGCCCGCGTTCTTCAAGAAAAAAAGAGCGATCAGTCGTACAAAGTGACGTTTGGGCGTGTATCGTTCCCGACGAAAATATACGGTTCATACGTATATCCCGCAGGTGAGTACGATGCGGTCTTAATTACGCTCGGCAAAGGTGAAGGAGCAAACTGGTGGTGCGTTTTATTCCCGCCGCTTTGTTTTCTCGATTTTTCAACAGGTGAAGCCGTTCGTCCTGCGGAAAAACAAGTCGAACAAAAGACACAAGTTGAACAAATGGAGGAACAGCCGCTCGTTGTTGAAGATGAGCAACAAGTCGAAGTGAAATTTTTCGTTGCAGAAGTATGGGAAAAACTTATGCAATAAACATATCCACAAATTTATCAACAAAAACGGGTTAATTATCCACAATTTGTGAACAAATGTTGTGTGTTTTTTGCGAATGTTTTATACTCATTGAAGAATTTGTTGTAAAATGCTTATGAGCGGTCGATAAAAAATAAGCAACTTGGAATATTTATGAGGTGAAAAAGTTGAAGACACATGTGTTTTTTGTGGATAAAAATGTGGATGAATTAACGACTTATCCACAGATTTTACAGGCTGCTTCGTATTTACAGCGAGGCGAGCTTGTTGCGTTTCCGACAGAAACAGTGTACGGGCTTGGAGCGAACGCCATGTCCACATCTGCTGTGGAAAACATCTTTGTCGCGAAAGGAAGGCCGAGTGATAATCCACTCATTGTCCACATTGCAGCAACAGAGCAATTGCATGATATTGCTTGCGACATTCCTCCTGTCGCATATACATTGATGGAACATTTTTGGCCCGGTCCGTTAACGCTTGTTCTTCCAAAAAAAGAAGCGGTTTCCCCGCGCGTGACTGCGGGGTTAAATACGGTGGCGGTGCGCATGCCGAATCATCCGATTGCTCTTGCGCTTATTCAAGCAAGCGGGCTACCGATTGCTGCACCGAGTGCGAATCGTTCAGGACGACCGAGTCCGACGACGGCAAAGCATGTGCTTGATGACTTAGATGGACGTATTGCAGCAGTTGTCGATGGAGGGCCGACAGGTGTTGGGGTTGAATCGACGGTCATTGACTGTACGACAGCCATTCCGACCATTTTAAGACCTGGGGGCGTGACGAAAGAAGATATTGAACGAGTGATCGGGGTTGTCGATATGGATCGCGCGCTTGTGGAAAAAGAAGCGGTGCCGAAATCCCCGGGAATGAAATATGTGCATTACGCACCGAAAGCTCCGTTAGTTGTTGTCCATGGTTCTTCCGTCTTTTTGCAACAACTTGTCAATGAAAAACGTGCCGATGGTTTCAAGGTGGGAATATTGACGACGGAAGAAAAACGTCATACGTATGAAGCAGACGTTGTCATTTCTTGTGGACAACGACACGATTTACGCACGGTCGCTCAACAGCTATATGACGCATTGCGAACGTTTGATGAAACGAATGTGGACATCATTTATAGCGAATCGTTCCCACATGAAGGGATCGGCGTAGCGATTATGAACCGATTATTAAAAGCCGCAGGGTATGAACAAATGATGGAAAAATGATGTCTAAATTCCTTAGGGTGTGCATATGTTAGCGTGAGGGCACGTCCTAAGGAGGCATTCATATGATTGGAGAAATGATCACATTAGCGATGATGGCATTTGCATTAGGGATGGATGCATTTTCAGTCAGTCTTGGCATGGGAATGCTTCGACTTCGTCTGAAGCAAATCGCCTATATTGGATTAACGGTCGGTTTTTTCCATATTGTCATGCCTTTAATCGGGATGGCGATTGGGCGATTGTTATCTGTCCGGCTCGGCCATATGGCGACATACATCGGTGGGGGATTGCTGCTTATTCTCGGCATACAAATGGTCATCGCCTCCTTTCGTCATGAACAAGAACATTGGCTGAGGCCGATCGGCATCGGTTTGTTTTTATTTTCATTTAGCGTAAGCCTCGACAGTTTTTCTGTCGGATTAAGTTTAGGCATTTATGGAGTAGAAATCGTATTCGCGGTTATCGCGTTCGGATTGACAAGCATGGTGTTAACATGGATGGGGTTGCTCCTTGGGCGCCGTTTTCAACGTTGGTTAGGTACATATAGCGAAGCGTTAGGCGGTACGATTTTACTTTTATTTGCGTGTAAACTTTTGTTTCCGTTATGAGCTGGGTGTTTCAAGTTCTTTTTTTCTTTTATTCCATCTATGCTTTGTTTTTCTTTTATTCCATCTATGCTTTGTCATGCGATTTGCTTTATACTGATAGTGACTATATTTTGTCATGCGATTTGCTTTATAATGATAGTGAACATGTGGGAAACGATGAGAGGTGTAAATCGTGAATCAAACAAACGTCTTGTTTGTATGTACAGGAAATACGTGTCGTAGTCCGATGGCGGAAGCGCTACTCAAGCATAAACAGCTGCCGCATGTGCAAGTGAGATCGGCAGGCATTTTTGCGTCTGATGGGAGCGATGCGTCACAACATGCGAAAGCGGTGCTCGCTGAAAAGGGGATTCATATCGATCATCGCGCCTCATTGCTAACAAAGGAGCATATTGACTGGGCGACGTACGTATTGACGATGACCGAAAGTCATAAGCAACATGTATTAGCACGCTTTCCAGAGGCAGAAGGAAAAACGTTTACGTTAAACGAATTTTTGGGTGACGATAAAGATGTCATCGATCCGTTTGGTGGCTCTGTTGACGTGTATCGTCAAACGCGCGATGAACTCGAGCAAGCGATCGAAAAGCTGCACGAAAAGCTATAAGCGAAGGGGATGTGTAATGGGGGGAAAATACACATTTAGCTTACAAAAAAAGCTAGCCATTTTCGCAACCGTATTAGCGATTATTACGTATTCAACGAGTGCTTTTTACATTTATGTGCTGTACGATTATATCAAACAATGGCTTCCGTTCAGCAAAAATACGTTCACTATCGTCACGCTATTGCTCGGCATTTTTTGGTCTGGTGTATTAGCGTATTTTGCGGCACGCTCAATTACGAAACCGCTTTCCCAACTTGAGCAGGCCGCGTTAAAAGATTCAGCAATTAGCGAAAAGCAATGAATCGTTGCTCGATGTTGTACGTCGTTTAGAAGATCATGCGAAAGAAGTCGGTCAAATCATTTCCCTCGTCGGAGATATTGCCGGACAAACAAATTTATTAAATAGTGAAAAGACCGTCTCGACCCGTTAAAATGAAAAGAGACGGTTTTTTGTTTATGATGATTGAGGAGGGGTTGAAGCGTGAAAGTAGCTATTGCATCAGATCATGGCGGCATTCGTATTCGCGAGGAAATTAAAAAACTGATGGATGAAATGGGCATCGAATATACAGACTTTGGCTGTGAGTGCGGGACATCGGTCGATTATCCAGATTACGCATTGCCGGTCGCAGAGAAAGTAGCGAGCGGTGAGTTTGACCGCGGCATTTTAATTTGTGGGACAGGCATTGGCATGAGCATTGCAGCAAACAAAGTCAAAGGAGTTCGCTGCGCCCTTGTTCATGATGTGTTTAGCGCGAAGGCGACACGCGAGCATAACGACAGCAATATGTTAGCGATGGGTGAGCGCGTCATCGGACCAGGATTGGCGCGAGAAATTGCGAAAGTATGGCTGACGACTCCATTTGAAGGGGGTCGCCACGAAAAACGCATTCAAAAAATTTCCGCTTACGAAAATGGACGATAAAGGTGGGATTGTCGTGACGGACATGGAACAATGGCGGAGTCAATGGCAAAAGGCGCTTGCGGAGTTTCGTGCCCAAGTGTCACTAACGGAAAAAGATGTTGTCGTCATCGGATGTAGCACAAGTGAAGTCATTGGAGAAAAAATTGGAACAGCAGGCACGATGGATGTAGCAGCGATGTTGTTTCAAGAATTAAAACGATGGCGCGATGAAACAGGGGTGCAGCTTGCGTTTCAATGTTGCGAACATTTAAACCGCGCACTAGTTGTCGAGCGACAGACAGCGGTGACAAAGCAGCTTGAAATCGTGACCGTTATTCCGATTCGCAACGCAGGTGGAGCGATGGCAGCATATGCATATACACAGCTAGATGACCCTGTCGTCGTTGAACATATTCGCGCCGATGCAGGCATTGATATTGGTGCTACACTCATTGGCATGCATTTAAAGCACGTCGCTGTTCCTGTTCGTACGTCGGTAAAACAAGTTGGCCATGCGATGCTCGCATTTGCCAAAACGAGACCGAAACTCATCGGAGGCGAGCGCGCCGTCTATTCACAAGAAAAGGCGAACAAATCATGTTCGATCGGTTAAATTTGTTCACTTTTTCATTAAAAAATGTGTTAAGATAAAAAAGAATATTCACAATTTAGGGGAGGATTGTCAATGAGCCGCTTGTCACAGCAAGATGCGCAAGTATTTCAAGCTATTCAAGATGAATTAAAACGCCAACAAACAAAAATTGAATTAATTGCATCGGAAAACTTTGTGAGTGAAGCCGTTATGGAAGCGCAAGGGTCCGTATTAACGAACAAGTATGCAGAAGGATATCCAGGACGTCGATATTACGGTGGTTGTGAACATGTGGACGTCGTTGAAGAGCTCGCGCGCGAACGTGCAAAACAATTGTTCGGTGCCGAACATGTAAATGTTCAGCCGCATTCAGGCGCGCAAGCGAACATGGCGGTATATTTTACAATTTTACAGTACGGAGATACTGTACTTGGCATGAACTTATCGCACGGGGGACATTTAACACACGGGAGCCCGGTGAACTTTAGCGGTATCCAATACAATTTCATTGAATACGGCGTCGATCCGGAAACGCACCGCATTAATTACGATGACGTTCGTGAGAAAGCATTAAAACATAAACCGAAATTGATCGTTGCTGGGGCAAGCGCATATCCTCGCACGATTGACTTTGCAAAGTTTCGTGAAATTGCTGATGAAGTAGGCGCCTATTTCATGGTCGATATGGCCCACATCGCTGGACTTGTCGCGGCAGGCTTGCATCCAAATCCTGTTCCATATGCGCACTTTGTGACGACAACAACGCATAAAACGTTACGCGGTCCGCGCGGAGGTATGATTTTATGCCAAGAGCAGTTCGCGAAACAAATTGATAAAGCGATTTTCCCAGGCATTCAAGGCGGTCCGTTGATGCATGTCATTGCCGCGAAAGCTGTCGCGCTCGGCGAGGCGTTACAAGACGATTTCAAAACGTATGCACAAAACATTGTGAACAATGCGAAACGTCTGGCGGAAGCGCTCGTGGCGGAAGGATTTACGCTCGTCTCTGGTGGAACAGACAACCATTTATTGTTAATTGATTTACGTTCGATCGGATTAACAGGAAAAGTTGCTGAAAAAGTGCTTGATGAAATCGGCATTACAGTCAATAAAAACACGATTCCATACGACCCAGAAAGCCCGTTTGTCACAAGCGGCATTCGCATCGGCACAGCGGCAGTAACGAGCCGTGGTTTTGGGCTTGAGGAAATGGACGAAATTGCGCGCATCATTTCGCTTGCGCTCAAACATAAAGACGATGAACAAAAATTAGATGAAGCGCGTCGTCGTGTAGCTGCGTTAACTGAAAAATTTCCACTGTACGTATAAGGTGTCCATCGGGGCACCTTTTTCTTTAAATCGTAAGTTGAATCCTCGTTTGTTTTTATGTAAAATTTACAAGAATGCATATGAAAAAAAGGGGCGACTGACATGAGTAAAGTGTACGTATTTGATCATCCGTTAATTCAACATAAGCTTACATACATTCGCGACAAACATACAGGAACAAAAGAGTTCCGCGAGCTTGTCGAGGAAGTGGCGACGCTCATGGCATTTGAAATTACACGCGACTTGCCGCTTCAAGAAGTCGAAATTGAAACACCTGTCAGCAAAGCGAAAGCAAAAGTGATCGCAGGCAAAAAACTAGGCATCATCCCGATTTTGCGGGCAGGAATCGGAATGGTTGACGGCATTTTGAAGCTCATTCCAGCGGCGAAAGTCGGACATATCGGCTTATATCGCGACCCGGAGACGTTAAAGCCGGTGGAGTATTACGTCAAGCTTCCGACAGATGTGGAAGAGCGCGACTTTATTGTCGTTGATCCGATGCTTGCGACAGGTGGATCCGCTGTGGAAGCGATTCATGCGCTGAAAAAACGCGGCGCGAAAAACATTAAGTTTATGTGTTTAATCGCCGCGCCAGAAGGAGTAGAAGCGGTGCAACAAGCGCACCCAGACGTCGACATTTATATCGCTGCATTAGACGAAAAATTAAACGATCACGGTTATATCGTCCCAGGTCTTGGCGATGCTGGAGACCGTCTATTCGGAACGAAATAAGGTGGGAACGATGAACAAACGAAAAGTGATGACGATTTTCGGTACGAGACCGGAAGCGATTAAAATGGCTCCGCTCGTTTTAGAGTTGCAAAAATATGAAGACATTGAGTCGATTGTGACTGTCACAGCGCAGCATCGCCAAATGCTTGATCAAGTGCTTGATATTTTCGGTATTCAACCGCATTACGATTTAAACATTATGAAAGAACGTCAAACGCTTGTCGATATTACGACAAGAGCGCTTGCTGGTTTAGACGACGTCATGAAAAAAGTAAAGCCAGACATCGTGCTTGTCCACGGCGACACGACAACGACATTTGTCGCGAGTCTAGCGGCATTTTACAACCAAATTGCCGTCGGGCACGTGGAAGCGGGGTTAAGAACGTGGAATAAATACTCGCCGTTTCCAGAAGAAATGAATCGGCAATTGACAGGGGTATTAGCTGATTTGCATTTTGCACCGACGGCGAAAGCGGCAGAAAATTTACGTGCCGAAAACAAGCCGGAACACGCTATTTTTATTACGGGCAACACAGCGATTGATGCGTTAAAAACAACGGTGCGCCAAGCATATACGCATCCGATTTTAGAAAGGGTAGCAGGAAGCCGCATGATTTTATTAACAGCGCATCGTCGTGAAAACCTTGGTGAACCGATGCGAAATATGTTCCGTGCGGTAAAAAGGCTTGTAGAAGATTATGATGATGTGCAAGTTGTGTATCCTGTTCATTTAAATCCTGTCGTGCGCGAGTTAGCGAACGACATATTAGGAAACGATGAACGTATTCATTTAATCGAGCCGTTAGATGTGATCGACTTCCACAACTTTGCGGCGCGCGCGCACATCATTTTAACGGACTCAGGCGGCGTTCAAGAAGAAGCGCCTTCACTCGGTGTGCCTGTCCTTGTGCTACGCGACACGACGGAGCGCCCAGAAGGCATTGAAGCAGGGACGCTCAAGCTAGCTGGAACGGATGAACAAACGATTTATGCGCTAGCAAGTGAATTATTAACAGACGAAAGAGCATACGAGCAAATGGCGAAAGCGTCAAACCCGTACGGTGATGGGTGGGCATCAAAGCGAATTGCCGAAGCGATTCGTTACTATTTTAAGCAAAGCGATGTGCCACCGACACCGTTTCAACATGAAAAAGGGATGTAGGAGCACATCCCTTTTTCTTTGTCAAAAATTTTCCTTACTTTTGTGACCGAACACATTGACATCGAGTTTTCGCTATTGTATGCTTACAAAGGGATAAGGATAACCTTTTTTAAAATACAGTAAATTCTGAAAATGAAAAGTGAGGCTTTCTTATGCGGCAACATGAGCGCCATCCGTTTCGAGCGATCGGTTTGATGACGGCGATATCTTCCCAACTTGTCGGATCGGTGTTAGTTGGGATTTTTGGAGGGCGTTTTGTTGACGATCGTTTTGGCACCGAACCGCTTTTTTTAATTGTCGGTTTACTTCTTGGATTAGCGGCAGGTGTTTATGCGATGATTCGCCTCATTCGCTCATTTTTTTCAGGAGAGGAAAAATGAACGAGCTACAGCAACATTGGCGACGTCACAAATCATACATACTATATTTGCTGGCGGTTTATGTGCTTGGGTGGGCATTCACCCCCTATTCGCAAGCGTTTTCAAGTTTGTTTCTCGGAACGGTCATCAGCTTATATAACGGCTGGACGATGGTGCGAAAGGTCGAGCGTTTTGGACAAGCGGTTGCGTCTGGACAAAAAGCACGCTCGCTCGGCATGATGTCGCGCATGGCTGCGGCTGCGCTCGCTGTTTTTATTGCTTTTCGCTGGCCAGAGCAGTTTTCTATTGGGTGGATCGTATTGGGATTAATGACATCTTATATTGTCATTATAATAGATTTCTTTTTCCAAAAAACAAAAGGGGAAGAGAGGTGAGTACAGATGCATCACGAAGCTCCTTTATACACGTTGTTTGGCTTAACATTTAACTTAGCCAACGTATTAATGATTACGGTTACATCCGTCATTGTGTTTGTCATTGCCGTATTAGCAACACGCAACTTAGCGATGAAGCCAACGGGAATGCAAAACTTCCTTGAGTGGGTCATGGATTTTGTCAAAGGAATTATTAAAAGCAACATGGATTGGAAAACGGGCGGACGCTTTCATATGCTTGGCATGACGCTCATTATGTACATTTTTGTAGCGAACATGCTCGGTCTTCCGTTTTCGGTCGTCATTGACAATAAGCTATGGTGGAAATCACCAACCGCTGATCCGGTTGTGACGTTAACGTTGGCAACGATGGTTGTGGCGTTATCGCACTATTACGGCATTAAGCTTAACGGCTTTAAAGAATATGCGAAAGGGTTCGTTAGCCCGATGCCAATTTTGTTCCCGCTAAAAATCATTGAAGAGTTTGCGAACACATTAACGCTTGGTCTTCGTTTATACGGAAACATTTTCGCGGGTGAAATTTTGTTGGCGCTCTTAGCGGGAAGCTTGGCGACAGGAGTCGGCGGAACGATTGCGGCGATTATTCCAACGCTCGCATGGCAAGGCTTCAGTATTTTCGTCGGCGCCATCCAAGCGTTCATTTTCACAATGTTAACAATGGTTTATATGGCACACAAAGTGAGTCATGACCATTAATTTTCATACACATTCATTTCAACATAAAAAAATTGAAGGAGGACTTTTCAAATGGGTGTATTAGCAGCTGCAATTGCAATTGGTTTAGCGGCACTTGGTGCTGGTATTGGTAACGGTTTAATCGTATCTCGTACAGTAGAAGGAATTGCACGTCAACCAGAGGCGCGCGGTATGTTACAAACAACAATGTTCATCGGGGTAGCGTTAGTTGAGGCGATTCCGATCATCGCGGTTGTTATCGCGTTCATGGTTCAAGGTCGCTAGAACTGAGCGCTCGTTCGACACGAGCTGTAACTGCATACGGAAACGAAACTCGTTCAACAATGGCGAAGATCATTCCATGAGAACCTTCGCCATTCCTTTATGTTCGTACGCACACGTTCCGATCGATAATTCGGGCGATTTTTGAAGGGAGTGAAACGCGCGGTGGTAAACATGTTTGTACTAGGCGCTGGTGGACATGGGTTCAACGGCGGTGATATCGCATTCCAATTAATTATGTTCCTATTGCTCATGTTCTTGCTTCGCAAATATGCGTTCGGTCCGTTAATGGGCATCATGAAACAACGCGAAGAGCATATTGCGAACGAGATCGAGCAGGCGGAAAAACATCATCAAGAAGCGAAAAAGCTTGCAGAAGAGCAACGTGAACTAATGAAAAAATCGCGCCAAGAAGCGCAAGCACTTATCGAGGAAGCACGCAAGCTTGGTGAAGAGCAAAAAGAACAAATCATTCAAGCAGCGCGTGCTGAAGCAGAGCGCTTAAAAGAAGCAGCGAAAAAAGAAATCGCACAAGAAAAAGAGCAAGCGATGGCGGCATTGCGTCAACAAGTTGCTTCCTTATCCGTACTTATTGCATCAAAAGTAATTGAAAAAGAATTGAGCGAACAAGATCAAGCGAAGCTGATTAGCGAGTACATTCAAGAGGTAGGAGAAAGCCGATGAACAAACAAGTCGTAGCGAAACGATATGCGTCGGCACTTTTTGAAATTGCGAAAGAACAGCAGCTTCTTGATCAGCTCGAACAAGAACTTCGCGTCGTCAAACAAGTGTTTGCACAACATGAAGCGCTTCTTTCTGTGCTCAATCATCCAAAAATTGCGCTAGCAAAAAAGAAAGCGCTCATTGAAGAAGCGTTTGCGAACATTTCGACGGTATTAAAACATACATTAATGTTGCTTTTAGATCGCCATCGCATCGACATCGTCAGCGATTTGGCAGATGCGTTTATTGCACTAGCAAATGAAGCGCGCGGTGTAGCTGAGGCGATCGTCTATTCCGCTCGTCCGTTAACAGAAGATGAAACGAATGCGCTAGCAGAAGTGTTTGCGAAAAAAGTCGGCGTCGACACGCTTCGCATCACAAACATCATCGATAAAGATGTGATCGGTGGCGTAAAAGTGCGCATTGGCAACCGTATTTTCGACGGAAGCGTCAGCGGAAAATTAGCAAGATTACAGCGACAGTTAACTCGCTAACATTTATAGATAGGGGTGAAATGCATGAGCATCAAAGCGGAAGAAATTAGCGCGCTGATAAAAAAGCAAATCGAAAACTATCAGTCTGAAATCGAAGTGAGCGATGTCGGCACAGTCATTCAAGTCGGTGACGGGATCGCTCGTGCTCATGGCCTCGACAACGTCATGTCAGGGGAGCTTGTTGAGTTTGCCAACGGCGTCATGGGATTGGCGCTAAACTTAGAAGAAAACAACGTCGGTATCGTTATTTTAGGACCGTACACAGGCATTAAAGAAGGCGATGAAGTACGTCGTACAGGTCGCATTATGGAAGTGCCAGTCGGTGAAGCGTTAATCGGTCGTGTCGTGAACCCACTAGGACAACCGGTAGACGGGCTTGGTCCAATTGAAACGACTGAAACTCGTCCGGTTGAAAGTCCAGCGCCTGGCGTCATGGATCGTAAATCTGTCCATGAGCCATTACAAACGGGAATTAAAGCGATTGACGCGCTTGTGCCAATCGGTCGTGGTCAACGTGAGTTAATTATCGGGGACCGCCAAACAGGAAAAACGTCCATTGCGGTAGATACAATCATCAACCAAAAAGGCAAAGACATGATTTGTATTTATGTGGCGATCGGACAAAAAGAATCAACGGTTCGTAACGTCGTTGAAACGTTGCGTAAATACGGTGCATTAGACTACACAATCGTCGTTACAGCATCTGCATCACAGCCAGCTCCGCTTTTATTCTTAGCACCATATGCGGGCGTAACGATGGGCGAATACTTCATGTACAAAGGACAACACGTTCTTGTTGTATACGATGACTTATCAAAACAAGCGGCAGCGTATCGTGAGCTTTCGTTATTATTACGCCGTCCGCCAGGCCGTGAAGCGTATCCGGGTGACGTATTCTACTTGCATTCTCGCTTGCTTGAGCGCGCAGCTAAATTAAGCGATGCCAAAGGTGCAGGTTCATTAACAGCGTTGCCGTTCGTTGAAACACAAGCGGGCGACATTTCAGCATACATTCCAACAAACGTCATTTCCATTACAGACGGACAAATTTTCTTGCAGTCTGATTTGTTCTTCTCAGGTGTACGTCCAGCGATTAACGCCGGTCTTTCTGTATCGCGCGTCGGTGGAGCGGCACAAATTAAAGCGATGAAAAAAGTATCAGGTACGCTCCGTCTTGACTTAGCGGCATATCGTGAGTTAGAGGCGTTCGCACAGTTCGGTTCAGACCTTGATAAAGCGACACAAGCAAAACTTGCCCGCGGTGCGCGCACAGTTGAAGTGTTAAAACAAGGTTTACATGAGCCGCTACCAGTTGAAAAACAAGTAGCGATTATTTACGCATTAACACGCGGCTTTTTAGATGACATTCCAGTAGAAGACATTCGCCGCTTTGAAAAAGAGTTCCATGCATGGTTAGACAAAGACGAAAACGGTCAAAAACTAATGGAACACATTCGTACAACAGGCGATCTTCCAAACGAAGAAGACTTCAATAAAGCAATTGAAGCGTTCAAAAAGACGTTTGTCGTATCGGAGTAAGAAACGTAAGCGGAACAGCTTAGCTGTTCCGTCACTTTCAACAATTGAGCGAAAAAGGTGGTGAAACCTTTGGGAGCATCGTTACGCGATATAAAAGCACGGATTAATACGACAAAAAAGACGAGCCAAATTACAAAAGCGATGGAAATGGTCTCGGCATCGAAATTAAACCGTGCTGAGCATAACGCAAGATCGTTTACACCGTATATGGAAAAAATTCAAGAAGTTGTAGCGAGCGTTGCGCTCGGTAGCAATGACGCTTCTCATCCAATGCTCGTAAAGCGCCCGGTAAAAAAGACGGGATATTTAGTCATTACATCTGACCGTGGTTTAGCAGGTGCTTACAACAGCAACGTGCTTCGTACCGTTTTTCAAACAATTCAAGAGCGTCACCGTTCGTCAGAAGAGTATGCGATTATTGCAATCGGTCGCGTCGGTTTAAATTTCTTTAAACGCCGCAACATTCCGGTAGCTTTACATATTACCGGCTTGCCGGACCAACCGGTGTTTGCGGACATTAAAGAAATTGCGAACAAAACAGTAAACATGTTTGCAGATGGTACGTTTGATGAATTGTATATGTTTTACAACCATTTCGTCAGTGCCATTCAACAAGATGTGACGGAGAAAAAGCTATTGCCTTTAACGGATTTAGCTTCTGATAAAAAGTTGACAACTTACGAATTTGAACCGTCACAAGAAGAAATTTTAGAAGTATTGTTGCCACAATACGCTGAAAGCTTAATTTACGGTGCGTTGCTTGATGCGAAGGCGAGCGAGCATGCAGCGCGGATGACAGCGATGAAAAACGCAACAGACAACGCAAAAGAATTGATTCGGACACTTACGCTTTCTTACAACCGTGCCCGCCAAGCAGCGATTACGCAAGAAATTACAGAGATTGTGGCCGGAGCGAACGCCTTGCAATAAGGTTGATTAGCAGTTAGGAGGGAAAACGATGGCAAAAGGACGCGTTATTCAAGTTATGGGTCCTGTTGTAGACGTCAAGTTCGAAGACGGACACTTACCTGCGATTTACAACGCCCTAAAAATTAAACATAAAGCGCGTAACGAAAAAGAAGTCGATATCGACTTAACGTTAGAAGTAGCCCTTCACCTTGGGGACGATACAGTACGCACAATTGCGATGTCAACGACAGACGGATTAGTGCGTGGCATGGAAGTCATTGATACAGGAGCACCAATTTCTGTTCCTGTTGGTGAAGTTACACTTGGACGTGTATTCAACGTACTAGGTGAGCCGATTGACTTAGGAGAAGAAATCCCAGCAGACGCTCGCCGCGATGCAATCCACCGTCCAGCACCAAAATTTGAACAACTTTCTACACAAGTTGAAATTTTAGAAACGGGGATTAAAGTCGTTGACTTGCTTGCACCTTATATTAAAGGTGGAAAAATCGGTTTGTTCGGTGGTGCAGGGGTAGGAAAAACGGTTTTAATTCAAGAGTTAATTAACAACATCGCGCAAGAGCACGGTGGTATTTCCGTATTCGCGGGCGTTGGTGAGCGCACGCGCGAAGGAAACGACTTGTACCATGAAATGAAAGACTCTGGCGTTATTAACAAAACAGCGATGGTATTCGGTCAAATGAACGAGCCGCCTGGAGCACGTATGCGCGTCGCATTAACAGGATTGACGATGGCGGAATATTTCCGTGATGAGCAAGGACAAGACGTATTGTTCTTCATCGATAACATTTTCCGCTTCACGCAAGCAGGTTCAGAAGTTTCCGCCCTATTAGGACGCATGCCTTCAGCGGTAGGTTACCAACCAACGCTTGCGACAGAAATGGGTCAATTACAAGAACGTATTACATCAACAGCAGTCGGTTCGGTTACATCGATCCAAGCGATTTACGTACCAGCAGACGACTACACAGACCCAGCGCCAGCGACAACGTTCGCACACTTAGATGCAACGACAAACTTAGAGCGTAAATTATCTGAGATGGGTATTTACCCAGCGGTAGACCCGCTTGCATCAACATCTCGTGCGCTTTCTCCTGAGATTGTTGGAGAAGAGCATTACCAAGTTGCTCGTAAAGTACAACAAACGTTGCAACGCTATAAAGAATTGCAAGACATTATCGCGATTCTCGGTATGGATGAGCTTTCAGAAGAAGATAAACTTGTCGTTCATCGCGCTCGTCGCATTCAGTTCTTCTTATCACAAAACTTCCACGTCGCTGAACAGTTTACAGGGCAGCCAGGTTCATACGTTCCTGTAAAAGAAACAGTTCGTGGCTTTAAAGAAATTTTGGAAGGAAAATATGACCATCTTCCAGAAGATGCGTTCCGATTAGTCGGCCGTATTGAAGAAGTGATTGAAAAAGCGAGAAAAATGGGCGTAGAAGTTTAATAAGGGACCGAGGAGGATTTTTTCATGAAGACGATTAAAGTCAGTGTCGTAACTCCGGACGGCCCAGTATATGAAGCGGATGTGGAAATGGTGAGCGCTAAAGCGCAAAGCGGCGAACTCGGCGTGTTGCCAGGGCACATTCCGATGGTCGCACCGCTAGAGATTGGCGCGGTTCGTTTGAAAAAAGGAAACGCAACTGAGCTTGTCGCGGTGAGCGGTGGCTTTTTAGAAGTTCGCCCTGATCGTGTGACGATTTTGGCGCAAGCGGCAGAACGTGCAGAAGATATTGACGTGGCGCGTGCAAAAGCGGCGAAAGAGCGGGCTGAACGCCGTCTGCAAGCGAAACAAGAAGATATTGATCATAAGCGGGCTGAGCTAGCTTTACGTCGCGCGCTCAACCGTTTAAATGTCGCAAATCGCAACTTTTAACCCTAAGAGCATCGTCTCTTAGGGTTTTTTGTTATTAGAAAGAGGGGGTGTTTTTCTTGTTTTTGGAACAAGTTTTATCGACACATATGTGAAGAAGTGATATAATGTTATCGGTTACAGTCGTAATAGTATGAAGTTTTTGAAAAATGTGTATAAAGTCACAAAGGGGTGGGGCATCGTTGAACGTTTATGTAAACAGTTATGTAGTCGTCTTTGTGTTTCTTTGTTTAGGTATTTTACTTCCGATCGTTGCGCTCACAGCGGGACGTTTTCTTCGTCCACATGCGCCAAATGCAGCGAAGCAAACAACGTACGAGAGCGGATTGGATCCATTCCACGATTCGCGCGTGCAATTTAACGTGAGATATTACATCTTTGCGTTGCTGTTCGTCATTTTTGATGTAGAAACTGTATTTTTATATCCGTGGGCGGTGGCATTTGAAAAGCTTGGTGCATTTGCCATCATCGAAATGCTCATTTTCGTCGTCATGTTGTTAATTGGGCTTGTGTATGCTTGGAAGAAGAAGGTGTTAAAATGGATGTAAAATTGTTGAACGTATCAGATCAGGAAATGGAAGAAATGCGCCGCAATGTGTTTTTAACGACATTAGAACAGCTAAAAGCGTGGGCGCGCAGCAACTCGCTATGGCCGCTTACGTTCGGACTTGCCTGTTGCGCCATTGAAATGATGGGAGTCGGTTCTTCCCATTACGATTTAGATCGCTTTGGATCTTTTTTCCGTACGTCACCTCGTCAATCTGACGTCATGATCGTTTCAGGTACAGTCACGAAAAAAATGGCGCCAATTGTTCGCCGCTTGTACGATCAAATGCCTGAACCGAAATGGGTCATTGCGATGGGATCATGTGCAACGGCAGGTGGTCCGTACGTGAAATCGTATTGCGTTGTGAAAGGTGTCGATCAAATCGTCCCTGTTGATGTATATATTCCAGGCTGTCCGCCAAACCCAGCTGCCCTTATTTATGGCATTAATAAGTTAAAAGAGAAGATTCGCTACGAAGCAAAAACAGGAAAGAGGGTGCTGTAAATGAGCGATGAAAAAGATTTACAGCAACTAAAAAGAGAAGCGGCCGAACGGGCGAAACAATTAGCAAAAGAGCGTCTTGCCGCCAAACAAGCAGCCGAACAAACTGAGCCGACGCTCGAACAGGAAGATGATGTTGCGCTTGCGAAGAAAAAAGCGGCAGCAGCAGCGAAGGCGAAAGCGGCAGCATTGGCGAAACAAAAAGCAACAGAGACGGGGGACTTAAGCGAAGAAGAGTTAGCGAAGAAAAAAGCAGCAGCAGCGGCGAAAGCGAAAGCGGCAGCGCTAGCGAAACAAAAAGCAGCAGAGTCTGGAGAATTAAGCGAAGAAGAACTAGCGAAGAAAAAAGCGGCAGCAGCGGCGAAAGCAAAAGCTGCAGCAGCAAAAGCAAAAAATGCAGATGTCGCTGAACAAAAAGAGGAAACACCGTCGCCAAATCAGCCATATCTCGACAAATACGTCAAAGTCATTGAAGAGCATCTCGGAAAAGATGTTTTAGAAAACGCTTACATCAATCGTTTGTCGAAAGACGTACCGACACTCGTTGTGAAAAAAGATACATATTTTAAAGTGGCTGAGTTTTTAAAATATAATGAGCAGCTAAGTTTTGATTATTTATCGGAGTTGCACGGAACGGATTTTCAAACACATATGGAAGTGTACGTCCACTTGTATTCTTATAAAAATCGCCAGTCCGTTGCGTTGAAAGTAAAAATAGATCGCGACAATCCGGTCATTGACTCGCTTGTTCCGCTTTGGCCAGGGGCAAATTGGCCAGAGTGCGAAGCGTACGACTTGCTTGGTATTCGTTTTGAAGGCCATCCAAACCTCATTCGCATTTTCTTAGGGGAGAACTGGGTCGGCTATCCGCTCCGGAAAGATTACGAACCGTACGATATGGAGGGTTAGAGCGTGCTGAGAACAGAGGAGATGCTTTTAAACGTCGGACCGCAACATCCGAGCACACACGGCGTGTTTCGCCTCGTGCTGAAAATTGATGGGGAAATAATTAAAGAAGCGACTCCCGTCATCGGTTATCTTCATCGCGGGACAGAAAAAATTGCGGAAAATTTGCAGTATACACAAATCATTCCGTACACAGATCGCATGGACTATTTATCGGCGATGACGAACAATTACGTTATTTGTCACGCAGTAGAAACGATGATGGGTATTGAAGTGCCAGAGCGCGCAGAATATTTACGTGTTTTAGCGATGGAGCTTGGCCGTATTGCGAGCCATCTCGTTTGGTGGGGGACGTATTTGCTTGATATTGGTGCAGTCAGCCCGTTTTTATATGCGTTTCGTGAGCGGGAAATGATTATTAATTTATTAAACGAACTATCAGGCGCGCGCCTAACGTTTAACTATATGCGTGTCGGCGGCGTGAAATGGGATGCGCCAGATGGATGGATCAACAAAGTGAAACAGTTCGTTCCATATATGCGCAAACAACTAGAAGGCTATCATGAGCTCGTGACAGGAAACGAAATTTTCCGCAATCGCGTCATCGGAGTTGGAAAGTATACGAAAGAAGAGGCACTAGCATATTCATTAAGCGGTGTTAATTTACGTTGTACAGGTGTGAAGTGGGATTTAAGAAAGGATGAACCGTATGCGATTTATGATCGGTTTGATTTTGATGTGCCTGTACGCACAGAAGGTGACTGTTTTGCACGTTATGAATGCCGCCTTGCTGAAATTGAGCAATCGCTTCGCATCATTGAACAAGCGTGTGAACAGTTTCCGGATGGTGGTGAAATTATGGCGAAAGTGCCGAAAATTATTAAAGCGCCGCCAGGGGAAGCGTACGTCCGCATCGAGTCGCCGCGCGGGGAAATTGGGTGCTATATTGCGAGCGACGGGAAAAAAGAGCCGTATCGCTTAAAATTCCGTCGACCGTCATTTTATAATTTACAAATCCTTCCGAAACTATTAAAAGGAGAAAATATCGCCAATTTAATTGCGATACTTGGCGCGATTGATATCGTGCTTGGGGAGGTCGATGGATGATGATGGAACAACTTTTGCAGTCGACGCCGAGCTGGACGAATGTCGCCATTTTCTTTGCGATTGGCGTAGGGTTGCTGCTCGTCGTCTTAGGGTTTGTTACGTACGGCATTTTAGCGGAGCGAAAAGTCATGGGATTTATGCAAGGGCGTATCGGTCCAAACCAAGTCGGGGGCCGCTGGGGGCTACTACAAACAGTTGCTGACGTGTTAAAGCTATTGTTGAAAGAAGATACGATTCCAAAAGCAGCGGATCGCCCATTGTTCATTTTAGCACCGGTCATTGCGTTTGCCCCTGCCTTTATGGTGCTTGCGGCGTTGCCGTTTACGGATGCGTTGCAATTTGCTGACATTGGCGTAGGGCTATTGTATTACATCGCTGTTTCCGGATTAACGACGATCGGCGTTGTGACAGGTGCGTGGGCATCGAACAACAAATATGCACTACTTGGAGGCATGCGCGCAGCTGCACAAATGATTTCATACGAAGTGCCGCTTGTCATGTCTGTCATCGGTGTCATTTTGTTGTCGGGAAGTTTAAACTTAAACGACATTGTCGAGGCACAAAAAGATGTTTGGTTTATCGTTGTGCAGCCGATCGGTTTTCTCGTTTTCCTTATCGCGGCTGTGGCAGAGTTAAACCGGACACCATTTGACTTGCCGGAAGCCGAATCGGAACTTGTTGCGGGATTCCATGTTGAATATTCTGGCTTCCGTTGGGCGTTTTTCATGCTTGCAGAGTACGTGTACTTTTTTGCGATGGCGGCATTAACGACGGTGCTCTTTTTAGGAGGATGGCATCCGCTTCCATTTCTCGGTTTTATTCCAGGAGCGGTTTGGTTTGCCTTAAAGTTTAGTTTAGTCGTCTTTTTATTCATTTGGTTCCGCATTACGTTTCCGCGTGTGCGGGCCGATCAATTGATGGAGTTTGGCTGGAAAGTGTTATTGCCAGTTGCGCTCGTCAACATTTTTGTGACAGCTCTTGTGAAACAACTATTTTTTTAAATAAAAAGGTGGGTGGGCAGAAATGCTCGGTTTAATGAAAGGATTAGCGTATACGCTGAAAAACTTAACAAAAGAAAAAGTGACGTACGATTATCCGAATGAACCGCTTCCGCTTCCGGATCGCTTTCGCGGCATTCAAAAGTTTTATCCGGAAAAATGTATCGTTTGCAACCAGTGCGCAAACATTTGCCCGACCGACTGTATTCAATTGACGGGCAAAAAGCATCCGGACCCGACGAAAAAAGGAAAAATTATTGATACGTACGACATTAATTTTGAAATTTGCATTTTATGCGATTTATGTACCGAAGTGTGTCCAACAGAGGCGATTGTCATGACGAACAACTTTGAATTAGCGGAATATAGCCGCGATGAGTTATTTAAAGATTTAACGTGGCTTGATGAAAACGATACGAACGTGCGGAAGGTGAATAAGCCATGAGTGGACAATATATTGCTTTTTTCGTTCTTGCGCTCATTGCGCTTGGCGGCGGCATTTTTATGTTAAATTTAAACAAAGTCGTCCATATGGTCGTCGCGCTCGTCTTTACGTTCGTCAGCATCGCTGGCATTTACGTGCTTTTATCTGCTGAATTTGTCGCGGCAGTTCAAGTGCTCATTTATTCTGGGGCAATTACGATCATTATGTTGTTTGGCATTATGCTGACGCGCCATCAAGATGACGGGCAATCGACAGGTAGCCCGCTCCGAAAAGCGTTTGCTTTGCTCGGTACGGTTGCCTTCGGTGCCGTGATGTATATCGGCATTCGCACGCTCGACTTCGGCAGCGAAGCGGTTGGGCTTCATGATAAAAATACGGAACAAATCGGAATCGCGATGTATTCGAAGTACGTCATTCCGTTTGAACTTGCGTCTGTTTTGTTGCTTGTTGCATTAATTGGCGCGGTCATTTTAGCGAAAAAAGATGATAAGGAGGCGGGAGAATGAGCGTACCGTTATCCGCCTATCTCGTATTTGCGCTTCTTTTATTTTGCATCGGGTTGTACGGGGCGCTAACAAAACGCAATACAGTAATCGTGCTCATTTGCATCGAACTTATGTTAAATGCTGTAAACGTCAATTTAGTCGCATTTAGCAAGTACGGCGTAAACCCAGGCATTACAGGGCAAGTGTTTTCGCTCTTTACGATTACTGTTGCAGCGGCAGAAGCAGCGGTTGGATTAGCCATTTTAATTGCGCTATACCGCAATCGCAAAACGATTCATATTGATGAAGTCGATTCGATGAAACGATAAGGGATGGGAAACAAAGAGGTTATATATAAATGCACCTGAAAAAGGGGATGATTGAACGATGATGGAAAACGCATGGCTCATACCGCTTTTTCCGTTCGTATCGTTTGTTGTGCTGCTTGTCGTTGGCAAGCAGTTAAAAGAACGAAGCGCGTATGTCGGAATGTTGTTGACGTTTCTTTCGCTTGCATTTGCCCTCGGAACATTGTATGAGCGATGGACGGCATCAACATATAAACAAGCATACACATGGCTAACAATCGGGGATGTGGATATAACGGTCGGCTTTGAAGTGAACGCATTAAATGCATTAATGCTCGTTGTTGTATCGCTTGTTAGTTTTCTCGTACATACGTATGCGAAAGGATATATGCACGGTGATGAGCGCTTTCCGGTATTTTACGCATATTTAGGCTTGTTTACATTTGCGATGCTTGGGCTCGTCATATCACCAAACTTACTGCAAACGTATATCTTTTGGGAACTTGTCGGTCTTGGCTCGTTCTTATTGATCGGATTTTATTTCTACAAAGAAGAAGCAAAAGCCGCAGCGAAAAAAGCGTTTATTATGACGCGCATCGGGGATGTCGGCTTGCTGATCGGTATGATTTTATTGTTCTTAGAAGTGAAAAGTTTTGAATATGAAGCTATTTTTGCTTCGTTACAAAGCGGCGACATATCGGCTACGACCATCACATTAAGCGCCATTCTTATTTTTATTGGCGCTGTCGGAAAATCAGGTCAATTTCCGCTTCATACGTGGCTTCCAGATGCGATGGAAGGTCCAACGCCTGTATCAGCATTAATTCACGCAGCAACGATGGTCGCTGCTGGGGTATATTTAGTGGCGACATTGTTCCCGCTTTATGAAGCGAGTGAAACAGCGATGACGACCGTCGCTTACGTTGGAGGATTTACCGCTATTTTTGCGGCATCGATCGGTCTTGTGCAAACGGACATTAAACGCGTGCTTGCATATTCCACCGTCAGCCAGCTTGGCTACATGATGTTAGCGCTCGGTTCCGCAGGTTATGTTGCAGGCGTCTTTCATTTAATGACGCACGCCTTTTTTAAAGCGTTGCTCTTTTTAGCTGCAGGCAGCGTTATTCATGCGGTGCATACGCAAAATATTGAACAAATGGGCGGATTATGGAAAAAAATGAAATGGACCGCTCCACTCTTCTTAATCGGAACGTTAGCAATTAGCGGGTTTCCGTTGTTCTCAGGCTTTTTCAGCAAAGATGAAATTTTAATTGCCACATGGACGCATGGGCATGTCGGTTTGTTTGTTGTCGCTGTTGTTGCTGCCTTTTTCACAGCGTTTTATATGTTCCGTTTATTTTTTCTTGTGTTTACAGGAGAAGCGCGGACGGCAGTTCATGATGTGCATGAATCACCAACTGTCATGGTGCTGCCGATGATCGTGCTCGGTGTGCTCGCAGTCGTTTCCGGCTATGTCCAAACACCATGGGGAGCGTTTTTAGGTGAGTGGTTGACAGAAGGAACGAACTGGCATGCGCATACAGAAGGTCCAAGCTGGATTATGATTGTTGCGACTGTTGTTTCTTTATGTGGCATGGCTCTTGCGTGGCTCATATATGGCAAACAGGCGATTGCTCGCGACTGGCTATCGTCGCATTTCCCAATGACGTACAACGTGCTTATGAATAAATATTACGTCGACGAGTTTTACGGACTTACCGTCATTCGTGCTGCATCGTTTATTAGCTTGTTGTTTGAGTATATCGACCGATTCCTCGTCGAAGGATTGGCACAATTATTTGCAGCAACGACGCGCGGTATCGGACGAATCGGCTCGCGCTTACAAAACGGGCAAGTGCAAATGTATGGCACGGTGACCATTGTTGCTTTAGCGATTCTCGTCGTCATTTTTGCGGTGACAGGGGGGTATTTATAATGCAGCCATACTTTTTATCGCTCTTAATTTTCTCCCCGCTTTTAGGTATACTCGTTCTTTCGCTCCTTTCGAAAGAGGAAGAAAAAGCGATTAAATGGCTCGGCGTGTTGGCGACGTTGCCATCGTTATGTTTATCGTTATTTGCGTTTTGGCAATATCAAAACGGCTATGATATAAGCAAGTTAGCGGAAAAACGGTCATGGATTCAGTTTGGCGAGTTTCCGTTTTTAAAGGAGACGGATTTTACTGTTGCATATGAACTTCATGTTGACGGTTTTGCGCTTGTGATGATCGTTTTGACGACGATTTTAGCGACGCTTGCGGCGATCGCTTCTACATCCATTCAAAAAGAGTGGAAAGGGTATTTTCAACTGTTTTTATTGCTTGAAATCGGTATGCTCGGCGTATTTGCCGCTAGCAACCTTGTACTCTTTTTCATCTTCTTCGAGTTGACGCTCATCCCAATGTTTTTCTTAATCGGAAAATGGGGATATTTCGAAAAAGAAAAAGCAGCATACAGCTATTTAATTTATAACGGGCTCGGTTCAGCTGTCTTATTGATCGTTATTGCGGTATTGTTTGCGCGCACCGGGACGTCGAACATTGCGGAGTTGCGGCACATTTTAACTGCTCCGGCCACTCAAGTGCAAACTATTTCGCCAATTTCCGACGACCTTCGTTACGGGCTGTTTTTTGCGTTGCTTATTGCGTTTGGGGTAAAATTGCCGATCGTGCCGCTTCATCGCTGGATGTTACGTGTCCACGTTCAAGCGCCACCATCAGTCGTCATGCTGCATGCAGGAGTTTTGTTAAAAATTGGTGCTTTCGGTCTTGTCCGATTTGCATTCGGATTATTTCCTGGGCAATTCCAACAATTTTCGACATGGCTCATCGTTTTAGGAGTTGTAAATTTATTGTACGGTGCGTTTTTAGCGTTTAGACAAACCGATTTTAAAATGGTACTCGCTTACTCAAGTGTATCGCATATGGGCATTGTATTGATCGGTCTTGGATCTCTTAATGAAGCGGGAATGCAAGGGGCGATTTTCCAAGCGGTGTCACACGGATTTATCGCGGCGTTCTTATTCTTCTTCGTCGGGGTCATGTACGAGCGGACGCGCACGACGACGCTCGCTCGTTTAGGCGGGTTAGCGAAGACGATGCCGTACGTTTCAGGTTTTATTCTTGCCGGAGCCATGGCTTCGCTCGGTTTGCCGGGAACGTCCGGATTTATTAGCGAGTTTATGGCGTTCGTTGGCGCATTTCAAGCAACACCACTGTTAGCTGCGATCGGTACGCTCGGTATTATTATGACAGCTGTGTATTTATTGAGCGCTGTACTTGACATGACGTTCGGGCAAACAGCAGTGACAAACGTTCACGATTTACGTGGCATCGAATGGGTGCCAGCAATTAGCTTACTGTTGCTTATTGTCATCATCGGGGTATATCCGAACGTACTGGCGATGCCGCTACAAACGACGATTGAAACGATGATGAACGGGTTAGGGGGTTGATGAGATGGATTTCGAAACATTACTTAGCTATGAATGGGGCGTCATGATGCCGGAATTTATTATTCTCGGCGTAGCGGTTGCGCTCTCGCTCATCGACCTATTTATGCCGGAAAATCGCAACCGAAGCCTGCTTGGCTTATTCGCTTTTGTCGGCGTCGCTGTTTCGTTCGTATCTTTGCTCGGTTTATGGACGAGTGATGTCACGTCCATTTTAGGTGATACGTTCCGTCTCGATTCGTTCGCCAAATCGTTTAAAGCGTTAATGCTCATCGGTAGTGTGCTCGTTTTATTGCTTTCCCTTCATTACGAGCCGAAGGAGCGCATCGCATATCGCGGTGAATTTTATTACTTGTTTTTAACAGCGCTTCTTGGCGCGATGATGATGGCATCAAGCGGCGATCTCATTACATTATTTGTCGGACTTGAGCTATTGTCGATTTCTTCTTATATTCTCGTCGCGATTCGAAAAAAACATACGTTAGCGAATGAAGCGGCATTAAAATATGTCATTACCGGAAGCATTGCCACGGCGATCACGTTGTTCGGGATGAGCTACATATTCGGCTTTACCGGATCAACAAATATAAAAGAAATTGCTGGGCAACTAGCAAGCACGCACGATGAAAATCATCAATACATTTTATCGCTCGCCTTTTTGCTTACGTTTGTTGGGCTATCTTTTAAATTAGCATCCGCTCCGTTTCATATGTGGGCGCCGGATGTATATCAAGGTGCAACGACGCCTGTTGTCTCTTTCTTAAGCGTCGTGTCGAAAACAGCAGGATTTGTCATCGTGTTGCGCGTCATTGTTTCGGTGTTTGCGCAAACGCCAATCGGAAATTCTGCTTCGATGTTGATGGAACTTGCCCCATACATCGCTTTTCTCGCAGGGGCAACGATGATTATCGGCAATACAATTGCCCTTCGTCAACGCAACGTGAAACGTATGTTAGCATATTCAAGCGTAGCGCATGCAGGGTATGTATTAGTCGCTTTTGCGAGCTTATCGATGTTTATGTTTGAAGCAATTTGGTTTTACTTATTGGCGTATTTGTTTATGACGATTGGAGCGTTTGCGATTTTACAAGTCGTCTCTCAACATCATGATGATGAAGACGTGAGCATATTCGCCGGCTTGTACCGCCGCTCGCCGCTTATGGCGATTGCGATGACAATCTTTTTACTATCGCTTGCGGGCATTCCGGGGACGGCTGGATTTATCGGGAAAATGAACATTTTCCTCGGCGCATTCGTCGTCGAGCCAGCTCATTACGTGTTGGCATCGATTATGGTTGTAACGACAGTCGTCTCGTACGTATATTATTTTGGTATTTTCGTCCAAATGTTTTTCCGGCCGGTCGAACATACGCACCGATTAGAATGGCCGCCTGGGGTGATTGCGGTTGTCGCTATTTGCGTCATCGGCACCGTTTTATTCGGCGTGTTGCCAAATATCGCGTATGACGTGCTAGCACCGTTTGAACATTTTAGCGATTTTCTTCAATAAGACGTATAATGGAAGGGGTTTACCCTTCCATTTTCTTTTGTGAAAGGAGGAATAAACGTGGAAGTATTTGGACAAGAGGCGTTAATTAGTTTACTTTCTCATTTATTTTTTATTACGGTGACGTGGTGGACGTTACAAGCGGTTCGACTTGAAGTCATTTTCAAACCAAATCGTATCATTCAAGCGCGCGTCTTTTACATTTTAATTACGATTGCTATTGGCTCATTAGTGAGCAACTTCTTTTTAGATTATTTACGCTGGTCGCGTCAGTTGCCATTTTTACTTTAAACGCGAGCGTTGTCGATTTTTTTCACGTATGTTCCCTTCCGATCTGGCAACAATAAAGCTAAGGAGAGGAAGGGAAAAAAGATGAGAAAAAGATGGTTGGCACTCGTTATTTTTTGTTTGTTATTAAGTGGTTATCGGATGTATGATGGTGAACGTGTCGAAAGAGAAATAACGAAAATAAACGACATGCTTGGCGTATTTGAAAGCCATCATATTCACCTCAAACGATGGAACGTCTACGCCAAAGAGCAAGTGCTCACGACAGACCCTCACAACTGGATCCAACAATACGTGAGAACATGGTCCTCTTTTCGTTGGACGGTTGAACCGCACAAGATGATTGGCAAACGTGAAACCTCCGCTTACGTTGAAACGATTCAACTTATCACGAACGCTCATCATCCAGCTGTCCTTGTTTTATACGAAGCAACCGGTTCAACGTGGAATAAACAACTCGAACGCACGCTCGTCCGACAAACGACAAAATTATTCGAAAAACCTACATTTTTTACTTGTATTACAGGGGAATTCGATGGTAAGATGAAAGGTGTTTTGTTTGACAAGGCGGTTCGCTTGCTTGCTTCATTTCAAGCGCAACCGATTGAATCTTTGCGTGAAGAGACATTTGTCTCGCTCTCAGCATATACTGAGCAGTGGGAAACGTCACTTTCTGTTGGGCAAAAACAAATGAATCTTCAACTGGCGTTACGACAAGACGGATTGGGCGCGCGAACGACCGTTGTCATTGGCACCCCAATCATAACAGCTGAATATTAATATAGAGACTTTGGACGCGGAGGGGAATGCCTTGGAAAAAATCATCGTCCGCGGCGGGAAGCGGTTAAGCGGCACAGTGAAAGTGGAAGGTGCAAAAAATGCTGTGTTGCCGGTCATCGCCGCAACATTATTAGCGAGTGAAGGAAAAAGCGTCATTTACGATGTCCCTGAACTCTCCGATGTATATACGATTAGTGAAGTGTTACGTCACTTACAAGCGGACGTAACGGTTGGCAACAACAAAATTGTCGTTGATGCATCTGGAGAGTTGAGCATTGAAGCTCCATTTGAATATGTGCGAAAAATGCGAGCATCTGTACTAGTGATGGGTCCATTGCTTGCGCGCAAAGGTCGCGCACGCGTCGCGCTACCAGGCGGCTGTGCGATCGGGTCAAGACCAATTGATCAACATTTAAAAGGATTTGAAGCGATGGGTGCGACGGTGAAAATCGGGAACGGTTTCATCGACGCAGA
Organism: Bhargavaea massiliensis; assembly: GCF_050480245.1. Lineage (GTDB taxonomy): Bacteria > Bacillota > Bacilli > Bacillales > Anoxybacillaceae > Anoxybacillus. The sequence goes on along the minus strand of NZ_JBCNEQ010000004.1, from coordinate 68,734 downwards.
AGTGAACGGAAAATTGCGCGGGGCGAAAATCTATTTAGATTTCCCAAGTGTCGGTGCGACAGAAAACATTATGATGGCTGCCGTATTAGCAGAAGGCACAACCGTGATTGAAAACTGCGCAAAAGAGCCGGAAATCGTTGATCTAGCAAACTTTTTAAATGCGATGGGTGCGAAAGTGCGCGGTGCCGGAACGGGCACGATTCGCATCGACGGTGTTACTACATTATATGGTGCGGAACATACAGTTATTCCTGATCGTATTGAAGCCGGAACATTTATGATTGCTGCTGCCATTACAGGTGGAAACGTCCTCGTGCAAGGCGCGGTGCCGGAACATTTGACATCATTAATCGCCAAATTAGAAGAAATGGGTGTCACCATTGTTGAAGAAGACAACGGTTTGCGCGTCATTGCTCCAGACAAACTGAAAGCGGTAGACGTGAAAACGATGCCACATCCTGGATTTCCGACTGATATGCAGTCGCAAATGATGGCGCTTCTTATGAAAGCCGAAGGCACAAGCATGGTGACAGAAACGGTATTTGAAAATCGCTTTATGCACGTCGAAGAATTTCGGCGCATGAACGCTGATATGAAAATTGAAGGCCGTTCCGTCATCATTAATGGTCCATGCCAACTGCAAGGTGCAGAAGTGGTTGCAACGGATTTGCGCGCAGCTGCAGCGCTTATTTTAGCTGGACTTGCGGCGGAAGGATATACGCGCGTGATGGAACTTAAACATTTAGATCGTGGTTACGTTCGCTTCCATGAAAAATTAGCTGCGTTAGGTGCTGATATTGAACGTGTGCGCGAAGATGTTGATACAGCACAAACGAAAGCGACAGATGTCGTGTAAACGTAAAAAACGACCGTTTGCGAAAAGCTAATGGTCGTTTTTGCATATACGCTTGTCCCCCCGCATAAAGTGTAATAATGACAAAAGGGGGGGATGATTTTGCGACAATGGATGATCGCAACGATTGCGTTATTTACACTCATTTTACTCATTCCTGCGTTAGTCGTCTTAGCGTTTGGAGAAAAACAAGAAGCGACCCTTCCTGCCCAACCGAAGCAGGCACAAGCGCGCGATGAACCGACGGTTGAAGTAGCTGTATATCGAAGCAAAGAAAAAAAAGTGGAACGGCTTCCGCTAGAACAATACGTCGTTGGTGTTGTAGCGGCAGAAATGCCAGCGGAATTTGAAATGGAAGCGTTGAAAGCACAAGCGCTTACCGCAAGGACGTACATTGTTAAACAGCTTATGCATAAACAGACGATTGAACTGCCAGAAGGGGCGAACGTCACCGATACGGTCATGCATCAAGTGTATTATAACGAAGAACAGTTAAAACAACTGTGGGGCATGAGTTACGAATGGAAAATGAAAAAAATTAAAGAAGCAGTCGAGGCGACAAGAGGGCAAATTTTAACGTACAACAACGAACCGATTGAAGCGGCATTTTTCTCAACGAGCAACGGCTATACCGAAAACTCAGAAGCATATTGGCAAAACGCTTTCCCGTATTTAACGAGCGTCGAAAGCCCGTGGGACACACAGTCGCCGAAGTTTTATGAACAAATGACAATATCCGTTCGCGAATTTGAACAACGGCTCGGTGTGAAATTACCGAAAGACGGATCATCTATCGGCAAAGTGCTCGCTCGCACGCCAGGCAAGCGTGTTTCCCTTGTCGATATTAACGGAAAACAGCTTACCGGTCGGGAAGTGCGTGAAAAGTTGCAACTCAAATCGACCGATTTTACATGGAAACGACAAGGAAACAACATCGTCATCACGACGAAAGGATACGGCCACGGTGTCGGCATGAGTCAATACGGAGCGAACTTCTTAGCGAAACAAGGGAAAACGTATAAAGAAATTGTCACATATTATTATCAAGGGGTACAAATTCACGATCTTTCACTTGTCGCTTCAAAATTTTGAAGCGACAAATTTTTTTGTTTGGAAGTGTATAAATGTTCTTCTTTCTGTTCACAATGGTTGCTGAGGTGATGAACATGAAAGAAGAAAACAAAAAAGTTTCAAAGTTGTTCCGTAAACGTTGGGTTGTTCCTTCGATTTATTTGTTAAGTGCAGCGCTCATTTTAACAGGTGTGCTTTGGTTCCAAAGCAAAACAAACGACATCGTCCAACCGCCTGTTGATGAAGCAGAACAAGGCACAGCTGTGAACGAACCAGACTCTGTTCCTGTACAACAAGCCGTTGAACAAATTGTCATGCCTGTCCTTGATCCGAATGCTGTAGAAATCGCTAAACCGTTTTACGACTTTAATGCACCAGCTGAAGAACAAGAAGCCGCTCTCGTCTCTTATAATGATGAATATTATCCGAACAAAGGTGTCGACATCGCGATGAAAAACGGCGAAAGCTTTGATGTAACTGCATCGTTAAGCGGAACAGTCATTAAAGCAGAAAAAGACCCGATCTTCGGTTACGTCGTTCATCTTCAACACGATCGTGGCGTTGTGACGGTATATCAATCATTAACAGACGTGCAAGTGAAAACAGGCGATACAGTAAAACAAGGGCAAGTGATCGCAAAAGCGGGCACAAACGAGTTCAATAAAGAAGCAGGCGTTCACGTTCACTTTGAAATTCGCAAAGATGGGCAAGCGGTTAACCCAGTCGCTTACTTCGATCAACCGCTAAGCGCATTAGAAAACAATGAACAACAAACAACGGAGCAACAAGCGGAACAACAAGCGGAACAACAAGCGGAACAACAAGAAACAAATCAAAGCGAAACAAATGAACAAGAAGCCGATCCGTCAAGCACTGTGCCAGATGCTTCGATCGGAATGGCAAGAACATGAACAGATGGGCAAAATGCTCATCTGTTCGCTTTTTTATGGAATATATTTTCTTCTTGCCTAATACATTATTACAAACTTGAACAACGAGGGTGTTTGAGGTGAGATGAACAATTAATAGATGAGATTGACGATTTTGTCATGAACGAGTAAACGCCACTGCGACAACCGCCTTATGCGTCTCATTTCACACTTCTCACATCCAACTTAGGGAGGGCGAGCAGTGTGCACGATTACATCAAAGAGCGTACAATCAAGATTGGCAAGTATATCGTGGAGACGAGAAAAACCGTTCGCGTCATCGCGAAAGAATTCGGTGTATCTAAAAGCACCGTGCATAAAGACTTAACGGAACGGCTCCCGGAAATTGACCCCGAATTAGCGAATGAAGTGAAAGAAATTTTAGATTACCATAAATCCATTCGCCATTTGCGTGGAGGAGAAGCGACGAAGAAAAAGTATAAAAAAGAAACCGAGCAAGCGACTTAATTTTGTTGTCTCCCTTGTCAAAAATGTTCTCTTTTTTCGTCATCATTGTGGTAAAATGTCTTATTAGGAGAAATGGCAAGGAGGAACATATATGTTTTTGGCAAGGGATATCGGCATCGACCTCGGCACGGCGAACGTGTTGATTTATGTAAAAGGGAAAGGCATCGTATTGAACGAACCTTCCGTCGTTGCGATTGATCAACATACAAAGCGGGTGTTAGCGGTAGGAGAAGAAGCGCGGCGCATGGTCGGGCGCACGCCTGGGCATATTGTTGCCATTCGTCCGTTAAAAGACGGGGTGATTGCGGACTTTGAAATTACCGAAGCGATGTTGAAACATTTTTTAAGCAAACTCAATTTAAAAGGATGGTTTGCTAAACCGCGCATTTTAATTTGTTGCCCAACGAACATTACATCAGTCGAACGAAAAGCGATTAAAGAAGCAGCCGAAAAAAGCGGCGGCAAAAAAGTATATTTAGAAGAAGAACCAAAAGTAGCGGCTATCGGCGCCGGAATGGATATTTTTCAACCTTTTGGAAACATGGTGGTCGACATCGGTGGAGGTACAACAGATGTTGCAGTATTATCGATGGGCGACATCGTCACATCCGCATCCATTAAAGTAGCTGGCGATAAATTTGACCAAGAAATTTTAAATTACATTAAACGAGAATATAAGCTATTAATTGGTGAGCGAACAGCGGAAGAAATTAAAATGAACATCGCTACCGTTTTTCCGAACGCTCGCGATGAAGCGATGGATATTCGCGGTCGCGATTTAGTAACCGGCTTGCCAAGAACGATTACTGTTCGTTCCGGTGAAATTGAAAAAGCGCTGCGCGAAACGGTATATACGATCGTCCAAACAGCAAAAAGCGTGCTTGAGCGCACACCGCCAGAACTGTCAGCCGACATTATTGACCGCGGCATTTTCTTAACAGGAGGCGGGGCGTTACTTCATGGCATTGACCAACTGCTTGCACAAGAATTAAAAGTGCCTATTTTTATTGCGGAAAATCCGATGGATTGCGTAGCCATCGGCACAGGGTTAATGCTTGATAACATCGACAAAGCCCCATATCGTCAACTCGGGTAGGTGCCATTGGGAAATGGTACCTATTCGCTTTTTCCCCCTTTTTCTTTTATAATGAAAGTAGTGTGAAAACGATGGAGGGGAACGTTTTATGTTTCGCGGACTATATACAGCTGCTTCAGGCATGCTTTCTCAACAACGCCGCATCGAAATGATGACGAACAATATCGCAAACGCCAATACGCCGGGCTATAAAGCTGATCAAGCATCGTTGCGGGCTTTTCCAGAGATGCTAATGCACCGCATTCAACAAACGACCATTCCGACAGAAAGGAAACTCACATGGCGCGATCGTACATACATTGGTCCGCTCTCAACAGGGGTGTACGTGCAAGAACTTGTGCCGAACTTTGCGCAAGGAGATATACGCGAAACAGGCAACAACACTGATGTAGCGATTGTCGATGGCACGGGCACATCATTTTTTACCGTTCAAAACGAAACAGGCGACGTTCGTTATACGCGAAACGGCCATTTGACCATCGATGCAGACGGCTTTTTAACGACGACAGACGGTCTTTACGTGCTTGATGAAAGCGGTAACCGTATTTTCATCGGGGACGAGCAGTTTACTGTATTAACGGACGGAACGATCACAAAAGATGGCGAACAAATCGCCCGCCTTCGCATCGCCTACGCTGACGATGTTCAAACGCTTGCGAAAGAAGGAAACGGTTTATTCCGGGCAGAAGGAGAACTCCCGCCTGCACAAACGTATACAATTCGCCAACAATATATTGAACGTTCAAACGTCGATCTTTCCCGTGCGATGACGGACATGTTGTCGGCTTATCGCGCCTTTGAGGCGAATCAAAAAATTTTACAAGCGTACGATAAAAGTATGGACAAAGCGGCAAACGAAATTGGCCGCTTAAGGTAGGGGGATGACGATGCTTCGGTCAATGATTACTGCCGCCAACACGATGAACCAACTACAACAACAACTAGACGTCATTAGCCATAATATCGCCAACGTCAATACGACCGGGTTTAAAAAACGCGATGCCGTATTTGGTGAATTGCTCGCCCAACAGTTTACGAACTTGCTAAAAACGGACGAAGCGCCTCGTCTGACGCCAGCAGGTGTCCGCCTCGGTGTCGGCGCAAAAGTCGCGTCCACCTATATGCAAGTGAAACAAGGCTCGATTGTAAAAACAGATCGTCCGCTTGATCTTGCATTGACGAAAGAAGGGCAATTTTTCCGCATCCTTGTCGATGGTGCGATGCAATATACGCGCGATGGTGCGTTTTACCTTAGTCCGTCGGTGAACAATCCAAATGAATTGATGCTTGTGACGGCAGATGGCTATGCAGTTGTAGATGAAAACAACGAACTGATTACGGTACCGGACGGATTTAAAGATATTCAAGTCACTCAAAACGGAACGATGCAATTCATTGCGCCAAACGGAAACATCATGAAGACCGTGAACATCGGCGTATCATATGTGACGCGCCCGCAACTGATGCAGTCGCTTGGCGATAACCGTTTTGCTTTTCCAGCTGATGTGAATCATGAAGACGTAACGGTTAATTTAGCTGGCAACAATCGTAACGACATTTCCATGCAACAATACGCCTTGGAACAATCGAACGTTGAACTAGCGACCGAGATGAGCGAGCTCATGATTACGCAACGGTCATATCAGCTAAACGCTCGTGCGATTACGTTGTCGGATCAAATGATGGGGATTATTAACGGCATTCGTTCATAGAGAGGGAAAATGATATGGAGGAAAAACAACAGAAACGCTCGCTTCGCCGTCCGCGCCGCCGTCTTATTCCGATTTGGCTTCGTTTACTCATCGTCCTTTGTTTGATTACCATTAGCACGTTGGCAGGAGCGATGGTTGGCTACGGCGTGCTTGGCGAAGGAAACGCATGGGATGCGTTAAAGCCAGCGACGTGGCAACATATTGTCGATTTAATCGAAAAACAGTAGTGGACAGACCACTTCAAAACGTGATACATTGGAAAAAAGGCGGAAGGGAGATCCTTCCGTTTTTTTATAAAGGAGGAACAATGCATGCTTGATATTCAACAAATTCAACAAATTATTCCACATCGTTATCCGTTTTTACTCGTTGATCGCATCATTGAAGTCGAAGAAGGAAAACGCGCCGTCGGCATGAAAAACGTGAGCGCAAACGAACAATTTTTTGTCGGTCATTTTCCTGACTATCCCGTCATGCCTGGCGTATTAATTGTCGAAGCGCTTGCGCAAGTGGGAGCTGTCGCGATGTTAATGAAAGAAGAAAACCGCGGTCGCCTCGCCTTTTTCACCGGCATTGATAACTGCCGCTTTAAAAAGCAAGTAAAGCCGGGCGATCAATTACGATTAGAAGTCGAAATGATTCGTTTTAAAGGCGCAATCGGCAAAGGAAGAGGAGTCGCCACCGTTGACGGCGAGCTCGTATGCGAAACAGAAATCATGTTTGCGCTCGGTGAAAAATAATGCATGACCGTTTCCTTTCTGGGCATATTATAGGTGATCACATCATGTGAAGGAAAGGAGACAAACGATGAAAACGAAATGGCTACTCAAATTACTTAGCGCATTCATCGCCATTATGGTCGTTACCGGTTGCAATAACGATGATACAGACAACGAGGTAGATAACCAAGAAGAAGTGCAGCCAGGTGAAGACACAAATGAAGGCGCTGGCGACGATGAAAATGACGCTGTGCCAGATGAAGAAGAAGCCGTTGAAGATCCAGAAGACGTGAACGATGCAGACAATGTAGACGAATAAAACGTAAGAGGTTTCCTCTTGCGTTTTTTTATTCCCTTCCTTCCTATAACCGTTAGTATAGTTATAAAAAAACTTTGTCAATACACGCTTTTTTATGATACATTAACGGTTGACGATAATCATATGGAGGGTTTTATACATGTTAAAACAGCTTCCTCATCGCATGAAGATGAACATGACGCTATCGATTAAAAAAGTGTTTGAACGATATATGGCAAGCATCGGCTGGGATGAAACAAAATACAATGCCGCAACATTGATGGAACAATGGCGCCATTATTTATACAATGAAGCGACATGGTTTGCGGAATTAGACGATACGATTAAAACAAACCCACAATTTCACGAACAACTTGCAGCACGCATTAACGAAATTATCGAGCAACTCGTGAACGAACCTCCGACCGATGAACAAATCGCAGAAATTAACCGTCTCGTTGAACGGCTCGGCATTGACGATTTCCCTTACAGCTGTCGATTAGAAGCAAAATACCACATCGAACGTCTACAACAAGAGCTAAAAAAAAAGAAAAGTTAACGAAACGGGCGAGCGAAAAACAGCGAAAGCTAGCGGAAATTTTATACTACCAAGCATATGACCGTCCGCTTCCAGAACGCGACTATACGGTTGCTGAAATGAACAATATTATTGCACAGGCGAAACAAATCATTGCACAAGAAGAAAAAGACGAAGAAATCATTCACTAACCGGCAGAACATGGCTCTGTCGGTTTTCTTTTTTGTGGAAATAATTTTATAAAAAAGGTAGAAAAACGGAATTGTTTGTCGGTATAATGGAGCTAGTGAACGTTTTTGTCGAAAATATGTGTATGATATCTTATAGTTATCAATGAAGGTCATTAATCGTGTTGTGAGTGGGAAAGATGACGATTTGATCACTTTAGACGCCTGTCGTCAATGGTGCGGTGTGAGGGCGGGTTAGATGCCCAATGCTAACCTTGTTTTTTTATTTATGTCTCTTTTTTGCCATGTTATAATGAGAGAAATGGTAAAGGAGGGATACAATTGAGCCAAGAATTAAAAGCTTTGCTTCGCTCTGTGTTAAAAGAAGAACTGCAACCGATTCATGAACAATTAGAGCGTGTTGAACAAACACAACAAGAGTTACAACGCGGTCAAAAAGCACTAGAAAAGAGTGTTGCTCGAATCCAGCAAGATGTAACAGAGCTACAAGTAGGCCAGCGAGCACTAGAAAATACAGTTGCTCAAATTCAACAAGACGTCGCGCAATTACAAGCAGGCCAACAAGCATTACAACAAGACGTCGCACAATTACAAGCAGGCCAACAAGCATTACAACAAGACGTCGCACAATTACAAGCGGGTCAACAAGCATTACAACAAGACGTCGCACAATTACAAGCAGGCCAACAAGCATTACAACAAGATGTTGCACAATTACAAGCAGGTCAACAAGCATTACAACAAGATGTTGCACAATTACAAGCAGGTCAACACAAGCTAGAAAATGATATGGTCGATATGAAACAATCACTCGGAAATATGGAACGGACGCAAGAAAAGATTCTCGAAGAGCTACGCATATCAAAAAACAACCAGGCACTAGTCATAAATGATTTGACAAACATAAAAAAATCAATGGATGTGACGGTTGCTTATTTGCAGCGTAGATCCGATGTCATATTTGATAAAATGATTGAACATGAAAAAGAAATTTTAAATTTAAAAACACGTCTACCAAACTAACTCCCCATGGGAGCTATTTTTTTGTACATCGACGTATAGGTTATGCACATATAGCATATACGTGGGTGTACAGTTTAGGAAGTGAGGGATGGATGTGAAAACGGTAAGAAAAGCGATTATCCCAGCTGCAGGACTTGGCACGCGCTTTTTACCCGCGACAAAAGCGATGCCGAAAGAAATGCTTCCGATCGTCGACAAGCCAACGATTCAATACATCGTCGAAGAGGCGATCGAATCGGGCATTGAAGATATTATTATCGTCACAGGAAAAGGAAAACGTGCCATTGAAGATCATTTCGACCATGCGTTCGAACTTGAACAAACGTTGTTAAAAAACAATAAACATGACCTACTAGAAAAAGTAAAAGAACCGTCCAAAGTTGACATTCATTACATTCGTCAAAAAGAACCAAAGGGACTTGGCCACGCCGTTTGGTGCGCCCGCAAATTTATTGGCGATGAACCATTTGCTGTCCTGTTAGGCGACGACATCGTTCAAGCCGAAACACCGTGTTTAAAACAACTGATGAACGAATTTGAACAAACGAGAAGCTCTGTCATCGGCGTCAAACAAGTCGCAGACGACGAAACGCATCGCTACGGTATCATCGACCCGATCGATAAAAAAGGCCGCCGCTACCAAGTGCGCCAATTCGTCGAAAAACCAGCACCAGGCACGGCACCATCTAACTTAGCGATTATGGGTCGATACATATTAACGCCAGAAATTTTCATGTTTCTTGAAAAACAAGAAACCGGCGCCGGCGGCGAAATTCAACTGACCGATGCGATTCAAAAACTAAACGAAATTCAACGTGTGTTTGCGTACGAGTTTGAAGGAAAACGATACGATGTTGGGGAGAAGCTTGGGTTTATTCAGACGACGATTGAGTTTGGGTTACAAAACGAAGAGATTAAGGATGACTTATTAAAATTCATGGAGCGGATCATTCAACAACATCAACAGTCATAAGCGCGATGCTTATGGCTTTTTTGTCCCTTATTTTACATTTGGAAGGGAGATACGACATTGGCTTATCGAACATGATTAACGCTTTTAATGCTGTTAGACTCAGCAATCGTCTTATCAGCCATTTACATCAGTTTATTTACGCTTCATCCACACATTGAAATTTTTAAATACCCATCACTTTTATTGTCTGCGGTGACATTATTATTTAGCCATCATATATTTGCTTTTCATTACCGTTTGTATCATAAAGTGTGGGAATATGCGAGCATTGGTGAATTAATAGCAATCGCAAAAACAGTCACATTTTCCATCATCGTCACCGCTTTCGTACAATGGACAATATACGAAGACATGTACGTCCGCGCATTGATGATTACATGGATGATTCATATGTTGCTTTTAGGAGGCTCTCGCTTCGTTTGGCGCATATACCGCGATCAATATATGAGTCAAAACAAAGGAAAAAAACGAACGCTAATTATTGGAGCAGGAGCTGCTGGCACTATGGTTGCGCGACAACTATTAACAAGTCGTGAGTCCGACCTTTGCCCTATCGCATTTATCGATGACGATCGAACAAAACAAAAGTTACATATTCTCGGTCTTCCTGTTTTAGGCACAACAAATGATATTCCACATGTTGTTGAAACAAAACAAATTGGTCATATTATTATTGCAATTCCATCGCTTAGAAAATCGGAACTAAATCGCATTTTTACCGAATGCGCCAAAACAAATGCGAAAACACAAACTGTACCTAAGTTGGAAGATATTATAACAGGTAAAGTATCCGTCAATCAATTTCGTGATGTGCAAGTAGAAGATTTACTGGGGCGTGACCCTATTGAACTCGATACGGAAAGCATTTCGGAATACATCAAAGGGAAAGTCATTCTTGTCACCGGTGCCGGCGGCTCCATTGGATCAGAAATTTGTCGACAAGTATGCCGCTTTCATCCAAAAAAATCATTTTACTTGGACATGGTGAAAACAGCATTTATCAAATTGATATGGAATTGCGTAATCAATATAAGCATGACATTGACATCGTTCCAATCATCGGCGATATTCAAGACCGTGAGCGTATGTTTGAAGTAATGGAACAGTATGAGTAAAATGTTTGTGGGGGAAAAGGAGAAAAAAAAGACAGGTCCCTTATTTGAAACAGATTGAAAGAAGCAATGAGCGATTAGTAAAATTATTATCCCGCTTAGGGCGCTAATGGGGAAGACCGAGATACTTGAATTAGGTCTTTCCCAATTTTTTTGTCCGAAAAATGAGGATGTGCAGGAGTTTATTCGTTCAAAGGCTGTTGAATTTGAGCGAAGAGACCTCGGCCGAACATATTTCATTGTGGATGAACAATTGACATTATTAGAACAACATATCGCTATTTTAGGTTATTTTACACTCGCCATGAAATCGATTATATTTAGTCCAGAAATTTCAAAAGAACTCAGGAGGAAGAGAGCTTGTTCAATTGTATCGACGATTAAGATAGAGGAATGTTTGCGTAAAGAGATGATGCCTCATTCTTGTCTTTTTTCAAGCCGTATGTTACGCTTCACATGAAAATATCCATGACCCAAAGGAAGATGCAAATGACACCGAAGCGAAAAAAACGTATATGGATCGGAGCAATTGTTTTATTTCTTGCGTTGGTAGGGGCGTATGCATTTTCTGTTTACTATAAACTACAACAAACGATCAGCGAAATACACGAACCTATTCAACGTGAACATTCAGAGAAACGCCCAGAGGAGCTATCGTTTACAGAAAAACAACCGATCTCGATTTTGCTTATTGGGGTAGATGAACGAAAAAATGATCGCGGTCGGGCAGATTCGTTAATTGTCATGACAGTGAACCCGGAAAAGCAGTCGATAGAAATGGTAAGCATTCCACGAGATACACGCACATTGATTGTCGGTAAAGGGAAAGAGGATAAAATTAACCACTCGTACGCTTTTGGTGGGGTGGAAATGACGCTTGCGACGGTCGAACATTTTTTAGACATTCCAATTGATTATTACATTAAAGTGAACATGGAAGGCTTTAAAGATATCGTAGATGCCGTTGGTGGTGTTACAGTAAATAATTCTTTTGCATTTGAATATGAAGGAGAGTCGTTCCCTAAAGGAGAAATTACTCTAAATGGAGAAAAGGCATTAAAATACACTCGTATGCGCTATGATGATCCACGTGGCGATTTTGGCAGACAAGATCGGCAAAAACAAGTGATTGAGGAAATTATTAAAAAAGGAGCTAGCTTCTCTTCTCTTACAAACTATGGTGACATACTTGAAGCGATAGGAAAAAATATAAAAACAAATTTGACATTTGACGACATGAAACAAATTCAAGCGAACTATAAAGAAGCACGACGTCATATCGAGCAGCTACACATACAAGGAAAAGGTCAAAAAATAAACGGGATCTACTATTTGATTGTACCAGAGGAAGAACGTATAGCCATTTCGCAACGGTTAAAGGAGCATTTAGGAATAAAGTAAGGATGTCTCGGGGGACATCCTTTTTCTTTACAACTACACAAAAATGTATGTTTTTCATGTGAATGAATATATGCTTATGGCACATTCCAGCCCGCCGTGTATGACCCACTTGATGCGAACGGAACGGTGTACGTTCGATTTGAAGTGCTTTCCCATATCACATTTCCAGCTTGGTCTTTTTTAATAAATTTAAACTCAATTGCCTTTCCTTGTGGGAGAGCAATTGTTGCTTTCCATGTCGGATAAGAAGATGGATTCATTTTAATTGCATTTGCGGTATTCCAATTTCCGAGTTCTGGAATGTTGCCGACAACATATACGTTTTGTTCACTAGTTGTTGTGGCATTATTAACTGTAAATGTGACGTTTGACGTTTTAGCCACCCAAATCGAAACGGAGCCGCCGTTTACTTTAAATTCTCCCCAACCATCCGCATTAATCGTTACTGTGTCACTTCGATTTCCGGTTAAATCATAAAACACTTTTCCGGCATGTTTTTTACCGACATACATCCATTTGCTTCCGCCAGGGCCGTCGGTAATTAAAGCCGCCAGTCCAGAGTTTGGTTTTGTATCAATGCCTTCGCGTGTCCATCCAATAATGTCTTGATGGTCAATGTAATCACGTTGTGTTCCATAGGCATAGTCCCGACGAGCAATTAAAAGCGGATCGATTTTGCTTTTTAACCCTGGAATATTGTATTTTGGGATTCCATAATAGTCACCGTAAAATACGCAAGGATATCCCTCTTGTCTCGTTAAAATAAAGGCGTAAGCAAGTGGTTTAAACCAAGGTTCGACCCATGACTGTAAAGATTGCCCTGGTTGCGTGTCGTGGTTATCGACAAGTGTTACAGCGAGTGAAGGTTGATCTTTCATTAATGTATTATTCAATAAATAACGCATGTCAAAATCTCCACTCGATTTGGAAGCGGTATAAAAGTTGTTATGCAAAGGTGCATCAAATAATGACATCGATCCATTTGTTTTTGTAATGTAATTATGCAGCTTATTGACGTCATAGCTCCAAAATTCCCCAACGGCAAATAAATTTTTTCCTGTTTGATTACGTACATATGTTAGCCAGTCAGGGAAAAAGCTGTATTTAATATGTTTTACGGCATCTAAGCGGAATCCATCGATATTTGTAGTATTGACGTACCACGTTCCCCAGTTTTTTAATTCTGTCACAACCTCAGGGTGATCCATATCTAAATCAGCGAACATTAAATAATCATAGTTTCCGTTTTCTGTATCGACTTCCCAGTCCCATGCTTTTCCTGTATCGCGGAATTTGTAAATCCGATTTAATTTTCGGCTTTCATCCCAATCGGTACCGTCAAAATGATACCAACGCCATTTAAAACTCGAGTATGTGTTCCCACGACCGGGAAAATCAAATTTTGTCCATGCTTGAATTTGATATGTTCCAGATGTTTCTTGATTTCGATTAGAAGGGTTTACCTCAACCGCATTGACAAATTCTGTGCCGTCAGCTCCCGCCTTATGATTAAATACAACATCTGCATATACTTGCATCCCTGCGGCTTTGGCAGCTTGGATGGCTTGAATATATTGTGTTTTTGTTCCGTATTTTGTTCGAATCGTTCCTTTTTGATTAAATTCCCCAAGGTCATATAAATCGTACACGCCGTATCCGACATCGCTTTGACTTGTTCCTTTATACGCTGGAGGAAGCCATAACGCTGTAATACCGAGCGAAGAAAGATTTGCGGCTTCATTTTTCACCTTTGTCCAAAGGGTTCCATCGTTCGGTAAATCCCATTCAAAATATTGCATCATTGTTTCGTTAATAGGTGCAGTATTAGCTTGTGCTGTTGAAAAAGGTGTGAAAAAGGAAATAACTAAGGTAGCAATTATAGAATAATAAAACCATACTTTTTTCACATTATTCATCTGTACACATCCTTTCATGTGGAGTAAAGATACAAACGTTTGCACTGAAGTATAAACTCGTTTGAAGTTATTATAATGACAAATATTAACGCTTACAATATAGTTTTTTATTTTTATACATTTCACCAAATTTGAAAGCCGTGCGGTTATTTTATGTGGAGGGATGTATAAAGGACCGCCTGTAACGGTGCCTGTCACGCCCCACTCAGCCATTTCGCAACGGTTAAAGGAGCATTTGGAGATACAGAAAAGGGGCTGACCGAAAAGACCGCTAAAAAGCGGACTTTTGAGTCAGCCCTAAAAAAGGCATTTATTTGAATTTGATTGTTGCTAGTCTTCCGTTTACTTCCTCTATATCAAAATATTCCGGATCAAAGTCGTCTCCGTACCATTCATCATACCACTCGAGAAACTCTTCCCGTTCTTGTTTTCTTGTATCGTTTTGCATCATATCAATTACATCTTGGTAGCCCCAAACGCCACCGACATCTTCGGGTGGACATGCTCGTTTTCCTTTAATGCAAACAGGATGTGTCAACGGTTCCATTCGTTTTTCAATCTTTTCTAATGTAACGATATGCTCCCAATTGTCGCCAAAGTCATACGTATATAAAACTTTGTCTTTTTCTTGACTTAAATATGTTTTCATCCGTATTTTTCGAGAATCGAGCATATCTTTCCGAGGGTGTGAAAAATCGTCTAGAGGGTGTGGCACATCGATGATCGCATCGCTTGTTTCGAATTGATATAAGTGATAGTTTTTCCAACCCATTGCTTCTTGAATGATCAGATGAAGTTGATCGAATGTAATATTGCTTGGAACAAGTACACGTCGCCAAATGGGAGGACGAATACCACGCAAGGCGATTTTTAATTGGTAAACGGTTTGTTTTTTCTGCAACACTTTCTCCTCCTTTCTTTTACTATAATGATAGACGAGTTTCTATGTTTTTATAAGAGAAATCTTTCATTTTTTTCGATAGCCGTATCGTGCAAAAATGCTCACGTTTGTGTAAACTGAAAAAAAACGTGCACGGAGGTTAGCAATGAACATTGTCGTTGTCGGAACAGGATATGTGGGCTTAGTGACAGGGGTCGCGCTTGCGCATATTGGTCATCAGGTGACGTGCGTTGATGTCGATAAAGAAAAAGTGGATTGCTTGCGCCAAGGGATTTCTCCAATTTATGAGCCGGGTATTGAGCCGTTTATGAAAGAAAATATGGACGCCGGGCGATTGTTTTTTACGACGGACGGTGCGCGTGCATATCAGGAAGCGGATGTGATTTATATCGCGGTCGGCACGCCTGAAAATGAAGATGGTTCTGCGAATTTGACGCATTTGAAGCAAGCGGTGAGAGACATTGCTTCGGCGGTGACGAAAGACGTGATCGTCGTCACGAAAAGTACGGTGCCGATCGGGACGAATCACGAAATGAAGCGCATGTTTGCGGAGCTTGCTCCACATGTACGTATCGAAGTCGTGTCGAACCCGGAATTTTTACGGGAAGGTTCTGCCATTCACGATACGTTTCATGGCGATCGCATTGTGATCGGTGCGGATGATGAACGGGCAGCAGCGGTCGTTGCCGATATTCATCGGCCATTTGGCATTCCGATTTTTCAAACCGACATTCGTAGCGCAGAAATGATTAAATATGCGTCAAACGCCTTTTTAGCGACGAAAATTAGTTTTATTAATGAAATTGCGAACATATGTGAAAAAGTTGGCGCGGACATTGAACAAGTGGCGGCTGGAATGGGGATGGATGCGCGCATCGGCTCCTCGTTTTTGCGCGCTGGCATCGGTTATGGAGGCTCTTGTTTTCCGAAAGATACGAAAGCGTTAGCGAAAATTGCGGCAAATATTGATCACGATTTCGAATTGCTGAAGGCAGTGATTGAAGTAAACAATAAACAACAACGCAAGCTCATTGAGAAAGCGAAAGAGCGGTTTGGTCGTCTCGCCGGAAAACGAGTGGCTCTTCTCGGTTTATCGTTTAAGCCAAATACAGACGATATGCGGGAAGCTGCATCGCTTGTCGTTGCGCGCGAGCTGCTTGCGGAACAGGCGACCGTCGTTGCATATGACCCGATTGCGATGGGGAAAGCGGCACATGTGTTGCCGAAAGAAGTCATATATGCAGACCGGGTAGAACAGGCGCTCGAACGTGCGGATGCGGCAATGATTTTAACGGAATGGGATGAATTTCGCCAGTTGGACTTATCTGTTTACGTTAACAAAATGAAAACGCCTATTATTTTTGATGGGCGCAATTGTTATGCGCTTCACGATGTAGCGCGCTACCCAATTGAATATTACTCGATCGGACGAAAACCGATAACGAATATAAAATAACTCCATCTTTCCTATATATGTGTGATAAAATTGAAGTTTATGACAAGGAAAGGAGATGTTGTATGATTTTAGTAGTTGGTGGTGCAGGATATATCGGTAGCCATGTGGTAAAGAAATTAGTTGAAACGAAGCCGATCGTCGTGCTCGATAATTTATCGACAGGGCATCGTCATCTCGTGGACAAACGAGCGGTATTCGTTCATGGCGATTTAGGCGATCGGACGACGCTTGTACGCATATTTGAAAAATATCCGATCGATGCGGTCATGCATTTTGCGGCAAATAGTTTAGTAGGCGAGTCGGTCGTTGAGCCGATGAAATATTATAAAAACAATGTCGCTGCGACGTTAACGTTATTAGAAACGATGATGGAATATGGTGTCAAACGTTTTATTTTTTCATCGACAGCGGCTGTATACGGCATTCCAAACGTTGATCTTATTACGGAAGATTGCCCGACAAACCCAATTAATCCGTACGGTCGCTCGAAATTAATGATCGAGCATATGCTTTCAGACTTTGCCTCGGCGTACGATTTACGTTACGTCGTGTTGCGCTATTTCAACGCAGCAGGTGCGCATGAAAGCGGGGACATTGGGGAAGATCATCATCCGGAAACGCATTTAATTCCGCTTATTTTGCAACATTTGCTCGGGATGCGCGATAAAATTTCGGTGTTTGGCACAGATTACGATACGCCAGACGGCACATGTATTCGCGATTACATTCATGTGACCGATTTAGCCGAAGCGCACATCATCGCTTTGCATGCGCTTCTTTCGAATGAAAAAAAGACGGCAACATACAATCTCGGCAACGGGCTCGGTTATTCGGTTAAAGAAGTGATCGATATGTGCGAGCGTGTGACGGGGAAACAGGCGACGATTGAATATACGGAGCGTCGTCCAGGAGATCCGGCTCGACTCGTCGCTTCGTCTGAAAAAATTGCTCGTGAACTTGGCTGGAAAGCGACGCGCTCGCTTGAAGAGATTATTGCAAGCGCATGGCGTTGGCACGAGAAACATACATCATAGAAAAGAGAAGTCGTATGTTTTGACTTCTCTTTTCCATTTTGTTACCATGTTAATATACATGCTTCATTAACACCCGAAGACGCTAACACGATCCCCATAAGGCATATAAAATGAAGGAGGGATTGGATGCGGAAAACAACACCTGTTTTTTACATTTCTATCGTCATCGCATTATTATTTATTGGTTGGGGAGTGATCCCGGAAAGTGTATTGCCGCAATTTCATTTGGCGAAAGTGAGCGGCGACGTACAAAGTTTTCTAGTGCATAAGTTTGGTTGGTTTTATTTACTAGCCGCAACGGCTTTTCTCGTCTTCTGTTTCGTTATGATCTTTTCAAAATATGGAAACATTCGACTAGGTGCGGACGATGAAAAACCGGAGTATCGTTATCGAACGTGGTTTGGCATGTTGTTTAGTGCCGGTATGGGAATCGGGTTAGTGTTTTGGGGAGTGGCTGAACCGATGTATCATTACTATAGCCCGCCTGTTGGTGAAGCAGAAACAGCAGAAGCTGCTCGTGTAGCGATGCGATATGCGTTTTTCCATTGGGGATTGCATCCATGGGCAATTTACGCTGTCGTTGCGTTAGCGTTAGCTTATTTTCAATTTCGGAAAAACGAGCCAGGGGTAATAAGCCGTGTGTTGCGTCCAGTATTGGGTGAACGTGTACACGGATGGATGGGAATCGCTGTCGATACGTTAGCGGTTTATGCGACGGTTTTCGGTGTCGCCACCTCACTCGGATTAGGTGCGATTCAAATTAGTGGGGGATTGTCTCACCTCTCTCCAAGTATACCAAACAGTTTTGCGACACAGCTCGTCGTTATCATTGTCGTTACGGTATTATTTATGTTGTCAGCACAAACGGGACTGAATAAAGGAATTAAAATGTTGAGCGAGACGAATGTGATGCTTGCGGTACTTTTAATGTTATTCCTACTGTTTGCGGGACCGACGAATTTTATTATGGATGTGTTTACTACAACACTCGGTTCTTATGTTCAAAATTTACCTTCTATGAGTTTGCGGTTAAGTCCATTTGAACAAAGTGAATGGCCGAGGGTGTGGACGATTTTTTACTGGGCATGGTGGATTGCATGGGCACCATTTGTCGGCTCGTTTATTGCCCGCGTTTCGCGCGGACGAACGATTCGAGAGTTTATGATTGGTGTATTGCTCGTTCCAACTATTTTCGGTGCATTATGGTTTTCTGCATTCGGTGGGTCCGCACTTTACTTAGAAATGTTTAAACAAGCAAATATCATGGGAACGGTGAATGAATCGGGCATTGAGATGGCGCTCTTTTCCGTTTTTAATCATTTCCCATTTAGCATGGTCTTGTCTGGACTGGCAATTTTGCTTATATGTACGTTTTTCGTCACATCGGCCGATTCAGCCACACTTGTGCTCGGGATGCAGACGACAAACGGCAGTTTACATCCACCGAATTCTGTGAAATTTGTTTGGGGGGTTATTCAGTCCGCGACGGCAGCAATTTTGCTTTGGACAGGTGGACTACAGGCGCTTCAAACCGCATCAATTATTGCGGCGTTTCCATTTACGTTTATCATGCTTCTTATGATTCTTTCTTTGTGGCGGTCGTTTAAACAAGAAACATTTACGAAGAAAAAATAATCGGTCATGACTTGGCCGATTATTTTTTTACCTAAAGTTTGACACTCGCTGTTCTGTTCGCTACCCTAACAGTAGAACAAACAAAGAGGACGGTGAACAGACAAGTTATGAACATTAGCCACTTTTCGATTCGGCGCCCGGTGTTGACGTTCGTATCGATGGTGATCGTCATTCTTTTAGGGGCGGTATCTCTGTTAAATATTCCGATGAAGTTAATTCCTGATATTCAACCCCCTGTCGGTGTCGTTGTAGCAACGTATCCGGGAGCGGGGCCGACGGAAGTGTTAGAGAAAGTGACGAAGCCGTTAGAAAGCAGCTTAGCGACGTTGCCGGGGCTAAAAACGATAACTTCGACGTCGCAAGAAGGATCGACACTCATTTTATTACAGTTTTCATGGGCGACAGTAATTGATGACATCCAAAATGATGTCATGCAGCGTATTGATCAAGCGCCTCTTCCTGATGACGTGTCAAAGCCGCGATTTTTAAAGTTTGACCCGTCGCAGTTTCCGATTATTCAAATGACGTTGACGACGGAAAAGGAACATGAACAGCTGAAGACGTTGGCGCAACAGTTAAAAGCGGAGCTTGCCAAAACGGAAGGAGTAGCTAGCGTCAACGTATCAGGAACGTTTACGAAACATGTGCGCGTGCTCGTAGATCCAAATAAGCTTCGTACATATCGCCTGTCGCAACAAGATATCGCTAATCTTATTTCAGCTAACAACGTGTCGTTGCCAGGGGAAACGGTCGTCATCGACGATCGGCAACTATCGACACGCATTTTAAGCACGGTACAGTCTGTCGATGAATTAAAAAATCTCGTTCTTTTGATCGACCCTATGACAAATAAGCGCGTTCGTTTGCAAGATGTAGCGAGCGTTGAACTCGTTCCAGACGAGCAACAAACGATTACGAGAACGAACGAAAAGCCATCCGTGTTAATGAGCGTGCTGCAAAAGGCAGATGCGAACACAGCGGAAGTATCTACAGCGTTTCAAAAGCAGTTGGATAAATTGTTGAAAAAAGAACAATTTCAAGACGTACATGTCGACATATTGTTTGACCAAGGGGAATTTATTCAGCGAACGATTCGCAACATCGCACAATCGCTCGTTTTAGGTGGCGCTTTTGCGATGGCGGTATTGTTTGTATTTTTGCGAAATATAAAAAGTCCGCTCATTATCGGCATCGCTATTCCGTATTCGGTAATTGTGACGTTCGTGTTAATGTATTTTTCCGATTTTACGTTAAATATTATGACGCTTGGCGGATTAGCCCTTGGGATCGGGATGCTTGTTGACAACTCGATTATCGTTATTGAAAATATTTCCCGCCATTTAGCGATGGGAAAAGAGCCGAAAGAAGCGGCAAAAGATGGGGTAAGCGAAGTCGGCAGCGCTATCGTCGCATCGACGTTGACGAGTGTAGCGGTGTTTATTCCGGTATTATTTATTACCGGTTTAATTGGAGATTTATTTACCGAGTTTGCGCTAACGATTGCGTTTAGTTTACTAGCATCGTTATTTGTTGCGCTGACGGTTGTGCCGATGCTTGCGAGCCGTTGGTTGCGCCCGCGCAGACGGTATCGCGAAGAAGCCCGTTTAACGTCCGCTCCGATGCGTGCGCTTGAGCGAAGTGTACGATGGTCGTTGCGTCATCGTTTCGCCGTATTATTGCTCGCGTTCGGTTTGCTCGGTGCGGGGGTGTTTAGTTTAACGACCGTCGGTATGCAGTTTTTGCCGAATGCTGATGAAGGGTTTTTCTCGATTCGCGTCCAAACAGATGACGGTGCTTCGCTGCAAGCGACAGAGCGCGTTGTGGCGGCGATTGAACATGAATTAAAGCGAGTGGATGATATCGATACGTACGTCAGCTTAATTGGTTCAACGCAAGAGCAATCGTTTCGTGGTACGACGCAAAGCAACGTCGCGGAAATATACGTGAAAATGAAACCGAAAGATAAGCGTGATCGCTCGGTGTTCGTTGTCGTTGATGAGTTAAAATCCCCTGTGCAACAAGCGGTGAAAAAAGTGAATAAAACGGCGGAAGTGTCGTTTAACTTGCAAGCATCGACCGGAAGTGCGCCAAATACGTTAACATTTAGCGTAAAAGATACGGATGAGAAAAGGTTGAAAGAAGTCGTTCGTCAAATTGAAAAACGATTAAAGACCTTAAAAGAAGTAAAAGAAGTGACAACGGATTTATCAGAAACAGTTGATGAAATGCAAGTGAAAATCGATCGAGAAAAAGCGTTGCGAAACGGTTTAACCCCTGCGCAAGTCGCCATCGCTGCCCAACAAATGACGCGCGGAATGACGGCGACACGCATCATTGATGCGAGCGCGAACGTATATGATGTAAACGTTCAATACGATGACCGTGCGAACCATTCGGTTGAACATATAAAAAAATTGCTTGTGAAAAAACCGGACGGTACGTTCGTAAAACTTGGGGATATTGCATCCGTTTCGGTCGGCAAAAGCCCTGTTCGCATTCAGCGAATCAATGAACAAAGTGCCGTTCAGTTTACGGTGAAATATAAAAGTTCGGTGACGCTTGGCGACATATCGGCGCTTGTCGACCGTGAGATCGCAAAGCTCGATCTTCCATCAGAAACGGATATTGTTTTCGGGGGAGATCGCGAGTTGCTTGAGTCGTCCATTGATGATTTAGCGTTAGCTTTCGGATTGGCGGTTACGTTTGTATATCTCGTCATGGCTGCGCAGTTTGAATCATTTAAACATCCGTTCATCATTATGTTTACGATTCCGTTAATGATCGTCGGAATTGCGGGCGGATTATTGTTGACGCAGACGCCAGTAAGCGTCATGGTCATTATCGGCGGTATCGTACTTGCCGGTATTGTCGTCAACAATGCGATTGTCCTTGTCGATTATATGAATCAATTGCGTGCGCGCGGAGAGCGGGATATTATTGTCACCGCAGTGAAGCTTCGTCTTCGCCCGATTTTAATGACGGCGTTAACGACAATTTTAGGGCTGTTGCCGCTCGCCTTTGGCATCGGTGATGGAGCGGAGCTTAATCAGCCGATGGCGATTACTGTCATTGGTGGGCTATTAAGTAGCACGTTGTTGACGTTATTTGTCATCCCGGTCGTGTACAGCTTTACGTTACCGAGAAAGTTTTATATGCAAAAATAAACAGCCGTCGCGGCTGTTTATTTTTTTCGTTCTTCTAGTTTTTTGGCCATTTGTTCAAGCAGTTTTTCCCATAATGTTTGTTGCTTCGTTCCTTTTTTCTTTGCCATATTTCACCTCATGAAAGCGTAAATAGTTCACGCAATTGTTCGTTGGACAGTTCGGTAATCCACGTTTCACTTTGGATGAGCTGTTCATTGAGCGACTGCTTTTTCTCAAGCATATCATCAATTTTTTCTTCAATCGTCCCAGTTGTAATGAATTTATGCACATGAACAAATTTCGTTTGCCCGATGCGATACGCTCGGTCTGTCGCTTGGTTTTCAACGGCCGGATTCCACCAACGGTCAAAATGAATGACGTGGTTGGCGGCTGTTAAGTTTAGCCCTGTTCCGCCTGCTTTGAGCGATAAAATGAATATATGAAACTGTCCGTTTTGAAATTGTTCGATCATTTCATCGCGCGTTTGTTTTGGCGTGCTGCCGTTTAAAAAGACGACCGTTTCTTTTAGATGAGAAGCAAGAATATGTTGAATCATCTCGCCCATTTGAATGTACTGCGTAAAAATTAAACAACTTTCCCCGTTTTCGCGAATTTGCCCGACAAGTTCAAGCAGCTTTTCTACTTTATGCGATCGCTCGACGATTTGCTTCGGATGTTTTTCTTTTAAGTATAGTGCTGGATGGTTGCATAGTTGTTTTAAGCTGTTTAACATTTGTAAAATGATGCCGCGTCGCGCAAACCCATCGACTTGTTCGAGTTTTTCAAGCGACTGTTGCACAATTTGTTCGTATAAAGATGCTTGCTCGACGGTGAGCGGGCAATATTCTTTTTGTTCGAGTTTATCCGGCAAGTCGAGCGCAATTCGTTCGTCTGTTTTTGTGCGGCGTAGTAAAAACGGACGAATGAGCTTTTGTAAACGTTCGGTCGCTTGCTTATCGCCATTTTTCTCAATCGGCGTTGCAAAGCGACGTTGAAACTCTGTTTGCGATCCTAAATAGCCCGGATTTAAGAAATGGAAAATGCTCCACAGTTCGTTTAAACGGTTTTCGATCGGCGTGCCGGTGAGCGCGATTTTATGCCGCCCTTTAAGCTTGCGAATGGCACGCGCTTGTTTCGTTTGGGCATTTTTAATGTTTTGTGCTTCATCTAAACAAATGACATCCCAATCGATGCTTGCGAGGTCGTCGAAATCTAAATGAGCCAAACTGTATGATGTAATGACAAGATCACAGCTTTTTGCTTTTTCGATAAACGTATCTCCATGTCCACGAGTGGATCCGTGATGAACGTAGACGGTTAAAGACGGAACGAATTGCTGACATTCTTTTTGCCAATTGCCGATGACGCTCGTTGGACAAATAAGTAAAGCAGGGCCGTTTCGTTTCTCGTTTTCTTTCACATAGGCGAGATAGGCTAGCATTTGTATCGTTTTCCCAAGACCCATATCGTCTGCTAAACAGCCACCAAAACCGAGCTGGCGTAAAAAGATGAGCCAGTCGACGCCTCGCTGTTGGTATGGACGTAACGTGCCATGGAACGTGCTCGGAATGGTGACGTTTGGGATATGGTCAATGTTTTTCATTTTTCGTACGAGTGTGGCAAACGAGCGATTTAGTTCAATGTCAATCGCTTCATCGTCTTCATGTGGTTCATTTGTTTTCTCGGTAAGTGTTTGTATGAGTACGTCGCGAATCGATAAACCTTCTTGTTTGGCTTGTTTCATTAGTTTTTGCACGTGTTGAATGACGGCAGGGTCAAGTTGCACCCATTGATCGCGAATGCGCACGAGGCGGCGCTTTTGTTCGACGAGTTCCGCGAATTGCTGCTCTGTCAGTTCGATGCCGTTTGTAGCGATGCGCCAGTCGAAATCGACGAGTGCATCGAGTCCGAATACAGATGTCGCCGATGATTTCACTCGTGCTTTTACACGAAGGCGCGCTTGTTTGACGACTTCCCACCATTCCGGCACGATAACGCGAACGCCCGCTTCGGTGAGTTCGATTGTCGCTTCCACTAAAAAGCGCAACGCTTCTTCTTCGTTTAGTTGCGTGCGCAGCGCCCCATTTTCGCTCAGCCATGGAACGATCGTTTGCCATCGTTGTTGAGCTCGTTCAATATGACTAGCGTATGCCTCCCAAGCTTTTGGCATGTGCGGATACACGGTGATGTCATGCGTTTCCGTGTCGATAAGCACCGTTTCGAGCGGCCACGCCCCTCCGTCTTCCTCTGGTTCGTTTAAACGAATGGCGACGATAAATGGCGGGCGGTTTTTGTCCCAGCCGATTTCGGTGAGCCAGTCATGCTCGTCCATGAATGAAACGCTGTCGCTTGTTAGTAGCGGATATGTTTCAACGATTTGTTGCCACGTTTGTTTTAGCTCCACGTCCGATTGAATCCAGTCATTGATTGCTTCGGAACGCCAAACGGATACGAATGGATGATCGTCCGCTTCTGTTCCTTTCCATCCGAAGCGCCCGTTTTTCCATGCTTCAAAGTCGGGCATGAGCTGTTTTTGTTCTACATCATGAATGATTTGTTTCGCCCACGCTTGAAACTGTTTGCTTTGGTCATCCCATGCAACTTCGATCAATGCGCTCGTCGACGGATAGGCAAAAAACGTAAGCGCCTCCCATGGAGAAAGAAGAACGCCAATATGTGTCCCAATCGTCTCGATAGGGGCGAATGTGCCATAAAACGTTTCTTCATGCCATAAAAAAACGATGCCTCTCCAATTACTTGGGTGTGTATCGTCGCTATAAATGAAAAATTGTTTTTGTTCCTCAAGCCAGCGGCTTTGTAATTCCAGTTGCATCATATGAATTTCCCTTTCCGTAATAAATCTTGAAAGGCACGCAATCGTTTTGTTTGTTCAGCTAATGTTGCGATATATGTTTCCCAGCGCGGCATTTGTTTTAAAGCACGGTAATGAGCCCGTAGTTTTCGTAAATGTTTGATTGCTTGTTCGTATGCGCTCCGATTTTTTTGTTCGATGTAATACATAATCGTTTGATGATAAAGCGAAAGAACGAGCGAACGATCCGCTTGTTCGACTGCTTTTAAATGGAGCGGATGAATCATATCGACGGTTGTTTTTTCAAGCATATATAATTCAATAAGCTCTTTCCATTTTTGTTCATCGAATAAGTAATCGATGTACGTATAAAAGCTGTACGGAAGCAGCCTTTGAAGAAGCTGTTCGTATCGTTCGGTTTGTTCATTTTTTGTAGCGATACGATATTGGACATAGGCAGATAGTACATGTTGAACAAACCACTCACGGTCACTTATATGAAGCGAATATAAGTACGTTTCCACATTTTGTTCGAGCCGATGAAACCAATCAGCTCCACGTTGAATTTGCTTTTTCGCAAATGACATATGCATAAAACGGACGATATGTCCTGTTGCTAAGTATGGAAACGGTTCAATGAGCTGATAAGCTTGCTGATCGTTTCCAAGCAAAAATGACACGTACGAAGCTGCGCCGATAAACGGTATTTTTTCTTCTACGGTTTGTTTCTTATTTAACTGCTCAATCGCCCATGTACATTCCTCTTGGCGATATGTTTCGTCGGTCAATACGATTGTCCATATGATTTCGTATACATCTAATATTTGTCTAAAGTACGTTAATTCGCCCGACAATACGTTTCTTACGTATGGGATAGTAGCGTATAAAAGTTGTTCATGACTTTTTGTACGCGGTTTTTTCGCTAAATTTGCGAGTGCTTGTTGGACGGTTGAAGAAAATTGTTCCACATGCCGCTCTTGCATCATTGCGGAGTAGCCCCACGGTTGTTGCGGAATATGAACAAGTTTAATAAATGTAAATAAGGCGGCATGGACATAATATAAATGGTCTAAAAACGATGCTTTAGATGTCGGACGTTCGAATGTTGGGAAAAACGATTGAACGAGCCTGCGCATATGTTCTTCTTCCGTTACATTGTATAGCGGGATGCGGCGATATTTTTCTTCAAACGATTGCCACCACGCGTCAACGATATTTGCGTTGTTTGACGTATTGCTGCTATTTTTCTCGTTTAGCTTCTGTTGCTGAACGGTTTGTTGTTTCACTTGTACGTCTTTTTGTTTTTCATTGCTTTCGGCTTTTTTTCGTTTTGTCGCTGGTTCTTTCCATGTTCTAATTAAATTCCCGACTGCATCAATTTGATTGTATGCATATAAAAATAACGCAACATTGTGCGAACATAGACCGACAGCTGTGCAAGTACACGATGAGCCCGCTGCCTGCTTTAACCGAAAAGACGGCTCATATGTATGTCCTTTATCCGTTACTTTCCCTTTTAGCACATTGTCTTCGATCGTTACGTTATATACATGCCCGGTGCGATACAACTGCCACGCACGTTTAATTAAGTCGCTATGTTTTTTGTACGGTAGCAGCTTCATGACACGTTGAGCCGCTTTCGTCATCAACTCTTGCGGCAACATCGTCTGTAACATGACAGCATCTCCTTCTCTTAAATTTGTCCTCATTTTAACATGCTCTCTATTTGTTTACAAACGAGGGAAGTTAAAAAATGTTTTTAATGTTTGCTTATTTTGTAGTAAATCAGCAAGTGTATAATTGTCGAGTGTTTGTAAAAATGCTTGCAATGCTTCGTGAAGAATATGTTTCAACTGACAAACGGGTGTAATAACACAATCGTTTCCATGAGCGGCAAAGCATTCAACGAGAGATAAATTCTCTTCTGTTTGCCTAACGACAGCACCGATGCGAATGTCTTCTGGTTTTTTAGCGAGGCGAATGCCGCCGTTTCGCCCGCGAATCGTTTCAATAAGTCCGAGTTTTCCGAGGTCGTATACAATTTTACTTAAATGGTTTTCTGAAATGGAAAACGTGCGGGAAATTTCTTTAATGTTTGTTTTTTCACCTTCTTCTAACGTTCCTAAAAAGAGAAGAACGCGCAACGCATATTCTGTATAGTTCGTTAACTGCATAATGTTTCACCTTTCATTTGTTATTTACTTTATATAGTAGCACATTCTTTCGTCTCGCCGTTATGTGATAAAAAACATGTATTTTATATATTGCTTTTTTATTTTTTATATGATTCAATAAACATGTATATAAAATATATGTTTTTGGGGGATATGTGTGATGGGCGCAACAAAATCTTTATTAAGCGAACGTACAATTGAAATTATCAAATCAACGGTTCCTGTGTTAGAACAATATGGGGAACAAATTACACGGCGTTTTTATGAACTGATGTTTTCTAATCACCCGGAGTTATTGAACATTTTTAACCATGCTCACCAAAAGCAAGGGAGACAACAAAAGGCGTTGGCCGCATCTGTATATGCAGCAGCGAAGCATATTGATCGTTTAGAGGACATTTTGCCCGTTGTAAAACAAATTGGTCATAAACATCGTAGTTTAGGGGTAAAAAAGGAGCATTATCCGATCGTTGGTAAACATTTATTGATGGCGATTAAAGATGTACTTGGTGAAGCTGCGACAGATGAAGTGATTGAAGCATGGGGAGAAGCTTACGGCGTAATTGCTGATGTATTTATTCAAGTAGAACAACAAATGTACGATGAGGTAGCGAAAAAACAAGGAGGATGGGTTGATTTTCGTCCTTTTGTTGTGCAGAAAAAAGTGAAAGAAAGTGATGTTATCACATCATTTTATCTCGTTCCGCAAGATGGAGGGGAAATAAGCGATTTTCTTCCCGGTCAATATGTAAGTGTGAAAGTGCAAATTTCAAGCGAAAAATATACGCACATTCGTCAATATAGTTTATCGGATATACCAGGGAAATCGCACTACCGTATAAGTGTAAAGCGGGAAGTTGAAACAGCACAAAAGCCTGCCGGTATTGTATCGAATTATTTACATGATCATGTAAAAGAAGGGGACGTGCTTGAATTAAGTGCACCAGCTGGTGATTTTACAATCGACATGAGCAAGGAAACTCCTGTTATATTCGTTAGCGGTGGCGTAGGTATTACACCATTATTAAGTATGGCGAAGTCAGTCGTAAAACAACAGCCAAATCGTTCAATCACTTTTATTTGTGCGGCAATCAATCGTCGCGTTCATGCATTTGATCAAGAGTTGCGCATGCTCGCAGAACAAACGAACGTATCTTATTATGTTTGTTATGAACAACCGTCAGAAGCTGACCGAACTCATCCGTATTTTAAGAAGGAAGGATTTATTGACGCTTCATTTATGCGGTCTGTTATCGAGCAAACGAATGTCGATGTATACATGTGCGGCCCAATTCCTTTTATGAAAACTGTCAAAGAAGCTCTGCAGCAATGTGGGGTGGCTGAAGAGCGGGTTCATTATGAATTTTTCGGTCCTGCTAGTCAGCTGTAACATGTTGTCCTTCCCAATTTGGGAGGGGCTTTTTTGTTGTGAAAAAGAGGAAAAAGAGATAGAATGGTGGGAAGATTTCCGTATATAGAAAGGGTCTGGATGATGACTAAAACAAATCGTATGATATGGTGGGGTCTTGTCGTTGCATGGTGTGCGCTTATTTACTATTTTACCGATTCTCCGCTATTTACCGGAGAGCAAACGGCGCAATGGATTCGCCATTGGTTGAATTATTTCGAAATTGAAACGAACCGTCCTGTGAGCGACGGATTGTTTTCATGGAATTTTATTGTTCGAAAATGTGCGCATATGACGGTATTTGGAACGTTTGCGTTTTTTGCATGGAAAGCAACGGCTTCATACCGTGTCGCTTGGTTGTTGACGCTTTTTTGTGCCATATTTGACGAATGGCATCAATCGTTTCAACCGAAACGAACGGCCTTATTCTCTGACGTTATCATCGATATGATCGGGGCGACGATTGTTTTATGGATCGTTTGGAAAGCGAATAAGCGAGCATAGACGCTCGCTTATTCGCTCATTTTTTTCCACTTCGCACCTCTCCCTTTACCGATTGGTGTAATTTTCTTCGCTTCCTTTAATTCATTTAAGACGCGATTAATCGTTGCTTCGCTAATATCAGGACAAGCGTGGCGAATCTCTTCCTTTGTAAAATACCCAACTTTTCCTTCAATAAAATCTTGAATGCGCTTTCGTTTATTTCCGCGACTTGTTTCTACATAGCCCACACGCTCTTCAAGTTTTTTATATGCAGCAACGATAATCGATAAAAAGTAATGCAGCCAAGGAAAAATATTGTTTTTCCCTTCATGCCAATGGATTGATGAGCGCTTTAGCACGTCGTAATATGTTTCTTTACTTTCCTCAATGAGTGTTTCTATACTAATATAACGACCGACTTCATATCCGAATTTGTATAGTAAAAGAAGAGTTAATAAACGTGACATCCGTCCATTGCCGTCGTGAAATGGATGAATGCAAAGGAAATCTAAAATGAAGGTGGCAATTGCGATCAATGGATGTACGTCACTTTTTTGAACTGTATGTTGAAAAGTCATGCAAAGAAGGCGCATATGTTCATCGGTTTGGAAAGCTGGTACAGGAATAAAACGGATAAACTTTTCACCATTCGGGAGCGTTTCACTTATATAGTTATCTTGATTTTTCCACTCTCCACCTTGCGAAGGAACATACTCGTATAAATCACGGTGCAGTTGTTTAATGATAGAAGGGGATAGCGGAATGGCGTCGTATGATGCGTGGATCAATTTTAACACATTTCGGTATCCGGCAATCTCCCCTTCCGATCGATCCATCGGTAACGTTTGTTCAGCCATAATGCTTTTAAGTCGTTTATCTGTAATGACGATTCCTTCAATCGCATTTGATGATTTTGTGGATTGAATGATCGCTACATTTTTCAGCGTTTCGAGTATTTGAGGAGATTGCTTTTTGTATAAGTCTTGTTTCCCTTTGTATTCATCAATTTTTGTAAGTAGTTGAATCGTTTCCATGGAGTATGGGAGATGTTTCAATAGCTCGTAATTGTATATGCGCATCATATCACCTCGTTTATAAATGATTACATTTAATTATAACATAATGAACTCATTCTTATAAAAATATACTCATTACATAAAAAAAGAGAACGTTTCGTTTTAAACGAAACGTTCGTCCGCAGGAAATACAATGCCTGTTTGTTTTCTTGCTTCGTCCATCACTTTCATTGTCGCAAGCGAATGGGCGTGTGAATTAATTGTAGATTCCTTCTCTCCCCGTTCGATGAGTGACATAAATTCAAGCGCCTCATAGTACATCGGCTCGTACGGCTGCGGAACGGTGACGTCTTCAATGCGCCCGTCACGGTAATGAATATGTACGCGCGTTGGTGTATGAATCGCATCGATAACGATCGTCCCTTCTTCTCCTTGAATTTCGGCAGGAGCATACGAGTTTGCGATTTTGGAATACATAACGATCGCATCCATCTCGCCGTAATCGAGCATGATGCTTCCTTCGCCATCTACACCCGACGATAGGCGAACGCTATGGGCTTGAATGGCTTTCGGTTCGCCAAACAAAACAACGAGCGGATATAAGCAATAAACGCCAAGGTCCATCAATGCGCCGCTTGAAAAGGCAGGGTTAAAGGCGTTTGCGACCGTTCCTTGCTTAAATGCATCGTAGCGCGAAGAATATTGGCAATAGCTTGCGACGTAGCGACGGACGCGCCCGATTTTCGGCAAATGGTGTTGAATCGCTTGAAAGTTTGGTAAACACGTCGCCTTCATCGCCTCCATCAACACGACACCATTTTTTTGTGCCGCCTCAATCATCGCTTCCACTTCTTTGGCGTTAGAAGCGAGCGGTTTTTCACAAATGACATGTTTGCCGTGATTCATAAGCGTGATTGCTTGTTCGGCATGAAACGCATTTGGACTTGCGATATATACCGCATCGACGTTTTTGCTTACTGCAAGTTCATGTAAGTTTGTAAACGTTTCGGTTGCCCCTGTTTTTTCAGCAAAGGCGTTTGCGGTTTCTTGTTGTCGAGAATAAACAGCTTGTAAATGAAACGAAGGCACTTGTTTGGCCGCGCGAATAAACGCTTCTGTAATCCAATTTGTTCCGATTGTTGCAAAGCGAATCATTCATTTTCTCTCCCTTTGATATATGTCCAACCGTCTTGTTGGTACACTTTCTTTTCTTTCATTAATCGTCCGAGCGCGCGTTTAAATGCTGCTTTGCTCATATGAAAGCGGGTTTGAATGTCTTCTGGGTCGCTTTTGTCGCTATATGGCATCGCACCGCCACGGCTTTCAAGATAGTTGTAGATCGTTTCTGCATCTGTTTGTAAACTTTCTTGTTTTCGCGGAAGTAGCGATACGTTAATCGTTCCGTCTTCTTTCACAGCGATGACGCGTCCTTCGACGAGTTCACCGAGACGTGGTTCGCGTCTTCGTTGTGACTCGTGAATGAATCCGATATACCCGACCTCTGTGATCAGAAACGATCCTGCTTTAATAAGGCGATAAATGCGTCCGCGCACGTTCGTGTTAAACGCAGAAGCAGGGGCAGGAACGCTTATTTGTTTCATCGTTTCTTCATCCGCGAGTTTCGCGAGCAGCCGTCCCCGTTTATCTACTTGAAGCGAACAGTACAACTGATCTCCTTTTTGCGGCCAAAGCGTCGGAATGGACGGTAAGTCATCGACCGATAATAACACGTCTTTTTCAATGCCGATATGAACGAAAACACCTAATTGCGGTACGACGTCGATGACTTCAACCCAACCGTATGATGACGTCGTAATAAGCGGGCGCCTCATCGTTGCACGCATCCGTCCATCATGATCGTGATATAAAAATATGCATACATCATCCCCAACTTGTAACTCGCCCTCACACTGACTTTCATGAAGCAAGGCGCTTTCTTTTCCGTTCGTGACGATATACCCGAACGGCTTTTGTTCTTTTATTTGCCATGTAACGATTTGTCCAATCATTGCTCTCTTCCTTTTTTATAGCGTTTAATCCTTATTCTACACGATTGCAAGGAAAGACACAAAGGATGTATCTTCTTCCATTTTGACATGTTACAATAAAGAAAAAGTGTTGAGGTGGGGAAAATGAGTAAAGTAGCACGAAATGCGTTATGTCTGTGCGGAAGTGGAAAAAAGTATAAACATTGTTGTGGGAATAATGTTGTGTCGATGCATGAGCTTATCGATCAAGACGTTATTCACTATATGCACGATCTCATTCACTATGCTACATTTGAACACGAATCGTTTTTATATCGAACGGTTCAAGAGAATATGATTGTTGAACAAACGGATGAAGATGAAATATCTGTTTTTCGCTTTTTTATTAGCATATGGGCGATGTTTTTTAAAAAAGATGCACATGGGATGACCATTTTCGATTATTATTTGCGCACAATTCGTAAACAGGCTGTTCGTCCAACCGTCTATAGCATCATTCAGTCGTGGCGTCAAGCGTTCCCAACGTTTGTTTGCATTGATGAATTGCGCGATTCGTATGTTGTCGTAACAGATTTATTAACTGGGGAAACGAAACATATGAAACTACTTGATATGCCGGATGAGTTCGAGTTGGAAGAAGGACAAGCGTTGGCAGGAATTTTTGTACCACATGGTCAATATATCGCTTGCTTCGGGACATTTTTCCCTCTCCCTGTCGTTTTAACCCGTCCGTTATACGTATACATACAAGATGTTTGGAAAGCATGCGACGAACAGTATGAACAATGGATTGAGACGTATCCAGAAACGTTTCAAAAATCATTACGTTTACCGATGTTTGACGTCGAAAGTTTATCGTCAAAACAAGAACAAGTGTTTATATTATTTGAACAAAACTTTCCGAAAAAAGATTTGTCCATTCTTGATACCGCCCGTCTCATTTGGGTCGAGTATTGTCGTCTGTACAATCCGACGATTCGAAAGCCAGAAGTGTACGCAGCAGCGCTTCATTACATTATGGCTGATGCGATTTTGCATGAATGGATTCCACAAAAACAACTAGCCGAGCAATACGGCATTTCTGCGAGTACGTTATCGAAACGGATCGATACGTTTTACGATGCGTTTGAAGATATTTCCGGGAAAATTGATGAGCGATTAAGCGAACTGTTTGACGACTGGGATGATGACGACTGGGAAGAAGATGACTGGGACGATGAGGACATCTTTGAAGTATGTGAAGATTGTGATGAAGAGTAAAAGGGAGCGACGGGCTCCCTTTTTTAAATGAGTTCAATATCTTCTAAAATCATGCTTGCAAAAAAGCCGCTAATATGATGAAGCGCCTCAAGCACTACTTTCGGATCAGCGTCAAAAAAGTCTTTCATCATTGGTTGGTTTTG
The DNA here is from genome assembly GCF_050480245.1 of Bhargavaea massiliensis. Lineage (GTDB taxonomy): Bacteria > Bacillota > Bacilli > Bacillales > Anoxybacillaceae > Anoxybacillus. The sequence goes on along the minus strand of NZ_JBCNEQ010000004.1, from coordinate 34,984 downwards.
TTCATGAATAAATGCGAAAATGAAATCTGTCTTGATTCGATTGCTTAGTAAGACAGGGCAATAGCTCAGTTCAAGCTTGCGTTTTATATTTTCTTCGTCGCCGAAATGTTTGCGATATACTTCACGCAACGTTGGCAATTGCTCTTGAATTTTTTCATGCGCATCTGTTACCCAAGCTTGCACAGCTTCTGCAGGGGGAAATTGTTTATGAAGCAAAATAAGCTCAAATATTTTGTTTAATGCAAAGCTTGACTCTGTCGCAAAAGCGACGTTCGTTAACAACAACGAAACGTATTCTTCTTCTGTTTTTGTTTCCATGCGCATTTTCATAAAAATCTCTAATATTTCCGAGTGTACTTTCGTCTTCGTCCAATCCTTTGTCAATTGTTGAACGAGCGCCATCACCGTTCGATTGACTGTGTCATTTGTCCATTCCATCGCGAATGCAACCCTTTCTTTTGCACGTATGTATACCATTAGTTTACCAATGTTATGACAAAGAAGAAATAGTCAATTGTTATATTCATGTGATATGATTAATAATGTTGTCGAACAATCGAATTAAAGGAGCGTTTTATATGTCGTTTCAAACGGTTCACATACTTGGAGTTCCGTTTGTTCGTGCGACAATGGATGAAATGATGTCCGTCATTCATGAGCACGTCAAACAACAAAAGCCGTGCTTTATCGTAACGGCGAATCCTGAAATTGTGATGAAAGCAAATGAAGAACCTACATATATGGCAACGATTCAGCAAGCAGATTATGTCGTTGCTGACGGGATCGGGGTGGTGAAAGCAGCTGAATGGCTCGGTACACCGCTTCCCGAACGTGTCGCAGGTTACGATATGTTATGCCGTTGTTTGCGGATGGCCGACGAGCATCAATATCGCGTATATATGATTGGGGCAAAAGAAGAAGTTGTACAAGCAGCGGCACAACATATTCGTCAACACTACCCGAACGTTCGTTTAGTTGGGGTACGCAACGGCTACTTTGATTGGAACGATCAGACAATTGTCGAAGAAGTAAAACAAGCCGAGCCAGACTTTGTATTTGTTGCGCTTGGCATGGGAAAACAAGAACAATGGATTGCCGAACATATACATACAGTCGGACGTGGTGTATGGATGGGCGTTGGCGGAAGCTTCGACGTGCTTGCTGGAGTGGTCAAGCGCGCCCCTGAACTATGGATTCGTCTAAATCTCGAATGGCTGTATCGTTTACTGAAACAGCCGACGCGAGCGAAGCGGATGATGGCGTTGCCGCGCTTTGCGTGGACGATTTTAAAGCAAAAGGTTGTTAGAAAATGAGCCAGTCATTTGTGAAAGGGACGATCATTTTAACACTCGGCACGATCATCTCGAAAGTGCTTGGCAGCATTTTCCGCATTCCGTTACAAAACATTGCGGGAGATAAAGTGCTCGGCATTTTTAGTCTCGTTTATCCGCTCTATATGGTTGCGCTCATTTTATCGGTTGCGGGGATTCCGATTGCTGTATCGAAATTAATTTCCGAAGCGCGCGCCCAGCAAAAAGAAGATGAAGTCGCACGACTTATCAAAACTGCAAGCGTATTGGCGTTTAGTTTTGGGGTGCTTAGTTTTTCACTTCTTGCAGGCGGTTCATCTTGGATTGCGCAAGCACTTGGCGGTGCAGAGGCAAAATGGGCGATTATTGTCGTATCCACAACGCTTCTTATCTCACCATATATGGCGGTATATCGCGGGTTTTTTCAAGGGCTCGAAGATATGAAGCCGACAGCTACGTCGCAAGTACTTGAGCAATTTGTGCGCGTTACTTTTATTTTACTTGTTGCTTTTTATATGGTGAAAGCTGCATACCCTGACGATATAATCGCCGGAGCAATTATGATTGGCTCGCCGCTTGGGGCGTTTGCAAGTCTCGTATACTTACGGGCGCTGTATGCCCGCTCTCCTTACCGTCCGAAACGTGTGAAACTAACGCGCACGCAGTGGATGGAGACGAGCAAGACGATTTTAACGTTATCTATCCCGATTGCGCTCGGTGCGCTTGCGATGCCATTTTTAAATTTAGTCGACTCGCTGTCTGTTCCGCTCGCGCTTCGTTCATATGGCGTAGGAACAGACGAAACGAGCTATTTATTTGGGCTGTATAGCCGTGGAACAGCCCTTGTGCAAATCGCAACCGTATTTTCATCTTCGCTTGTGCTCCCGCTCATTCCGCTGTTAAGTAAACAGCTAGCAAAAGGGGAAATAAATCGAGCACAGCAAACGATCGAACAGTCGTTTCGTCTATCCCACTTTTTATCATGGCCCATGGCGGCAGGACTCGCCGCTTTAACCGTTCCGCTCAACGTCGCTTTATTTACAAATGACGAAGGAAGCGCGACGATGGCGGTCGTGTTGGCAAGTTCCATATTCACCTCGCTCGCTTTGCTTGGGACAGGCATTTTACAAGGTATTGGCGAGTCGAAACGAGCTGCTTTCATTATTTTAATAGGCTGTCTCGTGAAATGGGGGACAAACATATTGTTCATTTCTTGGTACGGCTTAATTGGTGCCGGCATTTCGACGTTTGTCACATATGCGTTTATTACATGGATGAACCACGTTGCGATTCGCCGTCACATATCGCTTTCGTTTTGGAATCGAAAGGTTATCGTCTATGTATTTGCTTCGCTTGTTATGGGCATCGGCTTATTTCTCATTTCCCCAACATGGGGAAGAATGGCGTCGCTCGTGTATGTAGCGATTGCAACAATTGGTGGTGGTTTATTCTATATTGGAATTGCACTTGCGCTCGGTGGAGTAACGCTTCAAGAGCTTCGCCAATGGTTGAATCAAACGAAGAAGGGATGAAACACGTGAAAAAATGGTTGTTGATTATCATCGCGCTTTCGCTCGTGCTCATCGCTCCAGCGGTAGGCAAGCGTCATCAAGCAGAATGGGACAATCGAACGTATGAAATGATAATGCCATACGATGAAATCGAAGCATGGTTGCAAGAAGAAAAAGAAGAAGACGTATGGAAGCAATTGAAAGAAGCTGGGTTAACGACGGTGAGCGTTGAAGCAGAAACGCTCGAGTCACTTGAAAAATCAGGACATGTGTTATTGTTAAAGATGGACGAATGGAAGCATACGCTCGTGTTATTAAATGAACGTGTCGATCAAATGCCATCGCGCGGACTTGTTGTGTATCCGCTTAACGATGCGTTCCCAGTCGCTTCGTCATTACGCGACACGTTCGGTGATGACGTCCGGGAAGTTGAAATCAATCAAAAAACGTACTATGTCATTGAAGGAAATGCGAAAAAAATTGAGCGCGTGCCGCTCGGATATGATGAAGCAAAAGTCGCCCATGTCATCGAACGTGGCTTTATGGTTGTGCTCCGTATTCCAGATGCACGTGATATGAACGAAGCGAGTGTACGTGTACTTCAACAAATTGAAGCGCTAAAAAATGAACATACATCTAAGTTGTTGCCGACAGGAGAAGAAGTGGCCGGCTATCCGACAGATGTCGCAAAATGGGGGGGAATCTGGAAAGAAGCAGGATATGCTTTACTGTCAACGGAGTTTTACGAAGCGAAAGGATTGACGACATTAGCGAAAGCGATGGATGTGCACGTTGTTCGATTGCATAGTTTAAATTTAGAGCAGCGAAAGCCAAATGAAGCGGTCGATGTCGCTATTCGTGCGATTAAAGAGCGAAACATACGTGCCTTGTTTATTCGTCCGTATGCATCGGCAGATACAGAACAAAATATGGAAAAAACAATAACGGTGATGAAACAAATTGTTCAACATATGCCGAGTCATTATACGCTTGGAAAAAGCGAACCGTTCGCACCAATTGAACGTTCGTCTATTGCTACAATTGGATTTGTGATTGGGGCGACTGCTTTCGTTTTTCTTGCGGTTCGTTCGCTCGTGTCGCCAATGATGGCATCACTTGCCGCCGGCGGAGCTCTCATTTTAGGCATGGCAGGTACGGTGTTAGCAATCGATTTGGCATTGAAAGCACTAGCCTTGCTCGTTGCTATCATTACCCCAATATATGCCGCTAAACCTTCTTCCGTCCAAGAAGGATGGCGTGGTACATTTATGGCGTATGGTCGTGCTATTGCCATTTCGTTTGTCGGAATTAGTTGGATTGTGACGATGCTGTATGGAAATGAGTATATAGCTTATGTCGGTGAAGGGTTTCGTGGGGTGAAACTTGTTTACGTCGTTCCGCTTGTTGCCATGGTCGTACTCGTTTTACCTTGGATCATTCGAGAGCCGCTTCTTCCTTTTATGAAGCGACTATGGAAGCATCCGATTACTGTCGGACATGTCGTGCTTAGCTTGATCATTTTCGCTCTGTTGGCGTATTATGTCTTGCGCTCTGGCAATACAGGAACGGCAAGTGCTCTTGAACTAGCAGCGAGACAAAAGTTAGAAGAATGGTTGTACGTACGTCCGCGCACGAAAGAGTTTTTGCTCGGTTTTCCAGCTTATTTGCTTGCGTTATTTGTCATCAATAAGCAAAAGCAGCTAGGGGCGATCCTCCTTGTCGTTGGGACAATCGGATGGTTGTCGATGATCAATACATTTACACATTTGCATATCCCACTTTTTATTTCATTTGTTCGCACAATGTATAGTCTTGGACTTGGGCTATTTATTGGTATTGCCCTTATTTATGCATATAAGTGGGTATGGAAAAAGGTGATACGATGAACATTGTACTATCTGGATATTACGGTTTTCATAACGTGGGAGACGAAGCCATTTTATATGCGATTATTCAGGCGCTTCGTGCGCATGACCCACATGTGCAAGTGACCGTGCTTTCAAACGATCCTGAATTTACAAAACAAACATATGGGGTTCATGCGGTAAATCGTTGGCGAATCGGTGACATCGTTCAGGCGCTCCGTCAAAGCGATGGGTTAATTAGCGGCGGTGGAAGTTTGCTTCAAGATCAAACAGGATGGCGCAGCATTCCGTACTATACAGGGATCATGCAAATTGCCAAATGGCTCGGCAAACCGGTCATGGTGTACGCACAAGGGATGGGGCCTGTCAACAAAAAGCAAAATCAATGGCTAGTGAAATGGACGTTAAATCAAGTTGATCGTCTTACGGTGCGCGATGAACCGTCTGCACAACTATTAAAAACGCTAGGTGTAACGAAACCGATTACTGTCGTACCTGATCCGGTGATGGGACTAGAACCACCGACAACGCCAACAGTTTGGTGGCAACAACAGTCGTTTACACGTCCTGTTGTTGCTGTTTCCGTGCGTGATTGGTCACGCGGTCGCGATTTTGAAAGAAAAATTGCCATTGCGCTTGACCGTTCGATTGAAGCAGGTTTTGATGTTGTATTCATCCCGATGCATGGGCATCATGATGATCAAACGTCCCGTCGTGTGTTAGCGATGATGAAAGAGCGCGCCGTCGTTGCTCCTTATGATGCAAGCATTGAAGAAAAAATGGCGATGATCGCAAGTGCTGACTTGCTTGTCGGGATGCGTTTACATGCGTTAATTTTTGCGGCGGTCGCTCATACACCGTTTATTGCTTTATCATACGATCCGAAAATTGATGCATTTGCCGAGCAAGCAAACCAACCGGTGTTTGCGCATGTCGAACGAGACGACTGGGACGGTGAAGCACTATTTTCATATATTCAGCAATGTATGAACGAACGAGAAGAGCGAAAAGAAGCGATGATTCAAGCTGTCGCACCGCTCCAACAAACAGCCCAACAAACAGCCAAAGAAGCGCTCGCTTTGTTAAAGCGCAACATTTAGCGAAAAAAGGAAAACAATTTACTGTTTAGTCCCGGACATTTTCCGGGATTTTTATTGTTAAAATTATGAAAATTCATTATAATAATGGCGAACATATATTTGTGAGGGGGAGTTTGGATGGAACGGATGGAAGAGTACATGATTATGGAGGAGACAGCTGCACTTGTGCCACAATATGATTCATACGGCCGGCTTGGGACGATCGTTTACGAATTGTACAACACGTACAAGGTAGAGCAATCGCCGAAAGAGATTATACAACAAAGCTGCCGTTACTACGGAAGTACATATGAAGGAAAAGTTCACGCGGCAAAACATATTCTCGGCATTCGGCAAATGGTTCCGATCTCCGTTTGTGAAGCGCTTCGGCTCTACTTCTTTCCAACATGTTCTCCTGACAGCGATCGATGCATATGGATTGCACCATCCCACATCAAGATGATACAACCGTATGAGAAAAAGAAAACGAAAGTCATTTTAAAAAATAAACAAGAACTCATTGTCGACATCCAAAAAGGAACGTTGGAAGGAAAAATGTATAAAACAGCGATGCTTATGGTTACTTTACAACAAAGAATGATGAATAACTATGAAAAGTAGTGTATAATATTTCGAGGATAAAAAAGAAAAGAGGACCATTATGCGAACGTTGCGAGGACATCATTTATTATGCGTACACGGCTTCCAAGGCATGGGATATAGTGAATCGTTCGTCGAAAAGATGACCGAAATCGTTGCGTTTATGCGCGATGACCGTACGGATGGCCCGATTCGCGTCATCGCCGCCCTTGATGAAGCGTGTTATGCGTGTCCCCACCATGGAGTAGACCGTTGCGAGGCAGATGAACAATCGAACGATCATGTGCTGACGATGGATCGGCGCGTGCTCAACCATTTACAGCTCAAAGAAAACGAAGTGTATATGAAATCTGAGCTCATTGAACGAACGAAGCAAGCGGTTGAACCAGATGATCTAGATGTGCTTTGTGCTGGCTGTTCATGGCTATCGTATGGTGTGTGCAAAGAAGGAATACGAAAATTGAAAAATTTTTCTGACAAAAGAGATTGAAGATGTGCTATGATAAGGAAATAAAAATAGAAAGAAAGGGTTATGGCATATGAAAGTAGCAAAATTCGGGGGAAGTTCTGTTGCCAATGCACAGCAATTTCAAAAAGTAGCCAACATCGTCACATCGGATGATGCGCGCAAATTTGTCGTCGTCTCTGCGCCGGGAAAGCGATTTAAAGACGATACAAAAATGACGGATTTATTAATTACATTAGCGAAAAAAGTGATTGAAGATGACTTGTATGAAGGAGTGCTTGCGCAAGTTGTCGCACGTTATGATGAAATCGTCACCGATTTACATTTATCACGTGACATTTTAGACGTCATTTCGGCAAGCTTACAACAAATGATTGATACGTATCGCGATCAACCAAAGCGCCTGCTTGATGCATTAAAGGCGAGCGGAGAAGATAACAATGCGAAGCTGATGGCACACTACCTTCGTCAGCTCGGTTATGAAGCGCACTATGTCAATCCGAAAGACGCCGGCATTTTCGTCACAGATGAGCCGGGCAATGCACAAATTTTACCTGAGTCATATGAGCAACTGGCAAAATTAAAGGAAAGAAGCGGCATTTTAGTTATCCCAGGCTTTTTCGGCTATTCGCGTTCAGGGCATATCGTCACGTTCCCGCGCGGCGGTTCGGATATTACGGGTTCGATCGTTGCGGCAGGAGTTGGCGCTGAACTATACGAAAACTTTACCGATGTCGATTCCATTTATTGCGTCAATCCGTCGATCGTGGAACATCCGTGCCAGCTGAGAGAATTAACATATCGTGAAATGCGTGAATTGTCGTATGCCGGTTTCTCGGTGTTTCACGATGAAGCGCTTGAACCTGTGTATCGCCGTGGCATTCCGGTATGCGTGAAAAATACGAACAACCCGGAAGCGCCGGGGACGATGATCGTCGCAACGAGAGACCATCGCGATCGCCCTGTAGCAGGTATCGCAAGCGATACAGGCTTTTGCAGCATTAACGTCAGCAAATATTTAATGAACCGCGAAATCGGATTTGGGCGCCGTCTACTACAAATTTTAGAAGATGAAGGTATTTCATACGAACATACGCCATCAGGCATTGACAATATGTCGGTCATTTTACGCGAAGAACAATTAGCTGGCGATGTGGAACGCCGCGTACTAGACCGCATTGTGAAAGAATTGCGTGTCGATGAAGTATCGATTGAACGCGATTTAGCGCTTATTATGGTCGTTGGGGAAGGGATGGAGCGGAGCGTCGGTATTGCGGCGAAGGCTACAGCTGCATTTGCCCGCGCCAACGTCAATATTGAAATGATTAACCAAGGTTCCTCAGAAGTAAGCATGATGTTTGGCGTCAAAGCGGATGCGGTTGAAAAAGCGGTGCGCGCCTTATATGAAGTATATTTCTAATCGTATAAAAATGGAATAATCGAACAAAATAACCATAGCACACATAAGGGAGGAAAATACATGCGCGTGCTATGGTTATTTGTTTTTTTAGTTGCCACACCTGTGCAAGCAGCCATTTCCGAAGAGGCGCTACAACAATACGTACAAGACATCGGTTGGACGATGGACGATTTAACGCGCTATTTAGCGAAATGGAATATGACGATCGAAGATTTTTCTTCATTGGAGGCGTTAAAAGAGCAATTAGGCACACCCATCACGCCTGATCGGCTTGATGCCCTATTACAGCGTTATGAAATGACGCAAGAAGAAGCGGAATCTCTTCTCGGACAATTTGGCGAACAACTGCAACAATATACGTTTATTGAAGATTTAGCATATGCCTTATCGTTTTACCGCGATCGTTACGATACGATGCAAGCGATGACCGATATTTTAGCGACGATTGGACTAACGGAAAACGAAATTCGAGGATTAATTGAACGTACTCCGCTGTCTGCGAAACAAACGCTTGAACGCCTTGACGACCAAATACAAACGCTTGTGCTGCGTGACTTATCCAGACCGCTAACGAAAAAAGAGCGGGAAGCCATGCTCACCTTTTGGAACGAATGGCTGTCGCTGTATCGTCTGCAAGCGAAAGTGTTTGAAGTAAACGAACATGGGCGAAAACCGATTTCGTTTGAACAAATAGAAACAGCGACAGCCCCTGTCGTTATGGAATGGTATGATGAAAGAGGAAATTTCGTAGCCGATTTATATATTCCGTCTGAACGGCTGAATTCGAGCGTGTTGATTGATGCAAGCGAACAACTTGCACACATTGGGAAGATGGCACTTGATTTAGAAAGCGGTTTGCTTATTGCGCGTATGCCGAAAACTGCTTCTTCGTACGGGATGAACATATTGATCGGTGTCGCTCTACTCTTTGTGAGCTTCGTGTTATGGAAGAAGGGAAAACGATGCGAGCCGTTGCGATAGCATGTTTTCTTTTTAGCGCATCGTTCATTTGGACAAATGCGTTCGGTTGGTATAAAGCGTATGAAGCGGTAAAACGAAACGACCAACCTACTGTACAACAGGGTGATGTGATCGGCACGCTTTTTATGCCGAAACTAAACATATCCATGCCGATTTATGAAGGATTGCAACAGTTAAATAAAGGGGTGGCGCTCGATGAACGAAGTGCGCTTCCGGGGAAAGGTAATCATACGATTTTAGCAGGGCATCGCGATACGGTATTTCGTCAGCTTGGCGACATTCAACGAGGAGACGAGCTAGTCATTCGCACGAACGATCAAACATGGACGTACGTCGTTCAACATATTCGCATCGTCAAGCCAGATGATAAAACAGTGCTCGTCCCAAAAGCGCATCCGACGCTTACGTTAATTACATGTTATCCGTTTCGCTGGATCGGGGATGCGCCGAATCGATACGTTGTCATTGCCAAACAAAAAGGGGCTGGATAATCAGCCTCTTTTTGTATGCATGTGTTCTTTAAATTGTTGCAGAAGCGTTTCACCGTGTAGTCCACGGTGAACTAAATCTTCAAGCACGACTTCAGCTAAATTCGACCGTTTGACGAGCGTCGCATCCATTAGTACACTCATTCGTTCACTCATTATCGTTATCGAGCGAACGGTCGCACGTACATGGGCAGGATCGTTCGTTTTGCGTGAAATGGTCACAAGCGCATCAAACGTTGCTCCGCTTTCTTTTAACGATGTAAATAGCTCGCGGTATGTTTGCTCGACGTACGCTTCGATCAGCCACTGCTTGTTTTCATCTTCTTTATTGATTATTAACCCATCAATAAGTGGAATATCTTGCTTTTGTTCATGCAATAGTGTGAGGGCAACCAGCTTAAATGTTTTCACCGCATCCACCTCGCAACAGTAGTTGCCTTTATTATATCATATGAAGAATATGTAACAAAAAAAGAAAAGAAAAAGTAAAAATTGAATTTTCGGCTACTTTTTTTGCGAGAAATGGCTGAAAAACGGCGAAAAAATAAAAAAATCGGCTTGAAAATTAAAAAATCGAAATTTTACATCATTTTTGTATTTTTGTATCATATAGACCGAGGAGGTGATAAAAAGCAATTCCTCTCAACTTCCTTCCAAAATGTGTCCTCTTACTGCTCCCTCACAGTTTGGCTAGCATCCTCTCCGCTAGCCTCTTTTTTTCAATTGACCGACTATGGTCGGAGTGGTATGCTAGGGGTAAAAATGAAAGGGGTGAATGAAACGTGGAAAGCCAAGTGTTACAAGCAGTGAAAGAATTGCTTTATGAAGTACGTGAAATGCGTGGGGAAATAGAAAACTTGAAACAAGAGATGCAGAGCTTTAAACAAGAAATGCGCGCAGAGATGGAAAGCTTTAAACAAGAAATGCGCGCAGAGATGGAAAGCTTTAAGCAAGAAATACGCGCAGAGATGGAAAGTTTCAAACAAGAGATGCGTGCAGAAATGGAAAGTTTCAAACGAGAAATACGCGAAGAAGTAAAAGAACTGCATGTGCGCATCGGAAAGTTAGAAACAAAAGTGGACAAGCTGCATGACAAATTTGAACTGCACGCACAAAAGCAATGGCAAACGGAAGCAGATGTATATCGTTTAAAAAAATTAATCGGCATTGAATAAAGGGCAGAAAACGCCCCTTTTTTTATTTCAATGCTTCAATCATTTCATCGATCATCTTTATGACGATCTCTTCCAAACGTTTTCGTTTATGCGTCGGTAATGACTGCAACGCATATAGTCGTTTTGCAAGCCTCGGCTGTTCATTCAAGTAGCGAATAACGGATAACTGCTCATCGCCCATGTCATTTGTCCCATACGCTAATCGTACTTCTTGCAATAGTTGTTCATCTGTCGGGTGTTTACCGAGCAAAAAATCAGTGCTGACGCGAAATAAATCACTCATGTCGATAATCGACTGCAAATCAGGGAGCACTTCACCGTTTTCCCATTTACTCACTTTCGAACGAGACACGTTTAATCGCTGTGCCAATTGTTCTTGCGTCCAATCGTGTGCGTTGCGCAAACGCCTAATTTGTTCTCCGATATGTTGTAACATCATCTTCCACCAAATTCCCTTTTTCTTTTTACGATAGAAGAAGAAAGGGGGATTTTTTGTTCTTTTTGAGAACAAACAAACAAAATGTTCGTTTTCAGAACAAAAACAAACAGTCTTTTTGTCGAAAAAAGTTGAATGAATATTCGAAAAATGTAAAAATATACATTGGAAAAACTTGAGGGGGATGATGAATGATGAATATTTATTTTTCCAATTTCATTGTTCATGAAGCGAAAAAAAGAGGAAAAACGTGCGAGGTGCTTATTAAAGAAAAGCCGAATCCTCCATTTTATGAATCTCGCACAATCGAACCCATTCACTTTTCTGACTCACTTCAGTTTATTTCACCAGTGAACAAGCTGCCTCTTGAACCGATGCGCTACCGCATGATTACGTGCACAACAAAAGACGATTTATTTTTATTTTTTAAAACGGTAGACGATCAATTAATGATTGTCATTACGTTTTTATTTGGAAAAGGAAAAGTGCAAATATGTGTACGGCGTTGGAATGACCACGAGAAGCGTTACATCCCCGCATCGATGAATGACCTCACAGCTGCTGAAGAACGAGCCATCCTATGTACTTTCCGCTCAGTTTCTATTCGTTCTGGGCAGAAAATTCAATATTGTTTATTTTGAACGTGTAGGAGAAGGGAATATATGCTTGTCAACAAAAAATTTATACCAAAAAAACTAAAAATATGTTTGTTAAACATAAAAAATGATGCTAAAATATAACTGTAGTACTATTTCCTTCTGTTTACAATAGAGAGCGGTTGGTGGCCAGAGGCAAAGAAAAAGGGCTGATGATTTACATCAGCCCTTTTTCTTATTGTGGAATATAGGCACGCCATGTAGAAAAATCAAATTCATCTTTTTGCAAGAGCGACTTTGGAAAGATAAACGTCCACGGTTTGCTTGTATTTGCTTTTACTTCTAACTGCAATGTAAACGCTCCGCGTGCAATAATATCTCCTGATGCATCTTCGACAACTAATGGCATTTGCTCGAATGTAATGTTTTTGTCGCTACCGTTGCGAATCAGTAACGTGACGACTAAATCTCCCTCTTCGTTCATGCGGGCTTGCAATCCCATCACGTTCACTTCGCCTTGTTTCGGTGGGGTAAGCGAACGAACGAGTTGCTCGAGTTTTTGTTTATCTTCTTCTTTTAAATGTTGCTCCCAACTTTCTTCTAAATCTAGTCGATGTGGCTTTTTTAATTCAAACGCTAACTTCCATCCTGTTTCTGGAATATGTTCTGTATATAAGTCACTTGTTGTAAATACAAATCGCCACGGGCGACTGCTTTTTGGCGGAATGTCGCCAAGTTCGTGCATTGGAAATATTTTTCGCCCGATTACTTTCCCATCCGGTCCAATTAACAACAGTGGTGTTTGCTCAAAACGAATCGATCGATCCAAACTGTTTCGCACAAACGCTGTAACAACATAACGATCCCCTTCTTTTTTCCATTCAATTCCTGATAGTGATACTTGATTTTTTTTCAATGGCGGCAGTTCGTTATTAACGTATTGAAAATAATATTTTTGTTCGGTCGTTAGCGACATGAGTGGATGAATCGATAACGTTGTATGCACGTCTTCATCTTGTTGTTCATCTGCCTCGTCAAATAATTGTCCAGCTTGAACTGTACTATCTTCGCCTTGTTTTTTCTTTTTGAAAAATGGAAACATCGTTCCATCTCCTTTCCTCAATTTAAATAAGTAGCTGGGCAAGTTGTTGGGAAGCATCTTTTTCTAAACGATGGTACATCAGTGTAAAGAGTTCCAACCCTTCTTTTGCGTATTGGCGCATCGGATCTTCTTGTCCGTAATAGCGCAACCCAATTCCTTCTTTCAATAACTCCATCGCTTCTAAATGTTTTGTCCAATGAAAGTCGATAAGCGAAAGTAATGCACGTTTCAATGCCCATTGATGTTCTTCGGTATATTCAAATGCATGAACACGCTCTTTCCATGCTGAGATCGCTTGGTGGACGATCGCTACTACTTCTTTTTGCTCGACGACATCAGCTACATCAATGTGTTCGTTTGTCACCGTTTGAACGGTTTCGACTAAACGTGCGATGTCCCATTGTTCTGAGATGACATCTTCTGGACATGTATAAGCCACTTCTCGTTCAAGAAACGATGGCACCATATGAACGACAATTGGAATGACATCGTCAGCTTCAAGAATGCGATTACGGAGCGTATAAATGGTACGACGCTGTTCGTTCAATACGTCATCCAGTTTTAAGTTATACTCCCTTACAGAGAAGTTGCTTCCTTCGCAAATGCGCTGGACGCGGTTGACAAACTCATGGATGTCTTTGTTTAATACTTCTCCTTCATCGTTCACTTGTAGTGATTTTTTTATTTTTTCTAATTCGTCTTTGGCGAAGCGACGAAACATATCGTCTTCAAGCGAAATGAAAAATTGCGAACGTCCCGGATCACCTTGGCGGCCAGCACGTCCTTTTAATTGGTTGTCGATACGGCGGCTTTCATGACGTTCTGTACCGAGGACATACAATCCGCCAAGCTCCGCCACGCCTTCTCCAAGCATAATATCTGTTCCGCGCCCAGCCATATTTGTCGCAATTGTAATTTGCCCCTTTTGACCAGCACGTGAAATCAGCTCGACTTCTTGCTCAACGCTTTTCGCATTCAGCAATTGGAACGGCAGCCCTTCTTCCGCTAAATATTTCGCCATTTTTTCCGATTGTAAAATGGACGTTGTCCCAATGAGCATCGGTTGTCCTGTCGCATGCACGCGCTTTGCTTCTTTGGCGACTGCTTTATATTTTGCATCGACTGTCGCAAAGACGCGGTCAGGCAAGTCTTGACGGATAACAGGGCGGTTTGTTGGAATTTGTACGACATCCATTCCATACAACGTTTGAAACTCTTTTTCTTCTGTTTTCGCCGTCCCTGTCATGCCGGATAAAATCGGATAAAGACGGAAATAGTTTTGAATCGTAATCGATGCTTGAATTTTGTTTTCTTCGGTTAGTTCGAGACCTTCTTTTGCCTCGATCGCTTGATGAAGCCCGTTGCTTAAACTGCGTCCTTCCATCGGGCGGCCGGTAAACATGTCAATAAGCAATACTTTTCCGTCTTTGACGATATAATCAACATCGCGTGTAAACATGACGTATGCGCGCAACGCTTGAATGACGTAATGATATAACACTTGATGTTCAAGGTCATATAAGTTGTCGATTCCGAATCCTTTTTCAATCTTTTCAATGCCTTGCTCGGTTAAGTTAACGGTTTTTGTTTCTTCATCGTATTCGTAATCTTCATCGCGAACGAAATGTTTCACGATACGGGCGCATAAGTAGCTTAGTTCCGAGCTTACGCCTGTTTTACCCGCGATAATGAGAGGGGTTTTCGCTTCGTCAATTAATACGCTATCGACTTCATCGATAATCGCATAATGAAATGGGCGTTGGACACGATCAGCGACGCTATACACCATATGATCGCGCAAATAGTCAAAGCCAAACTCGTTGCCGACACCGTACGTAATATCGGCGTTGTATGCTGTTTTTTTCTCCTCTAGTGTCATTTGTGGCAAATTTAAGCCAACCGTCAGCCCTAGAAACTCATGAATTTTTCCGATTAAGTCACGGTCACGACGAGCTAAATAGTCGTTGACAGTAATGACGTGCACCCCTTTTCCTTCAAGGGCACGCAAATAACTTGGGGCGGAAGCAACGAGCGTTTTTCCTTCTCCTGTCGCCATTTCTGCGATATTTCCTTCCGCAAGCACAAGACCACCGATGAGTTGAACGTCAAAATGGCGCATGCCCAGCACACGTTTCGATGTCTCTCTCACGGCCGCAAACGCTTCTGCTTGTATATCAAATACCGTTTCGCCACGCTCGAGCCGTTGTTTAAACTCGCTTGTTTTTGCGCGCAGTTCGTCATCTGTCAACGCTTCAAATGTCGGTTCAAGCTCGTTGATACGCGCAACGATTTTGTAATAGTTTTTAAGTTTTCGTTCATCGCTGTTTACTAGTTTTTTTATGTAAGACAACATGGGGAACCTTCTCCTTCGCTGTAAATCAAATCGTTTCAACGTACAGTATACCATTGTTCCCAAAATGTTTCACGACCCGGAAAATATTTCTTTACTTTTTGTTTGTTGGGTGATATTGTAAGATTGTTAGAAAAATTTATCAAAATATGAAACTTTTTTTCGTTAATAGCAGGTGTATTTGCCTTCCGTGGCGAATACATATGTTACATTCTTGTTACATTCTCTTTAAGGAGGCTTTTTATGAAAAAGTGGAAGAAGATCGCATTATCTGTTAGTTTAGCTTCATCACTTATCGTACCAACGGTCGCCCAAGCGTCGACGGAAGCGCCAATCGCACAGTGGAAAAAACAAACGACGACAGCATCGGCTTCACTTGCGTACAAAAAGTTTGAAGATGCACAAAACCAAGTGAGCACCGATACGCTTATCGTAAAGTACAATGAAAAAATTCCAACTACCGTTCATCGTAGTTTAGGGGCGACATTAAAACAGTCGTTTCCGCAATTAGGCTATGACGTTGTTACAGTGCAAAAAGGGAAAAGTTTGCAAGAGGTAATGAGAAACTATGCGAAATTAAAAGCCGTCAAAAGCGTGACACCAAGTTTTACATACAAACGACTCGGTTCTCTTGATCCGAAAGCAGATCATATGTATTTACTATCGCTGTTAAATGTGGACAAAGCGATCAAGCTCGCGGGAAAACATAGCGTGACTGTCGCGGTCATTGATACAGGTATGGATACGAAACATCCAGAGTTAAAAGGACGCCTCCTTCCTGCTTACAATGCGATGAACCCAGCAGGTGCGCCAATCAAAGACGTGCACGGGACACATGTGGCAGGCATTATCGGTGCCAATGCTAATAACGGTGTTGGGGCGCATGGTGTGAATCCGAACGTAAAAATTTTACCGATTGACGTGTTTGGTGGGGGACTTGGAGCGAGCGATTATACGATCGCCCAAGGTATTTTATATGCGATTGAAAAAGGGGCAAAAGTCATTAATATGAGCCTTGGCGGCTATTTTAGCTCACCGATTTTAGAAGAAGCTGTTCAAAAAGCGATTGATGCAGGCATTACCGTCGTTGCCGCAGCAGGAAATGAAGCGACGGACATGTACTCCGTTCCGGCTGCATATGAAGGGGTCATTAGCGTGGGGGCAACGGATAGTAAAAATCAGCTCGCTGAGTTTTCAAACTACGGTCCGTCTGTTGACCTCGTTGCACCGGGGGCGGACGTATATAGCCCGATTTACGACTATGCGAAAGGCTCGTCTTTTGCAGAGCTAAGTGGAACGTCGATGGCATCACCCGTCGTTGCAGGCGTAGCATCGCTTCTTTTATCGAAATATCCGAATTTAAAACCATATCAAGTGGAATGGATTTTAGAGCGCACCGCAACGGATTTAGGTGAAAAAGGATATGACTTGACGTACGGCAACGGCCTAGTCAATCCAGTTGCCGCGCTGCAATATAACATTAAAAACGTGCCGCAAAAAGAAAAATGGAACGATGAAACGATTTTAGCGAAAGCTCCTGTTATTGACGCGAAAGAATCGTACGTCAAGAAAGGATCGCTTACAAAATCAGAAGAAGTGCATTGGGTAAAAGTAAACGTTCAACAAGGTGAAAGTGTCCAAACGCTACTCGAAGGGTCAACATCATACGACTATAAGCTTGTTCTCCGTTTTTATCCAGAAGGAAAAACAACGTCTGAAAAGCCGATTCAAGTGAATGACGGCCGCGCAGGTGAAATGGAAGCGAAACTATTCACAGCAAAACAACCAGGTGTGCTCGCGATCGGGGTCACAGATGCGAACGGCAACTACAATTTACAAGGAAAATCAACGTATACGTTAGCTGTACAGTCGTTTACAGAACTTGCGGACGATGGCTTAACGAAAGAAAACCCAGCGACGATTGAACAATTACCGTTTTCTTTAGAAAACTTAACATTCGTTCCAGAAAACAACGAAAGCGACCGCGACTATTTCCGTTTTACTGTCGCAGAGCCGACGACGGTGAAATTTCAGCTATCTGCTGTGCCAGGCATCGATTCGTCATTAAACGTTTATTTCGCTGAAGAACTATATCGCCCAGTCGACCCAGACGCAAAATATAAAGAAATTCCGTTCCCGATCACGTCAGGAAACAACAACGGCGTCAGCAAAGGGGAGACGGTGACGTTTGAAGCGCAACCGGGCGTCGAATATGTGCTCGAAGCGTCAAGCGAACCGATGGACGGATTTTATCCAATGGTGCTTGATATGGCAATGTCAAGCAACAGAGTAAAAGAAGCAACCGCTTCAGCGATCCCTTATCAAATAAGCGCCGAGGCGATTACGCTCCCACAAGATGAAGACAGCTTCCCAGCACGTGAACCGATGCCGTCGGAAGAAGGGGCTGTGGAACAAGCCGAAAAAGCGGCTGTCAATATGCGCAAACCAAACGACATCATTATCATTGGCGATGACGGAAGCTGGAGCTACTTTGAAAAAGAACAAGTTGCACAAATTAAAGAAAATGCTCTACCTTACAACATCGGTGATCGCGCTGAGGCGTTTATTCAATTTAGCTACGACCAAGATTTTTACAAATTAACGGTACCGAAAACAGCGATATACCAATTTTCATTCGCAACACCTGACGATATGATGCCGTCAGCAATGTTGTTTGAATACGATGAGAAAAAAGACGATCTTGTGCCAGTTGACTCGTTCTACTCATTCGATTGGATGACAGGGAAAAAACAATCCGATTGGACGCTCATTCTCGAAGAAGGAAAAACGTATTACATGTCAGTACAAAACGACTACTATCAGCCAGTTGCCGATCCGTATGTCATCACATCGAAAAAATTGCTCGACGCACCGACAGATAAAAACGAAAAAAATAACGAACCGCTTCAAGCAACTGTTACGAACGTTAACGATGTGAAAACAGGAAACTTTGTCCTTCCAAACGACAGCGATTACTATTACTACAAACATCGGAAAGCGACCGAACTGTTGACGTTTTATGCAAAACCAAGCAAACAAAACGCATCGTTTCCGAAAGCGTTGCGCGGCACATTAATTCCAATCGTATCGGTTGTTGAAGATACGAACGGAAATATGACGATTGACGAGGACGAATACAATAAAGCTGTCACGTTTTATCCAAACGGTTCGAGCCCGTTATACGACGTAAACGGTTCGTTCCAAGCGAAGAAAAATGTCGGCTACTTCTTTATCGTCGACTCGTTTATGTGGGATGGATTGTCGCTTCAGTCGTATAACTTTGGTATTCAGTCGCTCAATAAAAAAGATGAAGATGCTGCATCTATGATGAAAAACAACGTGCCATCGAAACCGCTCGCGTTAACGAAAAAAGGAAACGTATACGAAGCGCGCGGATATATGAACGTTGTTGATTATGGCGATAAAGATGCTTATAAATTTATTGTTGAAAAAGATGGGGCATTTACATTTAAACTCGATGTACCAGGCACGATGGATGGCGTTATCTCCATTTTTGATGCGAAAGGACGGGTCGTTCAAACGTACGACCATTACGGTGATGGCGACGCTGAAATCGGCACGCTATCTTTGAAAAAAGGAACGTACTATGTCGTCGTTGAAGAATCGCTTGCTCGGCCAAACGCCAACCCATATACGCTCTCTATAACGAAGAAATAGATGAAACGAAGGTTGCCTGCACTTGTGGTAGGCAGCCTTTCTCTTTTTCCAGACGCATCGTGTCGCCGATCGTGTTAAAATAAATATAAGATTCATAGATAACGAGGTGATTGACGTGCAGCGCATGCGCTTCATTTGGCTTTCATTTATTTTTTTATTCTTTTTTCACGCGCCTGTCCACGCCGATGTCGTTGATTTAACGAATAAAGCGAAGGCGCAAGCGTACGAAGATTATTATCCGCTGATCGCTCGCTATAAAGGAGCGAGTGGGGTAAAGTTTGAAAGTTATAGCGTATATTGGAATGCAACGAAGCTTGCCCAACTTGAGCAAGAGTTATTAAAAAATAAACACGGTGCCGAACTTTCCTTGTTAGGAAGTGTAAAAATTTTTCCTGATTACCCTGCAGGACAAAACGTACTTGGACAATATTTTGCGCAATATCAAGTCAGTCCGAAACTTGCTCTGCTCCCGAATCGCTACATCCATTTATATGGAGGGAATGAATGGACGACAGTTGAGGAAATGGCAACGACGTTAGCGCACGAGTATGGGCATCATTTTACGTATTATGATTTGTTGAATAAAGAACAGCGACGCCCGAACGAATGGCTCATGTCGCAATATGCTGCCGCGCGTGAATTGTTTCGTTATCCGTCTGTCCACGCTGATGGAAGTGGAGCGTACGAATGGTATATGCCTGAAATATTGGCAGAAGATTACGTGCAACTTTTTGGTTCGCCGAATGCGTTAAAAGGACATATGCAAATGAACGTTCATTTGCCGACACCATTTGAGCTTCCAGCTTTACAAACGTATTGGAAAAATCGACTTGGCGCCCCGTACGAATCGATGCCGCCGCTTCCTTTATTGCTGACAAACTATACGGTAAAAAATAATGTATATGCGCTCAAGCTTTACACATATGCTGATGCGACCGTCTACGTGAATGCGCAAGATGGGGAAGGACGCTACGCCTCTGTTTATATCGGAAGCGTGCCAAAAGGAGTCAATGAGACGGTATACGATGGGGCAAAACTAAATAGTCAAGTTTCTTGGCTATTCCGCTCAACAATGGTCGATACAGCGTTATTTCGCGTCGTCCAGCCGACAACAAAAGGATTTAATCGCGGTTCAGCGACGTTACGTGTCCAATACGGAACAATCGATTCGCTTGTTTCTACACCGCCACTTTTTCCGGACGTCGTTGGGGAGGAATTGCAAGAAGCTGCACAATTATTATCGGAACGAGGGATTATCTCAGGATACCCTGATGGAACGTTTCGTCCAAACGAACGGCTACTCCGCCGCCATGCCGCGCTTATGCTGATTCGTGAGCTGAAGTTAACGCTTCCTAAAGGATATGTCGTGAAAGCAAAAGACGTCAAACCGACCGATCCGTGGTATAAAGAGATGGCGATTGCTGAATCGTATGGATTGTTGACGGGATATAACGGAAAACTATATCCGAACAACTACATTACTCGCTCCCAAATGGCAGCGATTTTAACGAGGGTATATGCCGATGTGTACGAACAGCCGACGACGAATCGACCGTTTGTCGACGTTCCTTTTTCTCATTGGGCGTATGGGCCAATTAATACGCTTTTTTATAATCAAATTACGAGCAACAATCCGTATCGCCCGGACGACGTTGTCACACGCGGACAGTTTGCCCTCTTTCTCAGTCGGACATTGCAAAAAAAATAGCGAGAAAGGCTTGTCCTTTCTCGCTATTTTGCGTTAATTGCACGATAGAAAAATACCGCAAATTGCGCACGTGTCACCGTTTCTTTTGGGCGAAACGTTCCGTCTTCATAGCCGCTTGCAATGCCAGCTGCGACAAGTTTTTCAATCGCATCATATGCTGCATCTGTTTCTTTTACATCCGTAAACGGCACATCTGCCCCGCGCTTTAACTTCCACGCTTCCGCAAACCACATCGCTAACTGCTCGCGCGTGATCGGTTCGTCCGGTTGGAACGCCGTCATCTGTTTATCGACGATTCGCTCTTTGACAAGGGCGTTAATCGCACCGACTGCCCAATGATCGCTCGGCACGTCTTGGAACGTTTTCTTCCGATCGTTCATATTGAAGTCGAAATACGCTGCGATTAGCCCTGCTGCATCCGCGCGCGTCATCACTTCATCGGGCTTAAAGTAGCTTTTCGCATACCCGAGCACAATCTCTTTTTTTCCTAACGCTTCAATTTCTTTATTTGCCCAAAAATCATTTCCGATATCTTCGAATTGACCAGCTGCCTGCTCATAAGCGAGCACGCGTCTTGCTCCTATGTATCGCTTTTTATAGTACGAATCATCTAATGAAGAAACAGCAATTCCTTTCGATGAACTGGCATGAATAAACTCGTTGTCTCCAATGTAAATGCCTGCATGCGATGGACCTTTTTTATACGTCTCAAAAAAGACGAGATCACCGACACGTAAGTCTTCTTTTTTCACCGCACTTCCTTGCTTATATTGCTCCGCTGTCGTGCGCGCTAACGTGACGCCAACGCCGCTCATCACATGACGCGTAAACCCGGAACAATCGAACCCTTTTTCCGAACTTCCCCCGAACTGATACGGCACCCCGACATATTTTTTCGCAAGGGGAACGAGCCGATCGTAACTATCTGCATACGCGAATGAAGGAAAGAGAAAAACGAAAAGCAACGCTGATACAAGCCGCCTCACATCATCCACCTCACTCCGCCACTGTTCTTACAATTTCGACATTTTCACACTATTCCAAGTGTATCATAAATAGGAGAATGATAACTTTACAGTTATGTAACAAAACTTTTTGTCAAAAAGTTACGTAGGGAGGTATTGAAAAAAGTCGAACATTAGGTAAAATGGTGAATAGGTGGGAGACTACATGTGAAACAGTATTGTTATTCCAACAAAGAAAAGTCATTCAAAAAATGGTTGACTTTAATCATGGAAAAAATTATAATGTAGTTTGTAGTCGTTCACTCGCTAAGTTTAAGAGTTTCATAGAGAGAACATACATAATCTCTTAAATTTAGCTGAACTTAAATAGAAAGAGAAACAAAAGGAGGAAATATGTCGATGGCTTACCAACCAAAGTCTTATCGCAAATTTTTAGCTGGTACAGTCTCTGCAGCAGTTGTTGCTTCAGCGATCGCACCAGTAGCAAGCGCGTCTTTCACAGATGTAGCAGGAAGCGTGCATGCAAATGACATCGCTACATTAGTAGCAAAAGGTTACATTAAAGGATATGCAGACGGTACATTCAAACCAGACAAACCGTTAACACGCGGTGAAGCTGCAATCATCTTCTCACGCATTTTAAAAGATGCAGGTGTCAAAGCTCCTGAGCAAGGTGCAGGCTTCCCAGACGTTCCAGCGAGCAAAGCTGAATTAGCAGAAGCTGTTGCGATCGTGAAAGCTGCTGGCGTCATGGGTGGAGACGAAAAAGGCAACTTCAACCCGAACGCAAACATCACTCGCCAAGAGATGGCGAAAGTCGTTGTTGAAGCGTTCAAATTAACAAAACCAGCAAACCACACAACAAAAATTACGGACCTTGACAAAGCTGGCTCATGGGCGCGTGAGTACATTCAAACATTAGAAGCAAACGGTGTAACGAAAAACACAGAATTTGCACCAAAACAAAACGTCACACGCGGTCAATTCGCTTCATTCGTCGTTCGTGCGATGG
The DNA here is from genome assembly GCF_050480245.1 of Bhargavaea massiliensis. Classification (GTDB taxonomy): domain Bacteria; phylum Bacillota; class Bacilli; order Bacillales; family Anoxybacillaceae; genus Anoxybacillus. The sequence continues at coordinate 12,242 of NZ_JBCNEQ010000004.1, read as the reverse complement.
ATGTGAAAAAAGAAGTTTCCGCAGCTGATATCACAGCGGTAAAACTTGTTGACGAAAAAACATTAGAAGTAACATTCAACGGCGAATTGAAAGAAGTGAAAAAAGAAGACTTCGCCATCCAAGGCGTTGAAATCGACTCTGTATCAATCAAAGCTGCAGCAGCTGCTGAAGCAAAAACAACAGTTGTTGTGATCAAAACAAAAACAGCGTTGCAAGAAGGAAAATCTTACAGCGTATCTTACAAAGGTCAAACAACAGACAAAGCGAAAGTTGATGTGCCAGTTGTAACGCCGAAGGTTGAAAGTGTAAGTGCGATTAATGCTAAACAAGTTAAAGTAACATTTAACAAAGCAATTAATCGCGTATCTCTAGAAGATCGTGCAAACTTTGAAATTAAAGGTCCTGAAGGTACTAAAGCTATTGAACAAATCGTAGCATTAAGTGATAAAGAAGCACTTATCACTCTTGATATTGATAGCAACCCAGCTAACGACTTAGCATTTAACAACGGTTCAACTTATACTTTAAAAGTTAAAAAGGATCTTAAACTTGCAAACGGTACAACACTTGGATCTGATTTAACTAAAGACTTCACGGTTAGTGATTTAAGTGTACCAACTGTAACAGATGTTAAAGCATTAGGATTAAATAAAATCCAAGTTACGTTCAGTGAACCAGTTAAGAATGCTAACGCTACATCGCGCTTTGTAGTAAAAGCTCTTGATAAAGATAACGCTCCTACTGGTGATGATTTAGTTTCTCGTGGAAGTGTTAACTACGTAACAGCCGACAATACTCGTGTAATTATTACACTTGGTACTAATATGGTAGCTGGACAAAACTACCGTTTGTTCTTAAATAACGATCAAGGTATCACTGACTACGCTGGATACAAAGTTCCTTCTGTAGCACAAGATATTAAGTATGAAGCTGATACTACAGTACCAGAAGCTGTAGAAGCATCTGTTATCAGCCAAAAATATGTTTTAGTGAAATTTAATAAACCAGTTGATGCTCAAGCAACGGACTTCTATTGGAACACAGATGGCTCTGAAAGCAACGATGCAAACAAAGCTACAGATGTATTACAAGTAGATGAAAAAACTTATCGCGTAGAATTTGGTAATTTAATCCCAGCTGGAAATATTAACTTGTTTGTTAAAGGAGTTCAGGATTACGTTGGTAATACTGCACCTGTTAAGAAGTTTACGTTAACTGTAGCAAACGACGTAAATCCTGCTATTGAGTCAATTACTTTAGTTGATAAAGATACTATTAAAGTTAAGTATAATGTTGATATTAACGAAACTTTAACATCTAAATACACGCTTACTGATAAAGACGGTAAAGTAGTTCCTATTAAACGAATTACTCATGGACCTAGCGGTGAAAAAAATATCAAATTAGTAGAGTTGTATACTCCACTAAAAGATGGAGATTATACTCTTAAAGTATCAGGAGTCAAAGATGGCTTAAGCCGTGAAATTCCTGAAACAACTCAAAAACTTTCGATTTCAAGTGTAACAACTATTGCTGCAGATGTCGTTAAAGCTTACAAAGATGACACTAACCTAGATAATCAAACTATTGTTGTTTCGTTCGACACAGCTCTTAACGTGTCTGGTAACAACTCTGCACTAGATAAGTCAAAATGGCTTGTAGCAACAGCAGTTGGTACTAAGTCTTTAGATGCGATCTCTGGTGCAACGGTAGATGTATTACCAAATTCTGGTAACAAGGCGTTTAAGATTACTCTTCCAGAGGGTACTCTTGACTCAACTACTAGCGTACAATTATCAAACGTTACTGATGCTAATGGAAAACTAATTTCTCCATTTAGCACTGGTTCAATTGCTGTAACGACACCATCTGCATATGCGTTTGATCTTGGCACTTCACTTGTAAGCAAGGCAGAGGCTACAGATAAACGAACAATTAAGTTAACTGTTAAGACATATATTGATACTCTTCAAGCTAGCGACTTCGTAGTAAAATCAAATGGTACTACGAAAGATGTTACTGGCGTTACATTCACAAACAACTATGCTGATGGTAACGCAACTATCACTATCACATTAAAAGATGATGTTGATGCGGGTACTTATACAGTAACATCAGCAGCGACTACATCTACAAAAGATGTATATGGTAACAAATTAGTTCCAAATAAAGCAGTGGCTGTAACTAAGAAGCTTGCTGCTAAAATTGAGAAGGCTGCAGTAACTGATGCTAGAACAATTAAGTTGTTCTTTGAAAGCCGAGCTACTACGATTGAACCAGTAGCAAGTGACTTCACAGTTAAAGATGCTAATGGTAAGACTTATACTGTAAGTTCTGCTGCTGCAAACGGTACAACAGGTATCACTCTTACAACTTCTGAAGATTTACCAGCAAACGGAACTTATACAGTTACTGTTAAGTCTAACGGCTTAACTCGTGTTGCTGGTGTTGCTTTACCAGCTGGTGATATAAGCGTTTATAACTTTGGTATCTCCAAAGTTGAATACAATGCTGGTGACTATGCTGGAAAAATTGAAGCTGCAGATAAAGAATCAATTACAATTACATTTGCTGAGTCTGTCGATCCAGAATCTCTATTAACAGGATGGACTGGTGCAGCTAGATCTGTAACTGGTGGTTTAGTATTCAACGATGGTGGTTCAGATACTCCAGCTGTTTCTGATTCATTAACGTTAGATATTAATGGCTCAGATAATGGCGGACAAGTTGCAACAATTACATTTGATAAAAACGTTATTAGTACAGATTTCGCAGCTGATGCAACATTCGAACTTGTTGATACTAACAAGCTTAAAGTAACATTTGGTGGTAATACTACTAACTATGCAGGCTTCTCAGCAGTTTCAGGTACTGTAATGACACTTGCACCTGCGGCTACTATTACTAACGTTGCTGAAACACCAATTAATACTGCTAGCGTAGCAACTGCTCTACAAAGCAGCTTACTCGCACCTCAAACAATTACGTTAAAACCAAGTGGTGCATTAGATAATACTATGTTAGTAAGCAATAACTATGGAGCTACTTATGCACAAACAGCAACTTCTGGCGTTTCTGAAATCGTAGCTAATGAAGTAGGTATTTACACTGATGCAGCTGCAACAACTTCTGGTGCTACAATTGGAACAGGTGGAACACTTACGGCGTTTGTAGCAGCTGATGGAACTGTTACATTCAAAGTAACTGGTAATGTTACTACTGGTACAACAACTAACACAGTTTTCTATGTTAAAGTAACTGATGGTTCAACAGTTTCAAATATCTTGAAAGTAACTGTTGGTCCTGTTGCCGCTGCTAACTATGGTGCTAATGGTTCTGGTGCAACTCAACCAACAATTACTGTAACTTATTAAGCCTTTGGGATTGGGGTAGGGTGCCTGTCACCCGTCGAAGTTTGTCGAAGATTAATAGAAACAGAGAGTCATTGAGTGGCTCTCTGTTTCTTTTTCTGCATTTGATGTTGGATGTAGGGTGCCTGTCACCCGTCGAAGTTTGTCGAAGATTAATAGAAACAGAGAGTCATTGAGTGGCTCTCTGTTTCTTTTTCTGCATTTGATGTTGGATGTAGGGTGCCTGTCACGCCCCGAAGATTGTCGAAGATTGATAGAGACAGAGAGTCATATGGCTCTCTGTTTCTTTTTCTGCATTTTTGGGGTAGGGTGCCTGTCACCCGTCGAGGTTTGTCGAAGATTAATAGAAACAGAGAGTCATTGAGTGGCTCTCTGTTTCTTTTTCTGCATTTTTGGATAGGGTGCCTGTGGGGCTTGGTGCTTGTCATCACCCGCATTTATTTTTTTCATTCATATGCAGGAGTTTGCTTGTTTTTGTTGAAAGAATCCTTAATGATGCATGAACGGAGATTGCTCGTCATTTTGTTGGGGGCGGATGAGCCTGTTGCAAATATGACAAAAAAAGGGGAGAGAAAAGGTGAAGATGTTTGAGTACCGCTTTGCCATTACACCTCTGTTTCACTTCATTGCAAGCAAATTGGGATGCGTGCCTGTCACCTGTCGAAGGGTGTCGGAGATTGATAGAGACAGAGAGTCACACGGCTCTCTGTTTCTTTTTCTGCATTTTTGTTGATGTGCTGTGGCATTTTTTGTAGTAGTGGTTGTTGAAATTGCGAGGGTGATAGAAAAATGTTACAATCTCTGTAGCAGCTACATAAGCAGGGTGGGCGGTTGACCACTTCCCCGATGGAGGGAGGTGGGAGTATGACGGCGTATGAAGCATTAAGTCTTATTGCGCAATTCAGCTTAGTGTTCATCGGGATGCTAACATTGACTGTCACCATCGTCGTCTATATAAACAAAAAGAAATAACCGCTCTCCCGCGACCAACGGATGAAGACGGTTACTTCTTTTTGGTAATCTCTAATTCGGTTCGGTCAGCCGCTCTTCTTGCGGCATGTAGTTGCCTGCTGAGCGTTTGCGGCGCTCAGCTTTTTTAGTTTATGAAATATCTGCTTATATTATACAAATGATATCGCTGGTTTGGCAAGTGCGTACCAATCACCCGTCGAGAGAGTATCAAAAAATTTTTCTTTTGATGCAGGATTTTCGCTGTTTTTGTCGAAGGGATATGCAAGAAAATTCATGTGAGGTGAAAAGTGTGGGTCGGGCAAGGCGGATATGGGTGCCGCATTTGTTTTATCACATTGTGTGCCGTGGGAATCGGCGTGATCCGTTGTTTAAAGAAGTAAATGATTTCCGCGCGTTTTTGCATATCCTCGAACAGCTTCATGAAAACATTCCGTTTGAAATTGCTTCATATTGCCTTATGACGAATCATTTTCATCTTCAACTTCGTTCACCACAACAATCCATTTCCAAAGTCATGGCACTGATTAACAAACGATACGCCAACTATTACAATACACGTTACGGATTAACCGGTCATGTGTTTGAAAAGCGTTACTTCAGTAAAATGATTGACGATGACGCGGGGATGTTAGAAGTCAGTCGCTATATCCATCTCAACCCTGTCGAGGCGCGTATGGTGCATCTTCCTGAACATTATCGTTGGAGCAGTTTCCACTTTTATCACCAATCTACCTCATTGCCTTCATTTATGAACATGGATGTACTCCTTCGTTACTTTTCTGGAACAATGAATGAAAAAAAGAAGGCATATGTGCAGTTTGTGAAAGAAGATGTTGTACCGAACTGTGTCAAGGAGGAATAACATGAAAGTTTGTAGCATTGGCTTACGCGGGATGGAAGGATATCGTGTGCAAGTGGAAGTGAAAGAACTGCCGGGAATGCCTTCCGTAGTCATTGTCGGATTGCCCGATACATCGGTAAAAGAAGCAAAGGAACGAGTCATTGCGGCATTGCATGCGTTTGGATGTGATATCATGAATCAAAAACTTGTCATCCATCTGTCGCCGCCCGAGCGAAAATGGGTAGGGTGCCTGTCACCCGTCGAAGATTGTCGAAGATTGATAGAGACAGAGAGTCGTTAGTGGCTCTCTGTTTCTTTTTCTGCATTTTTGTTGATGTGCTGTGGCATTTTTTGTAGTAGTGGTTGTTGAAATTGCGAGAGTGATAGAAAAATGTTACAATCTCTGTAGCAGCTACATAAGCAGGGTGGGCGGTTGACCACTTCCCCGATGGAGGGAGGTGGGAGTATGACGACGTATGAAGCATTGAGTCTTATTGCGCAATTCAGCTTAGTGTTCATCGGGATGCTAACATTGACTGTCACCATCGTCGTCTATATAAACAAAAAGAAATAACCGCTCTCCCGCGACCAACGGATGAAGACGGTTACTTCTTTTTGGTGGTCCGGTGCCTGTCACCTGTCGAAGGGTGTCGGAGATTGATAGAGACAGAGAGTCAGTCATAGTTGGCTCTCTGTTTTTTTTTCTGTTATACTCGTGTAATCATAATTTTTATGTTTCGCAATACAATATAGTTAGGTGCACCTCTCGTCTTTTTTGTATGTACTTAAGTAAGGAAGGGGAAATCACATGGGAAGAAGGAATTTTTTGGATTATTCATTAGATGAATTTGCACTAGTTGTAGAAAATACAGATATTGTGCGGCAGCTAAGAGAGAAATGTCATTGCGCATCTAACGTGATTCGTTTTGCTTATCTTGCTGTTAGCCATAAATTTGGGGGAAAACTTTCTACAGAGAAGGCTGAGAAGTATAAACTAGTTGATTATGGTGTGTCTGCTGCGAGTTTAGGGGCTTTACAAAATGTGTTGTGCAACACTTTTAGAGTGGATCGTGTGGAAAAACTCCATAAAAGTGTGGAAGATTTTATGAGTGATGTGGTTACGATCGGATTCCTACTAGAAAAACTAATTAAGGAAGACGACAATATCCGTAGCGTCGATGATTATACACGTATTAAACGCTATTTGTCCACTGCACACTTAGTAGTCGTAAATGAAGATGTATAACTGGGTAGCGTGCCTGTGCACTGCGATCCGAAAGGGGTAGGGTGCCTGTCACCCGTCGAACCCGTCGAAGTTTGTCGAAGATTGATAGAGACAGAGAGTCATATGGCTCTCTGTTTCTTTTTCTGCATTTTTGTTGATGTGCTGTGGCATTTTTTGTAGTAGTGGTTGTTGAAATTGCGAGAGTGATAGAAAAATGTTACAATCTCCGTAGCAACTACATAAGCAGGGTGGGCGGTTGACCACTTCCCCGATGGAGGGAGGTGGGAGTATGACGGCGTATGAAGCATTGAGTCTTATTGCGCAATTTAGCTTAGTGTTCATCGGGATGCTAACATTGACTGTTACCATCGTCGTCTATATAAACAAAAAGAAATAACCGCTCTCCCGCGACCAACGGATGAAGACGGTTACTTCTTTTTGGTAATCTCTAATTCGGTTCGGTCAGCCGCTCTTCTTGCGGCATGTAGTTGCCTGCTGAGCGTTTGCGGCGCTCAGCTTTTTTAGTTTATGAAATATCTGCTTATATTATACAAATGATATCGCTGGTTTGGCAAGTGCGTGCCAGTCACCCGTCGAGAGAGTATCAAAAAATTTTTCTTTTGATGCAGGATTTTCGCTGTTTTTGTCGAAGGGATATGCAAGAAAATTCATGTGAGGTGAGGTGTGTGGGTCGGGCGAGGCGGATATGGGTGCCACATTTGTTTTATCACATTGTGTGCCGTGGAAATCGGCGTGATCCGTTGTTTAAAGAAGTAAATGATTTCCGCGCGTTTTTGTATATCCTCGAACAGCTTCATGAAAACATTCCGTTTGAAATTGCTTCATATTGCCTTATGACGAATCATTTTCATCTTCAACTTCGTTCACCACAACAATCCATTTCCAAAGTCATGGCACTGATTAACAAACGATACGCCAATTATTACAATACACGTTACGGGTTAACTGGTCATGTGTTTGAAAAGCGTTACTTCAGTAAAATCATTGACGATGACGCAGGGATGTTAGAAGTCAGTCGCTATATCCACCTCAACCCTGTTGAGGCGCGTATGGTGCATCTTCCCGAACATTATCGTTGGAGCAGTTTCCACTTTTATCACCAATCTACCTCATTGCCTTCATTTATGAACATGGATGTACTCCTTCGTTACTTTTCTGGAACAATGAATGAAAAAAAGAAAGCATATGTGCAGTTTGTGAAAGAAGATGTTGTACCGAACTGTGTCAAGGAGGAATAATATGAAAGTTTGTAGTATCGGTTTGCGTGGGATGGAAGGGTATCGTGTGCAAGTGGAAGTGAAAGAACTGCCGGGAATGCCTTCCGTAGTCATTGTCGGATTGCCCGATACATCGGTAAAAGAAGCAAAGGAACGAGTCATTGCGGCATTGCATGCGTTTGGATGTGATGTCATGAATCAAAAACTTGTCATCCATCTGTCACCGCCCGAGCGAAAAAAACAAAGCCCGATGTTTGATTTAGCAATGGCGATTGGTATTTTAAAAGTAAAAGGAAAACTCGAACAACCAATTCCGTCACATATCGCATTTTTAGGCTCATTGTCATTAGACGGAACGATTCAGTCAGTAGATGGCATGTTACCAGCTATTTTAGCTGCCAAAAAACTCGGCTTTCAACAAGTATATGCCCCATATGATCCGACATTTCCCTTTCAATACCTGCAGCATATCGATTGTGTTTTTGTTCAAACATTAGATCAAGTGATGCAATGTTTACAAGGTCAACCAGTGTTATTTTCGACGAATCATCTCCCTTCAGCTGTCGATCTACCTCAAAAAACTCATCGTGATTTTGAACATATCATTGGACATGACTACGCCAAGTATGCACTTGAAGTTGCCGCTGCAGGAGAACATAACGTGTTAATGATCGGACCACCAGGGTGTGGGAAAAGCCTGTTAGCCGAAACGTTTCCAACGATTTTACCGCGCCTTTCCGATGAAGCGCAGTTGGAAGTACTTAGTTTATACCAACTCGCAGGAGAAACGAAAAACGATTCCTCTCCACCGTTTCGTCACCCCCATCATTCAGCATCTTCTGTAGCATTGATTGGCGGAGGAACACAGCCGAAACCAGGGGAAGTTTCGCTTGCCCATCGTGGGGTATTATTTCTTGATGAAATGGCAGAGTTTACGAAAAAGACGTTGGACATGCTTCGCCAGCCATTAGAAACAGGCAACGTCACGATTAGCCGCGTTTCGTCGACGGTGACGTATCCAGCACATTTTATTTTGATCGGGGCGATGAATCCATGCCCATGCGGCTATTTCGGTTCAAAAAAACGCTATTGCATATGTAGCCCAAAACAGATCCACGCCTATCGCCAACGCATCTCCGGACCGATTTACGACCGCATCGATATATTGTTATCGTTAGAAGCAGTGGATTTGACTCAAAAATCAAAGCAAGTAGACTGTTCGGAAACGATTCGTCGCCGTGTGGAAGCTGCGCGTTTCCGGCAATTCGAACGATATGGAGAAGAAATAACAAACGGCCGTGTGCCACTGGACGTGCTGCTTGCGAAAAGTCCGCTAACGAAAGGGCAACAACAAATGCTTCAACATTGGGCGGCTATGAATGACTGGAGCAACCGCGTGCAAACAAAAATCGTTCGCCTTGCTCGCACCATTGCCGATTTAGCAGAAGCGGAAAACATCACCGATGAAGCATTATGGAAAGCGATGGCGTTTCGGAGAATAAAAGAAGGACGTCAAGAAAGGAATATGAAGGAAGGATGTTGAGTGGAGATAGGGAGAGTGATTGGCTGTCTATGTTTATTTCATGAAAAATTTGTAGTAAAATAAAGGGAAAGGAAGTGTAATGATGAGCGAGCAAACGGATATTGCATATAATAACTATGATATCATATTCCGTAACATGACTGCTCAATTTAAAGAAAAGGTTCTGGATTTCTATGGGATTCGGACTGCTCCGATTGTCCGGGTAGAAGCAACGGATTTGCCGACTATTGCGGTTAATGATCGAAGAATGGACTTTCTATTTTTGCTTGCAGATGATACGTATTTGCATCTTGAGTTTCAAACGGCGTTTGATGAGAAAGATTTGGATCGATTTCTTCAATATGATGTGAGTGCGTATGAAAGGTATAAAAAGCCTATTAAGACAGTAGTCATTTATGGAGCCGATGTGGAAAAAGTGTTAGAACAAAAAAGCTACGGTTCTGTTCAATATGAGGCACAAGCGGTGTTGATGAAAAAATATAATGGTGATGCCATTATTCAAAATTTGTGGGCGAAGGTCGAGAATGGGGAAGAGCTTACGGATCTAGATGAGCTGCATCTCATTTTCCTCCCATTAATGCGAAGTTCCCTCAATCGTTCCGAACGAGCGATTGAAACAGTAGAAATTGCGAAACGGATCAAAAATGAGGAAAAACAAGTACGTTTATTGGCAACGATTATTGCGGTTTCCGACAAGTTTATTGATAAGGAGTATGTAGAAAAACTAATGGAGGTGTTAAGTATGGCGAGAGTGATCCGAATGGCGGAAGAAAGAGCAAGAATCAATGAAAGCCAGCAGGCAATAAAAAAATATTTAAGCGCAAGATTAGGTTTGGAAAGTAAACCGATGCAAAACAAAGTAGACCTTATTACTGATTTGTATTTGTTGCATCACTTATTAGATGATTTGTATCGAGCGGAGAAGAAAGAAGAAATGGATTATTTAATTGATGTCGTATTAGAAAAACAAAAGAATATGGGGTAGGGTAGTGTGCCTGTCACGCCCCGAACGAAAAAATATCTTGCAGGACGATTTTCTTAGTGATATAACAAATTAACAACTTAAGAAAGTAATAGGGGTCAAGAATGAAAATGAAGCGATTATACTTATACGCTTTAGTAATTATATTTAGTTTATCATTATTTGCTTGTTCAAATACTCAAACAGAAAAAGTAGGGGTTAATCCTCAAATTCCGATTCTTATGTATCATCATTTTGAGGAAGAGGGAATAAATAGTTTGACGGTACATCCTAAAAATTTTGAAGAGCAAATGAAAGCCATTAAAGAAGAAGGATACGAAACGATTACTTTTGGTCAGTTAATCGCCTTTTTAAATCATGAAGGTACATTACCTGAAAAGCCCATATTAATTACAATGGATGATGGTTATGAAAGCAACTATAAATATGCTTATCCAATTTTAAAAGAATTAAATATGAAGGCGGCAATTTTTCTAATTACGAGTAAGATAAGGCGGGAGGAAGAAAAGCATTTAGAAGATGGATTGCCAAATTTGTCATGGGAGCAAATTCATGAAATGTCAGAATCAGGTCTCATCGAGTTCCATAGTCATACCCATGATTCTCATAAAAAATATATGAAGGGAAAGAAAGAAGTCGCCTATTTAGCAGGCCCGATTGTAAAAGAAAACGGTGAGCTAGAAACACAAGAAGAATATGAGCAAAGAATCATGAATGATTTATTACTTTCAAAAAAATTGATAGAAAAGAACATCGGACAACCAGTTACCGTACTTTGCTATCCTTATGGAGCCTATAGTGAAACATCTGAAAAAGTTGCAAAAGAAGTTGGTTTTTTAGCTACTGTCACCGTTAACAAGGGTATTATTAGTAAAGGGAATAGTCCATTTTTATTAAAAAGAATTAATGTAGACGGCAGCTATACGGCTTGGGACCTTATAGACGTTCTTAACAATGAATTATCTGAATAGCTCGCTGAGACATATTTTTAAGCAAGGGGAACGGTGCCTGTCACCTGTCGAAGTCTTATTGCGCAATTCAGCTTAGTGTTCATCGGGATGCTAACATTGACTGTTACCATCGTCGTCTATATAAACAAAAAGAAATAACCGTCCCTCCCTCGACCAAAGGTGTGAAACGGTTATTTCTTTTTTATCTGTGACACATCTAAAGGTCAGCCGCTCTTCTTGCGGCATGTAGTTGCCTGCTGAGTGTTCACCGCACTCAGCTTTTTTATTTTATGAAGTATCTGCTTATATTATACAAATGATATCGCTGGTTTGGCAAGTGCGTGCCTGTCACCCGGCGAGAGAGTATCAAAAAATTTTTCTTTTGATGCAGGATTTTCGTTGTTTTTGTCGAAGGGATGTGCAAGAAAATTCATGTGAGGTGAAGAGTGTGGGTCGGGCAAGGCGGATATGGGTGCCGCATTTGTTTTATCACATTGTGTGCCGTGGAAATCGGCGTGATCCGTTGTTTAAAGAAGTAAATGATTTCCGCCACACCTGTACCGACCACATTTGTTGGCAACAAAGCGGTCATCAAGTCATTGACGAACTCGACATACGTTGTCGTTGAAGGAACACATACATTTGGCGACATCAAGCAACATTGGGCGAAAGGATATATCGAAACATTGGCAGCTAAACAGCATGTGAAAGGTATGACGGAAACAGCATACCGACCAAATGAGCAGATGACACGTGCCCAGTTTGCTGTGTTGCTTGTACGTGCATTAGCATTGCCACATGAAACATGTAACGAAAGGGAGGCCTCCGATATGGAAGCCTCCCTTTACTTCACCGTCGAAACTTCAACCCCAAGCGGCAGAGCGGCTCCGCCTGCATGCATGAATTCAAGCTCGAGAACGTCTTGAGGGGAAAAGACGGTATAATCGATATAGGCCGATTGGGTAATCGGTTGAAGCGGTGGGATGAGATAAACAACCCCGTTTATTTTCACAGCCCCACAATAAGCGCCCCCACGTCCGCCAAAACGAAGGCGAATCGTTTTAGTTTCTCCGGTTTCATTTTGAATTGGAAGTGATAAACGGTATGTTAAGCCGTAATG
>NZ_JBCNEQ010000003.1:0-114636 GCF_050480245.1 Bhargavaea massiliensis | reverse complement strand
AGTTATTGGAGTGCCTTTATTTAACGGTTTTCTCCACGCCTTTATTATCTCGTACACAAAAGAAAGGGGAACGCGCATTCCTCTCCCACTTACTCTCTTTGGTCGTTGAAGTGGGAGTCTCCTGCGCGAAATAGGATGAAACAATTTTACAAACTTTCTTACGTTTTTTATTATCTTATAACTTCTCATTTGTCGCAATACCTTTTTATAAATAAAATACGTAAGTTTATTTAGTTTTAAACAAAAATGTTCGGAAAATGAGGGATGCTTGATGAACATCACCATGCATTGGGAGAAAAGCTGGAAAGATGAATTTGCCAAACGTATTGAACGTGACGGCCCGTGGTCAAATTGGGAATTATATGAGTTGGCGCTTGAAGCAACGAAATCGTTAGCTATCCCTCAATTTGATGGGCTACAAGCGCCAAAGCATTTACCGCATGTAACGATTTTACCTCATCAATATGAGGTCGCACGCCAAGTTGTTGAACAAATGAACGGGAAAGCGATTTTAGCTGATGAAGTTGGACTTGGAAAAACGATTGAAGCCGGATTAATTTTAAAAGAATATATGATTCGAGGTCTGGTGAAAAAGGCGCTTATTCTTGTTCCTGCATCCCTCGTTTCACAATGGGTGCAAGAATTAAATGAAAAATTTTTTATTCCTGCTGTTGCCCAAAAAAAAAGCTACGTATGGGAACAATGCGATGTTGTCGTTTCATCCATTGATACCGCCAAAAAGCAACCACATCGTGACATCATTTATGAACAAGCATATGATATGGTCATTATTGATGAAGCGCATAAGTTAAAAAACAATAAAACGAAAAACTACGAATTTGTTCAAGGATTGAAAAAAAAGTTTTGTTTATTATTAACAGCAACACCGATCCAAAACCGCGTCGAAGAAATTTTCCACCTCGTTTCCTTACTGAAGCCTGGACATTTAGGAAATGCCGAACAATTTCAAAAAAGGTATGGAAAATTGCGGACATTACATGATGATGCCCATTTAAAAGAGCTCATTCGCAAAGTAATGATTCGTCATCGTCGCCATGATACTGGTATTGAGTGGACAAAACGGCACGTTGAAACGTTTTTTATTGATTTCTCAGAAGCGGAGCGAAATGTATATGAAACGATTCAACAGTTGAAGACTCATTTTTCAGATACATCGCTGTCACATATGACATTGTTGCGTGAAATATGTAGCAGCAAAGAAGCGCTTTTTTGCACGCTAAAGGACATGCTTGAACAAAAACCGCATCTTGAAACGACAATCGGGGCATTGTTGCAAACAATGAACGACATTACCGACCACGCAAAAGCGAAAAAAGCGTTAGAGCTCATTCAAACAATAAACGATAAAGTCATTGTCTTTACGGAATATCGAGCAACACAATTATATTTGCAGTGGTTTTTTAAACAACACGGCATTTCGTCTGTACCTTTTCGCGGTGGTTTTAAACGAAGTAAAAAAGATTGGATGAAAGAGCTATTTCAGCATCGTGCACAAGTGTTGATCGCAACCGAGGCAGGAGGAGAAGGAATTAACTTGCAGTTTTGTAATCATGTCATTAACTACGACTTACCATGGAATCCGATGCGTCTCGAACAACGAATCGGGCGTGTTCATCGCCTCGGTCAAACAAAAGATGTGCACATTTACAATTTTGTTGTACGCAATACGGTTGAGGAACATATATTTACGTTATTATACGAAAAAATTCGTTTATTTGAACGTGTCGTTGGCGAATTAGATGATATTTTAATGAGGTTGCAATCTCCGACGTTTTCAAATCATTTAGAACGTATCATTGTCCAATCGAAAAGCGAAGGAGAATTAAAAATTAAAATGCAAAATTTTGTAGAAATTTTTGCGAATATGGAGGATCGCACGCATGCAGCAACATGACATTCAATCGTTTCTTGAACGTTTTTTCACCTCCACCCATTGTCCGATTCTAGAACGGAGCGATGGGCATCTCCGCGTTCAACTGACCGTTGAAATGGATAAACAATTAATGAATCGCCCGTTTTATTGGCATTACGTTGAACGCATCGGGGCCGTTGGTGAGCCATTAGAGCTATCATTGATTACAAAGCCGTCTATCGCTGAAAAAGGAGAACATATTCACTTCGGTTCCCCACGTCTTCATCAAATTTTTTCTGTTGCTAAAATGAACGGGCGCTTCGTCCGTCTGTACGAACGAGTAACTGAACGCTCTGTCGCTCTTCATCCTTGGCTTCATACAAACATATTGCTTTCATATGAATGCGATCGGAAACAAGATCGTTTATTGTCGTTAGGCATCCATCTCATCAGTGGAACGATCGTCGAGTCATTTTATGACGTGTTAAAAGAAAAGCAATGGATCGCCACAGTACCTGACTATTGTTTTACGATTTCTCCGATCATTAAGCCAATGAGTGGATTTGCGCGACTCGAAGCATATGTCGAACGTCTAATGGCATCAGAAACGCACGAGTGGGCGAATGAAGCGCGAATACGCTGGGAAGAAGATTTGGCGTTGTTGCAACATTTTTACGAAGGTGTAGAAGAAAAACAGGAAGAATACGAAAATGAAAAAGAAGCGTTGCGCCAAAGATATGAACCGAGAATTCAAATTTCAGTCATCAACGGTGGGTTATTTTATTTGCAGGCGAAATAAGGCTATCTTTCGCCTTATTTTCGCCTAAATAAAAGAATGATTGCATACGGAATGACGCCGAACCAACGGTATAAAAACGGCTGCTTTTGTTGTTTTTTCAATTCTTTCTTTTGTTGTCGTTGTTTTTTCCGTTCCTCTTTTGGTTGGTCTAAATATCGCACGACTTGTTCAGTCATAAACTTGACATAGTCGTTTCCTGCCATCGTTCATCACCTCGATGCTAGTATCGTCAAAAACGGGACGATTTAAGCATGAGGACAATGTTTTCTACAATGTCATCTACCGTGCGATTTGTTGTATCAATTGTTATATGCGCTTCATGATACCACGGAAGTCTTTGTTCAAATAGCTGTTTCATTTTCTTTTGTTTATTTTCCATCAATAGCGGTCGAGTCGCATCATCACCTAACCGCTGAAGCAATTCATATAACTCGCAATGCAAGTAAATGACGATCCCATGCTTGCGCATAAATTGACGATTTTCTTCTTGAATCACAATTCCGCCGCCTGTTGTGATGACGACATGTTCCGTTGGAAGCTTCTTTAATACTTCCCGCTCATACGCACGAAACGCCCCTTCCCCCTCTTCTGCAAAAATGGCCGCAATCGTTTTTCCGACTTGCTGTTCAATATATGCATCTGTATCTATCACAGGTAGCTGCAATACTTCTCCTAACCGTTTTCCAACCGTCGTCTTTCCTGCCCCCATAAATCCTGTTAAATAAATCGCTCTCATGTTCTCTCCCCCCTCTAGTACAGTTCTTTCCATGCTGATATGTCGTTTGTTAATGCGTCAAATTCAAATTGGACGTCATAACGAAATTGCGCATTCGTCACACACGATACATTGACAGACCAGACAGCCTTACCGATCCTTGTTGCAGTATACGTCGCTTGCCCATGAACAAATGAAACTGCTTGGCTTAATGATGGCACGTTTTCTGAGGTGTTCGCAAGTGTTTGTTTCACATGAGTGAGCGTTTGTTTCATTAAATAATCCGCTTCATACCATTTCTTTTCTTCTTCATAAAACTGTATTTCTGTATTGTACAATGCGACAGCATGAAGAAAAAGCGCGCTAATTAACAATGAACACATAACGGTAAATGGAAAAATGACACCTTGTTCATTTTTTGTTTTCATGAAAAGACGGGATAAACGCCTCATACTCATCCCCCTTGTCCGTTAGTACATGAACACGAATGCCTGTTTGTTCTTTTTCATATGATACATGTTGAATAAATTGAAGCATAATTTCATGTCCTGTACTATTCACACGTCGCCGAATAATTGTCCCATACTTTTCGTACGTTACACGCTCACCCGTCCATTTATCGAATCGAATCGTTGTCCCATATATCCAAACGTCTTTTGATTCTCTTAGTTCAATTTTTGCTTGTTGAATAAAAACAAGCCACTCGAAATAATGAAACTCTCCACGTTTTACTGTATAGTTCGATGCTAGATGAAATGTTGTTATCAATAAAGATAAAACAACGAAAAAAATCATTAGCGACATCAATACTTCAATTAACGTAAAACCTTTTTCTTGTTGAATCATTGCAACAATGGCTCACATCTTTCCTTTGTTCGTTTCAACCAATCTTCCCAACGGACACATCGCTCACCGGAACGCATAAATAAGGAAAATGCTTTCTTTTCCCGCACAACGATCGTTTCGTTTACAAACCGCTCGCTCATCATTGCCTCATATAAAATTTGATTTGCGATCGTTTCTATTTTCTTGTTTTCTCGTTCCACAACAACGATTGTCCAATTGGCAATTAGCATCGCTATAAGCCCACCCCATAAGCTTAATGATACGAGCAGTTCAAAAAACGTAAAACCGCTACAATTTTTGCACATACAATCGCCCTTTCCCTAATTGAAAAACGATTTTATATTTTTTACTCCCGTACGCTATGAGTAGCGTCCCAGCCTTATTGATGTTACCGTTTGGATAGTAAAACAACGGTGGAGATAATGTACCCATTTGAATTTGAAAGGGGGAAGGAAAAGAGCGAGCGAGCAGCTCCTTGCCAAACGTTCTCCCTTCTTTTACTTGATAACGACATGTGTCAAAATAAAACATGATAGCTACCGTCTTTTTGCGACTAATCGCATATTGTTGAGCATATAACATATCGTTGCTAAACTGTTCTAAAAAATATTGTAACTGTCGCTCGGCCAACACTTGTTGAAGCGGCGGAACGGCAAACAACATAATGCCTGTTACGATAAAAAGAACGATTAACATTTCAATCAACGTAAATCCTCGTTCATTCACTTGCTAAAACGTCCCCTTCGCTCGTAATGACAATTTCTTTTCCATTTGGACAACGATTGCCTTCGATATATTTTCCATCTACTAACTGCTGAACAGTCGGAATGGTTCCATATTCCATTTCATATGCTTTTACTTGGGATTGTACCATCTTAAGAAAAGCAGAACATCCTTTGTTATTAATCATACTGTTATGTTTTGTCACATTTGGGATGGTAATTAAAATTAAAATAGTAATAACCATTAACACAATTAACATTTCAATTAATGTAAAGCCTTTTTCATTTCGCATACATATCCCCCATTATATGTGATTTAATAACTGAAAAATTGGCCATAACATGGCGATATACATGAAGATCACAAAAATGCCGATACAACTAAGCAACAATGGTTGAATGATATATACAATTTTTTTTAGACGATTTTCTAATTTTTGTAATGAAAATTGGCTGTAATGAAATAATTCTTGAACTAATTCTCCGTTCGACTGACCGTGACGAATGACAAACGACAGCTCCTTTTCGTAATACTTCCGCTGCTGAATCATCTCATCTAGCTTTTCGCCTGCACATAGTTGCTGTTTCATCATTTTTGCTTCTTCTTTTAGTAATGGCAGATGGGATTGATGTTCAAAAATTTGTAGCGCCTCATAAATCGATAGCCCTCCTTTTAACAAGTGGCTTAATTGTAAAGAAAACACTTGCGTATGAAACGAGACAATCCATGAACGAACGATAGGAAACCTCATGAGCAAATCCATTTGCTTATAAATGGGCCACGAACGAACGACAAACAAGTAAAACAATCCAAACAAAACGAACATCATGAGCACAACGGAAAGTATACGTGGAAGCCATACAGTAATCGTAACAATGAAAGTAGAAAAAGATGAACGAGCATGAAACGAAGAAAGAAGATGAGAAAACTGCGGAGCTAATACTTGTTGAAACATAAAAAACATCATCATACAAAAACTAAAAAGAAATAATGGATAACGCAACATGCGCTTCACTTGCTCAACGTAATGCGCCCTCATTTGTCCAATTTCCCCCGCTTCAATAAATCCGTGAGCCAATTGTCCATGTTGCTCAGCAAAAAATATATATCCTAAAAGATAAGGATGGAATTGGATGCGAGAGAAAGCTTCATGAATCGGCACACCTGCCCACAATGCATGTATACAAACGTCCAAATCACGTTGCTTGGCAGCAGGTTGCTGAATTTGCAAAAACTCAATCGCCTGAGCAAGCGAATATCCTTTGCTGAGTAATTTGCCAAGTTGAATGAAAAAAGCACTTTGCTCCCGTAACGACCAATTACAGCGTCGCTTCATCTAACAACCAACTCTCCATGACGCTTTCGTGTAAAAAACCAAGCGCAATCCCTTTTTTAATGACATCTTTTAATCGAGTATATACATATGTGGCTTCTTCTCCTTTCGCTGCTCGCATCGCTTTCGCTAGTTCCCTTCCATATAGCAGTTCATAAACGCCTGCCCGCCGAATCGGTCGATATTGCCGACAAAAAGGCGAACACTCCCCTTCACAAAATGGGCACTTCAGCTGCACAAGTCGCTGTGCTGTCACAGCTACTAATGTTTGCGCCATTTCTTGAAATGGCACCCCGAACTCAAGGAGACGATAAATTGCCCCAACAGCATCTTTCGTATGCATCGTCGTTAAAACAAGATGTCCTGTTAGTGCAGCACGCACAGCAATTCGCGCAGTTTCAGCATCACGAATTTCTCCGACCATAATGACATCTGGATCGTGTCGCAAAATCGCTTTTAATCCTGCAGCATACGTGATTCCTGCTTTTTCATTTACTTGCACTTGCAACACATCATCCGCCCGCTTTTCCACAGGATCCTCCAAGGTAATAACATTTCGCTGAAAATGATGACGGCATATGTTTAACAAGCTGTATAATGTTGTCGTTTTTCCTGATCCGGTCGGTCCTGTAAAAATAATAAGCCCATGAGAATAATTTAATAACGCGAGCAGCTTTTTTACCGTTGAAGGAAATAGAGCGAGTTGGTTGAGCGGAAGAAATGCGTGTAGCGGAAGCAAGCGGATGACTAAACTTTCGTCATAGATGGTAGGCAACGTTGATAAGCGGAGATGTACAGTCGTGTAGGCAATATTCATTTCCATCGCTCCGCTTTGTGGACGCCGGCGTTCACCAATATCCATATCAGCGAGGAATTTAAAATGCGCCAGCAACCGTTCACACGTCTGTTTCGATAACACATTTTTCGTAACGAGCATCCCTCCTAAACGAAATTGGACAAGCGCATCATGTTTGCGTGGAATGATGTGAATGTCGGAAGCCTGAAGAATATAAGCTTCTTCAACAAGTCGATCAGCTAGCTGGTCAATAGCCTGCAACGCCATCCCCCCTTCTCCATTTTTTCGTCTTCATTATTCAACATCTTTCGTCAAATTCCTGCTTCATCCGTAAAAAAATTCAAAAAAAATATTCACCCATATGTGGGTGAACGTCATGAAATACATACGCGACGATATTTTTTCGCAATATTTTTTAATGGTAAGCATGGAGACACACTCCTCTCTTCACTTTTTATACATGTTGTATAACTTTTGTTTAATTTTTGTGCATTAATTTGTTTTAAAACTTTGTGAACATTGCAAAAGAGATAGAAAAAAAGACCTATACATACATTTCCATTGTGAAAATACATGTATTATAATGTAAATGAATGAACATATAGGAGTGAGATATAATGGACCAAGTATTAAAAATTACAAGCGTCCTTGCCGATCCGACTCGTTACGAAATTTATCAGTATATTGCTAGAAAACATCAAGAAGTAACCGTTCAAGAAATTGCTGATGCTTTTCATATTCATCCGAATGTTGCTCGTCTTCATTTGACAAAGCTTGAAGATGTCAACATGATTGTATCTGAAACAAAAAAAACAGGAAAAGGTGGAAGACCGAGCCGAATATATCGTCTATCCGACGATGTCATTCAACTTCATTTTCCGTTTCGTGATTACCAGCTGTTATCAAAAATCGCTATTCAAGCGATGATGAAACTCGGAGAAGCGGGGAAACAGGCGTTATATGAAACAGGAAAGTTATTCGGTCAAGAACTTGTGCAACAACACGTTCAATCGATGCAAACGCTTGACCAATTAAGCATTGAAGAAAAAATGAACATTTTACAAAAAGCGGCCGAAGCCGCAGGATTTTATCCGACGTTCCATTATAGTGAAAATCAAGGAAAGATTTATTTTGAAATTTTCAACTGTCCTTTTAAAGAAATTGCATTTACGCATCCGGATTCCGTCTGCTATATGCATAATGCCTTTTTAAAAGGAATGTTAGAGGTATTATTTACAAACGCTGAACTTGTAACGGAAGAAATTATGTCATCTGGCTGCCATTCATGTACATATCAAGCCATTCTTAAAAAATAGAACGTTTACACAACCATTTCATGTACATTATAATAAGTAAGGGAAACGGTCAGAAAAGGAGGGATACATATGGATCGTATGTTCCGCGTCTTGTCGTTTTGGACAGGGATTTTCGCTGTTATGTTTTATCTTGGCCATATGCATACAACGTCATTATTGTTTCTCAGCCAAACAGGGTTCTTTCTTTTGTTAAGCTACTTAAAATTAACAGAAAGAATGTACATTTACATTTTCGGTGCGTATTTAACGGTCTTCTTTGCCGGATTTACGTACTGGACAACGTTTATGATGGTCCCTGGCATGGGCGAATAAAAAGCGATGAGTGCATCTCATCGTTTTTTTATGTAAAAATCGGAATGTTCATGTTTTTTTGTTGAATCATCACTTGAAACGCTCTTCCGATGTCGCCCATCACTAACGAGCGAATGGCACGATTGTATCGATTTTGCTCAGAAAATGGATTCGGGTCATGATGCTCAATCAATTGATTTAAAATGCCGGCCTGCAACAAAAATTCATCTTGACGCCATAAATAGGTAAATGTCCAGCCGACCTGTTCCCCATAAAATCGCAACGCATCCCACTGAATATGTGTCGTGAGATCCATTTCTCCCGGATAACAAAGCGGATCATCAATTAATTGATGGCGGTAATAACCGCGCAAGCTTCCTTTTTGTCGTGCTGGATGTTTCCATTCTTCATCTGTATAGCCATAATCAACGGTAAAAATAATTGCTTGATCAATAGCACGATTAAGCTGAAAAATAAACTTTTTCATCGCTAACGGAATTTCAAATCGTTGCCCGTCAACGAGTTGAATGTTTCGCTCTGCTAAATATTGTACAATCTCCTCGTCTTCTAGCACATAACGTTGTTCAACAAGCCGATCGTCTTCGACCGTAACAAAACATTCATATATTTGACCATTCCGCCTTTCAATGACATGAACAGGAAACGCATCAAATAATTCATTGCTAAATACAATGCCAGAAAAAGAAGATGAAAGCTCAGCGAAACTGGAAACGATACGTACATGATCGTTAAACGGTGCGAGCATTTCCGCTTGTTTTTCCCGATGATACGGACTTGCTTCAACAATCATATATTGACCGCTTAAAAATGTTTCAGGCGATCGTCGCTTCCATTGTTCTAACACAGCATAAGCCAAGCGACCGGTTCCTCCACCGATTTCACATATGAATGGAGGTACACCATATGTTTCCATTAAACGAACGAAAACATTTGCAAACATATGACCAATGACATTGCCTACGTTGCTCGTTGTAATAAAATCACCTGTACGCCCGATTTTTTCTTTTCGTTGCATATAATATCCGTACTGCTCATCATATAATGCCCATTCCATGTATTCCGCATATGACAAACGTTTATTTCTCATTTTTTCTAACATTTTTTATTCGCACCCTTTTTCACTATTGACATAGTGTTAAATTTGTTATATTGTTAGATCAGTAGCTTAACTATATCCCCTCCCATTATAGGAATAAAACATCCCCCAACCCCCCTTCTCTGTATGGAGAAGGGAGTTTTTTTGTTTAAAATCCGTTTAAAAATGGATTCGTATCCATCTCCGCTCCAATCGTTGTTTCTGGACCATGTCCGCATAACACAACCGTTTCTTCAGGAAGAACAAGGAGCTTGCGATGAATACTTTGTAACAGTTGGTCGTAATTTCCTCCAGGCAAATCGGTGCGGCCGATGCTTCCCGAAAACAATACATCTCCTGATATAATCGCTTGAGCATCTTCCACATAGTATGATACACTGCCCGGAGAATGTCCCGGCGTTTCAAACATATGAAGCGAAAACGCACCAATCGTTAATGTTTGCTCTCCTTCAAGCAACTTGTCCGCTTCTTTTACAATCGTCGCTTCTCCCATAAACAACAAAGAACCATTTTTCATCGGATCTGTTAACCAATGCTGTTCTTTTTTATGTACATATACAGGAATGGACCATCGATTTCTTACATCGTCAACAGCCCCAATATGGTCAAAATGAGCGTGCGTAAGCAAAACAGCTAGCGGCGTCCAACCGTTTGCTTCAATATGCTGAATCAATTTTTCTCCTTCGCTACCTGGATCAAAAACTAAACATGTCCCATCTTCATGGGCAAGCACATACGCATTTGTTTGCAACGGACCTAAAGGGATTCGTTCCCACTTCATTATATTTCCTCACTTTCATTCCATATTCTATTCTCATTGTACACGAACAACATACGTTTTGCACCTCGACAAACGTAACAAAAACGATTACAATGGAAAAGGGGTAATCGGTGTACATAAGGAGGGGAAGTTATGCCGACAGGGATCATTTTAGTTGTGATCTTTACGTTAGTGACGTTGCTCGCTGCTTACGGTACAATCCGTTCATTGCGCGAGAAAAATTTCCTCGGCGTCTTGTTCGGATTAGGAACAGTTGCCGTATTCGGTTGGTTTACAATTATGACTGTGATTCATCACGGATATCCAGTTGCCCGTTAAAAAGACGCCAACGCATATTGGCGTCTTTTTACGTGCGAGCAAGGGCAGTCATAAAAATGCCGATGCTGTCGTTGTAAATGGAAGGAAACTGAGAAAACGGAAGCGGATTTACCCCTTCGCCAAGTTCAATTGTGTAACCACATCGTTTCCAATTGAGAATAAACCAATCGCGATATCCTGCATGACTATCAATGTAGCGAATAGGTGTATAACCACTCCATTTCGCAAATTCATTCACTTCCTCTTCCGCTTCAGGTGGCTCACATTGTTCATATCCCCAATAAATTTCTTTTCCTTGCGTATGAAAAGCCAGCACTTTAAAAAAATTTCGTTCCGTTGTCAGCTTTGCCATCGCCTGCACTTCTGGTTCTGTTAATGGAGAAAATCCTGGAAAATCACGTGGGGCTGGTTTTTTTGGGATTTTCCTTTCCTTTTCTACCTCCCATTTTGCGGGAAATTGATTATTTAAATCCACCCCGTGAATATTTGCTTTCCATTGCGAAAAATCATCGCTTCCTTCGTTTATGCGCAACACTTCATCTGCGTAATGTTGTGCTGCTTTCCTCCCGTGCAACACAAGGTCAACCCCATCTGGATTGACCATTGGCACAACCGATAGTGTCGTTTTTTTATACAGCAGTTGCACATCATACCCACAAAGATGTTGGCTTTCCTCTATCGCTTGCACATAGTCGCGCACGAACGCCATTACGACTGCTGAAGTAATCCATTCATTCGCATGAAATGACGCATTCATATGCACATGTGTTTTCCCTTCACCAATTTGCAATTCAATAATCGGCTTGTTTAACACACTTCGTCCAATCTCCTGTATACGAACAATGGAATGATCCCGCAATTGATCAATATCATGCATGAATGTCGAAAAATCGTACATCTTTCTCTCCCCCTTGCTTCATTGTATGAAACATGAATTTGTCCATATGTATCAAACGTAAAACAAAAAAGCTAGCCCTATCATCAGAGCTAGCTTATTGTTTATTTTCCTGCTTCTTATTGTAGAAGCGCAACAAGTCACCATATACAATTTTATCAGAGTAATCAAGCTCTTGACGCGCCTTTTCCATATACGGTTCACAATGAGACGCATCGACTTCTGTTCCGGTTTTCTTATCGTAACATGCATTTTTCGTATATACATAATCTTTCGTTACAAAGCTACCATCACGAAGAACAACAAAGTCAAGCTTATCTTTCGCGAATAAGTCTTCACCAAAATGAATTTGATTGCGTGTATTAATGCCAAGCAAATGAAGCAATGTCGGCTTCACATCAATTTGTCCAGATACTTTCGAAATCACTTTCGGATGTTTATCCGTCACACCAGGAATATGAATGATTAACGGAACACGTTGCAATTGAATGTGATCAAACGGTGTAATTTCGTCCTTTCCTAAATATTGAGCCATCGCTTTATTATGATTTTCAGAAATACCGTAATGGTCCCCATACATAATGATGATGGAGTTTTCATATAGCCCTTCTTTTTTCAACTGCTCAATAAACACTTTTAACGCCTCATCCATATATCGAACCGTTGGGAAATAACGATTTAGCGTCCGGCTATTTGATGTGTACTCCGGAACCATTTTATCTTCTTCCCCTAACTCAAATGGGAAGTGGTTCGTCAACGTAATAAACTTTGCATAAAATGGTTGTGGCAATGTTTTTAAATGTTGCACAGATTGTTCAAAAAACGGAATGTCTTTTAAACCCCAACCAACTGAATTTTCTTCCGTAATGTTATAATCTGTCATCGAGAAGAAGCGATCATACTTCATCGATTGATACATGACGTCACGATTCCAAAAACTTTTGTTATTTGCATGGAATACAGCTGAATAGTATCCGTAGTTTTTCAATATTTCTGGCGTTGCGTTATACTCATTTGTCGCATGCGTGAAAAAGACAGCACCACGACCAAGTGGATATAACGAATTTTCAATTAAAAACTCCGCATCAGATGTTTTTCCTTGTCCTGTTTGATGATAGAAGTTGTCAAAGTAATAGCTTTGTTTAATAAAGTCGTTTAAAAACGGCGTAATTTCTTGACCGTTTACCGTATTGTTAATGACAAAGCTTTGGAGCGACTCCATCGAAATAACGATGACGTTGCGCCCTTTTGCGATGCCAAACAATTCTTTGTTCGGTGCTTTTTCGTTTGCATTAATGTAGTTTTGAATATCCACTAATTCGTTGCTATCCGCTAATGCACGTTGCGCTTTAGAACGCGACTGTAAAATGATATCGTACACATGATAGTTGTATATACCTAAATTTTTAATCAACATTTCCCGGTCAAACGTGCGCGTTAACAACTCTGGGCGCTCTGTTTCCGCCAATCCTAAGTTAAATAAAGCAATCGCTGCGGTCGCAATAAAATATGTGCGACGAAAACGTTTTGTCGCTGGCACATATTGCGCAATAGACACTTTTTTATACGCGATCCAAGCAAGTAGAACAACGTCAAGGAAAAAGAAAATATCAGAAATATTCATTAACTCAAAAACACTATTTCCTAAATCGCCCATGTTGTTCGTTTGAAACAGCACAGGAATGGTAATAAAGTCACTAAAAAAGCGATAAAACATGACGTTCGCATATAAAACAAATGAAACGATGAAACTCGTGATGACAATATAGCGATTCCGTCGTTTTTCGCTCATAAATAATGCAAGCCCAAAAATAAATAACAGGAAGCTTAATGGACTAATAAATAAAATGAACTCCTGCTTCCATGACTCAATTTTTATATCGAAACTATTTTTATAGACTAAATACGTTTTCAACCATAAAAGCAATACCGTCAAAAGAACAAAACGGTAGTTTTTCATATGCTCTCCCTCCTTTAATCCACTACACATCCGATACTCATTCTATGCTGTATGAGGTACATCCGTTTTTTTTACATTTTTTTATCTTAACCAAGAACAATATTAATACTTTCTTAACAAAAAAGCAACTGTTATCTTAAACTATAAACGGTATAATAGACAAGTCGCACATCCACATAGGACTGTTTTACACCTTTTCTTATGAAAATGCAAGACGTTTTTTTTCGACAAATTTTGGACAAAAAAAACAGACGAGCGCTTCGTCTGTTTTTACAACATATTTGTTTTGACTAGCCATGCGCCACCGATCACACCGGCATCGTTTCCAAGCGTTGCAATGACAATGTCAGCAGCTTCAGCGACGCGCGGGAACGCAAAGCGTCTGAAATGACGAGCAACCGCTTGCGCTAACATATCCCCTGCTTTCGATACACCGCCACCGATGACAATTTTCTCTGGATTTAAACCGTTCGCTAAATGAGCGAGTGCTAAACCGAGATGAAACGTCACTTCATCAACAATTTGTAGCGCTAATGCATCGTTTTCTTTCGCGGCATCAAACACATCTTTCGCAGTAACGACTCCTGTTTGTTTCCATACGTCGCGCAACCGGCTTGGCTCATCGGTTTGTTGCAAGCGCTCTGTCGCGATACGTGCAATACCTGTTGCTGAAGCAATCGTCTCTAAACATCCTGTTTTGCCACAATTACAAGGAGCCCCTCCTTCTGGAATGGATGTGATATGACCAATTTCACCACCAGCGCCGTTTGTTCCGTGCACGATTTGGCCGTTTACAATCACACCGCCACCAACACCTGTGCCCAGCGTAACAAGGATTAAATTTTTTGCGCCATCGCCTGCCCCTTTCCACATTTCTCCGATCGCTGCAATATTCGCATCGTTATCGACGACGACAGGAAGTCCTGTTTCCATTTCTAACCGATCTTTTAAAGGGTAGTTTTTCCATCCTAAATTGACAGCTTCATAAATGTCCCCTGTCGCCATATTGACCGGTCCTGGTGCACCGATGCCAATGCCGATCAACCGTTCTTTTGATTCATCTAATTCACGTAACTTTTCATCAATCGCTTTTGCAATGTGTGTTGTAATATGTTTCCCTTGTTCGGATTTATCCGTTGGAATCTCCCATTTACAAATGATTTCCCCATACATGTTCACAAATGCTAATTTGACTGTCGTTCCGCCTAAATCTACACCGACTAACCATTGTTCCATTGTTCTTTCATCCCTCTTTCTCTTTTTTCTCGTTCGATTTGCGCTTCATGACGCAAAATAAGAAGCGCCATTTGATAATCTTTTACGTCAATGAGCTGCGCTTGAAATAATTCTTTCAGTTCGTCTTCCATCAATTCTAAATCAGCGAGACGGTCACCGACGTAAATAATCGTTCCATATTTTTTTAATAACTGTTGTACATCATATACAGATTTCATTTTCTTCACCTATCGTGTATAAGCGTTTTCAATCTTCATATTCTAAATGTATAAAGAAAACAAAAGGGCGTCAAGAACTGAACAATGACTTTGCTATATTTTTCACATTTTATCGATCCGGATCTTTCGGATGCAAGACAGTCGGTCGTCGATTTTTTAACGGAATTGGGGAACGGATGAGCACATCGCGCATCCCGCGATATGAAAATGGAATAAACGGCCATAAATATGGGACGCCAAACGATTGCATGCGAGCAAGCATAACTAACCATGCAGTAATACCAACAACGTAGCCAATGACACCAAATAATGCTGTAACAACGAGCAAAGCGAGGCGAACGAGCCGATTGGCTAGTCCTAGCTCATAACTCGGTGTCGCAAACGTCCCGATCGTCGCCATCGCAAAATATAAAATGACTTCGTTAGAAAATAAGCCAACCTCAACCGCAATTCCACCAATCATCAATGCTGCAACAAGTCCAAGCGCTGTCGCTAAGGCAGATGGGGTGTGAATAGCTGCCATCCGCAACATATCTAATCCAAATTCGATCAGTAAAATTTGTCCAAACAACGGAACATTCCCTTCCGTTGATTTTGCGACAAACGATAATGCATGTGGCACGAGCTCTGGTGTTTTCATCCACATATACCAAAGCGGTAATAAAAAAATCGATAGCCATACCGCAAGAAACCGAACAAAGCGCAAATATGCACCAACAATTGGTTTATTTCTATATTCTTCTGCATGCTGCAGATGATGCCAAAATGTTGCAGGTGTAATTAACACGCTCGGAGACCCATCGACAAAAATGAGAACATGTCCTTCATATAAATGAGCTGCAGCCGTATCTGGCCTTTCTGTATAACGAACGACAGGATATGGGTTGAAGTGCCTGCCTGAAATAAATTCTTCTACCGTTTTTTCCCCCATTGGCAAGCCGTCTGTATCAATTTTGGCTAATGACTGTTTCACTTCTTCCACAATGTGTGAATTCGCAATATCTTCAATATAACAAACACAGACATCCGTTTTTGAACGGCGACCAATTTGCATATATTCCATTCGTAATGAACGATCTCGCACGCGCCGTCTTGTGAGCGCTGTGTTAAATACAATCGTTTCCACATATCCATCGCGTGCACCTCGAACAACACGCTCCATATCTGGCTCTTGAGGCCCGCGCACAGGATATGTGCGTGCATCAATTAAAATCGCTTTTGCCATTCCGTCAACGAACAAAGCGGTCGGCCCTGCCAACACACCATCAATTACCCGTTCGAAATCATCTGTTTGATCCAACTCTACATACGGAAGATGCGTTTTTAATAATTTATCTAACGGTTGTTCATCTAATGTGCCATTTGGTAGCTCAGATAATAATTTCATTAAATAATGAAGAATGTCATCTTTCACAAATCCGTCAATCATAAATAACGCCATGTCTTTTCCAGCATAATGCACGTCTAAGTAAATGACGTCAAAACTTTTCCCTACTCCAAGCTTTTCCTTCATATATGAAACGTTTTCTGAAAGACGTGAAGATACTCGTTCCACTCCAATCACCTACCTTACATTCATTACCATTCATCTTTGACACATGTAAATGTATTCATACATATTTCCTGTCATATGCACATACATTTTTACAAATGTAAGCTTGACCGGGGGAATGAAATGAAACGTCTATTATTGCTATTCATATGGCTATTTGCATTTGTCGTCATCGTCCAAATGTTTGGGAAACCAGCCCGTGAGACGATTATGTTTTTTCCTATTGATCCAACCGTTCGCTTTACAGATACTCAAACGAAATTATTGTTGCAACCAAAAAAGAAAGAAACACGCTATGTCGTCGACTGGATCGTTACCTCATCGCTTGATCGAACCGCTTACTTACGACAAGATATTTCTTTGCTATTTGCTAACGGGCGACTTATTTCTATGCAATCAAAATGGAAAGAAAACGGAAAAAGCCTTACTCAAAAACAACATGTTGAGCAAATAGGAAGTCGATTATTTCAAGCCATTTCTTATCATCAAGGAGAGTTGCATAACGGCAATGATATTCGAAGCAGTCAAAAAATGAGCGGGGATGTATTGTACGTTATCGACTCGTCTTTCACATCATTTCAATCGTTTCGCAAGGCGACAACTAGCGAGCAAAAAAGATGGGCAAACACATTAAATAAACAAACAGAAACGATTGTAAATAAACCGGCAAAACAAATGGGCGATATATTGCCAAAAGATGATTATTATCATTTATATTTAACGGAGCTTGTTCAATATAATGAACAGCCATTTATGGATTTAACAACAAAGCAAACGGAAGTGATGATCGGGAATTTATGGGAAGGGTTATACAAAAACTATTTTTTAGGCATAAAAAAACAGAACGGTTCCATTGAATCACCAATCGGCAGCACCGTTCCACTTATTTTAATTCACAAACATTACAGCAAGTTATTTGTCGTTACTGAAACAGCAGATGGAGAGCTCGTCATATTAAAGCAACTGCTCGAGCTCGCGCAGTAACCGTTTATATTGTTCATCGTTTGGATTGAGCTGTAACGCACGTTTCACCGCTTGTTTTGCTTGTTCGTAATTTTTTTCTTCCGCATACAATAACGCTAAATAGTAAAGCGCTTCATGAAAGCGATCGTTTTTTTCAAGTGCATCATATAAATATCGTTTCGCTGCATCGTAATCTTTTTGTTGAATGCGAATATACGCACGTAAAAAATCCGCTTGATCGGCTCGGGCATCTTGTTCACTAATCGTCGCTAACATATGCTCTGCCTCTTCATATTTCTGCTCATCAATGTATTGTTTGGACAGCGCAAGAACGAGCTGAGCTTGATCGGCTGGCGTTCGTTGAAAACCGATATATAAACAGACGACCGTCACGACCGCCGTCAATAAAGCCGCAAACCATTGTCCAGGACGACGACGCTCTCTCGGGAGATGAACAACACTTGCTGCTAAAAATCCGCCTATTAAACCGCCAATATGGCCAGCATTATCGATATTTGGGACAACGAATCCAAACGCCAAATTGATCCCGATAACTGTTAACACATTCATTCCAATCGTCCGAAAAAATAAGTGTGGATGCACTTTACCAAAATACAGCAAGGCACCGAAACATCCGAAAATTGCCCCGGACGCCCCAGCGGATACAGACGGTGAAAATAAAAAACTAGCAAGTGATCCTGCAAAACCGGCAAAAATATAAATCAATAAAAAGCGAAAAGAACCGTACAATTTTTCAACTAATGGCCCTAAGTAATATAATGCAAACGTATTCATTAACAAATGTAAAAAACCAATATGTAAAACGATTGGTGTAAAAAAACGCCACCATTCTCCTTGTAAAATAAGCGGGTTAAATTTCGCACCGTATTGAATGAGCGTCAACGTATTTGTACTTCCGCCATTCCATTCTAAAATGAAAAACATGATGACTTGCAAAGCAATAAATACGTATGTCCATCTCGCCTTACCGCGCTCAAATATGCGCCGTTCGTTTTCATACACTCGCTCAGCAAACGATAAAACGTGCTGCTTAAATGTTTGTAATTCATGTTGTAAAATGGGGGAATCGTCAGGTACATATACTTTTAATGGTTGTTGAAACGATGTACTTAGTTCATGGAGAATCGAATGCATATTGTTTGCGTGCATAACAAATGTTTGCATATGTACTCGTTCCGTTGTTAGCGAATGATGAACGTACAGTTCCCAATCGTCAACTGGTGGATACATCATCACATAGATGTTGACAACTTCAAGTTGACGACGAAATTGCCGCCTCCGCCATTCATCAATAGCAATTAGCGCCTGTTGCATATTATTTTTTAGCGAGATGCTCCAATCAATATCAGCGCGGACGAGACGAATAAGCGGTGCTTTTCGCATGCGCGTGGACTGTAGCCAAACTTCTCGTTCATCAGGCGATAAATAAACGATTTCATAGTTCGCTTGCAAAAGTTGAAACATCATTTGCCAATATACAAAATCAAAGCGAATGCTCAACCTTTCCTCTCCCTTCACTATCATACCCTTCTTTTACCACACTCTTTTACAAAGCGCAACTATTTGTGCTTTTGTAAAAACAATGTCGGCACAAGACGATGGCGAATAAACGGAATAGACATTCCCCATTGCACCGCTCGCTTTTGAATCGCTTCTCGTTTCAATACTTCGTTTAATAGCCGATAACGAAATCGATAAAGAATAAGCCCAACCACTAAGGTAACAATCAATGTTTTTCCATTCAATATAATCACCCCTTATTTTTACCGTTCCCTTTTCTTGCGATAATTATAAAAAGGTTGCCTCGGAATGAGACAACCTATTGTAAGCCAACGCGTTTCATCACATCTTTTAACACCGTTGCAGAATGAGTAAATTTTTCTTTTTCTTCCTCATTCAACTGCAATTCAACAACTTCACGAATACCGTTTCGGTTTACGATTGCTGGTACGCCAATATAAATATCGTTTTGACCATATTGTCCTTCTAAATAAGCCGATACAGTCAGGACGCTATTTTCGTTTTGCAAAATGGCTTTTGTTAAACGAACAAGGCCCATAGCTATGCCGTAATATGTTGCCCCTTTTCGTTCGATAATTTGATATGCCGCATCGCGCACGTTAACGAAAATTTCATCTAAATCTTCTTGTTTATATTGTTGCTTTTCCTTCATCATATCAGCAATTGGGCGGCAACCAATAAATGCATGACTCCAAACAGGTAACTCTGTATCGCCATGTTCACCAATAATATAAGCATGTACGTTACGTGCATCGACATGAAAATATTCACCTAACAAATAACGGAAGCGCGCTGTGTCTAAAATTGTACCTGAACCGATGACACGCTCCTTTGGTAACCCTGAAAACTTCCATGTCGCATATGTTAAAATGTCAACCGGATTTGTCGCAACAAGGAAAATGCCATTGAATCCGCTTGCCATCACTTGATCAATAATATTTTTAAAGATTTTTGTGTTTTTTTCCACTAAATCTAATCGTGTTTCCCCTGGTTTTTGATTTGCCCCTGCCGTTAACACAACAAGATCTGCATCTTTGCAATCTTCGTAATTGCCAAACCAAATTTTTGTTGGCGATGGAGCAAATGGCATCCCATGGTTTAAGTCCATCGCATCTCCTTCTGATTTTTCTTTATTAATATCAATGAGAACAAGTTCTTCTGTCACTCCTTGGTTTAAAAGGGCAAAAGCATAACTTGAACCAACAAAACCTGTTCCAACTAAAACAACACGATTCACTTTATTTGGCATTTTTCTTCCACCTTTCGTATATATCATTTTACAATATGTGCATTGTTTATCTGTTTCATACTTACATTGTACACTGTTTCACAAAGCTTATAATGCATGAATTATTAACATTTTGTTAATTTTTTCTCCTGTATGACATGAAAGCGTTTATACTGTTTTGTTATTCGCTTTCACAAACAACGATTCCTTCATTCGTGATGATCATTTGGACAGGGATATCGTGTTGTTCAGTCGGCAACATAGAAACGATTTGACAATCATATGCCAGAGAAATTGTATCGTTCGGAAAATCGCCCAAATAACGATCATAGTATCCCCCACCGTAGCCAAGACGATAACCGTGGCGATCAAAAGCGAGTCCAGGTACAAATAACAATTCCATTTCATGTTTTTGTACTTCTTTCGTTTCTTCAACAATTGGTTCATATAAGTCAAAAAAAGAGCGTTCCGTTTGTTGAAAAGAACGAATCTCTCGAAACGTCATTTGCCCCGTTGCTACGTCGCACCTCGGGATTGCGACTCCTTTCCCTTCTTGCCATGCCCGCTCAATAATAGCGATCGTATCCACTTCAATTTGTCGCGACATCGTAATACCGATTACATGTGCCTTTTGCCAACAATGTTGTTGAAATAATATGTCGTGAATCACGTTTTCCTTTTTCTTGCGTTCTTCTGTTGGCATATGTAAGATGAGTTGTTTCATTTGTTGGCGCAATTGTTTCTTATCCATTATCCTTCCCCCTCTTCATAAAAAAGTAAGCAGCAGGAAAAAAGTTCCTACTGCTTACTTTGTTTCACGATGAAGTGTTGCTTTTTTGTCACGTGGGCAATATTTTTTCAATTCAAGACGCTCTGGATTATTGCGCTTGTTTTTTGTTGAAATATAGTTGCGTTCGCCGCATTCTGTGCATGCTAACGTAATATTTACACGCATCGTTCTTTCCCTCCAAACAAAAGTATTGTAATCACACCTTTCCATGATATCATTTTTCTTAAACAATTTCCATATGAATTTTATACGTTTTGATATTGCCGAATTTTCTTTATATAGTATTTCGTATATTCCTTCGCTTTTTGAGCATTTGTCGCTTGGGAATAAATCGTCAGCGTTGGTTCATCTAGCTTTGGTAAATCGACAGTTACATGCGGACAAATATATGAAAATTGTCGATTTTCCATGAAAATGATGTATGACAGCTACATTCCTATGTATAATAAAATGGGGTGATAAACATGATCGAATATACATTTATTGGGCTCGTTTCTTTTGCAGTTATATTATTGCTTCTTTCTTTCTTTCAAAAAGACCGCGTGAAAGAAGTAGAAGAACAAATAGAACAGCTGACGTTATCTACGATGCAACAATTATATGAAATAAAAAAGCGCGTGAAAGCGGTTGAAGAAGAATTACTTGTTGGAATGGAGCCATTTTCAAAAGAGGAACAAATATGGAGTCTACATAAACAAGGATGGACGAAAGAGCAAATTGCCCATAAGCTCAACATGCCGATAGATGAAGTGAATATCATGATCGCGAGGAATGAACGATGAGAAGAACAACACGTGCATTTGCGGCTGGAATATTATTTGCTACAACCATACTAGCGATCGTTCATTATACAAATGATAAACAAAAACAAAATGATGCCATCAGCCAGCAACAATATGAACAGCTCGTTGCAGAACGAAATCAACTTGCTGACGCGCTAGAAAAACTAAAAAAAGAAAAAACAACACCATCTCAAAAAGAAACGTACATTTATACGTTGACAATCGCAAAAGGGGAAGCAAGCCGTGACATTGCCAATCGACTTGAACAAGCGCATATTATTGATGACGCGCAATCATTTTTAACATATCTCGATACACATCAATTGACGCGCGCTGTACGCCCCGGCACATACGTCGTAACAAGCGACATGTCCTATGAACAAATTGCTCGAAAAATAACAAAATAAGGATGTCCGCAACCGGGCATCCTTTTTATTTAGTCGTTTAAATCGTAATGTTTTCCCTTTACTAAATAAAATACGTTCTCAGCGATGTTTGTCGCGTGATCTGCAATGCGTTCAATGTAGCGAGCCGTAAATGATAGTTGCGTAATTTGCGACATCGCATCTGGATAAGCTTTTGTTCGCTCAAGCAATTCCCGAATTGTTTCGCCATATAGACGATCGACCTCATCGTCCATATCGGCCACTTTTTTAGCCGCAACGACATCTTCTTCATAATATGCCTTTAATGTTAATGAAAGCATATTTACAGCAATTTCATGCATTTTTTCTAACTTATTTAATGAGATGACAAACGGCTGTTCACCGATTCGAATGGCTGATTTTGCAATATTGACTGCAAAGTCCGCCATGCGCTCGACATCTGTTGCGATTTTAATTGCGACAATAATTCGGCGTAAATCAATTGCGACCGGTTGTTGCTTCGCAATTAATAAAATGGCAAAGTCGTTAATCTCTTCGTCAAGCAAATCTATTTTTGCATCATTTTCAAGCACTTGTAATGCTAAATCGTTATTTTTTGTTTTTAACGCTTCAAATGATTGAGTTAACGCGATTTCTGCAAGACTTCCGAGCTGCAATAATTGGTCGCGCAACGTTTGTAAATCGTAATCAAATTTTTCACGTACAGCCATATTCACTCCCCCTTTTTATCATTTTGAAAAAATCGTGCGAGCGTACCCGCACGATTTTTTATCCGAATCGACCTGTAATGTAATCTTCTGTTCGTTTATCGTCTGGATTGGAGAATAACTTATCTGTATCGCTATACTCGATCACTTCACCGTTTAAGAAAAAGGCTGTTTTATCAGAAATACGAGCAGCTTGTTGCATGTTATGTGTAACGATAATAATGCTGTAATTTTTCTTTAACTCCTGTACAAGTTCTTCTACTTTTAATGTAGAAATTGGGTCAAGCGCAGATGTTGGTTCATCCATTAAAATGACATCTGGTTCAATCGCTAAACAGCGCGCAATACATAAACGTTGTTGTTGTCCGCCCGATAATCCGTATGCGTTCGTATGCAAGCGATCCTTTACTTCGTCCCAAATCGCTGCACCGCGCAAACTTTTTTCAACGATTTCATCTAAAATTTTCTTGTCGCGAATGCCGTGAATGCGCGGGCCGTATGCAACGTTGTCATAAATCGATTTCGGGAACGGATTCGGCTTTTGGAATACCATGCCGACTTGTGTACGCAATTCTTCCACACGATACGATTTATCAAAAATATTGCGACCGCGATACGTAATTTCTCCAGATGTACGTACATTCGGTACAAGTTCAATCATTCGGTTTAACGTTTTAATATATGTCGATTTTCCACAACCTGACGGACCGATAATTGCTGTTACTTCATTTTCATAAATATCTAAGTCAATATTTTTTAACGCATGATGTTCGCCGTACCATAAGTTTAAGTTTTTTGTCCGATACACAACATTTCTTTCTCTTTGTTCTTCAGACTGTTTATTTTTACGTTCTTTCACAACTGTTAATTCCATTAATAAGTTCCCCTTTCAACGCGCAATTAATAACGTTTTTGAAACTTGTTGCGAATGAAAATAGCAATCGAGTTCATAAAGATTAACACAACGAGCAACACGACAATTCCCGCTGCTGCTACATGTTGAAAGTCAGCTTGTGGGCGTGACGTCCAGTTGTAAATTTGCATCGGCATAACAGTAAATGTATCAAAAATACCACGTGGCAAATAAGCTAAAAACGTCGGAATACCTAAAACGACAAGCGGTGCTGTTTCACCGATTGCACGGGATAAAGCTAAAATGCTGCCTGTCAAAATACCAGGAATCGCAGCTGGGAGAACGATGCGATAAATCGTTTGCCATTTTGTTGCTCCCATACCATACGATGCTTCCCGTAATTGATTTGGCACGGCGCGAATCGCCTCTTGTGCCGCAACGACGATGACAGGTAAAACGAGCAAGCTCATCGTTAATCCTGCAGCCATAATGCTACGACCTAAATTAAGTTCACGAACGAAAATCGTCAAACCGAGCAAACCGAATACGATAGATGGAACACCAGCTAAGTTCGAAATGTTCGTTTGAATAAAATCTGTAAAGCGATTTTTTTTCGCATATTCCTCTAAATAAATCGCTGTTCCGACTCCAAGAATGAGCGAAACAGGCGCAACGATGACCATAAGCCATAATGAGCCGACCAATCCTGCTTTAATTCCTGCGTTCTCTGGCCGACGAGATGGAAAGCTATTTAAAAAGTCGATATTTAGCCAGCCAATTGCTTGAGTGAATATCCGATATAGAAGGACGACGAGAACAATTAATCCAAATAACGTAGCTAGAAAAAATAAAAATTTTAACACGTTGTTGCGCAACAGGCGACCGTTCATATGTTGAACGACACGTTGTTTATCAATTAATTTTTCCATGATTAATACTCCTCCCTAAAGCGACGAGAAATGTATTGCGCGAGTAAGTTCATGGCTAATGTGAACACGAATAACGTCATCCCGACCGCATAAATGCTGTAATAAACTGTTGTTCCATATCCAGCATCTCCCGTTGTCACTTGAACAATGTATGCTGTTAACGTTTGAATCGATTTTGTCACATCAAACGTAAAGACTGGAGACGAACCACCCGCTACTGCTACAATCATCGTCTCACCGACAGCACGAGAAATTGCCAGCATAAACGATGCCGCAATACCTGACGTCGCTGCAGGAAGGACGACTTTTAACGCCACTTCTAACTTTGTTGATCCGAGAGCGAGCGCTCCTTCACGAATGGAGTTTGGTACGGAACTCATTGCATCTTCAGATAAAGAAGCAACCATTGGAATAATCATAATTCCCATGACAATTCCTGGGCTTAACGCGTTAAAAATCCCGAGATCTGGAATGATCTTTTGTAAAAGAGGTGTGACGAACGTTAATGCGAAAAATCCGTACACAATCGTTGGAATTCCCGCCAACACTTCTAATGTCGGTTTTAATACTTTTCTTGTTTTTTCAGACGCATACTCACTCAAGTAAATCGCTGAAGCTAAACCGATTGGAATCGCAACAATCATCGCAATCGCTGTTGTTAACAGCGTTCCTGTAACAAGTGGTGCAATACCAAACGAGCCCGTTTTTTCATCCCACGGAAGCCATTCTTTGCTCGTTAAAAATTCAACAATAGACACTCGTTCAAAGAAAATAAACGTTTCAAATAACAATGTAAGTAAAATACCGATTGTCGTTAAAATAGAAATTGTTGCTGTCAATAGTAACAATTTTGGCATTAACCATTCAACAAACTGTTGTCCGCTTTGTTTTTTCTTATTTTCTTTAATCATTTCACGGACAGAATATGAACGATTCCCATCTGTCATCGCCATAATATGAAAACCCCTTTCCAATTTCATGACAAGATGAGAAGCAACGATGTTGTCGCTTCTCATTTTTACGTTTTGTTATCTCAATCCTTCAAGCCTTTTCAGTTGCTCTTGATATTGTTCTTCTGGAAGCGCTACGTAACCAACTTCTTCAGCAAATTCTGCACCGTTTTCTAATAAGAATTTCGCAAAATCATATACCTGAGATTTTTCTTTTAATGATTTTGTATTCGCATAGACAAATAACGGGCGAGAAAGTGGTGCATATTCGCCACTTTGGATCGTTTCATGCGTTGGTTCAACCGGACCGTTTCCATTATCAATTGGTACAGCTTTTAATTTATCTTTATTTTCGATGTAATACGCAAATCCGAAGTAACCGAGAGCGTTTTTGTCGCCCGAAATTCCTTGAACAAGGACGTTATCATCTTCAGATAATTGCGCTGTTTTGTTTAACGGTTGTCCATCTAAAATGACTTCATCGAAATAATCAAATGTACCAGAGTCATGTCCTGGCGAGAACAATTTAATTTCTTCATTTGGCCACTCTGGGCGAATGTCTGACCATTTTACTTTGTCATCACCGCTTACTGCACCTGATGTGAAAATTTTCTTTAGC
The DNA here is from genome assembly GCF_050480245.1 of Bhargavaea massiliensis. GTDB lineage: Bacteria > Bacillota > Bacilli > Bacillales > Anoxybacillaceae > Anoxybacillus. The sequence continues at coordinate 88,118 of NZ_JBCNEQ010000003.1, read as the reverse complement.
TCATCGACTGTTAAATAATCGACCCAGTCGTTATCTTTATGCACTAAAATAGAAAGTCCATCGAATGCAATTTTGAACTCTTCAAATTGAATGCCGTTTTGTTCAGCAGCTTTCTTTTCTTCATCTTTAATTGGACGAGAAGCGGTTGAAAAGTCTGTTTCCCCTTTTGTAAACTTTTCAAATCCGCCACCTGTTCCGGACAAACCAACAGATACTTGTACATCTGGTTTTTCACCCGCATACGCTTCAGCGGCTGCTTCTAAAATTGGGTAAACTGTCGATGATCCATCAACAACAACGTTACCACTTGATGCTTCTCCACCATTTTCGCCGCCTTGTTGAGCGCCACCGCCACAAGCAGTTGTAAATGCTAATACAGCGCTTGTTACACTTGCGAGTGCAAACCATTTGTTTTTCTTCATCTTTTGATTTCCCCCTACTTTTTTCATTAATTTTTGTCCCACGAGTTATAGAATAATGGAAACGTATTAAATTCGTTTTAAACGAATGTTAAGCTTTTGTAAATTCGCTTTCTTCTATCTTTCCATTGTTTGTTCATCATTATTCAACGGTTCAGTAGGGGTCTGCTCATTTGATTGACGCTGCGCTTTTAAGTCGAAATATGCATCTAAAATTTTTCTTCCGATGTAGTTATTAATCGGATAATGGTTTCGCGGATTTTGATATACCCACGGCACGACGACAGCAAATGCAACTTCTGGGTTGTTGTAAGGTGCGAAACCAACTAGCGTCAAATTGTACGTCGATGTCATTCGTTTCGATTTGATTGGTCCATCATAAAACGCCTGTGCTGTTCCTGTTTTTCCTGCTGGATCATACGGAGCATTCGCAAAAAATGCCCGCGCTGTTCCGTGCGAACCGTGCATGACGCGATAAAATCCTTCTCGTACACGCTCAATATACTCTGTTTTCATATCAATCCGATTTAACACTTTCGGCTCAAACGAATAAATAACGTTTCCGATTTGATTTTTTTCGCTAATTGGTTCACGAATTTCTTTTACGACATGTGGCTGAATGCGATATCCTCCGTTGGCAATCGTTGAAACGTATTGCGCCATTTGGATTGGCGTATATACGTCAAACTGTCCAATCGCTAAATCAAGCAAGTGACCAGGAAGCGTACTTTGTCCAGGCCACCCGATAATTTCCCCTGGCAAATCAATCCCTGTTTTCACACCTAAACCGAACTGATTAAAATATCGCCGCATAATCGAAAACGCTTCTTTTTTAATCGGCAACGGTTGATGCGGACGATATGTAGAACCTGCGATCGCAATAGCTGTTTTAAACATATAAACGTTTGACGACATTTCAAGCGCTTTTAAATCGTTCATCGGTCCAGGACGAATACCGCTATGCGATTTTTTCGTCTTGGTTCCTTTAATATATAACGGCTCATCAATAAGCACTGTACCAGGTCGAATGACGCCGGTTTGAAAACCGGTTAAAACAGTAGCACCTTTCACTGCTGATCCCATCGCATAAGCAGATGTGATTGTTCCAAGGGCATAATCTTTGAACACTGCTTTCCCATTCTCATCACGTGTATACAGTCTCCCTGCTAACGATAAAATTTCCCCCGTATTCGGGTCCATCATGACAACAAAAGCGCGATCAAGCAATTCGGTTCCACCGCGCCGCTTCATTGTCGTTAATTCTTCTTCAATAATTTGCTCGACGCGTTTTTGTAGCTCCATATCGATCGTTAAAACGATGTCTTTCCCGCGTTGTCCTTGCGATATTTCAATCGTTTCAATAATATTCCCCGCTTTATCGGTCACATTTTTTATTTTTGCTTTTTGTCCGCGCAACACATCTTCATATTGAGCTTCAATGTAACTTTTTCCGACGCGGTCATTTCGGCTGTAATCGCGCGCTAAATAATAGTCAAGCTTCTCACGCGGCAGCCCTTCCTCTGACGATGTAATATTTCCAAGCACCGTGCGAAATGTATCGCCATATGCATAATGGCGGTTCCAATCGGTCGTCACATCTACGCCCGGTAACTCTTCTAAATGTTCGCTAACAACCGCATATTCTTCGTCCGTTACTCCTTCATTTTTTATCATTTGCGGCGTTAAAGCGTATCCACTATTCATTTCCCGAAAAATCGCAACAACTTCAAGTTCACGTTCTTTAATCGTTTTTACATCTTCTTCTGTAATGCGTTCGAGTTGTAGTTGGTAAATATCTTTATCTGTTAATTTTTTAGCGCGAAACTGCTTCCATTCTTTTTCTGTAATTTTTTCTTTCGCTTTTTCTTCATTAGTCAAAATCCAATAGTCTTTTATATCTCGTTCTGTCACCCGATCTGCCGGCTTTTCAATGTATGTTGCTAACTTTTTCGCTATCGCAATCATTTCTGACGGCTTGGTTGTTTGCGTACGTGTATACGTGATCGCATGAAGCGGTTCGTTATCGACGACAACTTGATAGTTTCGGTCATAAATTTTCCCGCGCGGTGCTGGCGTGTTGACTATTACGTTTTCTGTCCGCTCAACTTCTTTTCGATATTGTTCACCGTAAACAATTTGAATGACGCCCAATCGTAAAATAAGCGCGGAAAACAGTAAAAACACAATAAAAAATAGCACATTTAAGCGAAACGGCAACTGCATTCTTTTTTTCTTTTTTTTCGCTTTTTGAGCATGTTGTAGTTGTCTCAAAACGAGCGAGCACCTCCTTTACTTGCTCCTTCCTCATTGTAAAAGAAATGCTCGCAAATTTCTACATAGAAAGTCGAATGCGACGCACAAAAAAATAAATAATGAAATAACCGGCTCCGACAATTAACATTAATAATGGAATCGCCTCTTTTGCATCAAATAACGTAATGGCTAATAAAAACAACAAGACAGACGTTGCACGGCCACCGTTCAAAAATAATTCTCTCATCACAATATATTCAATGCGCCACTCCTTTGCACGATTGCTTTGTCCAATGACGTCAAATGTAAACGACAAATATGGGACAAGCAAAATCGGATAACCAACAGCAATAAGCGCACCGTATACGATCAGTTTGAAGTAGGATAAATCGAACACGAGCAAAAATACAGAAGCATACAATAGCACGCCACCAAATAAAATGGCATGCAGTCGCCAGCGTTGCTTTATATATTTAGAGGCAAGCGAATACGTAATAAACGAAACGACCGCATTGACGAAACCGAATACGCCAAGTGCTTTTTCTGTTCCTGTTTCCATAAATAAGAAAATAGAAACGATAAACACAAATGTTCCTTCCCGAAATCCTTGAAAAAAGTGGGCGTTTGTAATCATTTTCCAATTTTTATTTTTCTTTCGTTCATCGTATACTGAACGAAGCGCAAATCGTCCTGATGAACTTCTTCGGTGTAAGAAAAAGCTGAGGATCACGGCAGCGATAAACAAACATAGAGAAGCTAAAAAAATCGCCATATACCCCGTAAACTTCTCACTTGAAGCGATGACCCATCCAGCAATTGGGGGGCCGATCATTCCTGCAACGGACGTCATCGCCCCAAGCAGCCCGTTAAATAAATCGCGCGTATCTGGCTCTGTAATTTCAAACGTTAATACGTTAAATGCTAACCAATAAAACCCATAGCCAATACCGAGCAATCCGCCAAGTAAAAATAAATGGTTCATCGCTCGATCCCCGCTAAATAATACAACTAAAAAAAAGAGCGCTAGAAACGTGACGCCCACTCGCAAAACGATGACACGATCAATCTTTTTCGCGATTTGTCCAGCAACAATAAATGCAAGTGGCTGCCATGTCACAATAGCTAAATTGTACACACCTAACGCATGGAAACTATTTGCTTTTTTCCAAACGTATACGTTCACAAACGTATTCGACAAAGCAATGCTAAGCGAATACAATCCGCCAATAGTTAATAATAAAAATAATTGTTGATGCGTGCGAATATGCGCCATCATTCGTTTCCATCTGTTCATAGGCAAACTCCCTTTCTTGACAAGTAGTTTGCCTACTCTTTTACAGCGATATACAAAAAGAGCTCGACAAATTTTGTCGAGCTCTTTTTTGTTATTTCGCTGCTGCGTAACGTTTTGCAACTTCGTCCCAGTTTACAACATTCCAAAATGCTGCAATATAATCCGGACGACGGTTTTGATATTTTAAGTAGTACGCATGCTCCCATACGTCTAATCCTAAAATTGGTGTTTTTCCTTCCATTAATGGTGTATCTTGGTTTGGTGTGCTTGTTACTTCAAGTTGACCGTTATGAACAACAAGCCACGCCCAACCAGAGCCGAAACGTGTTGCTGCTGCTTTTGAAAATTCTTCTTTAAATTTTTCGAAGCTACCAAATGTGCTGTTAATTGCTTCCGCTAATTCCCCTGTCGGTTCGCCACCGCCATTTGGTGAAAGAATGGTCCAAAAGAGCGAGTGGTTCGCATGTCCTCCTCCGTTGTTGCGAACAGCTGTGCGAACGTTTTCAGGCACTGCGTCTAAATTAGCCATCAGTTCTTCAATCGTTTTGTTTTGTAATTCTGGATGACCTTCGAGTGCTGCGTTTAAGTTAGTTACGTACGCGTTATGATGTTTTGTGTGATGAATGTTCATCGTTTCTTTGTCAATATGTGGCTCTAACGCATCGTACGCATAAGGCAATTGTGGTAATTCAAATGCCATGCTTCATTCCTCCTTAAATTATATTATGTAATCGTCCACTAATGAAACCGATAAATCAGATTAAGAAACAGAAAAGTTTCATAAGTGAACCTACTTTAAGAGTACCAAAATGAATCGAATGTTTCAAATTATTTGCAAAAAAAAACTCGCTGATTGACTCAGCGAGGCAAATGGACCCTGCAGGACTCGAACCTGCGACCAGACGGTTATGAGCCGTCCGCTCTAACCAGCTGAGCTAAGGGTCCAATTTATCCGATGGTAATTCTAGCAAAAAAGGTGAAGATCGTCAACACATGAAACGTGTGAGACAAAATGGTTGTGCAGCAAACATAAAAAGAAGTAGAATGAGAAATGATGCTTTGTAAAGGATGTGATGATGATGTGGAAACGATTGTTACAAAGTCTTTATTCTCCTGTACATATCGCTCGCTTTCGCTTTCATCCGATTGGAAAGGCGATTAGCTACGTGTTTTTTTTATCGCTTATTGCAACGTTGCCGATGGCCATTTACTTCACGATGAGCATAAACAAAATGATCGGCTCAACCAACCAACTATTAAAAGAAGATCTCCCGCCATTTGAAGTCGTCGATGGAACATTGACATCAAATGAAAATGAACCAATCGAGCTCACTTATCCGAATGTAACGATTTTGTTTGATAGTACAGGAACGCTCACAACGGATGATGCAGAGCGTTACACAAACGCTGTTGCCTTTTTGAAAGAGGAAATTGTCCTTGTCGCCAATGGACATGTTCAAGCCTATCCATATGCTATGATGCAAGTAGATCGTTTTACAAACGAAGACGTATATGCGTTTACTCGAACGCTTCAATCGTTGCTTCCTATTGTCATTTCGCTATCGTTTCTCGTTTTATACTTTTTCACATGTACGAGCAAGTTTCTTTACGTGACTGTCCTTGCGTTCATCGGTCTGATTTTCCGCGAGACGTTAAATAAGCGTGGAACGTATCGCCATATGTGGAGCATATCGGCTTACTCCATCACACTAACAACGATCTTTTTTACTATGATGGAAGCGTTGCAAATTGTCGTTCCTTATGCTGTCGCTTTAGACTGGTTTGTTTCTGTAACGATTTTGTTCGTGTCGATCAAAGAACTTCCTTCCAATCGAGTAGGAGGAGGTGATTAACCTCCTCCTACTCGATTAATTTGAATGCTGCCCTGAACCTCCCGATGGCTAAAGCCACGGGGTTCTTGTGTACTATAGAGCTTCTTCCATACCTTCGCATGGATAGTAATTGCTGTTTTATTTGTGCACGCACAGCACGTCCCCCCTTCGACAAATACAGACAAAGAATACCAAAATAATATCAATACCATGTTAAAGAAGTGTAAAGCAATGTAAAGGAAATGTAATTTTTAAGCATATATTTCTTGGACAAGCCATATGGATTAGGAAAGAAGTACAAAGCGGGGGAATGTCATGAAAAAAGTTTTCCTCTTTCTCGTCCTTATTGCCATATGTGCGATTGCATATCACGATGTAACAAAAGGAACCATTTATACAGCTAGCGTCAAAAAAACAATCGAGCAAACAAATGAGCTGCCATATCGTGAAGTAACTGTTCAACGAGGCGATACGCTCCTTTCTATCGTCGAACGCGAAATGAACGGAAAATTGCCGGTGTCGATCGATCGGCTGATTGACGATTTTCAAACGTTGAATCCACATGTAAACGCTCAATCACTTCAAATCGGTAAAACATATCGTATTCCGCTCTATAAATAGAAATAGCAAAAACATTGTCAACAAATAAGAAACATTGCTACAATAAAAAATGATTTGATCAATACGTTAAAGGAGCGATTGACGCGTGAGTGAAATCATTCATCGTTCGAAAACCCGTCCCGTTCGCGTTGGAAACATTACGATTGGCGGGAACAACGAAGTCGTCATTCAAAGTATGACGACAACAAAAACACATGATGTAGATGCAACCGTTGCTCAAATACATCGACTTGAAGAAGCTGGATGCCAGATCGTTCGCGTCGCTTGCCCTGATGAAAGAGCAGCAAACGCGATTGCTGAAATAAAAAAACGCATTAATATTCCGCTCGTTGTTGATATTCATTTCGACTATCGCCTTGCTTTAAAGGCGATCGAAAACGGTGCGGATAAAATTCGCATTAACCCAGGAAACATTGGAAAACGAGAAAAAGTAGAAGCGGTCGTCAAAGCAGCGAAGGAACGTGGGATACCTATCCGCATCGGCGTAAACGCTGGCTCACTTGAAAAACGCATTTTGGAAAAGTACGGATATCCAACGGCGGATGGAATGGTCGAAAGCGCTTTGCATCATATTCGCATTTTAGAGGATCTTGATTTCCAAGACATTATCGTTTCCCTGAAAGCTTCCGATGTTCGTTTAGCGATTGAAGCATATGAAAAAGCCGCGCGCACATTTGACTATCCGCTTCACCTTGGCATTACTGAATCGGGTACGTTATTTGCAGGAACAGTAAAAAGCGCGGCGGGACTTGGCGCCATTTTAAGCAGAGGAATCGGCAACACGGTGCGCGTATCTCTTAGCGCTGATCCTGTTGAAGAAGTGAAAGTGGCGCGTGAATTGTTGAAAGCGTTCGGTCTTGCAGCAAATGCAGCGACATTAATTTCATGTCCGACATGCGGGCGAATCGAAATTGACTTAATTAGCATTGCGAATGAAATCGAAGAATATATTGCAAAAATTAAAGCGCCAATTAAAGTAGCTGTACTTGGTTGCGCAGTGAACGGACCAGGAGAAGCGCGCGAAGCGGACATTGGCATTGCAGGTGCGCGTGGCGAAGGCTTATTATTCCGCCACGGAAAAATTGTACGTAAAGTACCAGAAGAAACGATGGTGGAAGAATTAAAAAAAGAAATTGATAAATTAGTCGAAGAGTATGCGCTGAAAGGAAAACGAAAATAAGAGGGGATTTTCCCCTCTTATTTACCAAAATCGGACGAAAAAGCTTAAAATAATGGAAACAGCACCAATTCCAATCGCCCAAGCACCTAATGTTTCTGCTCCTCGACGCTGAGCGATAAATCCAAAAATGATGCCGGCTGCTCCCATAATGACTGGCATAAGGAAAAGAGAAACAACCGATAATGCAAGTGCAAGCCAGCCAACGCCGCGACCGCTTTCTTCACGATCCACTTCTTTTTCCGAAAATCGAGCTGGCTCAGCGATTTCACTTGCTGTTTCTTCCATAAAATCCCGTTCAACATTTGGAACATTATCCACTCTTGCATTGTCATACGATCGACGCAGACGTTTATTGGCCATGACAATTCCCTCGCTTTCGTAAAATGAGGAGCACTATTATTATGGAATAAGTGGTGCATTATTATAGATGTTACTTTATGTCAATGTTATAATGGGCAAGGAAATCACATGAGAGAGGATGGACAAACATGGTCAAACGACGATTTGGCATTGATATCGATGGAACAGTCACGTGCCCAAGTACGTTCATTCCATATTTAAACGCATCGTTTCAAAAAAACTTAACACTTGATGATATTACCGATTACGATTTAGTTCCTTTTTTAGACACGACTGAAGAAAAATTAAATGAGTGGATGGAACAATATGAGCCGATCATTTATAGCGAAGCGCCTCTTGCGAATGGAGCATTAGAAGTCATCAATAGTTGGAAGGACGAGCATGAATTGTATTACATTAGCGCACGTGGTCGCCACTTATATGAGATAACAGAAAAATGGTTTCAACAACATAGTATTCATTATCATCACATAGAGCTTGTCGGTTCGCATGATAAAATTGAAGCAGTAAAAAAATATAAGATCGACGTCTTTTTTGAAGATAAATATGATAACGCTTGTGATATTGCTGAGCAATGTCTCATCCCTGTCATTTTGTTTGATACTCCATATAATCGCGGTCCTCTCCCGAAAGGAGTCATTCGCGTATACAATTGGCATGAAGCAAAACAGCAAGTAGAGCAATTGTTTGCAACAACAAGCTGACTTACATGTCAGCTTGTTGTTGACACATCGGGCACGTTCCATACACTTCAAACTTATGCCCAGAAATCGCATATCCTTTCAAATCCTCCGCTAATTCAGCCATCGGACACGTCACAAGCTCTTTTGTTTTTCCACATGACATACAAATAAAATGATGATGGTGATGATGCACATTGCACGTAAACCGAAAACGCTTCTCTCCAGAAAGTTCTGTCATTTCCAAAATACCTAGCTCAACAAATAACGCCAAATTGCGATAAACTGTATCAAAGCTAAGCCCCGGATACCGTTCTTTCATCACATCGAGCACATCTTTTGCTGTTAAATATTTATCCGTATTCGCAAATAACTCAAGCATTTCCTCGCGCTTTCCTGTGTACTTAAACCCTTTTTTTTTCATTAATCGTAGCGCTTCAGAAACGTTCACGCATTGTCATCCTCTCTTCCATTTTTTCCACATAATCGCCCCAATTAATATACACACAGCTAACAATACAATTGTTCCACCAGGAGCTAAATTTAAATAATAAGAAAGAAATAAACCGACAATCACAGCGAACTCACCAAATGCAACAGACAACCATAACGCCTGTTTAAATCCTTTCGCGATCCGAATGCTTGCTGCAACCGGAAGCGTCATAAGTGACGATACGAGCAAAATGCCGACAATTCGCATCGAAGCGGCAATAACGAGCGCAACTAAAACAATGAAAACAAAATGGAGCGCTTTGACTTTTACCCCTGATACTTGTGCATATTCTTCATCAAATGATAAAATAAACCATTCTTTATAAAACAAAAAAATGACAGCGAGCACAATGAAAAAAATAATACTAATGGTCCATACGTCCGTCCGACTAACTGCACTTACGCTCCCGAATAAATACGAAAACAAATCTGTATTAAACCCATCTGCAAGCGAAATAAAAATAACGCTTAGCCCAATGCCCCCGGATAAAATAATCGGAATAGCTAATTCTTGATAATGTTTATACACCGTACGCAATTTTTCAATAAATAACGAACCGACAACGGAAAATGCCATCCCAATATAAATCGGATTGAACGTCGCAAAGGTTAAAAATTTTTTTTGCACAAATAAGCTTGCTGCAATTCCCGCGAGTGTGACATGGCTTAACGCATCGGCAATAAGCGATAGCCGGCGAACGACAATAAACACACCTAAAAGAGGGGCTAGCAAACCGATTAATACGCCGACAATAAACGCGTTTTGTAAAAACCCATACTGAAACAATGCCTCTAGCATATCCCCTCTCCTTTCTATGCATGATCGTGAGCAAGTAAATGAAGATAATGCCCGTAAAACGATGCTAAATCTTCCGTTTTAAGCTGTGCGAACTGTTGCACACTTCCGTGAAAATGTAAATGTTTGTTTAAACAAGCTACATGCGTCACTTTTTCCGTAATCGTTCCAATATCGTGTGTAACAAGAAGCAATGTCATGTGATACTGCTTATTCAACCGTTCAAGCATGTCATAAAAGCTTTGCACATGATGCGCATCGACCCCGACAGTCGGCTCATCTAAAATTAAAAATTCGGGTTGTGACACAATTGCACGAGCAATAAATACCCGTTGCTGTTGACCACCTGAAAGTTCGCCAATGTTCCGATTGATCAATGGGCCCATGCCAACAGCGTCAATGGCTTCACGTACCGCCATTTCATCGCTTTTTTTTAATCGGCGAAACAAGCCGAGCTTCCCGGTTAAACCGCTCGCTACAACTTCATACACCGTAGCAGGAAATCCGGTATTAAAGCTATTAGCCTTTTGGGATACGAATCCAATTTTGTGCCAATCTTTAAACTGCTCAATTGGCGTGCCAAATAAAAAAATACGTCCCGTTTGCGGCTTTAACAACCGTAAAATACATTTTAACAACGTCGATTTCCCTGAACCGTTCGGACCAACTAAACCGACGAAAGCGCCTTTTGGAATGTGAAAATTGATCTGTTGCAAAACATCTTCATCTTCATAGCGAAACGAGACGTTCTCAACACGTAAAATATGTTCCATCATTTGACCACCTTAATTCAAAATGATTCCGATTCAACTGTAGTATAGCGCATTTGTTTTCATTAATGAATAGCCGATTTAAATTTCGCCCCGCGCACTTCTTGTGTATTCATAATTGTAATGAATGCATTTGGATCAATTTCATATACAATTGACTTGAGTTTCGTCACTTCCAAGCGCGTAACGACGGCATAAATGACTTCTTTCTGTTCATCGGTATATCCGCCTTTTCCTATCAACTTCGTCGTCCCGCGTCCAAGGCGATTTAAAATCGCATCTGACACGTCTTCGTAACGATCTGATACGATAAGAACTGCTTTTGTTTCATCTAGTCCTTGAATGACCGTATCAATCGTTTTAAAAGCAATATAATACGTTAAAACCGAATACATCGCTTGTTTCGGCCCAAATACAAACGCTGCCCAAGTAAAAATAAAAACGTTCATAAACATCACAAATTCCCCGACAGAAAACGGCAACTTTTTCGTCATTAAAATGCCTAAAATTTCTGTTCCATCTAATGAGCCACCGTGGCGAATGACAAGTCCTACACCTGCACCAAGAATGGCCCCACCAAACACTATTGATAAAATGGAATCTGTTGTAAACGGGGATACATGGTGTAACAGCCGCTCCATGACAGCTAAAACAACGATGGAATAAAGCGAGGAGAGCATAAACGTTTTCCCGATTTGTTTATAGCCAAAATACATAAATGGCGCATTTAGCAAAATGACGAGCGTCGCAAAGTTCAACCACGCATAATTTGGAAGAATGTGATCAAGAATTAGGGAAATACCAATCACTCCGCCGTCAATAATTTCATTTGGCACTAAAAATAATTCGATTGATAATGCAGCAAGCGTCGCACCAATCGTCATCATGACAACGCGATACAACAAATGGCTAATCGTCTCTTTTTTATGTTGTCTCTTCATTCCAATCTCCCCTTTCATCTATTTCATTATACCATTTGCACACCTTCTTTTTTCCTTTCATATCGTAAACAAGGAGGGATGTAACGTGAATGTGTATCATAAAATCGTCCAACGTAAAATGAAGTCCATGACGGCAAACGAGTTAATGATGTATGCAAAAGAGTACAACGTTTCACTTTCGCCACAAGAAGCGGATATTATTATTCAAATGATGCGCGAAAAAACGATTGATGTGTTTAACGAACAAGCGAGGAAAAATTGGATTCGGGAGCTCGCTAACCGCACATCGCCGCAACTCGCTAAACAAGCCAATGACTTGATTCGCCAATTTATACAGTAAGAAGGCTGCCAACTAGCAGCCTTCTACCCAGCAATTTTTTCGCGAACGTTCGGATCAAACTGTTGTGCACGCAACATCGCAATTTCAAATTTATATGGCGGTTTCGCAGACGCTTTCCCACCAACATATGGCGTTTCTAAAATTTTTGGCACATGCATGAGCTGTGGATGATGCACAATGTAATTTAATGCGTCAAAACCGATATGACCGAAGCCGATATTTTCATGACGGTCTTTTCGGCTTCCGCATGGATTTTTGCTATCATTAATATGCAATACTTTTAGCCGATCAAGTCCAATGATGCGATCAAATTGCTCTAATACGCCGTCAAAATCATTCACAATATCGTATCCTGCATCGTGTGTATGACACGTATCAAAACAAATGGACAGCTTATCATTATGGGTCACACCGTCAATGATTTTCGCCAACTCTTCAAAGCGACTTCCACATTCTGATCCTTTCCCAGCCATCGTTTCGAGCGCAATTTGCACATGCTGGTCATTCGTAATCACTTCATTTAGCCCTTCAATAATTTTCGCAATACCTGCTTCAATGCCCGCTCCAACATGCGCGCCAGGGTGAAGGACGAGCTGTTTCGCACCAATCGCTTCTGTCCGTTCAATTTCCGAACGTAAAAAAGAAACGCCAAGTGAAAACGTATCTGCATTTATCGTATTGCCAATATTAATAATGTACGGGGCATGTACGACAATTTCAGCAATGCCGTGCTCTTTCATATGGGCAATTCCTTTGTCGATGTTTAGCTCTTCGATCGGTTTACGCCTTGTATTTTGTGGTGCTCCCGTATAAATCATAAACGTATTTGCTCCATACGATACAGCTTCTTTACTTGCAGCTAATAACATCTCTTTGCCGCCCATCGATACGTGTGAACCGATTTTTAACACGCCATTCTCTCCCTTATTTCTTTTTCTATTTCTTTTTCGCTTTTTGTTTTTTCAACTGCTCCCGCAATTTTTTCTTATATCCCGGTTTTACTTTCTTTTGTTTTTTCGCTATTTTTTCGACAAGCTGCTCCACTTCATCAACTTTTTTCTCTTTTTTCCGCCCGTTCCATGCATCGAGCTCCACCCATTCGCCATGACGCAAGTCGCGATGGAGAAAACGAATTCCTTTTTTCTCTAACTTCACTAGCGCATGTTGGTCTGATTGTTCGTAAATCGTTGTGGCAATACCTGTATAGCCAGCCCGTCCTGTTCGTCCAGCACGATGAATGTAAAAGTCTAAGTCTGTCGGAAGCTCATAGTTCACGACGTGGCTAACGCCTTCAATATCAATTCCGCGCGCTGCCAAGTCTGTCGCAACAATATATTGAAATTGCAAATCGCGAATCGCTTTCATCATTTTTTTTCGCTCGCGTGGGGTTAGATCCCCATGTAGCACCCCTACTTTTAATCCTTTTTCAATTAAACCGTTTGCTACTTCATTGGCTGTTTTTCTCGTGTTCACAAACACAATAGCTAAATACGGGTTATAAGCAAGCAATACATCGTGCAAAAGCTGCAAACGGTCACGGTGGCGAAGCGGAATAAGAATATGATCAATCGTTGGTGCTGATGCTTGTTTCGGAGCGACATGAATGTGAGTCGGATTTTCCATATATTTTTTCAAAAACGGTTTTAACTTTTCTGGAATCGTTGCAGAAAAAACAAGCATTTGTAGATCCTCTGGCATTCGTCCTGCCACGCGATCGACATCTGTAATAAATCCCATATCAAGCATGACATCTGCTTCATCAACAACAAGCATGCGAGCTGTATGGACAAATAACGCTTGTTCGCGAACGAGATCATCAATGCGCCCAGGTGTCCCGATGACAATATGCGGCTGCGTTTTCAGCTTTTCCATCGCCCGTAACTTATCTGTTCCACCGACAAAACAACGCGCTGTCACACGATGATCATGTGGACAAAATTTCGTAATTTTTAATACTTCATGATAAATTTGCGTCGCCAATTCGCGCGTTGGCGCTGTGATAACCGCTTGTACTTCCTCAACGTGCGGATCAATGCGCTGAATGATTGGCAATAAATAAGCATGCGTCTTTCCTGTTCCCGTTTGCGACTGGCCGATGACGCTTTCACCACGCAACACCGCAGGAATGACACGCTCTTGAATCGGTGTTGGTTTATGAAACTTTAAGTGATGAATCGCTTCTATAATAAACGGGTGAAACGCAAAACGTTCAAACACGGTTTCCCACCCTCTTTCTCATTCAGTGAAAAAATAAACCTGTTACACATTATATACGAACATAAACGGTTCATTCAACTATATGAGCTTCGCTGCATATCGTAATATAGATGAAAAAAGCACAAAGCTTCACCATGTAAAAGAAAGGAGGAACGCCATTGCGACATCCATTTATGTTTCCATCTTCTCGTTCACCGATGCCACCAATGTGGCGACACCCTATGACGCCACAAGCACAAGGAGGCATGTTTTCGCGATTATTTGGCAGCCAACTCCCTACACAGGCACTTGGCGCTGGCGGAGCATTTCCGAACATTGATTCGATGTTAACGAATGTACAAAAAATGTTAAACATGGTTCAAACGATTACACCAATGGTGCAACAATACGGTCCACTCATTAAAAGCTTCCCATCGATGATGCGGCTTTTTCGCGAAATAAAAAAATCTGACACAACAAACGAAACGAATGAAACAGCAAGCGAAACAAGCGCTGCGACAACAGAGCAACAAACAAAGAAAAAACAACGTCCCGTCCCAACAAAGCGCGAACAAAAACAAGAAAAAGCGAATGAAAAAGGGGGGTCTGTACCAAAACTATATATTTAACTTTTGTATGTTCGCCCCTTCTTTTATATAATGAAAACGACAAACACGCCAAGAAGGAGCGATCCATATGGAAGTCATTAAAATTACGCCACGCGGATATTGTTATGGAGTCGTCGATGCGATGGTCATCGCCCGCAACGCTGCACTCGATCCGACGTTGCCAAGACCGATCTACATTTTGGGTATGATCGTTCATAATAAACATGTAACCGATGCATTTGAAGAAGAAGGAATTATTACACTTGACGGCCCGAATCGACTTGAAATTTTAGAAAAAATCGATCGCGGAACAGTCATTTTTACCGCTCATGGCGTTTCACCTGAAGTCAAACAGCGTGCAAGAGAAAAAGGGCTCGTTACAATTGACGCTACGTGCCCCGATGTCACAAAAACGCACGACCTCATTCGCGAAAAGGTAGCTAACGGCTATGAAGTCATTTACATCGGAAAAAAAGGACACCCTGAGCCTGAAGGAGCGATTGGCGTTGCTCCGCATGCCGTTCATTTAATTGAAAAACCTGAAGATGTGGAACAGCTGAACATTCAATCGAAACGAATTATTGTGACAAATCAAACGACAATGAGCCAATGGGACGTTGCACACATTATGGAAAAAGTAAAAGAAAAATATCCACATGTTGAAATGCATCGGGAAATTTGTTTAGCGACGCAAGTGCGGCAAGAAGCCGTTGCTGAACAAGCAAAAGAAGCGGATGTCACGATCGTGGTCGGCGACCCAAGAAGCAATAACTCGAATCGACTTGCGCAAGTGTCCGAAGAAATTGCTGGAACGAAAGCTTATCGCGTTGCTGACGTGACAGAAATCGACATTGAGTGGATTAAACATGCAAAAAAAGTAGCGGTCACTGCTGGCGCATCCACGCCAACACCAATCACAAAAGAAGTGATTGACTTTTTAGAACAGTTTGACCCGAACAATCCAGAAACATGGAAACGAGAAAGAAAAGTACCGCTAACAAAAATTTTACCAAAAGTGAAAAAAAGAGGCGAATAAGCCTCTTTTTTATATGAACGTAAATGGTTCTGTATTCACTTGCGACACGTATATATCAACTGCAAATTTTTGTTGTGCGCACATCGTTTTTAATACGTGCGCTACCCCTTCTTTCATCACCTTTTCGACATGATGCCCCGGGTCAACGACGCTTAAACCGAGCATTAACGCGTCATGTGCAACGTGATAATATAAGTCCCCTGTCACATACACATCGGCACCGCTCATTTTTGCTTCGTGAATATATTTATTTCCGTCACCGCCGATGACCGCTACTTTACGAACGTGATTCGTCAGCTCGCCAACGACACGAACAGTCGGCACACGCAATGATGTTTTCACGTGTTCAGCAAACTGTTGTAACGTCATATCTTCACTTAACGTTCCAATTCGCCCAAGACCATAGGCCGTTCCTTTATTGTCAAGCGGATATACATCATACGCCACTTCTTCATATGGATGAGCTTGTAACATCGCTTGAACAACCTTTCTTTGCAAACGTGCAGGAACGATCGTTTCGATACGTACTTCTTCTACTGTCTCTAGCTTCCCTTGTTGGCCGATAAATGGATTTGCTCCTTCTTCTGGTAAAAACGTGCCTATTCCTTCGCTATTGAATGTACAATGGCTATAATTTCCGATATGTCCAGCACCGGCATCGCCAATTGCTTTGCGCACCGCATCTGCATGTGTGCGTGGCACATATACGACGAGTTTTTTCAGCGGCTCTTCGTACGTTGGTACGAGAACGTCAACGTTTTGCAATTGCAGCGCTTCAGCGAGCCAGTCGTTTACACCGCCCTTAGCTATATCTAAATTCGTATGGGCAACATAAACGGCTATATGATGTTTCATACATTTCTCGATCATGCGACCATACGGCTGATCGGTCACAATATGTTTTAACGGGCGAAAAATCGGTGGATGATGCGCAATAATTAAATCAATGTGCTGTTCAATCGCTTCATCCACTACATGTTCTAATACATCTAACGTAATCATGATGCGGCGAATCGGCTTGTTTAACGTACCAATTTGCAAACCGATTTTATCGCCTTCCATCGCTAAATGTTTTGGAGCAAACTGTTCGAACAGTTGAATGATTTCATATCCGTTCGGTGTTTTCATCGCTTCAAGACCTCCTCTACCATACGTAATGTTTCGATCAGCTGATGTTTCTTTTTCATTGCTTCTTCCTTTTTCGCATGTTTCAGTTGCTCGATGACATCACGCCAATGATTCATTTCTAACGCCCATTTTTTTTCAAATACTTCATTTCGCTCTTTCAATAAAAACGGACCGAGCAACAATTCGACATGAAGCTGCGTATATGGCCGATAAGGATTGCCGCGCTCCGCAACAAGCACTTCGTAAATTTGCCCATCTTCTTCTAAAATGCGTTCATCCATTAGCTCCCACCCATTTTCTAACAGCCATTTCCGTACGATATGCGCACCGACATTCGGCTGTAAAATGAGACGCTTCACAGCTGTTAACTTTTCTTTTCCTGCTTCTAAAATGTTCGAGATGAGCGTTCCACCCATCCCGGCAATCGTTACACAATCCACTTCGTTTGGCGCTACAACTTGTAGGCCGTCTCCTTTACGAACGGAAATGACGTGAGAAAGTCCGCATTTTTCCACTTGTTGCTTTGCTGAACGAAACGGCCCATCTGCCACTTCCCCCGCAACCGCTTTTGTTATGTATCCGTGCAAATATGCATAGCATGGCAAATATGCATGATCTGAGCCGATATCTGCAAGTATGCTTCCTTTTGGAATGAATGAAACAACCGTTTGTAGTCGTTTAGATAGCTGTAATTCATTCAATGATGATCACCACACTTTTTTCTTCAGTTTATCATGTTTTGCAAAAAACGAAAAATCCCTTCACCGAAGTAAAGGGACTTTTTTGCTTCGTTTATTTCAATTCAGCAAGCCATTTTGCCATTTCTTCTGCTTGATCCGCAGGCACTAACCCTCCAGGCATGCTTCCGCGACCGTTTATGATGACTTCTTTAATTTGCTCAACAGATAGACGGTCACCTACACCTTTTAATGCTGGACCAACGCCACCTTCATAGTTCGCACCATGACATGCCACACAGCTTTTTTTGTAGATGTCTTCTGGACCAGCAGCTGCTGTTTCTTCTGTCTTCGCGCCGCCTTCTTTCTCTTTCGCAACTTCTTTCATATCTCCAAGGCCTTTCACAGACAGAAAGAAAACAAGACCAATTCCCATTACCATAATAAGTACAAATGGGATTAACGGATTGCGATTCATACTTTACCCTCCCTTATGTAATAAAGCATGTCTTTCAAAATGAAAACGTTACAAACAATTTTATTGTACTTTAAATTCCCATAAAGGAAAAGCCCATATGTAAATTTTTTAAATGAAAAAGGAAGAAAAAAGAAGAATGATGCCGACAACGCCTGAAATAATGAAATACATAAGCGAAAAACGCCAACCGATGAACAGCCAGACGAAACAATTGCACATGACAGTTATAGCTAATACGACCGCGTTTCCTAAAAAGTAAAACTCGCATGCGCGAATAGAGAGAAGAAGAAGTGATAAAGCACCAACAATTAAAGCAATATGAGTTATCATTTTGTTTTTTGCTAAAAAACGAACAGCAACAAAACAAATTATGACAAAAAGTGACAAAATGAGCGTTTGCAAAACAAACAACAATTCAGTAAAATAAATGACAAGAAGAACAAAAGGTAAAAAAATACCGATCATCATGGCGGTTGCGCGAATCGCCCATGTCGGAACTTGCTTCACCGTTTGCTCGGCGTCATCGCGGTTCCCTTCCGTGTACAGTGCAAGCAAAAAGTCGCAATATTGTTCCGGCAACAGTCGCGTTTGTTTCCAATACTTAATTTCGTTAATAATGATTTCTTTTCGTTTTTGTTCCATTGAACACGCATACCTTCCTAAATAAAGAAATAGCTTACTTCCATTGTAAGAAGTAAACTATTTCTTGTAAACGGTTATTCTAAAAAGTCTTTTAAGCGTTTGCTACGGCTTGGGTGACGTAGTTTCCGCAGCGCTTTTGCTTCAATTTGGCGAATGCGCTCGCGCGTTACACCGAACACTTTTCCGACTTCTTCAAGCGTTCGCGTGCGTCCGTCGTCAAGGCCAAAGCGAAGGCGAAGAACATTTTCTTCCCGATCTGTTAGCGTATCTAACACATCTTCAAGCTGCTCTTTTAATAGCTCATACGCTGCATGTTCAGCTGGAGATGTCGCATCTTGGTCTTCAATAAAATCGCCTAAGTGGGAGTCGTCTTCTTCACCAATCGGTGTTTCAAGCGATACAGGCTCTTGGGCAATTTTTAAAATTTCGCGCACTTTTTCTGGCGTTAAATCCATCTCTTCTGCAATTTCCTCTGGAGATGGCTCGCGTCCTAAGTCTTGTAAAAGCTGGCGCTGAACGCGAATGAGTTTGTTAATCGTTTCAACCATATGGACAGGAATGCGGATCGTACGCGCTTGGTCAGCAATCGCTCGCGTAATCGCCTGGCGAATCCACCATGTGGCATATGTGCTAAATTTATATCCTTTGCGGTAATCAAATTTTTCGACCGCTTTAATTAAGCCCATATTTCCTTCTTGGATTAAGTCAAGGAAAAGCATGCCGCGACCAACGTAGCGTTTCGCAATGCTAACAACGAGGCGAAGGTTCGCTTCAGCTAAACGACGTTTCGCTTCTTCGTCCCCTTGTTCGATGCGTTTGGCTAGTTCAATTTCTTCTTCGGCTGACAATAACGGAACACGACCAATTTCTTTTAAGTACATGCGAACAGGGTCGTTAATTTTTACACCTGGCGGAACGCTTAAATCATTTAAATCGAACTCTTCGTCTTTTAAATCGTCGAAGTCTGGAGCATCTAAGTCCTCATCATCTAGATCGGATTCACCGATGACTTCGATTCCTTGTTCGTTTAAATACTCATAATATTCGTCCATTTGATCAGAGTCAAGATCAAACGGGGATAATCGCTCAGCGATTTCTTCATAGGTAAGAACACCACGTTTTTTACCTAGCTCAACTAATTGTTCTTTGACTTGTTCTAACGTTAAATCGGAATGTGTTGACTTTTCAGCCATTTATTCCCCTCCTTCCAAAATGCAAACACTTTCGCATCGCGATAATTTCACTCGCAATGCGTTTGGCGCACTCATAATCTTTTTGCCGTTCGGCTTCGCGTAGCTGTGCTTCTTTTTGCTTAAGCAATTGCTCTTTCGGATAATTGAGCACGCATTGAATGTAATCTTGTAACTCTGCTGATGAGATGTCTTCATTGATCGGCATCATCGACAGCTCTGTAACAATGCGTTTTAATTGCGGATCATGAATGCGTTCAAGTAACGAGCTTACATCGGGTTCGTGTCCTTCTTCGTAAAACGCATATAAATAAGCGACAATAGCGCGGTGTTCTTCGATGTTAAACGCACCTTCGATCGCTTCTTGAACAGTAAAGGCGATCGCTTTATCGCGCAACATATGAGCGATTAACATACGCTCTGCTTTTTGAAAAGCGGGTAGTAATTTCGCTTGAACAGGCGCCATCACTGTTTCGCGACGTTCTTGTTTTCGCTCTATTTGCTGTTTCTTTCCGTACACAGCCATTTGTTCGCGTAACGCATCCATCGAAATGGAAAATTCATTCGCTAATTGGCGTAAGTAATAGTCGGCTTCAATTGCGTTCGATAATCGGCTAATTTCTTTTACCGCTTCTTCAATATAGCGAAGACGTTCGCTTTCGTTTTGAAGATGGCGACCGCGTTTTAAATATTCAAGTTTAAACGCCGTAAGCGACAAACTCGCATCGAGCACATGATGACGAAAGCGGTCAGCACCGTATCGACGTACATATTCATCCGGATCGAGCCCATCTGGCATCATCGCAACTTTCACATAGCAGCCAGCCTCAACGAGCGTCTCAGATGCTCTAAGCGCTGCATCTATCCCTGCTCGATCGCCATCATAACAGACGATCACAGATGAAGCATTGCGCCGAAGCATGCGTGCTTGTTCTTCTGACAGAGCCGTTCCCATCGTGGCTACCGCGTGGGAAATGCCAGCTTGCACAGCAGCAATCACATCAGCAAACCCTTCAAACAACACAACTTGCTGTTTCTGTCTCATCGGCAAACGCGCTTCATGAAAGTGGTATAAAATGTTGCGTTTATTAAAAATAGGCGTCTCAGGACTATTCATATACTTCGGATCTTCGTTTCCGAGCGTTCTCCCCGAAAAAGCCACCGTTTCTCCTTGATGGTTATGAATCGGAAACATAACGCGATGACGGAAGCGATCAAAATATGAGTCCTCTCCCGATTTTTTCACAATCAATCCCGCTCGTTCCATAAGTGGAAGGGAGAAACCTTTGTTTGTTAAAAATGTGACAGCTGCATTCCAAGATGGCAAAGCGTAGCCGATTTCAAACTTCTCGATCACCTCGCGCGTAAATCCACGATGAATTAAGTAGCTTAATGCTTCTTCTCCTTCATTTGTATGCAGAAGCAAATGATGATAAAACTTTTTTAATAGCTCATGCGCAGCGATCATCGTTGCCGTTTCCGTCCGTTCAGCTATTGAATGATCATCAACGACGTACGATAAATCGACATTCGCTCGTGGTGCTAATCGTTTCACCGCTTCAATAAATGTGATCCCTTCTATTTCCATTAAAAACGAAAACACATTTCCGCCTGCTCCACAGCCGAAGCAATGGTAAATTTGTTTTTCCGGTGAAACAGAAAAAGAAGGTGTTTTCTCTCCGTGGAAAGGACATAATCCAAAATAGTTGCGTCCTTGCTTTTTTAGTGAGACATAGTGTTGGATGATGTCTACAATATCGACTGAGCGACGAATGTGTTCAACCGTTTCTTCAGGAATACGTTGTCCCATATTTCAACAACTCCAAACATATTTCGACAAAACTTGTTGCTGCAATAGAAATGTCTTGTATGTTTTTATTCTCCATCGCGCGAAACAATCCTTCTTTTTGGGAAAAAAATATTGTCGAAAATCCCGATGCATTGTCACTTGACAATTAGCTATAAATAGTTTATTCGTCCTATGTTAAGTCTAAACCTGTTTTATCACAATTTTTTATTATAATACAAAAAACATGAGTTGGCTATAAAAATGCACAACAGTTTTTATTGAAAAAGGAAAAGCACATATCACATCATGTGACTGTGCTTCATCGTTTATTTTTCTCTTTTCCGCATAATATTCATGATCACGTTCGCTGTTTCTTCGACTGCTTTATTCGTCACGTCAATGACTTCACAACCAATTTTCTTCACAATGCCATCAAAATATTGCAGTTCTTCTTTAATGCGATCGATGTTTGCATAAATAGCTCGATCATCTAAGCCGAGCGACTTTAACCGTTCGCGACGAATTTCATTTAGCTTTTCTGGGCTAATTTTTAACCCGAAACATTTGTCAGGCGACACTTGGAATAGTTCTTCTGGCGGATCAACTTCTGGGACGATTGGCACGTTCGCCACTTTAAACCGTTTATGGGCTAAATATTGTGATAACGGTGTTTTCGATGTACGCGATACACCAATTAACACGATATCGGCTCGCAAAATGCCGCGCGGATCACGACCGTCGTCATATTTTACCGCAAATTCAATGGCTTCAATTTTTCGAAAATAATCTTCATCTAAAACACGAATAGGTCCCGGTTCGCAACGTGGCGTCATTTGTAGTAACTTCGCCATTTGTTCAATAAGCGGTCCGATAATGTCGTATACAGGAACCCCTTCACGCGCTGCTTCATTTAATAAAAATTGGCGCATTTCCGGCACAACTAACGTAAACGCAATAATACCTCGGTTCATTTTGGCTAAAGCAACTACTTCCGATAACGTTTCCACATCTTCCACGTAAGGAACACGCCGGAATTGAACGAGTGCCCCTTGAAACTGACTCCCTGCTGCCTTGACAACGAGCTCGGCCGTCTCTCCTCCCGAATCGGATACGACGTATACGATTTGACTCATGTTTTTCCCCCTTTAAAGCACGTCTTCTTTCGCTAACGCGACAAGCACCTTCGTCATATTTGTTTTCGTGATGCGCCCGATGACTTCGTATCCTTTGTCCACTTTTTTGACGACAGGCATCGCATCAATTTGTTTTTCAATTAACTTTTGGGCGACATCAATAAGCAAATCATCTTTTTCGCAAAATGTAATATTCGGCATTCTTGTCATAATAATATTGACAGGGATAGACGTCAATTCTTGTTTTCCGATGCTCGCGCGAAGCAAATCTTTGCGGGACAAAACGCCGACAAGCAACGATTCGTCATCTACAACAAACAACGTGCCGACATCTTCTAAAAACATCGTGACAATCGCATCATAGACGCTCACGTTTTCATTAATGACGACAGGAATAGACTGATAGTCGCTCACTTTAATTTTTTTAATTTTATCAGCAAGCAACTGAGTTCCTGTTTTTCCTGTATAAAAATAACCAACACGAGGTCTCGCTTCTAAATACCCAGCCATCGTCAAAATGGCTAAATCCGGCCGCAATGTTGCCCGCGTTAAATTAAGCTTCTCAGCAATATGCTCACCTGTGATCGGCCCATGATCTTTGACGATTTGCAAAATTTGTTCTTGACGTTTATTGAGTTCGATTGTTGCTCACCACCTTACAATAGGCTACAAGACCATATTATAATTCATCTTCATATTTTGCAAACAAAAGTGGGAAGCGGACAACGTTATATTTGTCCGCTTTCACCTTTTAACGTATGGAGCTGTTGTAAAAACCGTTTCGTCTTCAACGAAAGACCTGAATACTCATCATAATAAGCCGAGATGATGGCTTGTAGTTGTTGTTTCGTTTCTTGTTTGACAGCGATTTGACCGATGCGGGACAAATCTACGTAGTAAAAAAGGCGAAGTAATTTTAAAACCGATGGAGTCATCGGAATGCGGTGTGGATCGCGCTCAAAACAGCGGTGGCAAAGAAATCCTCCTTCTGTAATCGAAAAAGCAAACGTTCCTTCTTTTTGCCCACAAACTGCACAGCCATCTAACTTCGGATACAGTCCAAATGCCGAAAGCAACTTCATTTCATATATGTATGTTAATACTTCGGCATCCAGTCCTTCATTTATATACGTGAGCGTTTGTAAAAGAAGTTCAAACAAATATGGATTCGGGCGTCTTTCTTCCGTCGCTTTATCCGTTAATTCAACAATGTACGAGGCATACGCCGTTAAAAAAATATCTTCGCGTATATGCCGCATCGTTGAAAGCAATTCCCCTTGATGTAAATTCCCGACGCCACGACTTTTTTGGACGAGATATATTCCGTATGTAAACATTTGCGTAACAGAAGAAAGGCGGCTGCTCGGCTTTTTCGCCCCTCGTGCCATCGCAGCAACCTTTCCCCATTCGCGCGTAAATATCGTTACGATTTTATTCGTCTCCCCGTAGTCAGTCGTTCGAATGACAATTCCTTCACATTTTTCAAACATATAACATACCCTTCCGAAGTTAAAGGACGTGGTAATCTCGTTCAGTTAAGTGACATGATAAATCATTGGCCTGCTCTTGCGCTTCGCGTTCTAGCTCCTTAAACAAAAGGTACGTATCAATATTTCCTGTTTGACTAAACAGTTTCCAAGTAAAATCGAGCATCGAACCACACCTTTCTCTCGTTAGTTGACGGTTATTGAGGAGCTCACTTGTAGTTTGCTCTTGTTTCGCTGTCACGATGTCTTTTAAAATTTTACATCTTTAATATTCATCTTCGCGATAGCCAAGGTCTCGCAACTGCGCCATTTTATTACGCCAGTCTTTTTGTACTTTAACCCATAGTTCTAAAAACACTTTTGAGCCTAATAGCGCCTCAATATCGACGCGCGCACGTTGGCCAATTTCCTTTAACATTTGACCGCGCTTGCCGATAATAATTCCTTTTTGTGAATCGCGCTCAACGATAATGGTCGCTGCGACATACACCGTATCGCTATTTTCGCGGCGCTCGATCGAATCAATGACAACCGCAATGGAATGCGGCACTTCTTCTCGTGTCAAATGAAGCGCTTTTTCGCGAATAAATTCAGCAATAATGAACCGCTCGGGATGATCTGTCACTTGATGTGCTGGATAATATTGTGGCCCTTCAGGCAAGTAGTTTTTAATTTGTTGCAACAACGTTTCTACATTGTTTCCTTGCAACGCTGAAATAGGAATGACTTCCGCAAATGAATGGAGCGAGCGATATTGCTCAATCAGCGGCAGTAAATCGTCCGGATGCACTTCATCAATTTTATTAATGACTAAAAATACCGGTGTTTGTACATGTTTTAACCGTTCGATAATAAATTCGTCACCGCGACCGAGCCCTTCTACAGCGTTCACCATAAATAAAATTAAATCGACTTCCTGTAGCGCGCTTTGCGCTACTTTGACCATAAAATCGCCAAGTTTATGCTTCGGCTTATGAATGCCTGGCGTATCAATGAAAATAATTTGCGCATCATCTGTTGTGTACACACCTTGAATTTTATTGCGCGTCGTTTGCGGCTTATCGCTCATAATTGCAATTTTTTGCCCAATGACGCGATTTAAAAATGTAGACTTTCCTACATTTGGTCTTCCGATAATTGCTACGAATCCTGATTTATATCCTTCTCGAATCATAGAGACCTCCATCGCATAAAGTATGCTTACCGTTTATTTTACCAAAATATGAACACGACTTCACTACTATTTATGAAAATATAAAGAATTTTTAAAAAATACATACATATGAGGAAGGAAAATGGAAATTCCAATGATAACAGCAACGATCGCAAAAACGAGCACCGCACCTGCCGCTAAATCTTTCGCTTCTTTCGCTAGCGGTCGGTACTCGTCCGTCACTAAATCGACCGTCCGTTCAATTGCGCTATTGACGATTTCCAAACTAATGACTGCTCCAATCGTCAAAAGCAGCACAAGCCATTCCATTTTCGTGATGCGAAACACCATTGCAGCAACGATGACAACAATCGTTGCCGCTAGATGAATGCGCATATTTCGCTCATAACAAACTGCCAGGCGAATGCCGTTTAAGGCGTATAATACGCTAGCAACAAATCGCTTCCAGCGCACCATATGTCATCTCGTTAAACCGAATTGTTGTAGTAGCTGCTCTTGTTTCGCAAACATCACTTTTTCTTCTTCTTCCGTTTCATGATCATAACCGAGCAAATGTAAAAAGCCGTGCACCACTAAAAAACCGAGTTCGCGCATAAACGAATGACCGTACTCTTCTGCCTGTTCGCGCGCTTTCGGCACAGAAATGATAATATCCCCTAACACCGGCGGCAAGCCCGCACCGACAATTTCGATTTCTTCTTCCCCCATTTCTTCAAGCGCAAACGAAATGACGTCTGTCGGTTGATCTTTTCCACGATAATCGCGGTTAATTTCACGAATTTTTTCATTGTCAACAAACGTGATGCTCACTTCTGCGCCATCTCGTACGTTTTCTTCCTTTGCGGCATGCTGCAATAACTGTTCAATAAGCTCAATCTGTTCTTCTGTTATTTCATTCGTTTCATCAATAAAATCAATGATTAACACGAAATCTCCCTCTTTCTTCGTCAAAGTGCAAAAAGGACCCACGCCAACGCAGGTCGCATTTACATTCCAGCATCTTCATATGCAGCGATAATTTTGCCGACAAGTGGATGGCGTACAACATCAGCTTGCTCTAAAAAGACGAATGAAATTCCGCTTACATTCGTTAAAATTTCTTTCGCAATCGCCAGCCCAGAACGAACACCTTTTGGCAAATCCACTTGTGAAATATCACCGGTGATAACCATTTTCGAGCCGAAGCCAAGGCGCGTTAAAAACATTTTCATTTGCGAAGGCGTCGTATTTTGCGCCTCATCTAAAATGACAAACGCATCGTCTAACGTTCGCCCGCGCATATATGCAAGCGGAGCAATTTCAATCGCACCGCGCTCAATTAATCGTTGCGTATGCTCATGACCTAGCACATCATGAAGCGCATCGTAAAGCGGCCGTAAATACGGATCGACTTTTTCTTTTAAATCACCCGGCAAAAAACCTAAGTTTTCGCCCGCCTCAACAGCCGGACGCGTTAAAATAATTCGCTTGACTTGTCCGCTTTTTAGCGCTTGTACAGCCATAACGACAGCCAAATATGTTTTTCCTGTTCCTGCTGGCCCAATACCGAAAATTAAATCGTGGCGCTGAATCGCAGAAACGTATTGACGCTGACCAAGCGTTTTGACACGAATCGCTTTTCCTTTTGCATTTTTTCCAATTTCTTCGTTGTACAGTTCCACAAAGTAAGAAATCGTACCGTTTTTCGCCATTTGTAGCGCATAAAGCACATCTCGCTCGCTAATGACAATGCCTTTACGAATAACAAGCAACAAATGGCGAAGCAATTCATCAACAAGTTCAATATGTTGCTTGCTTCCCGAAACGCTGACTGCTTCCCCGCGCGTCACAATTGAAACACCGAGTTCTTGTTCAATGCGCTTTAAATGAATATCGTGCGTACCAAATAAAGCGAGCGCTTCATCTGCATTTTGTACGTTAGGATAAATTGTGACAAACTGTTCCGACATTCCTCAGTCTCCTTGAATAATTGGTTGTGGTATCGCAATATTTTCAATGACTTGGTAATGCATTTCTACTTTTACTTTACCATTCTCTTTCGCCTCATGCAAAACTTTTTCACCTTGGATGATCGCATCCGCAGGCAGCTGTCGCTTTAACTGTTCACGCGCGATTTGTTTCGCTACTTCCCTTGCCTGATCGTATGAATATTCGCGAACAGCGACTTCTTTTTCTTGCCACACTACTTTTTCATAACGAATCGGTAGCGTCCATGTCAAAAAGCGAAACGTTTTTTCATCGACTTGTTTTTCAAATGTTGAAAATTTCTCTTTATGATTCCAAAAAAACGGAATTTTCCATGACCAAAAACGAACGTAATGTGTTTCGCGTTTTTTCCCTGTAAACATATAAAACGTTGTTTTCATCGGAACGACGACCGCAGACTTGTACCACGTCTCCCCTAAAATTTGACCGCGCGCTGGCACGATCTCCGTCTGTCCTTCTTTGCCGATAAATCCGGAAACGAGCAACTGCCCTGGAACGACATGATCATTCACTTCTACAACCGCTTGACCTTGCTCAACAAACATGTACGTAATGACCGCTTTTTTCTTTGCAACAAGGTGTTGTGGCGTATTCGATTTCGTCTGTTTCGGCTGCTTTTTTTCAACTACTTGGCAATATAACGTTGTCCCGCGCCACTCGACACCAATCCACGTAATTGTGTCCATATTGTTCATTAACGTTCGTTGAATCGCTTCGGGAGTCGGAATGACAAATTGCAACGCCCCACGCTCGACCCCCATTTTTTTTAATTGCTGCAACACCGTATGTTCTGTTTCAGGGTTCGCCCCTGTCACTTCAATGCGCCAAATCATGTTGGATAATAAAAAAACGATACATATAAAAGCAAAGATCCCGACGACGATGCCGCTATTTTTCCATGACGCTTTCAACCAAAATGGTGCACCTCGCCGTTCGAGAAAATATAATTTACAACCGCTTTTTCGCATCGCTGCTCGCACACGGCGAATATCGCGAAGAAACATGTAACACGTTAGCGAGTTTTCTCCCTCTCTCCTCACGTTCCATACGTATATCCCGCGGCGTGTAAATTCATTTAATAACCGTTCTAATCCTTTCCCAACAATACGTATGCGCAAGTTTCCTGACGCTCGATACATCCATTCGTTTTTCACACCCGCCCCCCCTATTCTTCTAAATATAATACTTGGTTGATTTTCCCTTCGAGCAAAATTTCTTCAGGTAAAATCGTTTTAATCGTGAACGATTCCCCTTTGACAAGCAACTGGCCGTTTTTTAACAATAAGCGCAATTCGCGATCTGTAAACAGAAGCAAACCGCGATGGTTTTCTATGTAGATATGAATATGACCAATCATCGTAATACGGGGGAGGTCAGCAACAACGTCCGCAGGTAATTCCATTTGATTCGTTAGCCATTGTTGCATTTTGTTTTTCCATTTTTTCATCATAAACAAAACCCCCTTTCATCTCATATGTATGAGCGAAATGGGGGTTATAGCACTTATTTTCTACCAAACGGACGCTTCGCACGCGGTGGACCGAGCACTTCTGAAAAAATAACACCTTGCACGAGCGGATGTTTCGGCAATTGTTTTGCTTTCGTCTGCTGCTTCACTGTTGGCTGTGAAACGACGATTTGCTCCTGTTCTTGTTTGACCGCCCGTCTCGTTCTTTGTTCAACTTCTGTCACAACAGCTGTCGATCGTTGTTCTTGCTGTTCTTTTCGTTCCACCGTTTCTTCCACTGCTTTGATCTGTTTTCCAATCCAAGAAATAAACGCTCCTAAAATAAAGACGACAAATATGTTGTCAAGAAGCCACTCAATGAGCATCATCATTCATTCCTCACTTTTGCTCATCATCCGGATGTTGCGTCAGCTTGCCAATCGAGTCGCGCATATTCGTATCCGCCATAATGTTTTTCAAGTTCATGTAATCCATGACACCGAGCTTTCCAGAACGAAGCGCTTCTGCCATCGCAAGCGGCACTTGTGCCTCCGCTTCAACTACTTTTGCTTGCATTTCCTGCACGCGCGCTTTCATTTC
Organism: Bhargavaea massiliensis; assembly: GCF_050480245.1. Taxonomy (GTDB): domain Bacteria; phylum Bacillota; class Bacilli; order Bacillales; family Anoxybacillaceae; genus Anoxybacillus. The sequence continues at coordinate 58,569 of NZ_JBCNEQ010000003.1, read as the reverse complement.
TTGCTCAAGCGCAACGGCCATTGCACGACGTTCTTCTGCTTTTGCTTGCGCAATTTTTTTATCCGCTTCGGCTTGATCTGTTTGCAACTCCGCCCCAATGTTTTTTCCGATATCAATATCTGCAATATCGATCGATAAAATTTCAAACGCTGTCCCTGAGTCTAACCCTTTGGTTAATACCGTTTGCGAAATCATATCTGGATTTTCAAGCACTTTTTTATGGTCATGTTGGGACCCGATCGTTGATACAATACCTTCCCCGACGCGAGCAATAATCGTCTCTTCCCCTGCGCCACCGACTAACCGATCAATATTAGCTCTCACGGTAATACGCGCTTTCGCCTTCACTTCAATACCATCCATTGCGACACCTGAAATAAACGGCGTTTCAATGACTTTTGGATTCACGCTCATTTGTACCGCTTCTAACACGTTTCGGCCAGCTAAATCAATGGCAGCACAACGTTCAAACGTTAAATTAATATTGGCGCGTTGTGCAGCAATTAAAGCATTAACGACGCGGTCGACATTTCCACCTGCTAAATAATGGCTTTCTAATTGGTTAATCGTCACATTTAGTCCTGCTTTTTTCGCTTTAATTAATGGATTAATGACGCGCGATGGAATGACGCGACGCAATCGCATGCCAATAAGCGTAAAAATGCTAATTGGAACGCCGGAAGCAATGGCTGAAATCCAAAGCATAACCGGAACGAATGAAAAGAAAACAGCTAACAATACAAGTCCTAAAGCAATCGCAATAATGAATAACACTTGATCTGGCATCATATGATCTCCTCCTCTTTTTTCCATTCACGAACAACAATTTTTAACCCATCGACATAAACGACTTCAATCGGACGATTTCGCTCTATATATTCTCCTTCTGTAACGACATCGACACGCTCGTCATCAATAAGTGCTGTTCCTGCCGGACGCAACACCGTCAATGCCACCCCCCGCTTTCCAATTAAATCAACACGCGCGTCATGAGAAACATATCCTTTTTCATTTCGCTGTTCATCAGTAAGTACGATTTTCTCAAAAAGCATCATCTTCTTTTTGCTGACTCGACTTAACCATAATCCCATCATGAGCGCGCTAACGACAGCTACCGCTAAAGAAACAGTAATAAACGGGGAATATTTGGCGGCTAAAAATAAACTCCAAAGAAGCGTCCCAAGCCCAAGCAAGCCGATTACCCCACCTGGCACAAACAGCTCAATGACTAACAAAATAAGACCAATAGTAAATAACATGATCGCTCCGAAAGTTGTTAAACCAGCCGCTAAATGCGATGAGAAAAAAAGCAAAAAGCAAACGAGGCTCCCCGTTCCTTTCCATCCCCAGCGCGCATCGTATAGTTGCCAAACAAACAACACGCTGCCGGCGATGAGTAAAAGCGCAGCAAGAAACGGATGCGTAAAAGCAATAATGAAACCGGCCATCGTTTTTCCTCCCTTCACCTTTTATTATGTACGTATGGAAAGAAAAAAAGTTTCAAAAAATAGAAAAACACCTTACGATATCGTAAGGTGTTTTTAGCTTAAATGTTGTTGAACAAGTTTGTTCACGAGCGATCCGTCCGCTTTTCCTTTCACTTTCGGCATGATCGCTCCCATCACTTTACCCATATCCGCTTTTGAGGAAGCGCCCACTTCGGCAATCGTTTCTTTCACGATTTGCACAAGCTCTTCTTCGCTCAACTGCTTCGGCATGTAAAGTTCAAGAACCGTAATTTCTTCCTTGACTTTATCAACAAGGTCTGTGCGACCAGCTTTTTCAAATTCTTGGAGGGAGTCTTTACGCTGCTTTAATTCGCGAGAAAGTACGGTTAATTCTTCATCTTCGGTCAACGTTTTGCCAAGTTTAATCGCTTCATTTTGCAAAGCGGATTTCACCATGCGAATGACCGACAATTTGTCCTTCTCTTTGTTTTTCATCGCTTGTTTCATATCATTGTTCAAACGTTCGAGAAGACTCATAAATACACCCTCTTTTAATATTTGCGCTTTCTAGCCGCTTCAGACTTTTTCTTACGTCTTACGCTTGGCTTCTCATAGAATTCGCGCTTTCTTGCTTCTTGCAACGTACCTGTTTTTGAAACCGCACGTTTGAAGCGACGAAGAGCATCTTCAAGCGACTCGTTTTTACGAACGATCGTTTTTGACATCCTACTTCCCTCCCTCCGAACAAAACCGCTAATCCTTGGTACATGTTAAAACATGTACTTTCAAAGTATAATATAACCAAGCTCATAAGTCAACTTCTTTTTATGAGCTTAGCCGAATGGCTTCATGAGCATCGTCAATGACACGAACAAATTCCCCTTCGTTATATGGATAGCCTGCTTTTGTAATTTTCACTTTCACGAGTTGACCGACCATTTCTTCTGTTGCTGGGAATTTCACTTTTAAATAGTTATCCGTATAACCGACATATAATCCGCTCGTTGGATCTTCTTTATAAAGCTCTTCTGGAATGACTTCAAGCACTTGTCCTTCAAACTTCGATGCATACTCCTTCGCTAATTGATCGGAAAGTGCAATTAAGCGATGAACGCGCTCATTTTTTATTTCTTCGTCAACTTGATCTGGCATTCTTGCGGCTGGTGTGCCTGTCCGTTTTGAGTATGGAAAGACATGCAGTTCGGAGAAGCGTTGCTCGCGAATAAATTCATATGTTTCCATAAATTCTTCTTCCGTCTCCCCAGGGAAACCGACGATTACATCTGATGTTACAGCTAAGTCTGGAAATACTTCACGTAAACGAGCTAGTCTCTCCGCAAAAAATTCCGTCGTATATTTGCGGCGCATTCGCTTTAACACCGCGTTTGAACCAGATTGCAACGGAATGTGTAAATGACGGACGATTTTATCCGATTGTCTCAATACGTCGATCACTTCATCTGTAATTTGGCTCGCTTCAATCGATGAAATGCGCAAACGTTTTAATCCTTTTACTTGCTCATCAATATCGCGCAACAACATGGCGAAATTGTAATCTTTCATATCTTCTCCATATCCGCCTGTATGAATGCCCGTCAATACAATTTCTTTATATCCCGCGTCAACGAGTTGTTGCGCCTGACGAATAACTTCTTTCGGATCGCGCGAGCGCATTAAACCGCGCGCCCATGGAATAATACAAAACGTACAAAAGTTATTGCATCCTTCTTGGATTTTCAGCGATGCGCGTGTTCGATCCGTAAATGCAGGCACATCAAGCTCTTCATATACACGCGTTTTCATAATATTGCGCACACCGTTAATCGGCTGGCGTTGTTGTTTAAACTGCTCAATGTACTCTAAAATTTTGCTGCGATCTTGTGTCCCGATGACGATATCGACACCAGGAATCGCCATAACTTCCGCTGGAGACGTTTGCGCATAACAGCCTGTTACACATACGACCGCATCAGGATTGCGGCGCACCGCGCGACGAATGACTTGACGGCTTTTTTTATCGCCTGTATTCGTTACTGTACACGTATTAATAACGTATACATCGGCGTGGCTTTCAAAGTCTTTTCGCTCGTATCCTGCTTGTTTAAATAACTGCCAAATCGCTTCTGTTTCGTAATGATTCACTTTGCATCCTAACGTATGAAATGCAACCGTTGGCATGTAGATCACCTCACTTAAGTTCCCATTCATAAGATACAGCGGATAATGCATATAATGGCGCTGTCTCTGCCCGTAAAATACGTGGCCCAAGACTGCATGCGACGAATCCATGTTCTTTTAATAACGCCACCTCTTGTTCAGAGAGGCCTCCTTCTGGTCCAAAAACGATGAGGAGAGAGTCCTCCTTGCTCATCGTTTGAAGAAGATGAGCAAACGAACGGTGACGTCCTTCTTTCGCCTCTTCTTCATACGCAATATATTTATAATTGATGTCGCGCGCCCATGCAATAAGTTCACGAATCGTCATCGGAGCACAAACAGATGGCATGTAAGCTCTGTGCGACTGTTCAGCCGCTTCTTTCACGATTTTTTGCCAACGTTCCACTTTTTTATCCCCTTTTTTCTCGTCCCATTTCACGATCGAACGAGAGGTGATAAGCGGAAGAAACCCTTTTGCTCCAAGCTCTGTTCCTTTTTGTAAAACGAGTTCGTATTTATCTCCTTTTAGCAATCCGCTTGCGACATATACGTGTACAGGAAGTTCAACGTTTGCCTCTATCCATTGTATAATACGGCAGCGAACAAAATCATTGGAAATTTGTTCGATCTCACAAAGCATCGTTTCACTACGTTCATTACAACAAAGAAGGCGATCCCCTTCATTCATGCGCATCACCCGTCCGATATGATGGACGTCATCGCCAGAAATCATGACGTGATCGCCAACGATTTGCTCGTTACGTACAAAATACCGTTGCAACACGAACACCCTTTTTATTGTTTTTTCGCAATAAACGCAACCCAGTCTTCCATCGTTAACGTTTCTTCAATGGTAAAACCAGCACGAAGAAGCCCTTCCTTCACTTCTTGTTTTTTCGTTTGAATGATACCTGATGTAATAAACACACCATCTGAACGCAACAGACGATACGCATCGTCGACAAAACGAAGAATAATTTCAGCTAAAATGTTTGCTACGATAACATCTGCTTGTTCATCGATTCGATCAAGTAAATTGTTTTGCGAAACGGTGACAACATCGTGCACTTTATTTAACTTCACGTTTAATTTTGCACTTTCTACCGCAACTGGATCTAAATCGAGCGCATGGACACGCTTTGCCCCTAACATCGCAGCCGCAATGCTTAAAATGCCTGATCCTGTACCGACATCAACGACTGTATCCCCTTCTTTAACCGTTTTTTCAAGCGCTTGAATACACATAACTGTTGTCGGATGCGTCCCTGTACCAAACGCCATGCCCGGATCTAGCTCAATAATTAATTCATCGCTTGAAACCGGTTCATACGTCTCCCATGTCGGAACGATCGTAAAGCGCTCAGAAATTTTGACAGGGTTATAATATTTTTTCCACGCTGTTGCCCATTCTTCTTCGTTCACTTCGCTAATTGTAATTTTATTTCGTCCAATATCGATGTTATATAGCATTAAGTTATTAATCGCTTGTTTAATTTCTTCGACCGTTTCACCTAAAAAACTATTCACCGGTAAATATGCTTTAATAATGACGCCTTCTTCGGGGTAATCGTCAGGATTGAGTTGGTAGATTTCCCCGTAAGTCGTTTCTCGTTCTTTCGTTAGTTCAAACGGATCTTCAATGACGACACCACCAGCACCCGCTTCGTGTAAAATATTCGAAATTGCCTCAACCGCTTCGTGTGTTGTATGAATGCTTATTTCTGACCATTTCATAAATCTACCAACTCCTCCTTCACGTTACTCCCCTTTAAATGCTCGCTTCACTTTTGCAAAAAAGCTGTCTTCTTGGCCATTCCCTTGACTGAGTTGTTCAAATTCACGCAACAATTGTTTTTGACGTTCCGTTAATTTCGTTGGTGTGACAACACGAACGCGAATGTGTTGATCTCCTTTTCCGTACCCATGCACATTCGGTACTCCTTTTCCTTTCAAACGGAATTTTGTACCTGTTTGCGTACCAGCTGGAATTTTCAACTTCACTTTACCGTACAACGTTGGCACTTCAATATCCGCTCCGAGCGCGGCTTGTGTAAACGTAATTGGCATTTCACAATAAATGTCATCGCCATCCCGTTCGAAAAACTCATGTGGTTCAACGTGGAAAACGATATATAAGTCTCCGGATGGTCCTCCGTTTATTCCTGGTTCACCTTGACCCGCTAGACGCAATTGTTGGCCATCATCGACACCAGCTGGAATTTTGACATGAATTTTTTTTCGTTTTTTCACACGACCTCTTCCATGGCACGTTGTACATTTTTCTTTAATAAACTGTCCTGTACCGCCACAATAATGACAAACGCGGCGGTTTACGATGCGACCAAACGGTGTCGCTTGTTCAATCGTTAATTGTCCTGTACCGTGACAATGTGCGCACGTTTCTTTTTTCGTTCCCGGCTTCGCACCCGAACCGTGGCACGTATCGCACGTTTCTTCACGCGGAATTTCAATATCCGTTTCTTTTCCAAATACCGCTTCTTCAAATGTCAACCGCATCGTATATTGTAAATCGGCCCCTGCACGTGGCGCGTTCGGATCGCGTCGGCGACCACCGCCAAAAAAGCTGCTAAAAATATCTTCAAAGCCGCCAAACCCACCAAAGTCAAAATCAGCGCCACCAAATCCGCCAAACTGCTGGTTCGGATCGGTATGGCCGAACTGATCATAGTGGGCACGCTTTTGATCGTCGCTTAACACTTCGTATGCTTCTTTAATTTCTTTAAACTTTTCTGCCGCATCGGGCGCTTTATTAATATCTGGATGATACTGTTTCGATAACTTCCGATATGCTTTTTTAATTTCTTCCTTTGTTGCGTTTTTACTCACACCGAGCACTTCATAGTAGTCTCGTTTACTCATGATCACCCACTCCCGACTCGTTCACATGAACGTAATTTTATCATTGTCTCATCTTATTGCGCAATATATTTCATGTTTCCATAGCAAAAAAGTCAAAGCCAAGGCAGGCCTGACTTTGACTTTTTCGTTTGTTTACTTATCTTCTTTCACTTCTTCAAATTCTGCATCGACGACGTTATCGTCTTTTTTGCCTTCGCTTTGTTGAGCTTGCGCTTGTTTAGCTGCTTGCTCGTATAGCTTAATTGAAAGCTGTTGGACAACTTCTTGTAGCGCATTTTTCTTCGCACGAATGTCTTCGATATCTTTTTTCTCAAGCGCTGCTTTTAACGCATCTTTTGCTTCTTGCGCTTTCTTCACATCCGCTTCGTCTACTTTTCCTTCCAATTCTTTTAATGTTTTTTCTGTTGTGAAAATGAGATGATCTGCTTCGTTGCGAAGTTCCACTTCTTCTTTCCGCTTCCGGTCTGCTTCTGCATTTTCTTCTGCTTCTTTAATCATGCGTTGAATTTCTTCTTCAGATAAGCCAGAAGAAGATTTAATTGTAATCGATTGTTCTTTATTTGTACCTAAATCTTTCGCACGCACGTGTACAATACCGTTTGCATCAATGTCAAACGTTACTTCAATTTGCGGCACACCGCGCGGAGCTGGTGGAATGTCTGTTAATTGGAAGCGACCGAGCGTTTTGTTGTCGGCAGCCATTGGGCGTTCACCTTGTAAAACGTGAATGTCTACCGCTGTTTGATTGTCCGCTGCCGTCGTGAAAATTTGCGATTTGCTTGTTGGAATTGTCGTGTTACGTTCAATTAATTTTGTAAAGACGCCACCCATCGTTTCGATACCGAGTGAAAGTGGTGTCACGTCTAACAACACAACGTCTTTCACGTCACCAGCAATGACGCCACCTTGGATCGCTGCACCAATTGCGACAACTTCATCTGGGTTTACGCCTTTATGCGGCTCTTTTCCGATTTCTTTTTTAATTGCTTCTTGAACAGCTGGAATGCGCGTTGAACCACCGACAAGAATAACTTTATCGATGTCCGCAGGCGTCAATCCAGCGTCTTTTAGCGCTTGACGAACAGGACCCATCGTGCGTTCAACTAAGTGTGCAGATAATTCTTCAAATTTTGCGCGCGTCAACGTCATTTCTAAGTGAAGTGGACCGTTTTCGTTTGCGCTAATAAAAGGCAATGAAATTTGCGTTTGCATCACGCCAGAAAGTTCTTTTTTCGCTTTTTCCGCTGCATCTTTTAAGCGCTGCAATGCCATTTTGTCTTTCGATAAATCGATGCCGTGTTCTTTTTTAAATTCTTCAACTAAATAGTCGATGATAACTTGGTCAAAATCGTCACCACCAAGATGGTTGTCACCAGCAGTAGCTTTTACTTCGAATACACCGTCACCTAGCTCAAGAATGGAGACGTCAAACGTACCGCCACCAAGGTCGTATACGAGAATCGTTTGATCTTCATCCATTTTATCTAATCCGTACGCTAATGCTGCCGCTGTCGGCTCGTTGATGATACGCTCGACTTCTAAGCCTGCGATGCGGCCCGCATCTTTTGTTGCTTGACGTTGCGCATCGTTAAAGTAAGCTGGGACAGTAATGACCGCACGTGTCACAGGTTCGCCTAAATATGCTTCTGCATATGATTTTAAGTATTGTAAAATCATCGCAGAAATTTGTTGTGGCGTATATTCTTTTCCTTCGATTTGTACTTTATAGTCTGTACCCATATGGCGTTTAATTGAAATGATTGTGTTTGGGTTTGTAATCGCTTGACGCTTTGCGACTTCACCAACTAAACGCTCACCGTTTTTAAACGCAACGACAGATGGTGTCGTACGACCTCCTTCTGGGTTTGGAATAACTTTTGGTTCACCGCCTTCTAATACAGCAACGCAAGAGTTTGTTGTACCTAAGTCAATACCGATAATTTTGCTCATCACATAATCCCTCCTTATTGATTTACTTTGACCATTGCTGGACGAATAACACGATCTTTTAATTTGTAGCCTTTTTGAAACTCTTCGACTACTGTATTCGGTTCATAGTTTTGATCATCAACTTGCATGACTGCTTGATGCACATGCGGATCGAACGGCTTTCCAACCGATTCAATCGCTTCAACTCCTTCTTTTTTCAGCGCTTCAATTAACGAACGATAAACCATTTCCATTCCTTGCAAGAGCGATTTTGCTTTCTCATCTTCCACTTGCACTTGTAGAGCACGTTCAAAATTATCTAAAATCGGCAACAAGTCAGCAACTAGGTTTTGCGCGCGATATTTTTCAGCAGCTTCCATATCTAAGCGCACACGGCGACGATAGTTGTCAAAATCAGCATGTAAACGAAGTAAACGATTTTCTGTTTCTGCTAACTTCGCTTCGAGTTGCGCAATTTTTTCATAAGCAAGCGCTAACTCATCTTTTTCTTCTTGTTGTGTTTCTTCACTTTGCACTTGCTCATCTTGCAGTTGCTCATTTTGTACTTCTTCATGTTGTTCAACAGTTTCATCATATGTACGCTGTTCTTTCTCCATCTTCTCACCTCCCTCAAACACTTGAAAAGCGGATGGGGAAACTCCCCATCCATTAATATTGACATCGCTAATATTTTTGATACCACATCGTTAATACCTTCGATAAATCGGTCGCAACAAGGTTTAGCAATGAAATGACGCGCGAATATTCCATACGGGTTGGACCAAGAACTGCAATCGTGCCAAGCTTTTCTCCGCCAACAGAATATGTTGCTGTAATTAAACTACAGTTTTCCATTCCTTCGACATCGTTTTCTGTGCCAATTTTCACTTGAATGCCTTGTTGCTTATGTTTTCTTAACAAGCGATAAAATTCTTTTTCTTGTTCAATGACATTAAATAAGGCGCGAAGCTTATTAATGTCGTTAAATTCCGGTTGACGAAGCATATTCATTTTTCCGCTTAAAAACATTTGCGCAGGCGCATTTAAATCTAAAGAAGACGAAATCATACGCAACATGTGGTCGTAGCTTTGGATATGTTCACGAAGAACGAGCGCAACTTCCGTTTGAATTTTATCTGCTAAATCTTCTAAAGGCACGCCCGTCAACCGATCATTTAAAATGTTTACCATTTTTTCAACATCAGATGGCGGAATAGACGGCGGGAGCGTCACGACGTGCTTTTCTACATATCCCGTATCCGTCACAATGATCGCAACGGCTGTTTCCGCGTTTAGCGGAACGATTTGAATTGTCTTTAGTTTATGTTCCTTTACCGAAGGACCGAGAACAACTGTTGTATAGTTCGTTAAGTCTGATAAAATTTGTGCCGATTTTTGAATGAGCTTTTCTAATTCATATATTTGTTCATTAAAAATTGATTGAATCGTTTGTACATCTTTTTGCGTTAACCGAACTGGCGGCAATAAATGGTCAACATAATAACGATATCCTTTTTGAGACGGAACACGACCCGAGGAAATATGCGTTTTCTCGATAAAACCAAGCTCTTCTAAATCTGCCATTTCATTACGAATGGTCGCTGAACTAAACGTAATTTGATCCTTCTTGGATAACGTCCGCGAACCAACAGGTTGCCCAGAACGAATAAAATCATCGACGATAATTTTTAAAATTAACAATTGGCGATCTGTTAGCAACGCTTATCACCTCTGTTAGCACTCTAATAAAGCGAGTGCTAAATCTATTATTAAGGTATCAAATTGCACTTGTCATGTCAAGATGAAACACCAAGAAACGATTGGAATACTTCATTGCCGAGCAATTTGCCGCGATGGGTAAGAACAATCGCCTCGTCTGTCTCCTCAAGTAATCCGTTTTGTTTTTGCCGTGCAATCGCTTCACTAAAAACTTCATGCACTGTTTTTCCATATCGCGCTAAAAATTCTCGTTTGTTTACCCCTTCTGTTTTTCTTAATCCTAGAAACATATGCTCTTCCATTTGCTCTTCTTTTGAAACGACATGTGTATCAATGTATGGAAGCTTCCCGTGTTCAATGAGTTGGATATATTTTTTAATCGGTCCAACGTTTACATATCTTACACCGTTCATATAGCTATGAGCTCCTGCGCCAAATCCGTAGTAGTACTCGTTATTCCAATATGTCATATTATGCCGGCTATACAACCCTTTTTGCGCGTAATTGCTCAGTTCATACTGCACATAACCGTGCTTTTCCATTTGTTCCATAACGATTTCATACATATAAGCCTCTTCTTCTTGACTCGGTAACGACAACATATTTTTTTTCATTAAATTGTAAAACACCGTTTTCGGTTCAATAATTAATGAGTAAGCAGAAACGTGCTGAATCGGCAATGAAAACGTCATTTGCAACGTCCCTTTTAGTTGAGCGATCGTTTGTGTCGGCAATCCGTACATTAAATCGATGTTTATATTATGAAAACCGAGCTCGTGTGCTCGTTCGATTGTTTCGATCGCCGTTTCTTTCGTATGCGTACGTCCAATGCGTGTTAACAGCTCATCGTCAAACGTCTGCACCCCAAAACTAAGGCGATTGACTCCCCATTGCTTGAGCACACGCAGCTGTTCGTCACTTACTCCATCTGGATTCGCTTCAACGGTAAACTCCACATTTGAAGCAAGGGGAACTATGCGATGAATGGCGTGCAATAATCGATCGAGTTGTTTGGCGGTAAGCGACGTCGGCGTTCCCCCACCGATAAATACCGTTTGTAATCGCAGGGTCGGAAAACGTTCAAACGTCCGTTCCATTTCGATGATTAATGCATCAATATAAGCATCAACCGGTTGTTGATGTAAAAATACTTTATTGAAATCACAATAATGACAAATGTGCGTGCAAAACGGGATATGAATATATGCTGCTTGAATCATTGATTCCACCCTTTTCTATACAAAAAACCGCAGAAACATTCTGCGGTTATTTTTGGTCGTCCATCTTTAACACAGCCATAAACGCTTCCTGTGGCACTTCAACAGAACCGACTTGCTTCATGCGCTTTTTCCCTTCTTTTTGCTTTTCAAGCAACTTTCGCTTACGGGAAATGTCGCCCCCATAACATTTAGCTAACACGTTTTTACGCAACGCTTTAATCGTTGAACGGGCAATAATTTTATTGCCGATAGCCGCTTGAACAGGCACTTCAAATTGTTGGCGCGGAATTAAATCTTTTAATTTTTCAACGATCACTTTTCCGCGATCGTACGCCGAGTCACGATGGACAATAAACGATAAAGCGTCGACTTTTTCACCATTTAATAAAATGTCCATTTTTACAAGCTTAGACGGCTTATAGCCGATCAACTCATAGTCAAACGATGCGTATCCTTTCGTGCTTGATTTCAAAATGTCAAAGAAATCATATACGATTTCAGCAAGCGGCAATTCGTATGTCAACGTGACGCGCCGCTCGTCTAAATATTGCATATCTCCGAAAATGCCGCGTTTCTTTTGACATAATTCCATGACAGGACCGACGTAATCGTTTGGCACCATAATTGTCGCACGCACGTATGGCTCTTCGACGCGGTCAATTTTTTGTGGATCTGGCATGTTTGATGGGTTATCGACAGCTAACTCTGTTCCGTCTGTTAAATATACTTTATATACAACGCTTGGCGCTGTCGCAATGATGTCAATATTGAATTCGCGCTCTAATCGCTCTTGAATAATTTCCATATGCAAAAGCCCTAAAAAGCCGCATCGGAAGCCGAAACCGAGCGCTTGTGACGTCTCTGGCTCAAACTGCAACGCTGCATCGTTTAATTGCAGTTTTTCTAACGCCTCACGCAAATCGTTATAGCGCGCTGTATCGATTGGATACAAACCGCAAAACACCATCGGATTTAATCGGCGATACCCTGGAAGCGGTTCGCTCGCTGGATTGTCCGCATCGGTAATCGTATCCCCGACGCGCGTATCGCTGACGTTTTTAATCGAAGCCGTTAAATAACCTACATCACCGACCGTTAATTCATCAACAACTTTCGCTTTCGGTGTAAATACTCCGACCTCAACAACTTCAAATTCTTTTCCTGTCGCCATCATTTTAATTTTTTGACCCGCTTTGACCGTTCCTTCGACAACGCGAATATATGCGACAACCCCGCGATACGGGTCGTACAACGAATCAAAAATGAGCGCTTTAAGCGGCGCATCTGGATCTCCGGATGGAGCAGGGATTTTTTGAACAATTTGTTCTAAAATTTCGTCGATCCCAATGCCGACTTTTGCTGATGCCAACACCGCTTCTGACGCGTCAAGACCGATGACATCTTCAATTTCTTGTCGAACTCGTTCAGGGTCGGCACTTGGTAAATCAATTTTGTTAATAACAGGCAAAATTTCTAAATTGTTATCAATCGCTAAATATACGTTCGCAAGCGTTTGTGCTTCAATACCTTGCGCCGCATCAACGACTAAAATCGCACCTTCACACGCCGCTAAACTACGCGAAACTTCGTACGTAAAATCGACGTGGCCAGGCGTATCAATCAAATGTAAAATGTAATCTTCTCCATCTTTTGCTTTGTAATGAAGCTGAACAGCGTTTAGCTTAATCGTAATGCCACGCTCTCGTTCTAACTCCATTGAATCAAGCGCTTGTTCCTTCATTTCGCGTTCAGATAGCGCACCTGTCTTCTCGAGAATGCGATCAGCAAGCGTCGATTTGCCATGATCGATATGTGCAATAATCGAAAAGTTACGAATGCGATCCCTTCTTTTTAATCTTTCTTCACGATTCATCTATATTCCACTCCTATAATTTCCGAAATACGCTAGCTTTGATTATAACAACAACGTTTGCAATATTCAACGCAAAAAAAGAAGGCGGAGTGCTATCCCGCCTTTTGCGCAAATGAAAGCATTTGTTCAACGAGCGAATGAACGAACGCTGCAAGCTTCTGTCCTGCCTTTGAAAACATGTTAAACGCTTCAATTTGTTGCAGTTTTTCTTTTTTCTCTTCAATAGATTGTCCGAGCACAATCGTTTCATCTTTTGATACGTGTACGACTCGCTCAAGCGACGGGTCGTTATACCCTTTCATTTTCCGCATTCCTTCGTTCGCTTGTTGCATGCCGAGCAATACACCAACTAAAAAAATGACGGCGATGAGTAAACTTTGAATCGTAAATTTCACCATCTTACTCACCTACTTTTTTTCTGCTGGCTGTTTCGCATTGACCTTTTCCGCCTGCCAATAATATTCGCTAAATACGTCAGCAACAGCTGATACTGTCCGATACAATTCTTGGAACGTGTTATCCACACCACCAAATTCAATTAAAATGGCGTTTTCTGATAAATCTTGATTAAACTTTCCGTTTGTGCCAGCTCCTTTTTTCTCAAACGTTCCGCGACTTAACCCCGGATATTTTTTTTCAAGTAACTCGTGCAATTTCGTGACAAGCTGCAAATTTCTTTCATACTTTGCGTTTTCCCCGCCGATAATAAACGACACCCTCGCATAGTTGACCCCGTTAATCGTTACGGTCGTATCATTGCGGCGACGAGAATCACGGTGAATATCAATCAAATATTGCACGTCACGATTGTTCGCCATCGCTTCAACGACCGTTTTACGCGACATATCATACGCTTGATAATATTCCATATTGCTTTTTAATAATTTGCTTATAAAGTCGGTTGTATCGACAACCGCACCAATGCCACGCTTTTCTAGCTCTTCTCCTAATTTTTTGCCCACTTTTGTTACATTCACGGTCGGATGATGGGCAAAGTTTGGATTCGTTACCCCTTTTAACGCTGGCAAATACGACTCTTGTGTATGCGTATGATAAATGTAGACTACTTTTTTCCCTCCCGTCGTTTGTGACGGCGCAGGAGCAGGTGGTGTTTCTTCCTCTTGAAGCTGTTCTTGCGCAGCTTCTCGCTCAGCAAGCAATACTTCTAAAGGGGGCGGCGATTCGTATGGGATGTTTGTAAAATCCGTTCCTTCCCCAGCTAAAATAATTTCACTATCGTACAACGAAAAGCCCGGTAGTTCTCTTCCTAGCAAGCTGCGCGGATCATTAAAGTTGACGCTTGTCGTCAGTTCGAAAAAATATGTGGAGTACGGTAGTTGTTGTTTTTCTTTCGGCAACATTTCCCGAAAGTACGCATTTTCAAACGACAGCAAATGTACGAGCGATTCCGCTGAAAAACGATGCGCCACTTCATGAACGGAAGAAGAAGAAAGACGATATGTCGACGTCGCTGTCATTGTAGCGACAACTGTCAATGTTCCCATAAATGTAAACAAAATAAATATAAACCACTTTTTTATACTTGTCCCGTGAACGGTCACCATCATTTTCATCATTTCACCCTTTCAAAGCTTGTCTACTCTATCAATATGACAACGCTTTGAAAGATAGAACGAAAAACTAATGGGTGTACGTTCCAACGTTTTCTTGATCGATGTGATGATGTAAAGCCGCATTTAACCCACTAGCTAATATGTTCGCCATCTCCTCGATAAATAAATCGACCTCTTTTGGCGTAACCATTAAATTATGGCCGAGCGGGGCAAGCACTTCATAAATTAATTGCCGCTTTTCTTCTTCATCTAGCATGCCAACCATGCCTAAAAAAGCAGAACGATTTGACTCATTCGGCAAATCTTCTTCCGTCAATTTTTTTCTCTTTCCGAATACAAAATTAGCTGGGGCCAACGCGCGCGCTGCTCGATTGCCTTCTTTCATCTCACGACCGAGATGTTTTAACAATAAATCAATTGTATCGCTTGCAATCGATACGGCATCAACGACCGTCGGCACTCCAATCGCAATGACAGGAATACCTAGCGTTTGTTTACTTAGTTCTTTCCGTTTATTCCCAACCCCTGCTCCTGGATGAATACCTGTATCTGAAATTTGAATCGTGGCGTTTACCCGTTCGATCGAACGGGCAGCTAATGCGTCAATAGCAACGATAAAATCCGGTTTAATTTTTTCCACGATACCCGCAATAATGTCGCTCGTTTCCATTCCGGTCATCCCCATCACTCCTGGAGCGAGTGCGCTCACAGAGCGAAATCCGTCTTGAACACTTTCAGGCTGCAGTTCAAATAAATGGCGCGTTACGACTAAATTCGAAACAGCAATCGGGCCAAGTGCATCTGGGGTGACTTCCGCATTCCCTAACCCAACAACAAGACAACTTGCTTCTTGAGGAATACCTAGTTGCTGTAAAAATGAATGAAAATGTTTCGCAAATAGTTTTTCTACTTTTTGCTGTAAGTCGGTGTCTTGCGTTCGAATGCCTTGCGCTTCAATCGTTAAATATTTTCCAGCTTTTTTTCCTAACGTTTTTGCGCCTTCCTCTGTCACTTCTACAAACGAAAAATGGACCCCGTCTTCTTCCCAATCGCGAATGGATACCCCTTCAAGCGAAGTCTCCTGCTTGCTTTGTAATCGTTCCTCAATGGCAATTTCATGCGCTTCAATCGCTAAATCCGTTCGCACGCTATATGGTCGTAAATCAATCATGCGATCCCCTCCATCACTTTCATTGCTTTTTATCATTTGTTTTATCCATTTTCCTCCTTTTTCATACAATCGTACTTTTCCGGCTTTGCCCTATTGCATAATTAAGAGCAGTTTGGTAGAATATCACTTGTTCTTATTGTTCATCGAACTGTCGCGTATTGAACGTATATATTTGCGATCGGTTAACGGAGGTGAAAAAAATGGCAAACATTAAATCAGCAATTAAACGTGCAAAAACAAGCGAAAAGCGTCGCGCTCACAACGCATCTATGAAATCAGCAATGCGCACTGCAATCAAAAAATTTGAAGCGCTTGTTGAATTAAAAGACGTGGAAAAAGCGAAAGAAGCTTTCGCATTTGCAACGAAAAAAATCGACAAAGCAGCTAGCAAAGGCTTAATCCACAAAAATGCTGCAAATCGCTATAAATCACGTTTAGCGAAAAAATTGAACAGCATTACAGCATAATGAAAAAACAGCTTGTCATACACGGCAAGCTGTTTTTCCATATTTCGGAGGGGAAATATATGTTCCATTGGGTCAAAGAGCGGTTAAAAACCATTTCATTATTTGCTCAACTGTCTGATCAGGAATTAGATGCAATTGTACATATTGCGACCGTGCGAACATACAAACCGAAAACGCTCGCCTTTATGCAAGGTGATCCGCTCGATCGTGTTTTTTTCATGATTAATGTCGAGGCGCTACAACAAAAGCGGTAGATTGTCTCTCTACCGCTGTAACTTTAAGAAAAACAACTGCAACAACAACTGTTTGTCCATCGCGCTGCTTTTTAGCGCATAGTCGGTTTCCGCTAAGTCGTATAAAATATGCATCAGCTGCTGCTCCGAAAATCCGCTCGCATAACCTGCTGCCACTTTTACACGAAACGGATGAACACCTAACATCGAGGCGATTTGTTGTTGTCCGTACCCTGTTTTCATCAGTTCTTTCACTTCATAAATGAGCCGAAATTGGCTTGCTAACAACGCCACAAGCTTAATCGGTTCTTCATTTTGCCGCAACAAATCTTGAAGCGTTTGCAGCGCAGCTGGAATGTTTCGTTTTGCCATTTGTTCAACGAGAACAAATACGTTTTGTTCGAGCGTGCGCGACACAAGCAAACGAACGTCGCTAGCTGTAATTGCGCGATGTTCGGCAAAAAGCATGAGCTTTTCGATTTCGTTTGCCAACGTGGCTAAGTCTGTCCCTGCTAATGTAAGCAATACATCAATTGCGTCATCATCGATTTGACATTGTCCTTTGATCCATTGCTTTAATTCTTTTTCATTCAGCGGCTTCGCAACGATGACATGTGCTTTTTTTAATAACGCTTTCGTCACCTTTTTACGTTCGTCAAGTTTTTCATATGGACCGATAAAAATGACGCTTGAGAACGGTGCTGGTTGCTCGATGTAAGCTTCTAACCGTTTGACGTCGTGCTCTACTTTTTCTTTTCCTTTTTCCGCTGTTAAAAAATACGGCTGTTTGACAACCACAACTTTCCGCTCACCGAGAAACGGGAGCGTTTCTGCGTCTTCAAGCGCTACTTCAATCGGCGTCTCTTCGCAATCATATGTACTGACGTTCCATTCACGCTCTTCATCCGATAACGCTCGTCGAATAATTTGCTCATGCGCTTGTTTCATTAAAAAATGCTCCGTGCCATATATGACATATAGTTGTTCCATGTTCTCTTCCCCATTCTTCATCCACTCTCTTTAAAGAACATACAACGTTTCGGAGCATTTTACAAGGGAGTTAGCAAACGAAAGTTGCCAACTCCCATTTATCTAAACGTTGGAAAACAAGCCCTAGGAACTCATTTGTCCAACGGGTATCCTTATCTTTTCCGTTCTCGTGCGATCTATTTGTGACAACTGTTGTCAACAATGTAGATTTTCTCTCTTTTTTCCCTTATACTAATGCTGAGAAAGTAGGAGGGATGGTCATGAACGAATTTGAAAAAAACGTTCAATGTACGCGCAACGATGCTGTGGACTCGGCTGTTGGCTTCATCGTATCATTCGGTTTTTTCGCCACAATGTTCATTATTGCCACACTCGTTAAATTTTTCGGTGCATAATGAACGCAGAAAAGAGATTGCCATTTGCAGTCTCTTTTTTCTTGCATATTATGGCGAAAACGTTTGAATGGTGCTTATCCGCTTATGAAAACGAATAACGATGGCCCCTTGTTCATCCGTGCGAAAGATGTGGACGTTATGTTGACGTAAGCGGTCAATCACTTCATGATGCGGATGACCGTATCGGTTGCGTCGGCCAGCTGAAATGAGCGCCACCTTGGGACGAATATGTTGTAAAAATGGTTCAGACGTTGACGTTTTGCTTCCGTGATGACCAACTTTTAAGATGTGAACAGGCAACGACCGATATGTGCTTATGATTCGCCGCTCCCCTTCTTCTTCTAAATCGCCGGTAAATAGCCAATATGCCCCTCCCATCCATGCATACAACACAACAGAACGGTCATTTGTCGTCGTTTCGTTTCCAAACGGAGAAAGAATATGAAATCGAGCTTCTCCGACCGCCCAACGATCGCCATTTTTGACCATTTGCACACGAGCGCCTTTTTTGCTCGCTTGCTCAATTAACGTTTGTTCCAAATCGTTTCGTTGTTGTTGCATACCAACCATCAATTTCCGGACACGAACTGCTTCGAATACATCGCCCGCATCCCCAATATGATCAAAATCTCCATGTGTTGCAATAAGCGCATCGATCGTACGCACACCTTTGGCCTTTAAAAACGGAACGAGCACATCTTCCCCGACACGAAATGACTGCTTTCGCTTTTTCCACAATTCATCGGCAAATGACATCGTTCCCCCGGTATCAATGATATAAATCGCCTTTCGATATGGAAGTTCAATATATATACTATCTCCTTGTCCAACGTCTAACATAACCACTTCCCCGCTCGGACGAAAAAACGGTGAAATGAAATGGATAATAATCACAAAAATAAACGAAAAACGAAAAAGATGTGCTCGCTTTTGTTGTTCAAATGAAAGGAATAAAAGACAGATGGAGAGAACATAAGCAATGATTAACAACGCTGGCGGGCGACCGAGCGTAAGCATCAACGTATCGGAAAGTGAAGTCACAAGCGCATTTGAATGAGCGATGACTACCGTCAATCCATATATGATTAACGGGCTAAGAAACGGGATACATATATGGGCAAATAACGCTACAAACGAAAGCGGCAAAATAATAAACGAATAAAGCGGAACAAAGATGACATTTAACGGGATCGATAAAAGAGAAATTTCGTAAAAATGATAAAGCAAAAGCGGCAATGTACTCATTTGTGCAATAAACGATGTCGCAAACAACTGTCGAATAACAGAGCGTTGATTTTGAATGAATGAGGAACAAATGATTAGCGCAAAACAAACGAGGAAAGATAATTGGAAGCCAAGATGAAACATCGTATACGGGTCTTTTGCTAATAAAACGAGGCAAGCGATGCTTAATGAATCGATTGTGCGCAGACGAGAAGAAGCGAGAAAAAAGCAACTCGTCATAATTGCAGCGCGCATGACTGACGGTGCAGCTCCTGCTAAAATGACGTACATCGGAATGCATCCAAGCAATATCATCGTCGCTCGTTCCCTTGTTATACCGAGACGAATGAATAAATAAAAACAACCACCGACAAGCAACGTCATATGCAAGCCTGAAATCGCAAGCAAATGAATCAAGCCTAGCTTTTGGTAACTTAAAAGAACGGTCGGTTGCATGTCGCTTCGTTCACCGTAAATCAACGCTTGCATAAACGCACTAACGTCATTAGGAAAATGATTACGAATATAGCGAATGCCTTGTTGCCGAATTGTTTGTAATCGTTCAATAAGCGTCACGTTCGTGCGCACGCAACGGTCGAAGGAAACGGGGCGAACGATCCAATGAATATGTTGCTGAAACAAATAACGACGATAATTGAAAGCGTACGGATTTGTCGGCAAAGAAGGACGCTCAAGCGTTCCTTTGAGCAAACATGTTGCCCCTATTTGAAGCCTTTCCCATTGTCGCTTTTCCTGCTCGGTTCGGAGACGATAAGCAAGTTGCAGCCGTTCATTTTGCCATTGAACAGTCGTTTTCACTTGATCCCCATCAATATAAATTGGGGCAATGAATCGCACAAAAAAGGTTGTCTCATTTCCCGAAAGTTTCGTCACATTATGCGCATCTACCCATTTGCTCCATAACGAGAAGAACAAATAACAGCACATGCACGCGAAAAATAACGTACGCTTACGCCAAAATAAAAAGAAACCATACCCAAATGACAACACAAAACAAACAGTTGATTTTATTAACATAGACAAGACGGCCAAAACGGCCGCCATCGCCACGTAAACGATATCTCATCTCCCCCTTGCGTGCAAAAATGTCGGAATGGATTCCATATCAAACGGGACGTGCTTTACCGTTACACCGGCTTGTTCAAACAACTGTAAAGCAAACGGATGATTTTTGTAGTCATTGGCATAATAAACTGCTTTGATCCCACTTTGAATAATCGCTTTACAACATTGTAAGCAAGGAAAGTGAGTGACGTATATTTCCGCTCCTTCTGTTGGCACACCAAACTTTGCACATTGCAAAATGGCGTTCATTTCAGCATGAATGGTGCGCACGCAATGGTTGTCAATGACATAACATCCTTCATCGATACAATGCGCCCCACCTGCGATCGAACCGTTATATCCCCCAGCAATAATGCGCTTATCACGCACAATTGTTGCTCCGACGGCTAGCCTCGTGCATGTGCTGCGCAGCGCTAATAAATGGCTTTGTGCCATAAAATATTGATCCCATGTAATTCGCTCCATCTACTTCTCCCCCTTGTCCATTATGCCTTTAGTTTATCGCCAATTTCAGCGAACGACAATTTGTTCTTTTATTTTTTCAAACGATTTTTGACCGATTCCGTTGACATGAAGTAAATCTTCCGCTTTTTGAAATGGGCCGTGCTCCTCACGATACGCAATAATGGCGGATGCTTTTGTCGGACCAATTCCTTGTAACGTTTGTAGTTGTTCAATCGTTGCTGTGTTAATGTTAATTTTTCCGTCTGAACTGCTTGCATGGTCAGTTATGGCCGTTTCTGTGCTTATTTCTTCTCCTTTTTTTGGCACGTAAATGACCATTTCATCATGCACTTTCATCGCAAAATTCACTTTCGTTTCATCTGCTTCTTCGGTTAGCCCTCCCGCAAGTTGAATGACATCATGAACGCGGCTTGTCGGGGCGACTTCATATACTCCTGTTCGCTTTACCGCTCCTTTCACATCAACGACAATGGACGCTTGTTCTTCTTGTTTCGCTATTGGCTGTTCATTTTGTTCTATTTGTTCTTCTAAAGGAAGTGTTGTTGTTTCGTCTTGTTGCTGCATAGTCCAAATGATCGCTCCAATGACCATTGCCCCAATATATATCCAGCGTTCATACGTTTTTATCCACTTCATGCTTCCACCCTTTCATAAAAAGCGTCATCATTGCATACATATGACGTATAGCGTGACGGATAAGGGGGGATACCGTTGAATATAGGGTTTATCGGAACAGGAAACATGGGAACGATTTTAATTGAGTCGTTTATTAATGGAAGTGCAGTGAAGCAAGAACAACTGTTCATTACGAACCGGACGCTTGAAAAAGCGTACAGCATACAAAAACGTTATCCGAACATACATGTGATGCAAACGAACGAAGACGTCGTGAAACATGCCACGATCATTTTTATTTGCACAAAGCCGTTGCACATGCCTGCTCTGTTGCAAAAACTACGTCCACACTTGAGCGATGATCATTGCATCGTATCGATTACAAGCCCGATATCCATTCAACAACTTGAATCGCTCGTTCCATGCCACGTCATTCGTGTCATCCCAAGCATTACACATCGTGCGCTTGCCGGCTGCTCTTTAATCACCGTAAGCGAGCGTTGTATGGACGTATATCGGACAATGATCGAACAGCTCTTTCGCTCCATTTCCCGTCCAATATACATAGACGAGCCTATTACGCGCATCGCTTCTGATTTAACAAGCTGCGGTCCTGCCTTTTTCAGCTACTTAATTCAAAAATTTATCGATGCTGCAGTTCAACAAACGTCCATTACAAAAGAACAAGCAACGACGTTAACAACGCATATGATCATAGGGCTAGGTGCATTGCTTGAACAACAATTGTATACGCTACCGACATTACAAGAAAAAGTATGCGTCAAAGGTGGCATTACTGGAGCAGGCATTGAGGTGTTAGAGAAAGAGGTTGGGGATTTGTTCGTTCACCTCTTTCAAAAAACGCATGAAAAATTTTACGAAGAAACAGAAAAAGTGCGCCAACATATTGATAACATTCGCGATTAACTTTAAAAATCCTGCTAATAAAAAGTCCCAAAAGTGTTTGCTTTTGGGACCTTATTTTTGCGCGATGAAAAAAATGCGCTCACTTTCATTTGTCGGCTGTTGTTCCGTAAAATCCGCCCATACATGCAACAAGCGAAACCCTGCTTCTTTTAACCACGCTTCGTATCGAGCAACGTCGTACGTTCGCTGCACATGCACTTCATCGACTCGCTCATACACACCTTCTTCTAATTGAACGAAAAACGTGAGTTCATGTTCAACGCTATGTGGCCATGAACTCGGATAACAGTTCCATATATAACTCACTTGTTCATCATTGCTGGCAAACGTCCCATGATGCAAAAAAACGTTTTCCATTTTAAACAAAGAATGCACATCAAATAAAAACAATCCACCCGGACGCAATTGATCGTATGCGCGCGAAAACGTGGCGGTCACGTCTTCTTCCTGTAATAAATAATTGAGCGAGTCACAAAAAATGACGATCGTATCAAACGGCTCAAACGGGCCAAAATCGCGCATATCTTGTTGAAAAAATGAGAGATCGCCCCCGCGCTCTTGCGCCTTCATTTGCGCAATAGCCAACATTTGTTCTGACAAGTCGACACCGGTCACTTCAAACCCTTTTTCAGCTAACCGAATCGCAAGCTCCCCCGTACCGCATCCGAGATCAAGAAGCCGCTTTCCGACTCCGTAAGAAGCAACGGTTCGTTCAACGAGTGCACACCACGCATCATACGGGGCATCGCTCATTAATTGATCATACCAACTCGCAAACCGTTCGTACGTCATGCTCCGAGATCACTCTCAATTTGCTCAAGCGGCGCATCGCCCCATAGCCGTTCGAGATTGTAATATTCCCGATCTTCTTTACGGAATACATGGACGACAACATCCCCTAAATCGACTAAAATCCAACTTGCTTCATCAAAACCTTCAACACGTTTTACTAAAATGTCATGTTCTTCCGCCTTTTCTTTAATTTCGCGCGCAATGGCTTGTACTTGTTTATCTGAATTGCCATGGCAAATCATAAAGTAGTCAGCGACAGGCGAAATGCCTTTCATATTTAATGCCACGATGTTCTCTGCTTTTTTTTCATCTGCTGCTTGTACGGCAACCCGTAAAATATCCCGTTCTGTCATGATGAAACCCCCTTTAATTTTTTCGCTATATCATTATACGTATGAAACGTATCCGGGTAAATCGGCTCATGTTTATCCATTAAAAATTGAATCGTATTTTGAAGCGCCCGAAAAAGCGCACGATCTAAATGTTCTCGCGCCAACGCTCGCACTTCGTCAACGCCCGGAAACGAGCGATTAGGCTCAATATAGTCCGCAATATATACGATTTTCTCAAGCAGCGTCATATTTGGACGCCCTGATGTATGATAACGAATCGCCTGCAAAATTTCCTCATCTTGAATGCCGACTTCCGTTTGAACTAAGTATGCCCCAACCGGCGCATGCCATAGCTCTGGGCTATATGATAACAGGTCTTGGGGCATTTGTTGTTCCATGATGATGCGCTTCATTTCTTCTTTCGTACGGAATTTGGCGTAGTCATGAAAAATCGCAGCTAGCTCTGCCTTTTGAACATCCGCACCATATAATTTCGCAAGTTCAATCGCTGTTTCCATCACACCTACTGTATGAATGTAACGTTGTTCTTTTAATTGCTTGCGCACGATTGCTAACGCTTCTTCACGTTTCATACAACCGATTCTCCTTTATATATAATTGAACCGCTTCAGGCAACAAGTACGTCACGCTTTTTCCGCTTTGTATACGTTCACGAATGAGCGAAGAAGATACCGCAAATCCGGGCACGTCGACTTCAATGATCGGGTAAGGCGTACAAAGCGAATAACCCGGACGTTTCACACCAACAAATTGCACAAGCCGAACGAGCTCATCAATTCGATACCAATGCGGCAAATATTCGACCATATCCCCGCCAATAATAAAGTAAAATATAGTATGCGGATGCTTTTTCTTTAACAAGACGATCGTATCATACGTATATGATCGCTCTTTTCGCTCTAATTCAATCGTTTCAACGCGAAAGTGCGGCTGATTCGCAATCGCCGCATGCAACATATTGACGCGATGCATATGATCTGTCACTTTTTTGTCTTTATGCGGCGGAATGTAGTTTGGCATAAACCATATTTCATCGAGCTGCAACTCCGTTCGTACATCATCCGCAATTAATAAATGCCCGTAATGTGGCGGATCAAACGTCCCACCTAAAATGCCTACTTTTTTCACCGCGCCGCTCCTATTTTGGTAACACAATTTGTTTATGTTCACGCGATTCTTTATATAACACGATCGTATGTCCAATGAGTTGGACGATTTCCGCCCCCGCTCCGCTCGCTAATTGCTCTGCAACGACTTCCTTCTCTTCATCGCAATTTTTTAATACGCTTACTTTAATGAGCTCTCTCGCCTCAAGCGCATCAGCAATTTGTTTAATCATATTGTCATTGACGCCACCTTTTCCTACTTGAAAAATTGGCGCTAAATGATGAGCTAAAGAACGTAAAAATCGTTTTTGTTTTCCTGTTAACATGGTTTTCCTCCTAACTTTTGAATAACAAGTTGTTCCATTCGTTTCGTATTTGGAAAGATGCCTGTCCATTTTTCAAAGGCTAGCGCCCCTTGATAGACAAACATCCCGACGCCGTTTTGCACGCGCGCACCTTTTTCTTTCGCTTCTTGCAACCATTTCGTCATTAGTGGATTATAGATGATATCGCTGACGATTGTATCTTTTTTTAAATTCCGAAGAGAAATTGGCATCGCCTCCACATGCGGATACATGCCTACAGACGTTGTGTTAATGACGATGTCATACTCCGCTAAACGCTCTTCTCCTTCTTCAAGCGAATACACATCTGACTTTTCTTTTTTAATAAACGCCTCGGCTTTCCCTGCCGTACGATTACATACATCAACAGCGGACACATGATGTTGAAGAAGGGCAAAATAAATGCCTCGGGCCGCTCCACCTGCACCAACAAGCAATATGCGCGCGCCACATAATTGGACGTTCATTTGCTCGCATAAAGCTCGGACAAATCCTTCACCATCCGTATTATAGCCAACCCATTTCCCCCGTTCATTGACGACCGTATTGACCGCACCCATTTGTTTTGCTGTTTCGTCTAGCTCATCCATATATTCCATGACCGCTGTTTTATGCGGAATTGTCACATTAAAACCGGCACATTGCAACGCTTTTAATCCTTGTACCGCCTCTTTTAACATATGTGGCTCGACATGAAATGCGTGATAATGTGCATCGATGTGTAACGTCTGAAACGCATCGTTATGCATAAGCGGTGATAACGAATGATGGACAGGACAGCCGATAAGCCCAAATAGTTTCAAAACTCCTCTCCCCCTTTGCGTTAAATAAGCGATTTGCGCAACATGACACCGACACCTTTTGGCGCATACGCAATCACTTGAGCACCCGGCTCATGACATGTCACCCAGCCGAGACCTGAAAAAACGATATCTGTTTTTGACTCTTTCAGCGTAAAATGATGGGCGACAAGCGGTGGCAATTGTTCGCAATAGCTTTTGCGCGGCGGCTGCAACAGTTCACCAAGATGTTTTTCATACAACTCATCCGCATGTTCGCGTTTCGTCCGATGAATAAATAATTCATTTGACATATAACATACAAATGGACGTCTTCCGCCACTCATATAATCTAACCGGGCAAGCCCCCCAAAAAATAACGTTTGCTGCTCGTTTAATTGGTATACTTTCGGTTTAATTTCTTTTTTCGGTGTAATGACTTTCAAGTCTTTTTTATCGACAAAATGAGCCATTTGGTGATGGTTAATAATTCCTGGCGTATCATAAAGCGCCGCTCCGTCATCAAGCGGAATTTCAATCATATCTAATGTCGTTCCCGGGAAATATGACGTCGTAATGACGTTTCCTTTCCCAGTTGCTTCTTTAATGATACGGTTAATAAACGTTGATTTTCCAACATTCGTACAACCGACGACATACACATCTTTCCCGTTGCGATACTCATCGATCGCCGCCATCACTTCTTTCATTCCATGCCCTTTATTAGC
Organism: Bhargavaea massiliensis; assembly: GCF_050480245.1. Lineage (GTDB taxonomy): Bacteria > Bacillota > Bacilli > Bacillales > Anoxybacillaceae > Anoxybacillus. The sequence goes on along the minus strand of NZ_JBCNEQ010000003.1, from coordinate 32,094 downwards.
GCTCACTAAAAAGACATCGCGCGGTTGTAAACCGAGCTCCCGCGCCGTTTGTTTCATCCAGCGCGTTACCTTCTCATGCTTGACGGACTTCGGCAATAAATCGACTTTGTTTCCGACAAGAAGCACATCTTTTTTTCCAACAAATCGATGTAAGCCCGGCAACCAGCTGCCATTGAAATCGAAAATGTCAACAATTTTCACTACAAGGCCATCTGCTTGTCCGATGCCATGCAAAATGTTTAAAAAGTCGTCATCAGTTAACGATACGTCCTGCACTTCATTATAATGTTTTAAACGAAAACAGCGCTGACAAATGACAGGATCGCGCTCAAGCGCTGAAGGGGGCGCGTATCCGATTTTCGTTTCGTCTTCCGTTTGAATCGTTACTCCACATCCGATGCAAATCACTTGTTCACTCATCATGATCACTCCCAATGAATCATACCTTTTTTTCGCATGATATTTAAAATTTTTCGTTCAACGTTTCGATTAATGCGAGTAAAAAACCCGTCTGTTTGCGCAACAGGAACGACTAAAATCGTATATAATCCGAGCCGATTGCCGCCAAACACATCGGTAAGGAGCTGATCGCCAACGACAACGACTTCTTCTTTTTTCAGCTTCATGTCGCGCAACGCTTGTTGAAACGCTCGCGTCAACGGTTTGCGCGCTTCGAAAATAAACGGAATGCCAAGCGGTTTCGCAAACGCTTCAACTCGCTTTTTATTATTATTAGATACGATCGTCACCTGAATGCCGCTTTGCTTCATTTGTTCAAACCAGCGAGCAACATCTGGCGTTGCTAGCGGGCGATCCCATTCGATTAACGTATTGTCTAAATCTGTAATAATCCCTTTTATTCCTTTTTCTTGCAAATGCTCTGGGGTAATTTCAAAAATACTTTTCGCATGTTCGTTTGGCAAAAAATATTTTAACATACTTCCTCCATCCTCCCCTGTTTTTTACATAAATAAACAGATTGTAAAATTTTTCGACAAAATCCAACAATCTTCACATCCTGTGGATAACTTTATACACATCATCCACACGCATTTTTCAACATTCCATCACCTTTATAAACAATAAATCCACAACTTATCCACCATCACATGTGGATAATCAGAACGATTGTTCTTATTTTCGATTTATGGTAAAGTGAAAATGAACCTACCATTATATGTATACATGAGCCGTTGTATACCTAAGGAGGCGAAAAAAATGCAAGGTTTGCCTGACGACTTACTCCTTGAATCATACTACAAAGCGAAAGAATTACAATTAAACAAAGAGTTTATCCAACTTATTGAAGACGAAATTTTCCGGCGCTGTCTCCACCATAAACTAAAGCAATCATCTTCAGCTTGAGCCTTTATTGGCTCTTTTTCTTTTGCCCAAAAAAGCCGAGCCGTTGTCCCATTTTCACTTCAAGCGGTGGCACGATATGTTCGTCTAACGTAAATGCATTTTTTTCAAACAATAACACGACCGTTGAACCGAATGAAAAATATCCGATTTCCTCCCCTTTTTTCACATATTCACGCTCGTGCGTCCATTCAATGCTGTTGACAAACATCGCTCCAACTTTCACAATGGCCATATACATACCATTTGTACACAGTTCGGTAATTTTTCTGTAATTTTTAGAAAGAGGGTCCTTCCCATACTTCAATCCAAGGCGATTAACCGGATACGACTTTCCGCCAAGCGTCCATTGCTTCACAACTTCCCCACATATTGGACTATGAATGCGGTGATAATGGCTTGGACTTAAATACAAAATAATGAACGTCCCATGCAAATATTTTTCAGCGATATGATCGTCGCCAAGCATTTCACGAATGGAATACGTTTTTCCTTTGACGATAATTTCTTTTTGGTCCGTAATGATGCCGACATCTTCAATAACCGCATCGACAGGGCTGACGACGCTGTCAGGATGTTCATCAATAGGACGAAGCCCTTCTTTTAATGTGCGAACGAACAATTGTTGAAGCGTCTCATATTCATGCAACTTTTTTTCCATTTCTTCTTCATTGACTTTATATACTTTCGCATAAGATGGAATAATAAACCGACTCCATTTTGAGCACGTAAACGAAGCGAGCCACTTTGACGTAAGCGGACGGTTCGTCAATTCAATGAATAAGCGATATAACCATTTAACCAACGGTTTTCCCCCCTAAAGTAAAGAATATCCTTTACTAGTTTGCTTATTATCAATAAAATATTAGTAGCCGAGTGATATTTTTGGCAAGTGGGTCGGCACGATTTAACTAAAGGAGTGAACATGTATGTTTTTATCCGATCATATTGATCATACCATTAAAAAACTGAAAGCGCATATGGCGAACGTATTGACGTTGACGAATTTAAGCTTAGGCGGCTTCGCAATTTTATTTGCGGTGAAAGGACAGCTAAACGTATCTGTGCTATTTATTTTTCTTGCAGCACTTGCCGACCGTTTTGATGGGACGGTCGCTCGGAAAATGAATATTGAATCCGACTTGGGGAAGCAATTGGACTCAATGAGTGATATTATATCATTTGGAGTAGCACCTGCACTATTACTTTATCAAGGATTATTGCACGAATTTGGCGCACCAGGCTCATTTTTCACGATTTTTTATATCGGTTGCGGCGCATTTCGTCTTGCGCGCTTTAACATTACCGAAAGCAACGGCTATTTTACCGGTTTGCCGATTACAGCAGCAGGATGTTTATTGACGCTAAGCTACTTGACGATTCATTACTTCCCACCTTACGTCTTTATTTTTATTATTTTCACGCTTTCTCTTTTGATGGTCGGCTCATTCAAGCTAAAGAAAATTTAACCCTTGAAGGTTTCCACTTCAAGGGTTTTTTTCGTACAAATTTCCCTTTTCAAACATTCGGATAAATTATATGATAAACTTGGATTTATTTTTCATTCTACAATTAGAGGTGATACCATGGACCGTACGTCCTTAATCGGGCTCATTCTTGGCATTGTCGCTGTCGGAGCCGGAATGGTGTTTAAAGGGGTAAGCCCAGCTGTGCTCATTAACCCTGCTGCGATTTTAATCATTTTATTAGGGACAGCGGCCGCAGTGACAATCGCCTTTCCAACGAAAGAAATTTCGAAAGTGCCGAAATTATTTGGGGTTATTTTTAAAGAGTCAAAAACGCCAAAAATTGAGGAACTCATCCCTCTGTTTGTTGAATGGGCAAACATCGCTCGCCGCGAAGGATTGTTAGCGTTAGAAGCAAAAGTGGCTGAAATTGATGATCCGTTTTTGCGCAACGGATTAAGTTTAGCCATTGACGGACAGTCACAAGAATTTATTCGCGATGTCATGACGGAAGAAATCGAAGCGATGGAAGAACGCCATTTAGCGAATGCGACGATTTTTACACAAGCCGGTACATACGCCCCAACGCTTGGGGTACTTGGTGCCGTCGTTGGATTGATCGCCGCTTTGCAAGATATGTCTGATATTGAACGTCTCGGTCATGCGATTAGTGCGGCGTTCGTTGCGACACTTATGGGGATTTTCACCGGATACGTCCTTTGGCATCCATTTGCGAACAAATTAAAACGCAAATCGAAAGAAGAAATTAAAGTGCGGCAAGTAATGATCGAAGGGGTACTTTCCATTATTGAAGGGCAAGCACCGCGGGCGATTGAACAAAAATTAGCTTCGTATTTACCGATGAACGAACGTCAAAAACTTTTAGGACAAGGAGCCCAAAATAATGGCGAAAAAGCATAAAAAACATCATCATGAAGAACATGTTGATGAAAGCTGGTTAATTCCGTACGCCGATTTATTGACGTTATTGCTTGCGCTATTTATCGTATTATTTGCGAGCAGTCAAATTGACTCGAAAAAGTTTATGGAAATTGCGCGCGCCTTCAATAGCGTATTTACAGGCGGTACAGGAGCGTTGCAATATTTAAGCCCTATTGAGCGGGAAGAAATGGACTCGGTCATCAAAGACTCACCAAATCAAAAACCGTATGTCAAAATTTCAAAAGAAGAATACGAGGAGTTAAAAAAGATTCAAAGTAAATTTAATGAATACGTGAAAACGAGTCAATTAAGCGGTGAATTGTCTGTCGCCATAACAGAAGAAGGGCTGCTTGTCACGATCGCCAACGACGTATTGTTCGACTCAGGAAGTGCCGATATTAAACCGCAATATCGCGATGTCGCCAAAAAAATATCAAACTTGCTTGTCATGAATCCACCGCGCAACATCGTCATTAGCGGACATACGGACAACGTACCGATCAACAATGCGAAGTTTGCTTCAAACTGGGAATTAAGCGTCATGCGCGCCGTTAACTTTATGAAACTTTTGCTTGAAAATACAAAGTTAAATCCACAATTATTTAGCGCAAAGGGATACGGTGAATTTAAACCGATCGCTTCCAATGCGACACCAGAAGGACGCGCCAAAAACCGACGCGTAGAAATTTTAATTATGCCACAAGAGCCAGCACAATAAAAGCGAGGGAACCCCCTCGCTTTTTTCATCCCGTCAATATATCGCCATTCGGGTAACGAATGTTTGTTTTTTTCGGTTTCGCAATCGAATAAACGAGCGTTAACGGGCCAAGTTTCCCAAACAACATGACGACGATGATCAGCATTTTTCCTACTGCTGACAAATGCGGAGTCATATTCATCGAAAGCCCAACGGTCCCAAATGCAGATACAACTTCAAATAAAAGAACTAAAAATGGAGCATCTTCGGTAAGCGTTAAAATCATCGTGACAAGGAAAATAAACAACATGCTCATCGATGCAATAGCCAGCGCACGTAAAATGGTCGTATGGCGAATCGTTCTCATTCGAATTGTTGTTTCTTCTTTTCCTTTTAAAAAGCTCATGACCGCAAAAATAATGACCGCAAATGTTGTGAGTTTAATCCCGCCACCGGTCGATGTGCTTCCTGCCCCGATAAACATAAGGAAAATCATCAGCATCGCTGTCGGATCTTTAAGTGAACCGATATCAACTGTATTAAATCCAGCTGTTCTCGGGGTAATGCCTTGAAAGTACGCTGCCCATAGTTGTTCGCGAAACGGAAGCGAACCGAGCGTCTTCGGGTTATTATGTTCAAATAAAAAGATGGCAACAATCGCTAGAACGTTTACAATAAGCGTCATCACTAACATCAGCTTCGTATGGAGGGATAACTTTCTCCAACGGCGTTGGTACAATACATCAAATACGACTGTAAAACCGAGTCCCCCAACGATGATTAATAAAGTGATCGTCACGTTGACAATGGGATTGCCGACAAAGCGTGATAAATTGTCAGGCCATAACGCAAATCCAGCGTTATTGAACGCGGCGATCGTATGAAAAAGGCTGTAATATAGCCCTTTCGCCCATCCCATTTTCGGTACCCAATCAATAGCTAGCAAAATCACCCCGATACATTCCATAAACAAAGAAAATAACAGTAAATTGCGCGCCAAACGAATGACACCGCCAAGCGATGGCTGATTTAACGCTTCTTGCATCAACATGCGTTGCTTCATTCCGATTTTTTTTCCAAGCATAATGACGACGAGCACCGCAAACGTCATAATCCCAAGCCCACCAACTTGAATAAGTATCATTAAAACAACTTCTCCAAATACGGTAAACGTAGAGCCTGGGTCGATCGGAGTTAATCCGGTCACCGTTGCTGCAGATGTTGAAAAAAATAACGCATCAAGCCAACTAATTTCTCGCTCCGTCGCAATTGGCAGCTTTAACAATACCCCACCCACAACAACGAGAAAGAGAAACATAAAAGCTAGCAGTTGAGGTGGTGTGAGTTTTAACGGCTTCATAATTCTCTTTCTCACCATTCATCCTTCTTTCGTGTATATTTTTACAATTTTCGATTATACATCATTTTCTTTTACAAAACAAAGGGACAAAAAGAAAAAAAGAAAAATGATGTGTCCAAACACGAACAAGTTTTCTAGCGCATATACATACATAAGCAACAAATGACCACTTGTGAGGTGAACGATGATGGGCACCATTTTCTCTGCACTTGCTTTGTTTATAAAAGAGCTTGTCTTTTTAGTTTCTTATGTGAAAAACAATGCCTTTCCGCAACCGCTTGATGCAAATGAAGAAGCGATGTATTTAAAACAGATGGCTAATGGAGATGAATACGCCCGAAACAAGCTGATCGAGCATAATTTACGTCTCGTTGCGCACATTGTGAAAAAGTTTGAAAACACCGGAGAAGACCCAGAAGATTTAATTTCAATCGGCACGATCGGGTTAATTAAAGCGATCGAAAGCTACTCAACCGGAAAAGGAACAAAGCTTGCCACGTATGCTGCCCGTTGTATCGAGAATGAAATACTTATGCACTTGCGTTCGCTCAAAAAAACAAAAAAAGATGTTTCCCTTTACGATCCAATCGGGCAAGATCGTGACGGAAACGAAATTAGTTTGTTAGATGTATTAAAGTCGGAAGATGAAGACATTATTGACACGATTGAAAAAAGTAACGAACTTGAAAGCATTGCCCAACATTTACACGTCCTTGACGATCGCGAACGTGAAGTCATCATTAGCCGCTTCGGATTAAATATGCAACCTGAACGCACCCAGCGCGAGATCGCCAAAAAACTCGGCATTTCTCGCAGCTACGTCTCCCGCATCGAAAAACGCGCATTAATGAAGTTATATCACGAATGTTATAAACACGAGAAAGGGAAAAAAGGATCGTAGTTAAAAAGGTGTCCCACACGCACTCGGGACACCTTTTCATACGTTACTAAGCTTCCGTCTATTTCCTATGCGTTTTTCAATATAATATACAAAAATGATGACTACAGCCCAAAACAAAAAGTGATTGAAAAGGACAAGCAATGGATGGCTGCTCCCCTTCACGAAACTTCTCCGATGGCGCCATCATCCTGTCCGCTTGAGCAACGATGTTTTCAAACTTTGACTGAAACGCTTTTTCATAATGTCTTTTACATCCCACTACGTTCAGATAACTCGAAGAAGAACTCACGATCATCGGTGCGCGTCCAAGCGTCTTTACATCCCACTACGTTCAGATAACTCTCAAAAATGTCCTGCACGGCCGTTACATTTTTAAAACCTTTACATCCCACTACGTTCAAATAAAACCTGACGACGGGGCTTGTCGGTGATGTTTCAAAAATCAATCTTTACATCCCACTACGTTCAAATAAAACATACGACTTCCTTGCCGGCGCCAAGCGTCATTTCGTTCCACCTTTACATCCCACTACGTTCAAATAAAACTGAAGAAGGCGCGGATGTATTGCATTTTCTCTTGTCAATCTTTACATCCCACTACGTTCAAATAAAACGGAACAACCGTCAACCCAAGCGACTACACATTTGTCTTTACATCCCACTACGTTCAAATAAAACTTGATGGTTGCTGTAAAAGATCGTCCTTTGTTGAGTTTCTTTACATCCCACTACGTTCAAATAAAACTTGTTTAATTTCCTGGCACAAAGCAAACTTCTCCGCTTTCTTTACATCCCACTACGTTCAAATAAAACAGGCGAAGCTATACGCTCAGACTATGCATATGTCAACTTTACATCCCACTACGTTCAAATAAAACAAAACACATATTAGCAATATGCTAACGTATTACAGACTTTACATCCCACTACGTTCAAATAAAACACATTGTGTCCCTCGCTGCGTTTGTCTTCTTTTTCTTTCTTTACATCCCACTACGTTCAAATAAAACCAGCCGGGACATTCTAGTATATTATTCGGAGGGAATGGCTTTACATCCCACTACGTTCAAATAAAACGCCATTCATCCTCCTTCACAACCTCCGGGACAACCTAACTTTACATCCCACTACGTTCAAATAAAACTGACGTAAACTTTCTTGATTTGATCTTTACCATCGACTTTACATCCCACTACGTTCAAATAAAACTTCAATACGCGGTCAATGCCTTCGAACATTTCCGCTAGCTTTACATCCCACTACGTTCAAATAAAACTCAAATTCATCTTCACTATATATATATTTTTTATTCTTTACATCCCACTACGTTCAAATAAAACGAAACACGATCGTACACGTTATGTGTATCGCGTACCTTCTTTACATCCCACTACGTTCAAATAAAACTAAACTTGAGATGAACAGTCTTCCCAGATATACGCCCTGCTTTACATCCCACTACGTTCAAATAAAACTTGAACTTTCGCCAGAGATTAAAGAATTGATTGCAACTTTACATCCCACTACGTTCAAATAAAACTGACGTAAACTTTCTTGATTTGATCTTTACCATCGACTTTACATCCCACTACGTTCAAATAAAACGCAGGTTTATAATGTACTTGTAAGGAAAGTATAATAATAACTTTACATCCCACTACGTTCAAATAAAACTTGATGAAAGCGGTCAAATGTATATTGATTTTGAAGCATCTTTACATCCCACTACGTTCAAATAAAACTCATGATTTTTTCAGCAGTTGAACCGGCAACGATTTTAACTTTACATCCCACTACGTTCAAATAAAACGAAACACGATCGTACACGTTATGTGTATCGCGTACCTTCTTTACATCCCACTACGTTCAAATAAAACGGTGAAGTGATTGAAATTAGTGACGATGACCTTCCATTCTTTACATCCCACTACGTTCAAATAAAACTGAGAAAAGGGAAGCCCGTCGATGTTGTTACCTTATCGACTTTACATCCCACTACGTTCAAATAAAACCTATTCAGTGTGCTTGCAAATTCTCGCTGATCCAGCTTTACATCCCACTACGTTCAAATAAAACGCGCCATCGTAAACAATCGCTCATTACCATCGTTCACTGCTTTACATCCCACTACGTTCAAATAAAACTTCCGAGTTCCCATTCCACGCTCATAATTATCCAACTTTACATCCCACTACGTTCAAATAAAACTTTAATACCTCAACTGCCTGCATTAAACGATCTGGCACCTTTACATCCCACTACGTTCAAATAAAACTTTGAGTTTTTCCCCCAGCGAAGTTTTCCGCAATAGACCTTTACATCCCACTACGTTCAAATAAAACATAATCAGTTTTGGAATTGGTTTTACATTTATTCTCTTTACATCCCACTACGTTCAAATAAAACTGATGTCGGCTAAATTTTGAAACGTCTCAACGAAAATATCTTTACATCCCACTACGTTCAAATAAAACCATCAATTCTTGCGCTCAGCACGGATATGGAAATCAGCTTTACATCCCACTACGTTCAAATAAAACCTGCATTCCATGTCACACGCTCTACGTGTTTAGGTGACTTTACATCCCACTACGTTCAAATAAAACGCGTGAATATCATTAATTTTCGTTGCTTCGTATGATACCTTTACATCCCACTACGTTCAAATAAAACGGAACATCAAATCCACCTTTTTCAAACGCTTCAATCTTTACATCCCACTACGTTCAAATAAAACTATTAAAGCTCCCAGTTCCTGCGCCTCCAGTTGTTCCTGCTTTACATCCCACTACGTTCAAATAAAACCATCGTACGTTTCTTTCTCCTCCCCCCATTTCTTTTTGCTTTACATCCCACTACGTTCAAATAAAACTATGTTGACGGCAAACCCTATGCTACTTTTGTTTACTTTACATCCCACTACGTTCAAATAAAACCGATCATCGCCCAATCCTTCCGTTCCTTCCTTTCCTTCTTTACATCCCACTACGTTCAAATAAAACCAAAAGAGATCGCCGAACATCTGGGACGATCACAAGAGACTTTACATCCCACTACGTTCAAATAAAACATGTTATCTGTACCGATGTTTCATTATACAGTTTAGAAACTTTACATCCCACTACGTTCAAATAAAACCGGTATGCAGTTTTTGTATACTAAAACCATCTGGTAAAACTTTACATCCCACTACGTTCAAATAAAACAGTTTCCCGTCAGACGGTTTTTGTTGCGATTGTACTTTCTTTACATCCCACTACGTTCAAATAAAACGAATGTTAGACCAGCTTGGCGCTGCGCTCCCTGTCGCCTTTACATCCCACTACGTTCAAATAAAACGCACAAGTGTAATCCACGTTCCATGTGTGAATCGCCCGACTTTACATCCCACTACGTTCAAATAAAACAGAACCGATCAAAACCATCGCGTTGAATACAGGATGCTTTACATCCCACTACGTTCAAATAAAACGCATCTTATCTCCCCCTAAATACATACGGTATTTTCTTTACATCCCACTACGTTCAAATAAAACCGTTTTCCTTCGTACTCCCATACCATCCCATCACCGCTTTACATCCCACTACGTTCAAATAAAACGCCCATCCAGAATTTAATTTTTGAAGCAACAGAATTCAACTTTACATCCCACTACGTTCAAATAAAACTCGCGCTCCCCCTATGCCCCGAATTTTTCGCCTAATTCGGCTTTACATCCCACTACGTTCAAATAAAACACCTTCTTTTAATAAAAAACCTTCCTTCCAAAACGGACTTTACATCCCACTACGTTCAAATAAAACAGCAATTTTATAATTTTGATTGTTCCAAATACATACCTTTACATCCCACTACGTTCAAATAAAACCCCCTAAAATCCAAAAGCAAAAAGTGCTGTCATATCAACGATTTTTGGAAAGCGTTGATATGACAATCTTCTGCGTTTTGCAGTAAAGTGCCGGTTGTGTTTTTCTTCTTCTTTAAAAATACCGCATTTTTCATTGATATATCAAGCGTTTTGACCCATTTTTTAAAAGTCTAGGTTCACTGCAAATGTTAAAGAAACAATTCATCAAAGTTTTTTTCTTGTCCAAACACTTGCTTTTTGATGTTCTTCGGATTAGCCACCTCGTAAATATAGATGGAATCCTCATCTTCATCAATGATTTGATCAATTTCATTTAAACATTTCATCAACAAACTTTTTGTGATTTCCCCCTCGAACACAGAGTTTTGCGTCCATGTTAAGTATTCCCTTAATTTTTTGCATACTTTATTCACGCGTTTTTCTCCAACATCGTACGTAATAATTACAAACATATTACCACCATGCCTTCAACGGTTTATAAGGTTCATCGCCAATGAAATGCTTAATCAGCTTATAGCATTCCAGACGAATAAAATACCGATAGCTTACTTTTCGCTTCAGTCTTCGATGTTGTACGGTTGTTGATAGCTTCTCATCCCACTCTTTAATAAAACGCTTTTTGCCTTCTTCATTTAGCAAGACCATCCCATCTAAAAAGTCAAAATGCTTCTGAGTAATAATGCGGTTGTTAATGCAAGAAATAATCACTACGTCGACAATCAATGGCTTGAAAATCTCGGATAAATCTAGACATAAAGAAAACCTTTTCGTTGACGGCTCATGTAAAAAACTAATCGTCGGGTCTAATTGTGTTTTATAAATTTCCGACAAAACGGCCGTATAACAAAGTGAATTTCCAAACGAAATAAGCGCATTTAGCGGATCCTGCGGCGGTTGTTTCGTTCGTTTTTCAAAGATAAAATCTTGCCTCAAAATCGCATTAAATGACTGATAATAATGTTGACGAATGCGCCCTTCGATTCCCATTAGTTCTTGAACTGTCGTGGCACTATCCATCTTTTTTGCTTCCTCTTCGATAGCTTGCACATATTGTTCTGTTTTTTCTTTATACCGGCGAATATTCCGTAACATATGGTGAACCGCGCTTTGCAAAAATGCCTTTGCCATGTATAACCGTTTTTTCCAAGTCAAGATAATGGGCGCTTTGTCGCACTACTGTAAATCCTGAAACTTTTTTATTCCGCGGACAAAACGTTCCTGCATAAAAGCCATAATAATTAAATACATGAAGATGAACATCGTGCTGGCTCAATAAATTTAATAGCGATGAGTTTAAATCTATTTCTCCAAATACATATAAATTGTCCGTTTGATGAACAGGAAGACTTTTTTTATTTTCTTCTTCATCAAAAAAGTATAGCGTATTGTCTTTTCTTTTTAGCCTACCGTTAGAAAAAATGTAGTGATCCCTTAACATTAATCATCACCTTCCAGCGCAAAACAAAACTCATAATACGCGCATTTTGTACAATAAGGCAGTTTTTTTAGCTTCGGTGGAGAAGCGGAGTGAACGATTGCATAAATTTCCTTTATCGCCTTTTCAATTGCTACCTCATCTTTTTCCGTTAGTTCTATTTCTTCCGTTTTCCGCTCTTTCGTATAGCTAATTAACCCCTTCTTCTGAACGCCTCGCTTCTTCAACCCATATAGGTAATACAGCATTTGAAACCGATCTGCCTCTGACATTTTACTTGAAAGTTTAATTTCACGAATGTACTCTCCATCCAAAGCATCTAACTTAAATGCATCATCTACTAAAATTTCCCTATCTTCCAAACGTGGATAAGCTCGTTCGTGTAAAATCTTCCCTTCTATAACCCGCTCATGTTCATTTTCCATCGCAATTCCTTTTGAAAACAACCATAATTTTCGCTTGCACACTTTGTAATACTGCATTTGCACACCGCTAACCATGAATAAGCACCTTCTTAATGTTGATTGGATGAAGGTTTGTCCAATAAAATCCCCTTCCCTTTCAACCGTTCTCGATTAAAGTCGTATTCAACTTCGGCAATATATATATGATCAAATGGCTTTGGCAAACGCTCCGACACATATTTTTCTGCTACATATCGCTGAACGCTAACCGTTTTCTTTTCAATTTCCATCCGTAATTCCAAGCGTTTTTTCCATTCTTTTTCTTTTTTATATCTCTCGAATAGATGCTCAATCTGATCATACATTTGCCGCGTAATGATCTGGATGTTTTGAATATCACGTAGCTTTTGTTGTGCTTCTCGTTTATCCATTCCATATGGATCAAGATTGTCGAACATGTATAAGGCATCTTCAAACTCTTTCAAAAATGATGTTCCTTTTAATCTTTCTCGATCATATAGTTGCTTTACCATTTCTACCTTGGCACGTTCGTCAACAATTTGGTGATCGTATGGCTTTAACAGCCGAATGCTCTCATTTACAAGATGTTCGTTATATACTCGCGGAATACCAGAAATATTTTCGGTGAAAATATGAATATTGCAATTGTCATGGTCTAGTGCTCTTTTACGGTAACAACGGCCGAAACGTTGAAATAAGCTATCTAACGTTGACATCTCTGTAAACAAATAATCAAAATCAATGTCAATACTTGCCTCGACGAGTTGCGTTGTAATCCAAATTCCTCGTTCATTCTTTTCATTAAATTGTTTAATGTGTTTTTCCAATAGCTGACGATCTTCTTGTGTAAACTGTGAATGAAGTAAGTAGATAGGGACTTGTGTGTCACAATCTAAAAATTTATCATAAAGACTCATTGCCTGACGAACAGTATTGACGATGACAAGCACTTGTGATGTTTCGCCCAAGTTTAACATTTCTCCAATCACTTCTTCTATCCCCTCAGAACGTAGGGAAATTCGATGACGGTGGACACTTGTGTCAATGAACTCCTCGATCGCAATCTGGTCGTCGTTAATCACGTTTCGCTGTTTTAGCTCTTCTAAATATAAAGTTGGAAGTGTGGCAGTCATAATCATAAATTTTCCGCCTACACGATGAATCATTTCGAGCGATTTAATCAACATCGCTGCAATGCGTGGTTCATATGCTTGTATTTCATCAATAACTACTTTCGCATTTGCCATCGCTGATAACTCTTTTTCAAAACCTTTATAGTAAAATGGAAACTTTAAAATTTGGTCTATTGTTGTAAGCAATAGCTTCTTTGCATAATGCTCAGACTGTTGCTTTAATTCTTCCCAATTTTCCTCTTTGTCTACTAAATAATGCACACTTGTTGAGTGAAGCAATCCAACGGCATCATACCCCATTTTCTCTTTTATTCGATCATAAATCGCATTTATACTTACCCGAAGCGGTAATGTGAAAAATGCTTTATCATCTTGAATCCATAACAATGCCGCTTCCGTTTTCCCCATTCCTGTTTGGGCAATCGCGATCACATGCTTATCGCTATGCTGTTCAGCAAATTGTTGCAAATCGTTTTTATGAAATCCTTGTTTTTGCATATATTCATTGACATTTGTATAGATCGATTTTTCCACATCGCTTTCAACATCAATATGCGCAGACGCTGCATGGTCTAAACGATGCAACAATCCTTTTATCATGACATATTTCCAAAATTCTTCTCCGTCATGATATGTATATCTTTTTAACAATCGATCGACGAATCGATATGAGAATTTTTCTGTCATAGGTAAACCCATATGTTCAATTAGTTCCGGTAACTGTTGTTTTATATCGTTCTCTAAAACATGACGAATCATTTCCTTGTCCGGATGCTGGTCACGCTCATGATGATAACCAACCGCGTGAATGAGTAGTCGCTCTTCTTCTTTCGTGAGGTCTAGTTGTTTCAGCGGGATACATCCTACTGATAAATAATTGTGAGGTACATTTGCTTCCATATCCGTTTCTAATACAGATTCACGAATTGCCTGTCGGATTTTATTTTGAAACACCGTATTCGCTTTGCCGACATCATGATACTGCACAGCAATTTCTAACAGCTTCCACATCCTCTCATCCATCAACATAAATTTGTGACCGTAAGCGTCTTTTAGCAAATGTAAATTATAAAGGAGACGATCCGTATGTTCACGAATCGTCTCTCTTCCCTCCGATTTTGCATAAAAAACCATCATTGCCCCTCCTACAGATGATAAAAAACTAGTTCCCCGTCTTCATCAATCCATACTCCTTCTGGCGCCTCAATCCCTCTTTGTACATAACCAACATTAATTTTTTCCCACTGCCGAATCCCATTAACAATTTCATATTTCCAGTTGAGTTGATAAGGGATACTTTTTGTCTCTCGATCAAGAAGATGGCTAGGAATATAAGCGTTCCATTGTACAGTTTTCTCTTCTTCAAACTCTTGAACGTCCACGAGTTTATATTCATCAATCCGAACTAAATCTTCCCAACGCCCGAGGCTGTAATGAGTTGTATTATGCTCAATAGCATGAATGATTTGTTCTAATATGTGCTGCTCTGCTTCGACATGGATTAATAAATGGACGTTATGCAACAAGTGCGTGTACATTGGCATTGTCGTGATTTCATTTTTATCGTAAGAAAATTCAACTCGCGCTAGCCCATCTAGAACAAGTGGAAAACTTGATAGTTCTTTCTTTTTGAAAAAATAATATCGTTGATAATCAAGCAGCTTTGCTTCATACGTTCCCTGTACACTCAAGCGCATCGGGATAAACTGATTAGCATCAAGCAAAGCATGAATCATTCCTTTTACGGTTGAATATGGCGGAAGGGGATACGTTTCCGCCACTTTGGAAGCAAACGGCTTTTTATAGCACGCTGTTTCTTGAAATAGTTTTAATCGTAACGCCTTCATATTTAAACACCGTAATACGATTGGATTTGTTTTGAAACATATTGGAAAAATGGTTCGACAGGCATCACTTGTTCATTAAATAAATCATAAAACTCTCCTTCATTTGCAAACACGCCGCTTAATATGCCAATTCGTGTATCTTTGCCGATTGCTTCCCCAGCAAATGTTTGTTCCATTGTTTCCTTAATTGGCTTTGTTTGTATAGCCCATCCATTCGCTGTTGCACTTAACTGTACACGCCCAAGGAAAAATGGATTTGCCACGTTATACATTCCACCGATGACGAAAAGTGGGGCTAAATTTTCTTGTCTCCCGCGAATGTTGCGGTTTAGCACTTTTAAAACTTCAAGCAGCTGGAGTACACGATTCACTTTTTCTTCGTTCGGAAGTTCAATCTCCCCATCTACACCGACACGGTTTAAGTCAATGGTAAGCGTATATGTGTAAAAGCTATGGTGTTGCTCAATATTGGCTAAGTTAGCATCTTGTCCAATGCGGCTTGCAAGCCCCATGTTGTTTAAAAATTCCAAATCACTTTTGTACGGCTCAAGCGAGATCGCATGGCTTAATCGAACAACAGCGGGGCGCTTTTGTGAATTTTTATCCGTTTTTAAGTAACCAAATAAGTCCATTTCAACAGAGTCGTTAATCGTCACATCTTTTTTAAATTGAACAACCCCGCTTGCTTTGTCAACCGTATCTAAATTCCACCCAAACAGCTCATTTCCAAGGCGAACGATATCGTAGCGAATGCTTTGGCGTGAAGCATATGTATATACTTCACCATCGCCACGATGAAATTTTTTCAGCTCTGAAATATTGGCAATTCCTTCTCCATAGTTTAATGAGTTTGCTTGAAAAATGACGGTCATCGTTAACGCTTTTTTCATGCTTGGACTTCCTCCTCTTCTTTATATTGGTTCGCAAGTAATCCAGCGATAAATGCATTTGCCACTGTCGCAAAATCTAAATCCCGTTCGTGTAACGCATTCAAGAAAATAGGGGAAATTGGGCGATCTGCTGACATGTAAATACGCAAAAGCGTGTCCATAAAATTTTTTCTATTTCCTGCTTTCGCAGCGTTTAACAAACGGTAAGCAATGCTTGTTACTTTTTTCTCCGATCCGCTTGAACGCATAATCGCGTCACGGATTTCCCGTCCTTGCATAAACAACGCGCTTACTCTTTTATCTGTCGAGGCCACATCTCTCACTCCTTTTTTAAACTGCAAAATTCGATTTCGCTCCCGCACAGCAATGTACGGGCCAATAGAGCCTCTTTCATTTTTGATACAATCAAGCAAATAGTTATAGATAACATAAACGGGATCAGCCCCGCGCAACACATATTGCACAAACTGCTCGCGATAGTCGTATGATTTGATGTGATCAAGCCTGTCTGCATATTGTTTGAAATAGTTGGCTAAGTAAATAGGAAGGTGGTAATAATTCAAGTGTGTTTTCTTACTGCTATAATCCGAAAAAAATTCTAGGAAAAATAAGTGATCGATCACATACTCTGATTCTTTTTTTACGCTTTGAACGAGTTGACTGACGATCTTGTTAAAAGGCTCCCTTTTTTTCTTTAACTCCCTAAAATGATTGTTTTTTTGCAAAACCTCGGCAAAAGTGGCATCCGTCTGAACAAAACCTGCATACAATCGTCGTTCTGTTTGTTCATTTATTCCTTCGTTTTTGTAATAAATGGTCGAGCCAATAGGTGCGAATAAAAGCACAAGTTTCGCTAATGAAGATAATGGTTTAGGTTGCTGACTATCAAAATGCCAACTAAAGTTAAATGCGTTATCTTTCGCAACACCGATTGGAGAAAATACCATTTCTTCAAAGTTATAAAAAGCAAGATGTTCATTAAAAAGTAGACATTTATTTATTTTTGTCTTGACGTATTTTTGTACTTCTTCTAACGTTTTTTTCTTCCATGCTCGTTTTAATTGTTTAAACGGTTGATATTCACTCTGTTTTTCTAACAAAGAACTTATCGCTTCAATAGAATGACTATCTCTAAGAGCATATTCCAACTGTAGATCGCTAATCACAGGCAACACGTAACTTTTATAAAACTCCTCTACATGTCCATTCAAGTCCAAACTATTCTTTGTCACATTTAAAAAAGATACTTGTCCAAAAAAAGACTGTAATATAGCGGCTTTAAAATAATTGAAGGTCAATTTTTCGTTAATCTTTTCTTCATTCACAATATTTTTAAACGCATGAATACATTTTAACAGCTGATCCATATGTTCGTATTTTTTTATTTCCTTCATTTTGTCAACAATGTTTTCTAATTCATGGCTAGAGAAATATTTAAGAATTCTTTTCCCCGTATCTGATATAACTTTCTTTATCGCTGTCAAATGCTTTTTAAACTGTTCTTCGTTCTCCACCTGTTCGATGTAAGCATCTAACCTGTCACATTCCCTTCTAGCAACACTATACTCCTCCAATAAATACAGAAAATATGCTCTTGGCAATTGCGGAAGTACATCGGTATCAAGTTCAATTCCCCACGGCTTAACCGTCACGCTATCTTTGTATTCATCGCTAATGATTCCTTGTTTCCGACCATATTCAAATACACGATATAACCCCACAAGCCCCATGTTGACCATCCATTCACCCATGCGCAGTTCAATTCTCATTCCCTCACCTCCTCTACTTCAAGCATTCCGAATCCTTGATTACGCCGCTTGGACAAACCGAGCTGATAAAGTAATTGTAAATCAGCAGGATCTCCGCTCATCTTAAATAAGCCATGATACGTGGTGAAATATAAATGCTGTTGTTCTCCATACTTTTCAGTAAATTGACGATTAGATTCTTTGATGACCATCTTTTTAAATCGAATAGGTTGTATCATCAACGGTCTGCATAATCCCGTGCCACGATATTCAGACAAAATTGTATCGGCTAAATAGTTGATATGTTTTTCATAATTCTTGTCATCTGGTGCAATTGGCGATTTGTTTTCATCTTCTACTAATAAAGGCGAGAGCGTTCGAAAGACAACCGTAGATGATGTAATCTTTTTTTCATCTCCCATGACTATTTTTCTTCGAGTAAATTCATATCCTTTATACTTAAAGCTTTTTTGACTTTGCAAACCGTTATATACATGAAGCAAAAATTCATAATCAGGTGAACTAATAATAATGCGTAGTTCATCTAACTCAATTTCATCACCTTTGAAGCGGAAATTTTTTAAAAATGGCGAGAAAACAAAAGGTTTTGTTGCATTTGCTTGCGCATATAACCGCTCGTAATACTCCTCACTGGATGCCCGTATACTTTCTTTAAGAATTGAAACAATCATCATTCGGTAATGAAGCGGTATTTTTTTTACTTCAAACGAACAAATGATCCTCATAATACACCTCCTTTTGCCCCATTTTATCGAAAAAGAAAAGAAAATGTTGTCGTTTTTTGTCAAATAAAACTAAATTTCAGGAAATTTTCATAATTTAAAACATGACATATTCAATCATTATGTTAATAAATTCGGAATCAGAAGCTCCCAAATATTCATCTATCTTCTTCATTTTCTTGACATAATATTTAAATATAAAAATAATAGGAAAGGGAGCAAAAAATATAGAGGACAAAGGAGGAAGTTTATTTTGTTTAGAGCCGTATTTTCTTTTCTCATCGCTTTCACTATTCTCTTTACTTCTTCTGCATACGCCCACCCCGGAAAAACAGACGCAAACGGCGGGCATACTTGCCGCACAAATTGCGAAAAATGGGGGCTAAAAACAGGAGAGTATCATTATCATGATAAAAACGGCAACATTATTCGCCAAAAAAGTAAAGCCGCGGGTGTTCCTGCTATTCGTATAAATTCAAAACATATCGTAAAGGTCATTCGTGTAGTAGATGGCGACACGATCGATGTACGCTTCTCCAACGGTGCAACATCACGAGTTCGTTTCATTGGGGTTAATACACCAGAAACCGTCCATCCTCAAAAACCAGTCGAGAAATATGGGAAAGAAGCGTCTAATTATACGAAAAAACGATTAACTAACAAAACTGTCACACTCGAATTTGATGTCGGGGTAAAAGATAAATACGGTCGATTCCTAGCGTACGTTTGGGTTGGAAAAGAGCTTTACAACGAAACGCTCGTCAAAGACGGATACGCACGTGTGATGACGATTCAACCAAATGTAAAGTATCAACAACGTTTTCTTGAGGCTGAACGAAAAGCACGCCAACAAAAGAAAGGTCTTTGGAACGTATAAACAACATAAAAGCTGTTCCGAACAACACTTCGGAACAGCTTTTTTAATCCTTATAGGTACGATAAAAACATCAAAATGTTTTTTGGCTAACATTTTTTTATTGATATTTCAATTCCTCATAGGTACGATACAAACTACAGGATCTCCGTTTGGATTTGCCCACATCACATCATAATTTCAATTCCTCATAGGTACGATACAAACCCCAAAAAGTGTTGATAAATCAACACATGGAAAAGCTATACAATATCATTATACATACATCCGAAAATTCAGTCAATAGTCTATATCCGTTGATACAACTGAAAGAGTGACAAAATACAAACTGTCGTCGATCCCCCGGGGTTTTTGCAAGATTGGAGGTCGACGACAGTTGTGAAGTTTATCACAAATAAATTTTATTAAAAACAGTCTCCTGTTTAGAGACTGTTTTATGCTTCGGCGTTCACTTCCGCGATAATAACAAAACCGATGACAGCTGTAATGACTAAGCCTGTAATCATCCACATCATCATGCATTCCCCCTTTGCCCATTTTCTTTTATTTTACATGTTTTTTCTTTGTACGAAAACAGGGGAATTTACTGTTCATTGTCTAATTTGCGCAAATATGTGTTGGCGCGGTGAGAGAAAATGATCGATGCAAGCATAAGTACGAATACGCCTCCGATTACGAGCGGGCGCTTTGTTGCGTCGATCGCTTCTGGAATGAGTGTGCCGATATATAAAAACGCACTAAGCGCAAATAAAACGAGACTATATGCTTTGTAGTCACGCGCTTTTCCTAACCAATTTCGCCTTTGTTGTTCCAAAACAACCGCCCCCCTTTCCTTCCTTCAATGTATCATAGAAAAGAAAAAAGGGGGCGATGTAATTTATGCCAAAGCTTGTGCTAAATCTTCAATTAAATCATCCGCATCTTCTAAGCCAACAGAAATGCGAATAAGTCCGTCCGTAATGCCGAGTTCAGCACGACGCTCTTTCGGGATAGAGGCGTGCGTCATTTTTGCAGGGAGGGAAATTAAACTTTCGACCGCTCCTAAACTTTCCGCTAGCGTAAAGTAGCGGACGCGCGTGAGCACTTGTTCTGCTTTTTCGGCATTTCCAACGTCAAATGACACCATGCCGCCAAAGCCGCGCATTTGTTTTTTCGCTACGTCATGATTCGGATGCGACGAAATCCCAGGGTAATACACGCGCGTAACAGCTGGATGATTCGTTAAAAATTCAACGATTTTGCGCGTATTTTGTTCATGTTCTTCCATGCGAATGCCGAGCGTTTTTATGCCGCGCATCAATAACCACGAATCTTGCGGACCGAGAATACCGCCTGTCGAGTTTTGAATAAAATGGATGTCTTTCGCTAGTTGTTCGCTATTGACGACGACAAGCCCAGCGACAACATCGCTATGACCACCTAAATATTTTGTCGCGCTATGAATGACGATGTCTGCGCCAAGCGCAATTGGTGTTTGCCAATATGGTGTGCTAAACGTGTTATCGACAATCGTTAATAATCCATGACGTTTCGCAATCGCTGCTGCCCCTTGTACATCCGTAATTTTTAAAAGCGGATTTGTCGGTGTTTCGATATAAATGGCTTTCGTATTTGGTTGAATGTGCGCTTCAATATTCGCTAAATCGCTCGTATCGACAAATGTCGATGCAATGCCAAGACGGTTCAACACTTTCGTCATGACGCGGTATGTGCCACCATATACGTCATCTGTTAAAATGACGTGATCGCCGCTATTGAACAACATCATGACGGCAGTAATGGCTGCCATGCCTGAACTGAACGCAAAGCCAGCATATCCTTCTTCCACATCTTTAATAAGCTCCTCTAGTGCATGGCGGGTCGGGTTGCCTGTACGTGAATATTCATATCCTTTATGCACGCCGACCGCTTCTTGTTTATACGTGCTCACTTGATAAATTGGAACAGAGACAGCCCCTGTATGCACATCTCCCGCAATGCCGCCATGAATCAATTTCGTTTTTCTTCTCACATTACATCCCGCCTTCATAAATATGTTTACTTAAATATCGTTCGCTGCTATCTGGAAAAACGACGACGATGTTCGTTCCTTCCTCCGCCTGTTCCGCTTCTAATAAAGCGGCATGAAATGCGGCACCAGATGAGCTGCCGACAAGCAGTCCCTCTTTTTGCGCAAGCTCCTTGACGCGACGAAACGCATCGTCATCTAAAATCGTATGGATGGCATCAAAATAGCTCGTATCCATATATGGTGGCAAAAATTCCATGCCGATGCCTTCGGTGCGATGTGGACCCGGTGCTCCACCGTTTAAAATCGAGCCTTCTGGTTCAACGATGACCGTTTTTATCCGCGCATTTTTCTCTTTTAGAAATTTCGCCGTCCCCATAAATGTGCCGCCTGATCCAGCACCAGCAACGAAAACATCAATTTGTCCGTCCAGTTGCTCCCAAATTTCTGGTCCGAGCGTTTTATAATACGTGCGTGGGTTAGCTGGATTTTCAAACTGTTGTGGGCAATAGGAGTTTGGAATTTCAGCGGCGAGCTCTTTCGCTTTCCGAATCGCCCCTGCCATTCCTTCGCTCGTTGGCGTATTGATGATGGTTGCGCCAAGTGCGCGCATGAGTTGTTGTTTTTCGATGCTGAACTTTTCGGGGACGCAAAAAATGACGCGAATGTTTTTTCCGATCGCCGCAAGCGCAAGACCGATCCCTGTATTGCCTGCCGTCGGCTCGATAATCGTTCCACCTTCTTTTAACTTGCCTGTCGCTAGCGCATCGTTTAACAATTCTTGACCGAGACGATCTTTGATGCTTCCGCCCGGGTTAAAATATTCCAATTTCGCAAATATGCGTACCCCTTTTGGCAGCGGAAATTGCGTAATTTCAACGATTGGCGTATGGCCGATCAATTCATGCACGTTTTTCGCTACTTTCATGTTGTGACCTCCCAAAAGATGAAAAGAAGGAGAGGATGCCTCTCCCTATTTATTTAATTCATTCACCATTAATTGAACAAGTTCAGATGAATGAAGGGCTGCTTTTTGTAAAAATTGTTCAAACGATATGTTTGACTCTTTACCAGCGATGTCTGATAACGCGCGAATGACGACAAACGGGACGCCAAATTGGTGGCATACTTGCGCAATCGCAGCGGCTTCCATTTCGACGGCATATAAGTCTGGAAATTGTGTGCGTACAAAATCGACGCGCGCTGGATCGTGCATAAATGAATCGCCTGTCGCAATTAATCCTTTCGCCACTTGAATATCGCGAATGTGCGCTGCACTCGTTTCGGCTGCTTGTACTAATCGCTCATCTGCCGCGTATCGCGCTGGCATGCCCGGCACTTGACCATATGCGTAACCAAATGCCGTCACGTCTACATCATGATGAACAACTTCGGTTGAAATGACGATATCACCAACGTTTAGCGACGGCGCAAAACCGCCAGCAGAGCCTGTATTAATCACAACATCTGGCGCAAAACGTTCAAGCAAAATCGTTGTTGACATCGCTGCGTTTACTTTACCGATACCTGATTTTAATAAAACGACGTTCGCTCCGTCTAATGTACCGCTATAAAATGAGCAATTTGCTACCGTTGTTTCTGTTCGGTTCGCTATTTTTTCTCGTAAAATGGCTACTTCTTCTTCCATCGCTCCAATGATCGCTATGTTCATCGTTTCAACCTCTTTCACCTATTGTTTGACAGCCTCCATCAACCAAACGAAGCGATTCATCGGCGTAAATGTGACCGTAAAACCATGTGTAGTAAACATATGCTCTAAGGCAGGAATTGTCGTGTAATATTCGCGCTGTAAGTCTTCCGCTAAATCGACGAATCCTTTTTGTTTCGCTTCTGCGATCATCGCCTCGTACGCTTCGTGGTTAATAAACGCTGTATCCGCAAACACTATTTTACCACCTTTATGAAGAAGTGTGCTATACTTGCCGATCGCTTCTTCTTTTTCTTGATCTGTTAAATGGTGAAAAGCATATGTGCTCACGATCGTATCGATCGGTTCATTTGGCAAAGGAAACTGTAAAAAGTCTCCGTCTTCAATCGTCGCATGACCGAGTTTTTCTTTGGCGAGCTCACGCATCGGTGCAGACGGTTCAATGCCATATACGGTTTTATTCGCCTCAATTAGTTTTTTCGTTAAATTTCCTGTCCCAACCCCAAACTCTAACACGACGTTGCCGCTTTTTTCAACAACTGTATTTAAAATCGTCTCATATCCGTCAAATACGTCGCGATATTGTTCATCGTGCCCGTATACTGACGAATCATACGATTGTGCCCAATTCTCAAAGATGTCTAAAAACTCACGTCCCATGATGTCACACTCCATTAAATATAATAATTCCTATAAGTATAGTATGAATTAAATGTACTGCTGTTCTCAATCTATCACATTTTTTTTAGATGTTCAATGGAAATGTGTTAAACTACGTGTAGAGAGGAGGAGGACGATGATTACGTTTGATCTCATTCAAGATAAAGTGGAATTTTTCGAAGCGACGGACTTAGCGGCGTTAGAGAAAAAAATTAATGAGCAAATTGAACATAACAAAGCGATTATGCTTGAAGTGCATCATGTTTCGTATCAAATGCAACTGTTAGAAAACGGACAACGTCTTTATAGCGCGATGGTGCATTTTAAAGCAAAAAAATAGAGCGTCACGGACGGCGCTCTATTTTTTTAAATTGTTGTACTTTTGTTGGCTTCCACCCTTCATTTGTCACCCATTCGATAAACACTTTATAATGTTCCGTTTTATCTTTTTTGGAGACAGTAGCAACAGCATGATTCGGGCTTCCTCCATTTCCGATAAACCAAACGATCAAATCAGAAGAAGAAATGCCAGTCGCATAACTAATCGCATCGAGCATTTCTTTCCAATCAACTGAATTTTTATCGTATTGTGTCACATGTGGCTCCGATTGCGTTGTACCGATCGGCTGCCATGACGGATTGACAATCTCACGGATGACGTTTGAGTTTGGATCATCGACAACCGTTTCTTCAACGGTGTCGTTCGATTGTTGCTCATTTATTTCTGTTTCCGTTTCGGATGGTTGCTCATCGTTTGGCGGCTCATTTGTCTCCACTTCAACCGATTGTGGAGATGTGTTTGTTTCTTTCACCGGACGGTCGTTGGCGAACAACCATTTCCATCCGAAAAATAAAATAAGCGCAAACACAATCGCAATGAACGTATTTAATACGCGGTTTACTTTTCTTTGTTTTGAACGTTTCGCAAAACGGCTGCTCACTCTTCGTTCATTCCTTTCTGTTCCAACTCATATGTTGCACGAACGATATCGGCAAAAATGGCGTTCGTGACAGAAGCGGCTGATGCTGTTTCTAATTGTACCACAACGAGCGCATATTTTGGACGGTCAGCTGGAAAATAACCTGCAAACCATTTGTTTACGAGTCCTTCTTCCCCCGTTTCTGCCGTTCCCGACTTTCCTGCGACGGCATAAGGCAATGGTTGAAACGCGCGACCCGTACCTTCGGAATGCGTCACAACGAGTTGTAAAAGCTCTTGTAATTTATCAATCGTCTCTGGACGTAACGAATCTGTTGTTAGTCGCTTCTCGTCGAAGGTGAAAAATGTTGTACCGTTTTTATACATCATTTTTTGGGCGATGCGCACTTGCTTTGCCTCACCGCCGCGTGCAATTGTCGCCATCATATTCGCCACCGCAAGCGGTGAGACACGCACATCTTTTTGTCCGATCGCCGTTTGGGCAACAGCAAGCGGAACGTTTTTGTCTCTTTCATCCGTCCAAATTTTCCCTTGCTTCTCTTCATGAAGCGGACGAAACGATTCGAAGTGATATACATCTCCTTCCCAGCCGACACGCGGAAATAGGCCGAGTTTTTCGGCATATATATCAAACATGTTTTTATCCATAGCGATCAACTGTTTTCCTAACTCCGCAAATGTGTTGTTGCAACTAATCGCAAAGCTCTCTTCAAACGTGCGCATACCTTTCTTTTTTTCTTCCGGCTCACCGTTAATTTTTCGATCGCAGTTAAACGTTTGTCCGTGAACAAGCCCGTTTTCAAGTGCCGCTGCTGCAACGACAACTTTAAAAACAGAGCCCGGCACTTGAGGAAGAAGAGCACGGTTTTCCGCTGCTCCGTCTTTATACGGATCCCGTTCATCAATCGCCGGGGCGCTTGCAAGCGCAACAACGTCGTTTGTTTCGACATCGAGCAAAACGACAGCGCCTTTTTTCATCCCATGTTGGGCAATCATTTGTTCGATGCGCTGTTGGATCGTGCGATCAATCGTTGTTTGCACCGTAATTGGATAAAACGGATTTGCCTGCTCTGTATATTTCACATCCATGCCAAACAGCGGCTCACCGCGAGCGTCTACGTGATACAATAGCTTCGTTTCCCCATCAGGAATTAAAAATTCATCAAACGAACTTTGCAAACCAGCAACGCCGATTTTCGTTTTTGGCGATAATTTTCGCTCCCCGTACCGCTCCCCAAGCAACTTTTCGCTTTCTCCAAGAAAACCGATGACGTGTTGGGCGTATTTTTCCTTTAGTTCGTATTGTTTATGAACAGCGATGACACCGGGAATATGCAGCTTGTTAATGCGTTCCATTTGCCACGGTTGAAGCTGAATGGGCCGTTGTCCGTCATGCAAAATGATCGGACCTTTCGCCTCTTCAAGCTGTCGTTTCAACACTTCTTTTGGCACGGAAATGATCGCAGCAATTTGATCGATTGGCCAGTCCATTTTTTTTAAAAATGGAAATAAAACTAGCGTCGGAATGTATTCATATGTGAGCGGCTCGCCGTTTCGATCAACAAACACACCGCGACCATCATCGATGACGAGTTGTTCCGTTCGCTGAGCAACGCTTTCCTCAATTAAATTGATCCCATGAAACGATTCGGTGCTCACAAGTTGTAGCTGAACGAGCCGACCGACCAAACCGAATATCGCTAATTGAATAATTGTTAATATGATGACGATTCGTTTTTTTTCCATAAAAAACACCTCGTCTTCATTGTCGACGAGGTGTTGGATTTTAAAACCTATTTTACTGCGATGATTTTTACAACCATATCGCCGCCAGGCGTATGAACGGTTACTTCTTCGCCAACACGGCGGCCGATGAGCGATTTCGCAATTGGAGAGTCGTTTGAAATTTTTCCTTCAAACGGATCAGCTTCTGCACTACCGACGATCGTATACGACTCTTCTTCCCCATCTGGAAGCTCGACAAATGTCACCGTTCTTCCAAGCGATACGACGTCTGTGCTTTCTAAGTCTTCTTCAATAATTTTCGCATTGCGAATCATATTTTCAAGCATTTGAATGCGCGATTCAACGAACGCTTGCTCATCTTTTGCTGCATCGTACTCCGAGTTTTCGGATAAGTCCCCGAAGCTGCGCGCAATTTGAATGCGCTCTACGACTTCTTTCCGCTTCACCGTTTTTAAATATTCAAGTTCTTGCTCAAGTTTCTCCTTCCCCGCTTTCGTCATTGGGTATTCTTTTTCCATTGACATGACATTCACTCCTTTTATTTATGTATGGAAAATGTACGAACGGCTCGTTCGTACAAAGACAAAAAGTTTACATATTATCTATGCTATGGTATTACAA
The DNA here is from genome assembly GCF_050480245.1 of Bhargavaea massiliensis. GTDB lineage: Bacteria > Bacillota > Bacilli > Bacillales > Anoxybacillaceae > Anoxybacillus. Next base: position 4,758 of record NZ_JBCNEQ010000003.1, on the reverse strand, counting down.
AATAGACTTTTGTTCAAGAATCGTTTGAATTTTTGTAACCATTAAATCGATGGCAACGTGATTATGGCCGCCTTCTGGAATAATAATGTCGGCATACCGTTTCGTCGGCTCAACAAACTGATTGTGCATTGGACGCACGACGTTCACATATTGTTCGATGACCGATTCAAGCATGCGACCGCGCTCTTTAATGTCGCGCAATAAGCGGCGAATAATACGAATGTCGGCATCCGTATCAACGTACACTTTAATATCCATTAAGTTGCGCAATCGTTCGTCTTCTAATACAAGAATGCCTTCTAAAATGATGACATCTTTCGGCTCGACGCGAATGACTTCGTTTGAACGAGTATGAAGCGTATAGTCGTATACAGGCTTGTCAATTGGTTCGTAATTCAAAAGTTTATTAATATGTTCAATAAGCAAATCATTGTCAAAAGCAAGTGGATGATCGTAGTTTGTTTTTAATCGTTCTTCAAACGGCAAATGACTTTGGTCTTTATAGTAAAAGTCTTGTTCAAGCATTAAAATGGAATGTCCTTGAAAATGTTCATAAATCGCTTTTGTAACGGTCGTTTTCCCCGAACCAGAGCCGCCTGCAACTCCGATGACAACCGGTTTCTTCCTCATGTTAGTGCCCCTTTCTCATCATGTTGTATGGGAAAACTTCTCGATCGACTTTAAAACGAACAATTTGGAGCGGATGACGAGCTGCATCAAGCTCATTTCCTTCTTCATCCCAAATTTTTTCAATGACTTGTGTAAAATTTTCGATTTCAGGTCCGAAAAATTCAACTTCATCGCCTGGTTTAAAGAAGTTGCGCTGTTGCAACGTCACGATGCCTGTTTCTTTGTCGTAGTCAAGCACAAGACCGACGAAATCGTACGTCGTCTTTTTGCTATGAACGCCAAACATTTGCTCTTTATAGCCTGGAACACCTTCAAAAAAGGCTGGCGCGGTGTCACGATTCGCACATTTATCGAGCTCATCTAGCCACTCTTTGCGAATGACGAAATTGTCAGGGTCTGCACAGTAGGCATCAATGACTTTGCGATACACGCTAACGACGGTTGCGACGTAATGAATGGACTTCATTCGCCCTTCGATTTTTAAACTATCAATACCGAGCTCAATCATTTTTGGAATCGATTGAATTAAATTTAAATCTTTCGGGCTCATCGCAAACGGATCGTCGTTTTCATCAAACAATGCGATGGCACGGTCTCCTTCGAGCTTGTACAAATCGTAATCCCAGCGGCACGACTGACAACAGCCCCCACGGTTAGAATCGCGCGCAGTCATATGGTTGCTTAATACACAGCGACCAGAATATGCAATACACATTGCACCGTGAATAAATGTTTCAATTTCAATATCGACTTTTTCTTTAATTTCGCGAATTTCTTCCGCGCTTGTTTCGCGCGCTAAAACAACCCGTTCAAGCCCTTCTTCTTTCCAAAATTGCACCGCTTTCCAGTTTGTAAGCGACTGTTGGGTACTTAAATGTACTTCTAATTTTGGTGCGACGCGACGTGCGGTTTCAATAATAAGCGGATCCGCGACGATAATGCCATGCACACCAACACGCTCTAAACCGCGCAAATAATCTTCAAGCCCCGGAATGTTTTCGTTATGTGCGTAAATGTTTGTCGTCACGTAAATTTTTGCGCCATATTTTTTCGCAAATTGCACACCTTCGGCCATTTCTTCAAGCGTAAAGTTGTCGGCATTAGAACGAAGACCGTATTCTTGTCCGCCGATAAAGACAGCGTCTGCTCCATAATGAACAGCCACTTTCAACTTCTCTAAGTTGCCAGCAGGCGCAAGCAACTCTGGTTTTTTCACAATGACGCGCTTGCCATTGATAATTTGTGATATGCTCATGAAGGCTCCCTCCTTTTCGTTTAATATGTTTAATATACCGTTTCTTTAAAGAAAAAGCCGGTGTCTAACGGGCGATGTGTCGGCTGAATCGCTTCAATGCGCGCAAGCAGTTCACCTTTTTCCTCTTCGTATTGCTCGCGATTTTCTGCACATAAATCAATGGCGCGGCGATATAATTTCGTTACTTCTGTAATATAATCTGGCTCATGAAGCACGCCGTCAATTTTAAAGCTATCGATTTTGGCGTCAATCATGTCTTCAAGTTCATCAATAATGCAAATATCATTAGGGCTCATAATGTGCGTACCGTTTTCATCTTCAAAAATCGGATATTTGTTGTCGCGTTCTTTGTCGTACAAAAAGAGCCCTTTTGCGTATTTCATTTGTTGAATTTCCATAAACTTGCCTTGATATTCGAAATAGTTACCGATGAGGGAACGTTTCGATTGGAACATGCATGTCATTCCATGTACTTGCACTTCAATTTCCACTTCCGCATGATTTTTAATATCAATGATTTCTTCCATATTCAGCTCGCGGGCAAGAACGGCACGTTTTGCTCCTTTTCGTCCCCAATAGTTGCAAGCGTACCAGTTTGTCGCTGTCGTTTCTGTATTCCAATGAAGTTTCATATGCGGTGCTACTTCCCGTACTGTCATTAAGACAGCTGGGTCGCCAAACACGATCGCATCGACTTGTTGCTCTGCCAAAAAGCGGACATAGTCGCTCAGTTCATCAACTTTGTCATTATGAAAAAGTGCGTTCATTGCCACATATACACGTACATCGTTTTTTCGAGCGACTTGCATCGCATCGATCACATCTTGACGTGAAAACTCACCTGCTAAACGCAAGCCGTACCGTTGTTCACCAATGATGACGGCATTCGCTCCTGCTTGTGCGAGTTGTTCAATATGCGCCACGCTCGTTGGCGTAACAAGCAATTCTGGTTTTTTCATTCTATTCACCTCGTTTTCTCGATATCGCCATTCCGTCACCGATCGGAATGATGACTGTCTCATAGCGTGGATGCGCCATAAGCCATTCGTTATATGCTTGAATTTTTTTAATGAGTTGGCGAATACGTTTTTGTTCCACTCGTTCGTCTAAAGCGACAAGACCTTTAAACAAGACGTTATCCGTTATAATGATTCCTTGTTCGCTTAAAAGTGGCTCGTACAACTCAAAAAAGCGGCGATATTGTCCTTTTGCCGCGTCAATAAACAATACATCAAACGGAGCATGTTTTTTTACTTCATCGCTTATATGAAGCGCATCGCCAAACAATAACGTCATTTGCGCTTTTGTATTCGTTTGTTCTGCATAAACAAGCGCTTGTTTGTAGCGCTTTTCATCTCGTTCAATCGTGACAATGTGCGCATTTGGCAACGCTTTTGCCATGCGTATGGCGGAGTATCCAATCGCGGTGCCAATTTCTAAAATGCGCGTCGGTTGAACAAGTTTTAAAATGTGCAACATCGTTTCGATGCTGAGCGCATCCATAATCGGCACATGATGTTCATGTGCATATTGTTCCATCGCTACGATCGCTTCTTCTTTTTTTGGTAGTAATCGTTCTAAATAATGAATCATTTCCTCATTTACCAACGAACTGTCCTCCTCGCAAAAACAAGAGTTCAAACGAATTGAACTCTTGTTTCATCACGATCCATAACTTCATATATACTACCATAAATAAAAACAAAAAGCGAACGTTTTATTGCTTTCCGATATATTTTGCCTTCTCGCGATTATGTTCGTCAAGTGTTTTTGTAAAAATGACATCTCCGGCTGGCGTCGCTAAAAAGTAAAAATAGTCCGTCTCCGCTGGATGAAGCGCCGCGTGGATCGACACCTCGCCTGCGTTCGCAATCGGTCCCGGTGGAAGTCCTGTATACATGTACGTATTATACGGGGAATTCACTTCTAAATCTTTATAATATACACGTTGTTTATGTTTTCCAAGCGCATATAAAACAGTTGGGTCTGTTTGTAATGGCATACCTTTTTCTAATCGATTGTAAAACACGCTTGCGATTTTTTCGCGATCCGCTTTTTCCGTTGCTTCTTCTTCAATAAGTGACGCCATCGTTAGCAATTGATGGACGGTCAAGCCACGCGCTTCCATGTCTTCTGTATATTTTGCTAATACTTCTTCCGTTTTCGCAACCATGGTTTCAATGATTTCTTCGAGCGCAGGTTTTTCTTCTGTAAAGGAATATGTCGCTGGAAATAAATATCCTTCAAGCGCATAGCGAATGTTTTTATTTAAAATGTTCGTTGTTAAAACGGAAGGATATTTTTTTATTAGCTCATTGATATAGGTGCGATTAGTTAATTTCGCCATAATGTCTTCGGATGAATAGCCTGTTTTTTGCGAAATGATCGTTGCAATTTGCGTTAGCTGTTTTCCTTCTGGAATCGTTATTTTTAACTTTGCTTCTTTGACGACTTTTCCTGTTTTTAGCTTGTCTACAATTTGCGCTACCGTCATTGCTTTTGTAAATGTATAATTACCCGCTTGAAAGTCGGCGTGGTTTTTAAATTTCACATAATAGCGAAAAATGGTCGCATTTTTAATCACACCGTTTTTTTCTAATACATTCGCAATCGTATACACCGATGAACCGATTGGAATTTCTACTTGAATTGGTGTTTTGTCGTTCGGATCAACCGGCTGCAAGGCGGAACGAATATATGCAAACAAACCGATGCATGCGGCAATCATCAACAATAACAAAGGTGCGGTAATATATAAGACAATTTTACGCACCGTTTTCGCTTCGTGCTCTTGTAACATGCGTCATCCTCCCCTCACTTTTGACATTATACTACAAACACCGACACGACATAAAATCGAGTAGGAGGAGGTG
>NZ_JBCNEQ010000002.1:0-55314 GCF_050480245.1 Bhargavaea massiliensis | reverse complement strand
CTTGCACGACAGAGGAACGGGCTGGAGAAGCACCCGAACGTGTCATGACATCTATAACGTAGGCTCTGTTTCAAGCCTTGGTCTGGTCAACATGGGGCTTACAAGCCCATGACTTTAGTCATTGGGTTGTTGACTTCTGCAGATGCTTGCTCAAGTTCGATTAATTGCGCTCCGGCACCTTTTAGATCGCCTTTGGTGTACGCTTCCACTGCTTTTTCGCCGCAACGTGCACCCGTTCGTGCGGAGCGTTTAATTTTTCATGCGCTGGCGTGCCCTGCAGTTGTTTTTTCGTCTGTTCATCAAAATACCATTTGCCTAATCGGCATTGATAGTGCGAAGCAACATCTTCAGGTCGTACAGTTTCATAGCCAACGATCATATCGGCTCATCTCATGTCATTATTTATTGGTAAAGTAATATAAAACGTTGTGCCCACGCCGACTTCGCTTTCGACATCAATGCGTCCATGATGTTCTTCGATAATTTTATAGCTGACCATTAAGCCAAGTCCGGTTCCCCGCTCTTTCGTCGTATAAAACGGCGCGCCTAATTTTTTGATTTTATCTTTCGGAATGCCGCTTCCTTCATCGCGAATGGCGATGCGTATGTCGTCTCCGACATGCTCAACGGAGACGGTAATCGTTCCGCCGTTTGGCATCACTTCAATCGCATTTTTTAATATGTTAATAAATACTTGTTTTAATTGTCTCGGCTCGCAATATATAGGCGGCACTTGTTCATACGTTGCTTCAATTTGAATGTTATGCATCGTCGCTTGCACGCTTAATAAATCAACCGTCTCTTGCATAATTTTCGCCACGTCGCCTCGTTCATAATGAATCGCTTGCGGTTTCGCTAATACGAGAAATTCGGTAACAATCGACTCAACGCGCTTTAATTCCGACATAATGACGTGAAAGTACGTATTATATTGCTCGCAATCATTGCCTATACTTCCTTGTAATAGTTGAATAAACCCTTTTAACGCCGTCATCGGATTGCGAATTTCATGGGCGATGCCAGCCGCCAACTGCCCGACGGCGTTTAACGTATCAGACTTCCGCAGTTGCTCTTCCATTTCTTTTTTCTCTGTTATATCGCGCACCATCATAAGCCCGACATGTTCAATAATGTTCGGTTTAAACGATAATTCAACAATTTTTTTCTTTCCTTCGCCGTCCGTAATCGCAAATTCTTCTTCTTCCTCTCCATGCTTTAGCCACGTTTGAAATTTAGCTAAATCGTTGCTTCCGATAAAGGCGTGTACGCACTTTTCAACGAGCTGTTCTTTCGGAAGGGCAAAAATGCGGCATGCCACCGAATTGGCATCAAAAATGCGCTGCTGATCGTCAATCAACACAATGCCGTCCATCGCATGATTAAATACGCTGCGAAATTTTTGTTCTTGTTCGCGCAACTCTTTTTCCATTTTTCTTCGTTCGCTTACGTTGCGAAAAATCGTTAAATGATAGCCGTTAATGACGCTTTTTTTCGAGGTAAACTCGAGTTGCTTTATTTCTCCGTTCGGCATATGAAATGTTAATTCATCGCGAATTTCTCCGTCGCGGAAAAATTGTTGTAATACGTGGCGTACTTTGTCTTGTTTTAAATCAATAAACTGCCTTAAATTCGCACGAACGAGATCGTGAAGCGGCAATTCAAACGTTCGGCTTGCGGCAGGGTTGGCGCGCAAAATGTTTCCGAAATCGTCGCAAATTAAAATCGCTTCATGGGCTTGTTCAAAAATGGCGCGAAACTGCTCTTCACTTCGTTGTAAATTGATTTCCATATTTCGCTTTTCGGTCACGTTGCGCATAATCGCCATAAAAAAGCCGCTATGTACGTTCGTTGTTAACGTCAGTTCAAACAGCTTTTGCATGCCGTCCCTTGAAATAAACGGAAGCTCGCTCGATACCGTTCCGTTTCGTTTTAACGTAAGCAATAGTTGGTCGAACAAATCGTGATATTCAATTGGGATAAATGTTTGGATCGAAAGTTCGAACAGATCTTCTTTTTTGACGTTGATGCTCGCACAAAAGGAAGGATTCGCGTCAATAAAGCGCCCTTGCTCGTCAAAAATGACGATGCCGTCGCCAGCATGATTAAACAAATCTTTAAATAACGTTTCGTTAATCGTTCGTTCACGCTCTAGCGCTTTTTTTGAGGTAATATCGCGAATGATATATACATCAAACGGTTGTTGTTCATGGCGGCGCATAAACAATTGCACATGCTTCAATTCGCCGTCCGTTAAACGAATGGTCAACTCATCATCGTATGCGCCAAATTTGCGCAACATTCGTTTTTGGAATTGGAAAATATGTTCGGGAACAAGATATAAATAGTCTTGAAAATTTTTTTGCAATAACTCTTCTTGCGACGCACGGAACAAACGGCACGCCGCCTCATTCACGCCAACGAACGTCCCGTCATCTTTCACTAAAATAATCGCATCTGTCATTTGCTTTAAAATAATTTCATATCGGCTCATTCGCTCACTCAACTCTTCCATTTCCTGTCTAGAAAGCTGAACAAATGGCGAATCTTCCAACATACTTCTATTCAAACTCAAACGTTTTCCCTCCCCACAAACTCCCCCGTCATAGTTATGATGTATATTCGCTACATATTTTGTTATTCCTTCTCATATTTCTAAAAATTTCACTAATCTTATCTTTTAAAAAAGAGCAGCTGATTTGCTGCTCAACGATCTGTAATGACGATATATGTTGCTTTCACCGGTCCGTGTACGCCAACGACTAAGTTCATTTCAATATCTGCCGAGTTGCTCGGACCTGTAATAAAGTTGATACATGACGGTACGTGTCCTCGTTCGCGAATGGTGCGAGCCGCTTGCGTCATGCGCGGAACGATAGTACTTCTCGGGATGATCGCAACATACGTTTTTGGCAAAAAGCTAATCGTCCGCCCTTGATCGCGGTTGTTTAATAGCACAACCGTTCCCGATTCGGCTAATGTGATGTCGCTAAATGTTATGCCGATGTTTGCCCGCTCTGCCGCTTCAATATTTTCACGCCCAAGCGCTGCGTTCCATACGTGCACATCTTCTCGCTTTAAAAAAGAAGATAGACCAAACTGCTCGTAACGCTCATCGTTGGCGACGACAATCGGGCCGCCGCCATGCGCAGCCACGACGTGTTCGATCGCGTCATGAAGCTCGGCTATTGTCGTTTCAACGAGCGTCGTATGAATGCGGGCACATTGTTTTTTTAATACGTCAAGCAGTTCATCTTGGCTATATCCTTGAAACACTTGATGTTGCGGTGCATGTTTCCACTGCGGGCGCTCAACGGACGTGCGCACATCGCGTCCAAGCCGGGATGCAATGCGCTGTAAAAAAGCTTCCATTTATTCATTCCCCCTTTGTTTCAACCAGTCGCGGAATCGCTCTTTTTCTGGTGCTGGAAATTCACGAATGTCCGTCCACGCTTTTAACGGTCCCGGACCTTTCGAAATGCGGTCGTTTGCCGTAAATGGATGGACGGCGGTCGGCGCAATTTTCGAACCGAGCTTATATAACAGCGACGATGCCGCACCTAATCCGAACGCTTTCATCGCCAACTTTTCCGAAATTGGCGCTTTTCCTTCCCGTTCGACAATCGTTTGACGATGTTTTAATAACAGTTCATGAAGCGGAATTTTTACCGGACATGCTTCCGTACAAGCGGCGCATAATGTTGACGCATACGGCAATTCTTTATAGTCATCATATCCGCCAAGAAGCGGCGACAACACCGCCCCGATCGGTCCTGAATAAATGGAACCGTACGAATGACCGCCAATATGGCGATATACCGGACAGACGTTGACGCAAGCAGCGCAACGAATACATTGCAGCACCGACTGAAATTCTGTTCCTAATATGTCGGAACGTCCGTTATCGACGATGACGAGATGAAATTCCTCTGGTCCGTCCACTTCCCCTTCTTCTCGCGGACCTGTTAACACCGTAATGTAGCTCGTCAATTTTTGCCCGACCGCACTTCTTGTCAGTAAACTAACGAGCACTTCCATTTCTTCAAACGTCGGTACGATGCGTTCCATCCCCATGACCGTAATTTGCGTTTTCGGCAATGCGGTCACTAAATCGGCGTTTCCTTCGTTCGTCACAAGCGTAATCGAACCGGACTCGGCAATCGCAAAATTGCATCCGGTAATGCCCACATCAGCTGTCATATATTCATGGCGAAGCATATGGCGCGCATGAAGGGCAAGCTCTTCCGGCTTTTCCGTTTTTGTGTACGCTAACTTTTCCTTAAATACGTCGCGAATTTGTTCTTTATTTTTATGAAGCGCAGGCGCAACGATATGAGACGGTGGATCGTGGTCGTCGACTTGCAAAATGTATTCACCAAGATCCGTTTCAATGACTTCACAGCCAAGCTTCTCTAGCGCAGCGTTCATATGAATTTCTTCCGTCACCATCGATTTCGATTTCACAATTTTTTTCGCTTGTTTGCTTTCAACGACGCGACAAATGTAGTCGTTCGCTTCTTCCGCTGTTTGCGCAAAAAAGACGTGTCCGCCACGTTTTTTTACGTTTTCGCTAAGTTGCATTAAATAGTAATCTAAGTTTTCGAGCGTATGTTGGCGAATTTCTTCTCCGAGCGCGCGCCATTCTTCCCAATTGCCAAGCTCAGCAGCTGCTTCCAACCGCCGCGTGCGCAGTCGCTCTTGCGCTCCAGCAACCGCTCCACGCATAAACGTATTATGAATTCCTTTCTCGACCCGCTCGTGAAATTCTCCCATGTTAATTTTCATCGCCATATGAGTCCCCCCTTATCTGCTATTGAGCACTTCGGCAATATGCATGACGCGAATCGGTTTGCCTTTTCGCTCGATTCGCCCACCGATATTCATTAAACAGCCACAGTCTGCACCGATTAAATAGTCGGCTTCGACTTGTTCAATACATTGAATTTTTTCATCGACCATCTGTTCCGAAATCGGTCCCATTTTTACTGAAAACGTACCGCCAAATCCACAACAATTGTGCGCGTTCGGCAAAGGGACAACTTCAAGCCCTTTTACGTGTTGTAAAAGCGTAAGCGGCGCATCTTTGACGCCAAGTAAGCGCGTCATATGGCATGACGTGTGATACGTCGCTTTTCCTTCTAGCCGCGCCCCCACATCTTCTACCTTTAACACATCGACGATAAATTGTGTTAATTCATACGTTCGATCGGCAACGCGTTTCGCTCGCTCTTCCCATTCGCCGTCGCCTTTGAAAATGTGCGGATATTCTTTAAACATCGTCGCACACGAACCCGATGGCGTGACGATATATTCCGCATGTTCAAACGTGCGAATCATATGTTTCATCGCTTCTTTCGCTTCTTTTACATAACCGCTATTGTACGCTGGCTGACCACAGCATGTTTGCGCCTCTGGAAAATGAATTGTACATCCAAGCCGCTCTAACAGCTCTACTGTCGCTTTTCCGACATTGACGTGAAATAAGTCGACTAAACATGTAACGAATAATGTGACGTTCATCCGAAATCCCCTCTCCAAGAAAACGTTTTCTTTTCTTTCACTTTACATGCAATTGCAAAATTAGTCAACCGGTCATCTGATGATTAAGGGCGGAGGGAGCCCCCCATCATAAAGATATGTAGTTAGCAAGCACTTTTTCAACATGTCCTAAATGTTCTTTCATTCGCTCTTGGGCAAGTTCAGCGTTTTGGTCGCGAATCGCTTCAAAAATGGCGATATGGTCTTCAAGTAGCTGTTCTGTCGTCGCTTGTTTGGCAAACAGCCAAATGCGTCGCGTTTCACGCATCGTCTCCATCATCATGCCAGATACGTTGTTCATTAAGCTAACTAACAACGGATTTTTCGTTGCCTCCGCAATTGCCATATGAAATAAAAAGTCGGCTTTTTCGCCAAGCTCTTCATCGCCGATCACCTCACGCATTTGCGTAAGGGCGCTTTGCATGGCGCGCAAATCTTCTTCCGTCCGTTTTAGCGCCGCCAATCCAGCTGCGCCAACTTCAAGTAGTTTTCTTACTTCTAATAAATGGGCCACGTCTTCTTTGCTCATCAGTATAGCGGTAGAAATCGGGAACGATAACATCGCTGGGTCAAATTCACGCACGTATGTGCCTTCCCCTTGTCTCATTTCAATAAGCCCCATCGCCCTAAGCGCCGTTAACGCTTCGCGAATGGCTGCGCGCCCAACTTGGAAATTTTCAGCTAGTTGTTGAACGGAATCGAGTTTATCGCCCGGTTTTAACTGTCCCGTTTGAATCATATGTAAAATGGCTTCGGCTACTTCTTCATATATTTTTTTCGGTTTAATTTGTTTGTACACTCTGTCCACCCCATCATCTCTTGTTTGCTCCCCCCCACACAAATAGAATATCATATCATATTTTTTTGCAAAACAAAGGGGATTCATATGAGCATCGGTATGTTATCTTTTATCGTACTATTGCCAATTTTAACAATTTTCTTATTTCTTGTTGTGCTGAAATGGCCAGCGAGTCGCGCGATGCCTGTTGCGCTCATTGTCACCGCAGCTATTGCCCTATTTGTTTGGGGAACGAAAAGGAACGTTGTCGCCGCCGCAAGCGTCAACGGTATAAAAACGGCGATTGAAATTATGTTTATCGTCTTCGGTGCGGTGTTGCTTTTAAATACGGTGAAAATATGATTTGCGTCCATAACGTCGTCGCTGCTTCTGCAACAGTCGGCCTCGTCGGTCAAGAAGGAAATTTAATTCGTAAAGCGCTCATTCCGATGACATATTACGTTTTAGCCGCGGGTATGCTTGGCATGGGGCTTGTCGTTGGCGGCTTCAACATATGGTTCATTTTATACGCTGGCGTCGTCGTCGCATTCATTTTGTTTATAATGTCAAACCGCGGCAAAACGAAACAGGCCGAAAACCAAATTTCAACATAGTACAAAAGGGTGTCCTACGAAAAGGGCACCCTTGCGATTAATCTTTACTTTCTTCTTCCATCAACAAGCGATGAACGTGTTGGACAAACTTTTCAATAAAGTCGATATACTGCTCCACTTCTTCTTTACATATGCGGTGTTGCTTCTCCTCATTATGTGGGCGATCGGCTTGATGAGCAATTTCGTTTCTTCGGCGATATATGTCATCCATGTACTTAGTGGCCGTCGTATGTTCTGTTTGCAACGCTTGACACGCTTGTGCAAATATTTTCTCCCTCGATATTAAAGAAAGTACTTCTTTAATCGCTTTACTTGCCATAAATGTTTTATGGCTATGTCGAAGGATAATTTCTTCTGACAGCCAGTCGATCGTCTCCGGATTTTTCAACGCTTCTTCCACTGTTTCAAGGGAGACGATAAATGTTTTGTAGCTCTCCGTTTTGCGTATTTCTCCGGAAAACATTTTTAATAAGCGATATCGTACTATTTCATGCATATAAAAATCAAGTGCGCTCATCAAAAAGACGATTTGGCTTCGTAAAACATCTTCCGCATGTTGTTTTTTTCCGTTCTCAAACAACTCATCATAAATAGCGAACTTCTCTCTAATCGATTGAATGTTATATTGAAATTGGTTCATGATGTCGTTTGCTTTTTGTTCCGCAATAACCACTCGTCTTTTCTCTAACTGTCTTGATTCACGCGTTAAAGAAATATTTTTTAAAAATCGCTCTTTACTCATGAACATAATCAACCCACTTATTTAAAAAGTTCGTTTGAATAAGCGGAATACCACCGTACTTTCCTTTCATATATCCTTTTTCAATATTTTCATCTTTCCGCACATGTTTGACATCGGAAATGGAATATAAGTCTGTACTCGCTAATGTGCTATTTTTTTCTGTAATCCATATTTGATCTCTCCGTAAAATTGACAAATCTAATAAATTTGTATCATGTGTTGTGAAAATGAGTTGTGCGTGTTTTGGATTTAAGTTTGGCGTTTGGAATAGTTGAATAATTTGTAGCACTAATAGCGGATGTAAACTCGTTTCCAATTCATCAAATATTAAACATTTCCCGTGACTTAAAATATCAAGAACAGGCCCCATAATTTCAAATAAACGTTGAATGCCTCGTGATTCTTCTGAAAGATGAATGGTCATGTCAGGATAGACGAGTTTCACTTCGTAGTTGACATGAGATCCTTTAAGCAATAGCATTTTGATTTCCTCGGGCATTTGTGGAGGCAAATCTTTGTAAGAAAGCTGCTTTTTCTCTACTTTCGTTATAATGTTTTCAACAGGAATATGAAAGTAGTTTAACATATGCAAAAGGATATTTTTATTCGTTTCGTTTGTCGAAATTTGTTCGATCGTATAATGCAGCCAATTTTCATTGCTTACAAACTGATTAATGACAAGGTCATTGCGTAAAAATAAAAATGGATGTTTCACCTCTTCCGTATTTGACCAAACCCCTGCAGTCGCTAAAAAAAGACGGTTTGGCTTCGTTTTTGATGCTTTAATTTCATCCAACTCTTTTTGAAACTTATTGCCGAACGTATATTGTTCTTCTATTCGTTCAAAAATTCGCGTTTGTCTTCCGTTTGGAAAAAAGTATAAATACTCTTCTAAAATTTTTTCGCGTGTAATCGAAAAACCGTATGCGTAGCGAATACCATTAGAAATAAATTGTAGTTCAAATGTACTTGGGTAATTTTCGTTTAGTTTGTGAGGAAAAGTCGGAATGGAATCTCCTTCATGAAACGAGTCAACCTCAGTAATTAAAAACTTAACGAAACCGATCGCCTGCAATACATTCGACTTCCCTGACCCATTCGCACCATATATAGCAACTAAAGGAAGAAGTTGTATCTTTTCATCTACTTTGATGATACATTCTTTATGCTCCCCATCTTTCGTTGCAAGCATCGAGAGCGTCACTTTTTCACGTATCGACTTAAAGTTTTCACATGAAAATTTAATAAGCATACATATCCCTCAAATCATCATTTTTTATCTATGTTATCACGTTATACGGATAGTTTATTCGTTATTTTTGCGAAAAATCCTCTAAAATATAAAATAAAATTATCATTATAACTATTTTATACTGTCTATCTTTTTTCCTTCCTTACCAATATGATATAATATTTCGTTGCAACCTACATATGAAGGAGTCGTTTGCAGTGAACATTATCTGTACAACGTTAAATGCGAAATATATTCATACAAACTTAGCGATCCGGTATTTGAAAGCATACGCCCAACCGGAGTTTCATGTGGAGCTTGTCGAATATACAATTAAAGACCCGGTGTTAAACATCGTCACCGATTTATATCGCCGCAAACCCGATGTCGTCGGGTTTAGCTGTTACATTTGGAACATCGAACAGACGATTGAAGTTATTCAGCTTTTGAAAAAAGTGCATCCGAACGTGACAATCGTCGCCGGCGGACCGGAAGTGTCATATGACGTCGCTTATTGGCTTGAGCGCGTGCCGGAATTTGATTATATCGTCATCGGCGAAGGAGAAGAAACGTTTAAGCAGCTTCTGACAGCGCTTCAAAATGGCGATGATGTCGCAAACATCGCTGGTCTTGCGTTTCATCAAGACGGCAAAGCGGTCATTAACCCGCAACGAAATAAAATCAACTTAGCGAACATGCCGTCGCCGTTTCGCTTTCCGGAAGATATTCCGCATTTGTCGAAGCGCGTCACATACGTCGAGACGAGCCGCGGCTGTCCGTTTAGTTGCCAATTTTGTTTATCGTCGATTGAAGTTGGCGTACGCTATTTTGACCGTGAAAAAATAAAGGAAGATTTACGTTATTTAATGAAACATGGAGCAAAAGTCATTAAATTTGTCGATCGCACGTTTAACATTAGCCGAAGCTATGCGATGGATATGTTTCAATTTTTAATTGACGAGCATGTGCCCGGCGTCGTTTTTCAATTTGAAATTACAGCCGACATTATGCGCCCAGAAGTCATTCAGTTTTTAAACGAACATGCGCCACCGGGACTATTTCGCTTTGAAATTGGCGTGCAGTCGACAAACGATGAAGTGAATAAACTCGTCATGCGAAAGCAAAATTTTGAAAAGCTCACCCGCACCGTCACGATGGTCAAACAAGGCGGAAAAATTGCCCAACATCTTGATTTAATTGCCGGGCTTCCGGAAGAAGATTACACATCGTTTCGCAAAACGTTTAACGACGTATTTGCGCTCCGTCCTGAAGAATTGCAACTCGGCTTTTTGAAAATGTTGCGCGGCACAGGCTTACGCCATAAGGCAAACGAGTACGGTTACATCTTTATGGACCGCGCACCGTATGAAATTTTGCGAAATAACGTGTTGTCGTTTGATGACATCATTCGCCTAAAACAAGTCGAAGATGTGCTTGAAAAATATTGGAACGATCATCGCATGGACGAGACGATTGAATATATCGTCACCCATTTATTTGACACACCGTTTGACTTTTTCCAATCGTTCGGCACGTATTGGGACGAACAAGGATGGGCGCGCATCGGACATCAGCTTGAAGATTTATTCCGCCGTCTCTATTCGTTTTTACAAACGTTACACACGAACGACTTGCCGATCGTCGAAGCGCTCATGAAATACGACTATTTGCGCAATCAAAAACAAAAACCACGCAAACCGTGGTGGGACGAAAAAACGGACAAGAGTGCGCGCGCGCGCGTATACGAAAAACTGTCCGAACAACCGCATCTTCTTTCCCTAAGCGAAAAAGAATTATTTAAACATACCGTCGTCGAAATGATTCCTTTCGACTTGCCGCATTATTTACAAACGAAACACATTCGCCGTTGCAACATGGCGATGATCGTATACTTTAACCAAACGACAATGAAAGCAGAGACGTATTTTTTGGAAATGGAAAAGTAGGAGCCTCCACTCCTACTTTTTCTTCTTTGCCTCTTCCATTAACTCCATCACTTTATGCGCATTAATGTCGCCTTGTTCGCTCCCGAATTCTTCCTTTAATATATCGCTTGGAATCGGAATCGTTTTCCCTGCTTGTTTCTTTTTCATTTTCCTTGCCGTCCTTTTTTCGAGTTTCGGTTCGCCCCTCGGCTCATATCTTCGCCACCGGCGTATTGCGCAGCAAATTCGTCTTTTGGCATGCTTTCCGTCGGTGTTTGATTGTTCGTCTTCGCTGCATCGTGTGTCACTTTTCGCTTCATCATCATTCACCCCGTCCGTCTGTTTGTTCTTTTTTGTATGCAATGAGTATGATGTTTTCGCCTGTTTGTTGGCGAAGTTGTCGTTCAAATTGTTGCACTTGGGCGATGTCGCGTTCATGCAACTGCGCAATAGGAAAACGCATGTGAATCCCCCCTCATGAGTAATGTCACGCAAAGCGACATATTTTATACGCCATTTAGCCACATTAATAGCGAGGTGATAACAATGAAAAAAGAAATCGAATCGCCCATTTTCGATGAAACGCAACCGCATCAAATCCATGCCCCTTCATTTAAAGGAACAGGCATGCGCATGCAGCCGCCGTTTGTGAACAAATATGGCGTCGTCATTGGCGATAGTAAATACAATTCGCCAAACTCCCCACTTCATGAATGGAGCGACGAAACCGATCCAAGCGTCATGGCGGGTGATGAATGGGTGCACCCGACAAACGACATCGGTTGGAATACACCGGAAAACCGCGCCTTACTCGAAGAAAAACGGAGCGAACTAGCACCGTTTACCCATCCAGATAAAGACGTCGGATACGGGGCGGATTGATACATTCGCCCCGTTTTCGTCATACATTGAAGGAGCAATACATGACGAGGTGGCGTATATGGACCGCGAATGGATTCAACTTATGGAAGTGATTGGTGTCGGCATTATTGTGACGGGATATATTCTTTTATTTATAGGCGAATATCGTGAGCTAGAAGAAATGAAACAAGAGGGATCATTTTCCCCCTGTAAATGAAATGCCTTTAATGAAATAGCGATTGAAAAATGCATAAATGACTAATACAGGCATCGTAAACACCATCGACGCCGCCATAATGTAGTTCCAATAGCTAATGTATTGTCCTTGTTAATTTGAATTTCAACCGAACTTGAAACCGATTGCAACAAAAAATTTGTAACAAAATTCGTGGCATTTTGTCCAAAAATGTTCTCCCCTTCCCACGAACTATCGTGCTATAATGATACAAAAAGTAAAGGGGGCTTCTTCATGAAAGGCCGATGGATGAGCCGTTTTCTGAAAAAAGCGAAAACGGATGAGCAGAAAAACAAAACGACGATCGGGAGAAAGTACGGGATCGTTTTCAGCTTTGCTACACTTTTATTTGTCAGTGTTTTCATTTTTGTCGCCTTGCTTATTCATAACTTAACGAACGTCGTAAAACAAGTGGAGCAAAAAAGCGACCAAGCTATTTTAATTACCGATCTGAACGCTTTATTTGAACAAAAATATATTGTCATCACCGACTACATGACAAACCCTCGCCCTGAAACATTATGGAACTATGAAGATTTAACGAAGCAATTTAACGATAAAATGAAGCAGCTCGAACCGTATATGCAAACGGAAGAAGCGAAAACGATTTACCAATCAACGATTTCTATCGAAAACCAGCTGAACGAACTGCTTCATAAAACGATTCAACCGACCGTCTTATCATACCGCGACCGTGGGGAAATTATAGACCTTTCTCAAATTATAAGCTTCCAAAATAAAGCGGCGATGATTCGCGATATGAGCATTGAAAAGCTCGACATATTAAAGCAGCTCGTTACTCGTGAACGTCATGACCTCGTCGCGCAACTGCATGATACGATCACGAAAAATATATTGATGATGGTTATAGCGGTCGTTGTCGCCCTCGCCTTATCGGTCGTTTCTCTTACCGTCGTTAGCCGTAAAATAAGCAATCGGTTAAAACGAGTTGTGCACATTTGCCATGAGCTTGCGCGCGGCAATTTGCGCGTTGAGCGTTTGACGGATACGAACAACGATGAAGTCGGGCAAATCGCTCATGCGATGAATGAATTAATGGACGGACTAACGCAATCTATCGCCCAAATTCAAGCGGCAGCGAAGTATGTAAACGATATGTCACAAACGTTGCGATTGAATGCAGAAACGACGACGGAAGCGAACGAGCAAATTACACAAGCGATATTGCAAATCGCTTCAGGTGCTGAACAACAAGTTGACGTCTCACAAAAAACAAACGACGCGGTGCACGATGTGTCCAATGCATTAACGAGCGTAATAGAAAAAGTAACCAATACGACGAAAGTAACGACAGAAGCGGCGGCGCGCGTCAACGAAGGAACATCTTTAGTAGAGCAAACGGTTGCACAAATGAAAGTCATTCACGAACAAATTGAACGGCTTGCGACAGTTATTGAATCGCTAAACGATAAATCGAAAGAAATTCATCAAATCGTCGGCTTTATTGCAAACATTTCCGATCAAACGAATTTGCTTGCGTTAAACGCCGCCATTGAAGCGGCGCGCGCCGGAGAGCACGGAAAAGGATTCGGCGTCGTTGCGGAAGAAGTGCGCAAACTTGCGGAACAAACGGCCCATGCGGCAGGTAATATTCGCGCGCTTGCCGAACAGTCGCAAACGCAAACAGCCCATGCGGTGACAGTGATGAATGAAAGCAGCGAATCGTTCCAAGCTGGACATTCGCTCGTCGAACAAGTCGGAAACATTTTCTACTCGATTTCGACTCATATGGCGCGCGTCCAAGCTGAAAGCGATGCGGTGCACGATACGATTCGTTCCGTAGAAGAAAAAGTGAAAACGATGACGGCATTCGCTGACCAAATTATTGATATTTCATCTCAATCCGCCCATAATATTGAACAAGTCGCCGCAACGACAGAAGAACAAAACGCAACGATGCAAGAGTTGCTCGCCTCGTCGCAAGAGCTCGCAAGCACAGCGGAGCAACTTCGTCAGTCGGTCGCACGCTTTCAAATGTAACAAATAGATAACCGTCCTTTCGCATCATCAAAAGGACGGTTTCTTCGTTTGTATTCACTCAGAAAGGAAGTGAACGTATGCTTTCCCCTCACCTTGCGAAAAAAATTGTGTCTGACGTGCGGCGCCTGATCAATGAAGATATTATTATCGTCGACACGCATGGCATCATTATCGCCAGCACCGACCCGACGCGCATCGGGCAATTTCATGAAGGCGCGTTTCTCGTTTGCCAAGAAAAACAAAAACGAATCATTACGAAAGAAGACGAAGGAAAGCTCAAAGGAGTAAAAGCTGGCATCAACTTACCTGTTTTTTTTCACGGTGACGTCATCGGCGTCATCGGCATTACAGGCGACCCGGCAAAAGTGTCACCATATGGAGAACTATTAAAAAAAATGACCGAGCTACTCATTCAAGAAAACTATTATACGGAACAACTCCAGCTTGAAGCGCGGGCGCTGGAAACGTTCGTCTTCGATTGGCTGCAAGCGCACGACTGGTCGCCATCCTTGCACGAGCGAGCCCAACTGTTTCATATCGACCTCGCTAGCTCGCGGCGCGTCATTATCGCTTCGTTAAATACAACAAAACAAACGATTTCCATTGACATGTGGAAATACGTTCAAACCGTTTGGAGCGATGCACGTGATGTCATCGTCCGTTGGGGAAACGATCGCCTACTTATTTTACAAACAGACGACGACAAAGAACGAACGACCGCTAAACTCAAAACGATGCAACGCGCATTATTAGACAAATACGATGTGACGCTTCATATCGGATGCGGAAAAATGGGAGATAGTAAACAGGTGTACCATTCGTATAAGCAAGCTGAACGTGCCCTTCATATCGCCAAACAAACAGGCGACATCGTTTTCGATGAAGATTTACGATTGGACATGTGTTTAGAAGACATTTCGCTTGCGACAAAACAAGAGTTGATTAAACGAACGATTGAACCGCTCATACACGATGAAGAATTGTTGCATACGCTGCGGACGTTGTTCGCTAACGACTTATCGCTCAAACGAACAGCAGAGGCGCTTCACATTCACATTAATACACTTCATTACCGGCTAAAAAAAATACAAGATTATACGAAACTGAACGTGCGCCATCTCGAACATATCATCACCTTATACTTAGCTGTCCGTTTTTTAGATGAAACAACAAAAAAATAACGTGTAAGCGTTTTATTTTTTATATGTTTATACATAGCGGGTTTTCCCGCTTTTTTATATGCTTACAGTACAAACAAAGGAAAGAAGGTGGATGATATGATTACTGAACAAGTGAAACGACAGTTCATTGAAATTGTTGGCGCAGAAAACTACGACGATTCGAAAGCCGGACGGCTCGTTTATTCATATGACGCCACCCCAAACTTTCAATCGCTTCCTGACGCAGTTATCGCCCCGCGCAACACAAAAGAAGTGAGCGAAATTGTAAAGATTTGCAATGAGCACCGCATTCCGATCGTGCCGCGCGGATCAGGAACAAATCTTTGTGCAGGCACATGCCCAACCGAAGGCGGCATCGTCATGTTGTTTAAACATATGAATCGCATATTAGAAATTGACGAAGAAAATTTGACGGTGACCGTTCAACCGGGCGTTATTACACTCGACCTCATTCAAGCGGTCGAAGCAAAAGGACTATTTTATCCGCCCGATCCAAGCTCGATGAAAATTTCAACGATTGGTGGAAACATTAATGAAAATTCCGGCGGCTTGCGCGGCTTAAAATACGGTGTGACGCGCGATTACGTCATGGGGCTTGAAGTCGTGCTCGCCAACGGTGACATCATTCGCACGGGCGGAAAGCTCGCGAAAGACGTCGCTGGCTACGACTTAACGCGCCTTTTTGTCGGCTCAGAAGGCACGCTCGGCATTATTACAGAAGCAACGTTAAAACTCATTCCGATGCCGGAGACGAAAAAAACGATGCTCGCGCTATACGAAGATTTAGAAGCAGCGGCACGTTCCGTTTCTGCCATCATCGCCAATAAAATCATTCCGACGACGCTTGAATTTTTAGACCAGCCGACGTTACAAGTCGTCGAGTCGTTCGTCAACATCGGCTTGCCGACGGACGTTAAAGCGGTGTTGCTCATCGAACAAGACGGCCCGAAAGAAGTCGTTGAGCGCGATATGGAAGCGATGGCGCGCATTTGTCGCGAACAACACGCCATTTCCGTCCAAGTAGCCAAAACAGAAGAAGAAGCGAATAACTTGCGCACAGCGAGACGTTCGGCACTATCGGCGCTCGCTCGCTTAAAACCGACGACGATTTTAGAAGATGCGACCGTTCCGCGCTCGCAAATTGCCAATATGGTAAAAGCGATTAACGACATTGCAAAAAAATATAACGTCACCATTTGTACGTTCGGCCATGCTGGAGACGGCAACCTTCATCCGACATGTCCGACCGATGTGCGCGACAAAGACGAACTACATCGTGTCGAGCAAGCATTCGAAGACATATTCGCCAAAGCCATTGAACTTGGCGGCACGATTACAGGCGAACATGGCGTCGGCGTCATGAAAGCGCCGTATTTAGAATGGAAGCTCGGCAAAGAAGGGATCGCTGCGATGCAGGCGATTAAACGAGCGCTCGATCCGAACAACATTATGAATCCGGGAAAAGTGTTCGCAAAAAGCACGCGCAAACGGGTGGTGGTGACAAGATGAAAAATAAACAGCACATCCAACAACAATTTCAAGCGCGCATGAATGAAGACGAGTTATTAAACTGTATGCGCTGCGGCTTTTGTTTGCCGACATGTCCGACGTATATTGAGTCGGGCTTTCAAGAGTCACACTCGCCGCGCGGACGCATTGCGTTAATGAAAGCGGTCGTCGACGGGCTCATTGAACCGGACGAAGATGTCGAACGTTCGCTCCAATTATGCCTCGGCTGTCGAGCGTGCGAGCCCGTTTGCCCTTCTGGAGTGCGCTACGGCCATTTACTAGAAGAAGCGCGCGATATTATTGCGCAACATAAACGATATCCGTGGTTCGTTCGTCTCGTTCGCCACATTGTATTTAAACAACTTTTTCCGCATCCAAAGCGGATGCGCATGTTGACGGCACTTATCGGCTTTTATCAACGCTCTAGGTTGCAAGCACTCGTTCGCAAACTCGGCTTATTGCGCGTGTTGCCAAATCATTTAGCGATGATGGAAAAAGTGTTACCGAACGTGCCGACGTGGAAACAAATGAACGAACGACCAACGCACATCGAAGCGGAAACGAAACGAAAAAAACGGGTCGCCTTTTTTAGCGGCTGTTTAATGGATACGATGTTTATGGACACGAACGATGCGACGATGAAACTATTGCAGCTTGCCGGCTGCGACATCGTCATTCCGCCATCGCAAACATGTTGCGGGGCGCTTCATGGGCATAGCGGCGAAAAAGCGGACGCCAAAGAACTAGCGAAGCGTAACATTGAAGCGTTTGAAGCGCTCGATGTCGACTATATCGTCACAAACGCTGGCGGGTGCGGGGCGTTTTTAATCGAATACGACCATTTATTAAAAGACGATCCTGTTTGGGCGGATCGTGCGAAGGCGTTTGTCGCAAAAATAAAAGATGTGTCCGTCATTTTAGTCGAACTCGGCTTTCATAAGCAAGGATGGCGCTTGCCTGAGCAAATCGTGACGTATCAAGATTCATGCCATTTACGCAACGTCATGAAAACCGCAAACGAGCCGCGCCTTCTTCTTCAATCCATTTCCGGCGTCGAGTTTCGCGAAATGAAAGATGCCGATCGATGCTGCGGCTCAGCAGGCATTTATAACATCATCGAGCCAGACATGTCGATGCAAGTGCTTGATTACAAAATGGCACAAGTGAAACAAACGAAAGCGACGACGATTGTGACCGCCAATCCGGGTTGCTTGCTGCAAATGAAGCTCGGCATTGAACGAGAAGGACTCACAAACGTGCGTGCCGTTCACCTCGTCGAGCTGCTTTTAGAAGCGGTAGAAGCGACAAAAGAAGCAAACGAGCCGGTGAAACAAACAGGGTAAGGGTATGACCTTCATGCCCTTTTCTTTTTTAATCGTTCTTCTAACTCACGCCGCTTTTGTTCGAGTTCCGCTTCGTTATACGTTCTCCGCTCATATTGCGTATAGTCGATATGTAGCCATTCCGGAATCAATTCCGTTCGCACCGCTCGTTTTTCTTTTTTTATGCGACCATGCTTCTTCCAATTGCGCAAAATCCCCTCGGCATATTTCCACGTTTTCACTCCGTTTTTTAACGCGATCGTTAACGCTTCGAGCACCCATTCCGCTGACGTGTCATTCACCCATAGCGCCATCTGTTCACCGACATAGCTACTGATCGTCCCGAAACCGTTTTGTTCATAAAAATAAATCAAGTTTTGTAACGTATGATCTGTTGTTATTTCTGTTTGTCTGTTCATATTGCGACGTGCGTCTTGGCAAGTTGACGCGTGCGATGCGTCATGTTGCATCGTCCGCTCGTCATGTTGACCGTTCGTTTTTTCGATACACATGTTCTCGTCATCTTCCGTCACTTGCTCGTCATGTACAACGTTTGTGTCAAGCACTTTGGCAAGCACATCGTAGTCAATGCGATACCATTTCGTTTTATCCATCTGTGAGCGATAGCGCGAGACGACGATCCCTTTTTTCTCAAGCCGTACGATCGTGCGCCGAATCGTACTTTCTGACCAAAACGGAAATTGCTTTTTCCACCCTTCGTACGTGTTGTACACCCATACATGTCCATCATGCGTATGCGTGCTTTTTCCGAGCCAATAATGAAGCTGCTGTAAAAAAATGCTTTCATTTAGTCCAAGCTTTACCGCCACCGTCGGCAATACGAACAACGGCTCATCATCGACTAACCACTTCTTCATCACAATCCCCCCTATATCCATTTATCGCCTCATACACGACATTTGGTTAGGGGGAATAAAAAAGAGAATGCCTTTGCATTCCCTTTACGGTTCTGGTGTGAATGTGCGCTGGGCAAGTTCGTTGTCGAGCATAAACAACGAATTGCTGTCGCCTTCGATGCGTTTCAGTTTTTGAATAAGCGTATCAAACATCGACTCTTCTTCTACTTGTTCGTCAATGAACCATTTTAAAAAGTTCATCGTTGCGTGTTCGCGCTCGTCCAACGCTAAGTCGGATAGTTGGTAAATGCGGCGCGTCACTTCTTTTTCGTGAGCGAGCGCTTTTTCAAAGCAGTCGCGAACGGAAGTGAATTCGTTGTTTGGCGATGGAAGGCCGGTCATGATCGCACGCTCGCCAAGCGCGTTAATAAAGTTGTAAAACTTCATCGCATGGAAACGCTCTTCTTCCGCTTGGACTAAAAAGAAATTCGCGAAACCGTCCAATCCTTCTGCCGAGCAATATGCCGCCATCGCCATATACGCATGCGCAGAATAAAATTCAAAATTCATTTGTTCATTTAGTCCGTTTAACAATTTTTCACTTAACATCCATATCAACACTCCTTTCTTTCCCATTATAACAAAAAGTGGAGGAGTGTCTTACTCTTTTTGTGCTTTTTTTAGCGTCTGTATCGCTTCTTTTTGCTGTTTTGTTTCTTTTCCCGAGAAAAACCATCCGCCAGCCGCAATCGCTAAAAGCACGGTCCAGAATATCGCTTTCCATAGCCCCGAATGTGCAAAATGCTCAGAAATGACCGCTAAACTTGGATGCGCTAGCGTATATACCGCCAATTTCACTCCAACCCAGCCAACGATTAAAAACGCAGCCGATTCTAAACTTGGGCGCTTTTGTAATATTTTGACGAACGCATTCGCCGCAAAGCGCATAATAATGACACCAATCAAGCCACCGGCAAAGATAACTAAAAACTTTCCGCCGTCCAGGCCTCCAATAGGCGGTAAGTTCGTATCTGGCAACGTCATCGCTAAAGCGACCGCCGCTAAAATCGAATCGATCGCAAATGCTAAGTCAGCAATCTCCACTTTCAGTACAGTCATCCAAAAACCAGATTGCTTTTTCCCTTCTTTAAGTGAACCATCTTTATTTTTTGTCATAAAATGATGAACTGCAATAAACATTAAATATAGCGCACCGAGCGCTTGAATTTGCCAAATGTTCACTAAATACGAAATGACAAAAAGCGCAGCGAAGCGAAGAATAAACGCTCCGGCAAGCCCATAAAAGAGCGCTCGTTTTTGTTGTTGTTCTGGCAAATGTTTCACCATCACCGCCATCACAACAGCGTTGTCAGCTGCTAAAATGCCCTCTAATCCGATTAAAACGAGCAGCACCCAGCCGTACTCTAATAACATTGACACATCCATGAACAATCCCTCCTGCATATATAGTTTTCCCATATGTAGTCTTCCCACGGCCGTCGGCAAAAATCATGGAAACGCAAAAAAGACCTTTGCCAAACGGCAAAGGTCTCGCCAGACACGTCGTTGTGCCAACAAAGCCGATGGACGATGTCCATGAACTGACGACTTTGTTTTCAGGCAAAGCCTGAACGCTACTCCCCTTTGCGAAGGAAAACAATTGTCGAATTGTATTTTCATTATAAAAGCACCAAATTTATTTTGTCAACCTATCAACTCGCCTGTTTTTGCTCGGCGTTCGCTTTATTTAATTTGCTATGTTTGCGACCGTATAAGAAGTAAATGACAAGACCGATCGCAAGCCAACCGCCAAAGCTAAGCCATGTTGTCGCAGGAAGTTGCAACGCTAAATACATACAAAACGCCACTGCAAGCAACGGAATGACCGGCACAAACGGCACCATAAAGTTTCGTTTTAAAGACAATATCTTTTTATTATTTCATAATATTTTTATTTCTCTAATAATACCGGAAGCGTCACCGTCATTGTCGTTCCACGCCCGATTTCACTTTCAATCGCCCACGTGCCGTTCATCATTTCAATAATGCGGATCGACACCATCGCCCCAAGACCTGTTCCTTTTTCTTTCGTGCTGAAATACGGCTCTCCGAAGCGCGCGAGCTGCTCTTTCGTCATGCCGGCCCCTTCATCGCGCACAACGATCGTCACCGTTTTTTCATCGCCATGCACATCGACATATACCGCACCGCCATTTGCTGTTGCTTCAATTCCGTTTTTTATTATATTTAAAAAACATTGTCGAAAATGTTGGGTGTTGCCACTTACTTTCGCAGGCATGAGCGTTGACACGATGTCTACTCCCGACATGTTCGCTAACGGACGCAACATATCAATGACTTTCGTTAACTCGTGATGTACGTCAAGCGGCTCCATTTTTTCTGGAAACGGCTTCGCAAACGTTAAATAATCGTCAATAATAGCGCAGGTGCGGTTTAATTCTTCAAGGGCGATATTGATATATTGTTCTCTCGTTTCCGCTAATATGTCTTTTGATTTCATGAGTTGCAAAAATCCTTTGACGACGGTTAACGGATTGCGTATTTCATGAGAAATGCTTGCAGCAAGCTGGCTGACGACTTCCATTTTTTCAAGCTTAATCGCTTTCGAGCGAATGAGCAACGCTTCACGCAACGTTTCAACGATAAGCACAACGAACGATACGGCAAAAGGAGGAACGAGAATAAAGTGAATGATGTACGACTCTGTCACTTGAAAATCAGAAATGATGATCGCCAAAATCGTAGCAGCAATCGCTAATATAAACGTCACCACCGCCGAAGCGAATAATCGTTGTTTTCTCGACAGCCGTTGGAAAATAGGAGAAAACAAACTACCGAAAACGAACATCATGACATAAACAGCGACAGTAATGAATTGATAGCCGTACATCGCCCAGCGCGCGAGCAGCAAAATAAGCAAGAGGGGAAAACTGACCGTCCATCCGCCGTAAAACGTGCCAAGTAAAAACGGAACTTGCCGCAAATCGTGCACGCAATCAGGGGCGATGTAAATCGGATATTTCATACATAAAATGATCGGAACGCTTGAACATGCGATAAGCAACAATCGTTGATGCGCCTTTTTTCGCTGGAAAAACCGAACGTGATCGTATAAAAAATAAAAGAAAAAAATGCTTACTAGCATGTAAAATAAATTGTCTAACACGTTCCCATTTATATATGTCATCTCTCATCTCTCCCGGCGTCATTTATACACGTTCAGTTTCGCTAAAATTTTTTCTGTTGTCAACGCATCGACATCTTTGAAAAATTGCATCGTTTCCATTATGATAAAAATACAAACTACATAGTGGAGATGGTCATATGAACGAACGGCGTTACTTGCCGCTTTTATTTGTTGTTATGTTTTTCGTCATGGTCGGGTTTGGCATTATTATTCCCGTTCTTCCATTTTTCGCAGAAAACATCGGTGCAACCCCAACAGAGCTCGGTTGGCTCATGGCCGTATATTCTTTCATGCAATTTTTGTTCGCACCGATGTGGGGAAACTTATCTGACCGATACGGGCGGAAGCCGATGATACTTATCGGTATTTCCGGCTTGGCGCTGTCGTTTTTCTTATTCGCCATGGCGACGAAGTTGTGGATGTTGTTTGCGGCTCGCATCATTGGCGGCTTCTTATCTGCCGCAACGATGCCGACAGCGATGGCATACGTTGCCGATGTGACGACAGAAGAAAACCGTGGAAAAGGGATGGGCATGATTGGAGCAGCTGTCGGACTTGGGTTTATTTTCGGTCCAGCGATTGGCGGTGTGTTTTCGAAGGACAGCTTAACCACTCCGTTTTGGATCGCCGGCTGTTTAGCGCTCTTGACTACCGTGTTCGTTTTCTTTTTCTTGCATGAGTCGCTTCCGAAAGACAAGCGTTCAACCGCACAAGCGACACGTCCATCGCTTATATTAGCCCTGCAAAGCCCGTTGGCTAAACTGTACGTCCTGCAACTCATCGTCACCTTTTCGCTTGCCGGTCTTGAAGCGACGTTTGCGTATTTTGCCGCCAAGCGTGCGGGACTTTCGTCAACCGAACTCGGCTACATTTTTATGATTATGGGACTTGCTGGTGCGATCGTTCAAGGGGGGCTGCTTGGAAAACTCATTCAATCGTTCGGCGAAGGAACGGTCATTCGCGGTGGATTGTTTCTTTCGGCACTCGGCTTCTTTCTTCTTTTGTTCATCCATAACTTTTGGACAGCTACACTATATTTAACGATTTTTGGTATCGGCAACGGCGTCATTCGCCCGTGTGTATCGTCTTTATTAACGAAGCATACAACAGATGGACAAGGAAGCGCGACAGGCGTATTATCATCGTTCGATTCGCTCGGGCGCATCGGCGGTCCGGCAATCTCAGGTTGGCTGTTTACGTTAAAACCGAGTTTGCCGTATGTGACAGGCATATTGCTGACGTTCGTTTCGTTCGCTCTATTTCAGTCGTTTCAACGAGCAATGATGCAAAAAGGCTCCGCGTAGTCGGAGCCTTAGATTATGACTTGTATTTTTTAACAACAAATAAAAAATCCCCTGCCAATCGCAGAGGTTAAACAATGATCGCATCGTATCCTTTTTTTCTTAACTCTTCAACGAGACGTTCTGCGTTTTTTTTATCGCGAAATGCTCCGACTTGCACGCGGTATAACTTTCCATCGTCTTTCGGTGGAGCAGGCGGTTTCTTTTGCAATCCGAACGCTTTCGCTATTCCTTCTACATGACCGCGGGCAATTTGCGACAGAAATTCGTCTGATTTCAGCTTTGCGGCATCTCCTGCGTTGTCGATAAATAAGTTTTCCGTCAATAAAGCTGGCATATTCGTTTGACGAAGCACCGCATAGTTGGCACGTTTTTTTCCGCGATCGCGCACATCTCCAATCGCTTTCATCACTTCATCATGAATGATGTTTTGATATGAAACAGTTTCTTTTCTCACATTTCCATTGAATATATATGATTCAAATCCTGTTCCACCACCTGCGTTCACATGAACGGATAAAAAGAAGTCCGCACCGATCCGATTCGCTATCGCTGCCCGTTCCGAGAGTTCAACAAACTGATCGTCTGTCCGCGTATAGTGTACATCGACACGTTCATACTCTTTCAACATCTCCCCTATTTTCGTCACAATCGTTAACGTTACATCTTTTTCACGAAGTCCGTTTCCAACCGCCCCCGGATCACGCCCTCCGTGCCCTGCATCTAAAACAATTTTTACCATTATATCCTCACACCTTTCTAACAAATTTTCTCTCTGCTAATAACATATACATGATCTCGGACAAAGGATACGGCCTTTTTCTATTTATCCATTTTTTCTTTCGCTCGCACATGAAAAAAGCCTAAGCCATGCTAGCTCAGGCCAAAGCTATTTGCAACATTTATGGATAAGATGTGGAACGACATGATCACGCCTATACACGAGCGTATGAATCATCTGCTCTTTTATTTTTATACCTACATATGTATTTTGTCTATTCCTTCGCTGTTCATCATCTAATCAGCAACCTTTTTACTTTACAAAAGTAAGTAACAAACTATATTATAGTTATAGCTTTTTATATCAAAGCGAAACATAAGTAAGTATAAACTTACGTCAAGGAGGAACTGTTATGGCAAAAGTATTGTATATTACCGCAAATCCAAAACAAGAACATGAATCGTTTAGCTTGTCAGTCGGTCGCGCATTTTTAGAAACTTACAAACAACATCATCCAGAAGATGAAATCGTTGAACTACACTTGTACGATATCGACGTCCCTTACATTGATGCTGATGTATTTAGCGGCTGGGGCAAACTACAACAAGGACAATCATTTGATCAATTAAGCAAAGATGAACAACAAAAAGTAGCGCGCATCAACGAATTATGTGAACAATTTATGGAAGCTGACAAATATGTATTCGTCACACCACTGTGGAACTTTAGCTTCCCTCCAAAATTGAAGGCATATATTGATACGTTTTGTATCGCCGGAAAAACGTTTAAATATACAGAGGAAGGGCCTGTTGGACTACTAAAAGGAAAAAAAGCGATCCACATTCAAGCGCGAGGAGGTATATATTCTGAAGGTCCGGCGAAAGAATTGGAGTTTGGTGACCGCTATTTAAGAGCTGTTCTCGCTTTTGTCGGCATAACAGACGTTCAAACGATTGCGGTCGAAGGCATGAACGCTTTTCCAAACGAAGCAGAAGCCATTAAACAACAAGCGATCGAACGAGCAAAAGAAGCAGCGAAACAGTTTTAATAACAAACAAAAAAGTCAGCGCTGAACACGCTGACTTTTTTATTTCCTCACAGGTACGATACAAGCAACCCCCAAAAAGTACTGATAAATCAATAATTGGAAAATATATACATCATCATTATATATACATCCGAAAATTCAGTCAATATCCTTTGCACGTTGACACACCTAAAAAAGTTGCAAAAAGCAAATGGTCGTCGATCCCTCGGAGTTTTTGCAAGATTGGAGGTCGACGACAGCTGTGAAATGATGAACAAATTACTTATTCCTTCTCTAACAACTTCTGTATTTCTTCTTCCGTAAGGTCTGTGATGTTTGCAATATCTTCTACACTCATCCCTTTTTTCGCCATAAAAAATCCCCTCCCAGATAAACTTCTAAGAACATCATACCAAATGTTCCCTTTTTTTACTGTCTACCTGTAGGGGATAATACCACTCATCGAATATATACTTCCTTTTTTATTGATCGTTCAGATAAAAAATTACATTTCTAAGCGATTCTAAAAAGTAAAACAAGTTGCTTCTTCTGAGACAAGTATTCTGTTAATCGGTCCGCCCGGTGCAGGAAAAGAAGTAAACCCCAATCTCCTCCATAATTTATAACTTATGGTTTTTTTTAAACAATTATCACTATTAATGTAAGAAAACTGGAAAACATAGTTGTTTCTGTTCTATCCCAGCTCATCAATCAAAATGATCGACCTCTACATATTTACAGCCAAGCCACCGCCCCATCTATACACAATTATGACCGAAAGTGAAAATGAGCATTCATCTGTCCCTTCAACATTTTTTCACGTACTTCTTTTGTCATTTCATTGCGGATTTCTCGTGTTGTCACTCCTTCTTCCCGTTTATCAGCAATTTCCATTAATCGTTCAACATCGGCAAACGAGTATTTACGAATTCCTTTGGATCGTTCAGGAAAAATGAGCTTCCGCTCTTCATAATAACGAATTTGCCTTGGGGATAATCCAGTCAACTCACTCACAATTCCAATAGAGATGACTTTTTTAAATTTATATGGGTCATTTTTCTGAGCCATATCGTTCACCTCCGTAAGAAGATATTTAACATAAGTATAAATAGATTTGTTAGAAATTGTTACTTTTTTGTTAAAAAATCTTACATTAATTATTTTTTATGTCATAAAACATAACAAATTAAATATCGGAATCTAAAAAAAGAGGTATAATGCAAAATAAGAAAGGAGTGGAAAAAATGGGGAACCTCTTTCAGAAAGCAATAGCAAAACAGAAACAATTTTATATTTACGAACTAATCAAAACAGGCATGTTTACGGATATTAGTTCACTCACACAATGGACTGTTAAAGAATTGCGCCATGAATACGAGCGAAATGTATTACAGAGGAAAAAGAAAAAAATAGGGGGATAGCAATGGATCTAAAAGCTCTTGAGCTGGCAAAGCGAATTGTTGAGTTGGATCGGCAGAGGGACGCTACTTTTGAACAGTTGATTCGTTTAATTGGCGAACGCGCTTATGAAGTGATACGAGCAGTACAAAACCGTATATAAGTTTCATTAGCCAAAGGGGCTGACACTTGTTTTGTGTGTCAGCCCTCCCTTTCCTCGGATTGGCGGAGTATTGGCACCGTCGCCAACCATCTTATTTCCTTAAACGTGTTCCACCCTTGCTCTTCCTCCAGCGCCAATCCATGATTTTCTCCACTGTTTTTGTACAATCGTGATGAGTACCATACATAAAACAGCGATTCCGCTTAAAACGAGAAACCCATGAGTAAAAGAACCTGTTGCTAACTTCAAGTTCCCCAAAATTTTTGGGAGAAAATAACCTCCAAAACCTCCTGCTGCACCTACAATACCGGTAATGACACCAATTTCTTTTTGAAAGCGCTGAGGAACGAGCTGAAATACAGAACCATTACCCATTCCTAAGCTCATCATAGCTACAAACAGTAAAATTGTTGCTATTGTTAATGTTGGAAGAGTGGAAAGTAACGCCATCATAACGCAAACGACACTGTATAGAATGATTAACATTCGAATTCCACCAAATTTATCCGCTAGCCAACCTCCAATCGGTCTGAAAAAGCTACCGGCGATAACACAGATAGTCGTAAAATCGGCTGCTTTTACCGGATCCAAACCGTACTGTGTATTAAAGAAGATGGTCAAGTAGCTTGACATACCAACAAAACCGCCGAAAGTGACGCTATAAAATATACAAAACAGCCATGTATCTCTTTGCTTCAAAACTTTTATATAATCGACTACCTTTTTCGGTGCAGGTTGATTAGGACTGTCTTTAGCTAAAATTGAAAAGATGATGAATGTAATGACAACAGGGATAAGAGCAAATCCGAAAACAATATTCCAGTCTCCATAATGTTGGGCAATACGATTAGCAAACAGTGTAGTGATAACAGTCCCGCTGTTCCCTGCTCCAGCAATCCCCATCGCCAAACCTTGATACTGCGGAGGATACCAGCGGCTGGCCAGCGGTAACGCCGCGGCAAAACTCGCCCCGGCAATTCCCAGCAATAAAGCAACAATATAGAGCTCTGACAAATTATCAGCAAATTTCCATCCCCAAATTAACGGAACAAACGTAACAACCATGCCGATTTGGGCTGTTTTTTTCGGGCCGATATAGTCTGTGAGAAATCCAAGAACAATTCTAAGAATAGAACCGCCCAATATAGGCAAAGCGACCAAATTCGCTTTTTGTGCAGCATTCATCTGAAAATCATTCGCGATGATGACGGAAAGCGGACCAAGCAAAACCCATACCATAAAGCTGATGTCAAAATACAAAAATGCACTAAATAATGTAGGAGTATGACCGCTTTTCAAGAAACTTCTTTGCTCCATCACACATTCTCCTTCACCCATTTTTTTATATAAAATCTATATTCTGTTTGTACTATGGAATCCTGCTGCGTTTTCATCGAAGTTTTGAATACACCGATTTTTCCATCCGTGTTATAATGACTATGAAAGCATTTTCTTCGAGCGCTTCCTAATCTAATTTATAAGGAAGTGCTTTTTTTAATTTTTTTCTAAATTAACAATCGGGCTTATTCTTACAGCACAAATTTTAAATCCAGGCATTTTGCAATGAGGATCTAATGAATCATCGGTAATTTGATTAATATTTTGTATTCCACTCCAATGAAACGGCACAAAAACAGTATCCTCACGAATTTTGTATGAGTATTTGCTTCTTACAACAGCCGCGCCTCGTTTTGTTTCCAGCTTAACTAATGTATTATTTTCAATTTTATATTTTTTAGCTGTATTCGGATGGATTTCGACAAATGATTCAATATGACGTGACGCTAATGCTGGACTGTTCCTCGTCTGGACACCAGTTAAGTAATGGGATAAAACTCTTCCGGTGGTTAAGTAAAGCGGATACTGTTCGGTTATTTGCTCTTTCGGAAATTGATTTTCAACAACAGCCAGCCGCGCTTTTCCATCACGGTGGGCAAACGACTGTTCGAACATTCTTGCCGTTCCGGGATGGTCAAAAGACGGACACGGCCAATATACCCGCTCCTTCCGCAAGCGCTCATAAGTGATACCGTAGTAGTCAGCCTTTCCTCCCCGGCTAGCGAGCCGTAGTTCATTGAAAATTTCTTCCGCTGATGAAAAACGAAAATATTCTCCCCTGCCTAAAACATCTGCGATTTCACAAAGAATCTCCCAATCGTGCTTCACTTCTTTCGGGGGTATTTTCGATGCCGGTCTTAATGTTACCCTTCCTTCTAGATTAGTTATCGTTCCTTCATCTTCTAAATAAGAAGAAGTTGGCAATACTAAATCAGCTAGTTGTGCCGTTTCTGATAAAAACGAATCGACAACAACTAAACACTTTAACGTTTTTAATGCCTTCTCTACAAATTGCGCGTTCGGACTCGATACAATAGGATTAGATCCCATAATAAACATTCCAGTAATCTCTCCAGCGGAAATTTTTTGCATCATTTCATAAGCGGAAACCCCTTTTCGAGGCAATTCATTTTCAGAAATTCCCCAGACGTCGGCGATATATTTTCGATGCTCTTCATTTTCAATATCGCGGTAACCCGGGAGCTGATCGGCCTTTTGCCCATGCTCCCGTCCTCCCTGTCCGTTTCCTTGTCCGGTGATTGCCCCATAACCGCAACCCAATTTACCAATTTTTCCTGTTACTAATACTAAATTCAAGAAATTACGTACGGTCATATTACCATTTGTTTGTTGCTCCACGCCTCTAGCAGTAAATACCATCCCGGTTTGCGCGCTTGCATATTGAATCGCAGCAAAACGAATAACTTCAGGAGCAATTCCTGTTAATTGTGCGATTTCATCTAACTGGATTCGATCTATATGCTCCTTTAGCTCCGCAAATCCTTCCGTTTTCTCATCTACAAAAGCATAATCTACATATCCTTCGTCAAAAATAACTTTAAGAAAACCATTCACTAACGCAGCATCGGTCCCTGGTTTAATTTTCAAATGTAAATCAGCTAATCCACATGTTGCCGTTTCCCTTGGATCGATTACGATGAAATACGAACCGTTTTGTTTCGCTTGATGAAAATACGGCATGATCGTCGGCTGACATTCAGCAATATTCGTACCCGCTAAAATAATACAACGGGCAAACGGAATTTCCGATAACTTATTAGTTAGTCCTCGGTCGATTCCAAACGTATCATTCATCGCCGATGCTGCTGCGGACATGCAAAAACGTCCATTATAATCAATGTGTTTCGTCCTCAGCGCAACGCGGGCAAATTTCCCTAGCAAATATGCCTCTTCATTTGTTAACGAACCGCCCCCATAAACTCCTAATGCGTTGAGCCCATCATATTTTTGAATTTTCTTAAAATTTTCTTTAATAAAATCTAAAGCATCTTTCCAACTCACACGAATAAATTGTCCATTCACCTTTAATAACGGAAATTTCAAACGCTCCGAGTGCAAAGCATGTTGATGAGCGTTTAACCCTTTGATACAAAGCCGGCCGTGGGAAGTAGGGTTATCCTTCGGAATCACTTTATAATGAGCCCTTTCAACAACACGTTCCTCAACAAGCTGCATCGTACATTGAACACTGCAAAACGGGCATTGTGTATCAAACAACATTTCCGACGCGCGATCTTTTTGTTTTAGCCGAAAATAATTTAACAAATCTTTTGTCATATTCATTCACCTTATTTACAGTTGTATATATATTTTTCCATTTTCAATTTCTACCTTATATGTTTTCACACAACCGTGATCAGGTGCTTGCACTTTCCCATCTTTTATGGAAATTTTCCAATCATGAAGAGGACAAAACACAAACTCCCCGCTGACAATTCCTTGAGACAAATCCCCTCCTTTGTGCGGACAGCGGTTTTCAAGCGCATAAATACGGCCGTCTGACAACCGAAATAACGCCAGCTCCATTTGTCCCACTTTTACGCATTTTCCTAATCTTTCAGAAAGGCGTTGTACTGTTCCGATCTCCATTCGTGTCATCTAACTCTCCTCCTACCTATTCACTGGCACTTTGACTTGTAGACTTGTGAACAACTTTTCTTGCATCTCTTTATTTTCAACTATCTCTTTCCATGGATCTTTCGTGGCTGCTAGCGCTTCCTCCAAACGATCCAGCAATTGCCGGCGAGTTTCCTGATCAAAAATCACTTCGCGAATATGCTCAAGCCCGACTCTCTCGACCCATTTAGATGTTCTTTCCAAATATTTAGCCGACTCGCGATAATATTGAAGAAAAGCACTTGTAATTTCAATGACCTCTTCTTCGGTTTGAACGGTGCATAATAAATCCCCTGCACGTAAATGAGTACCGCCGTTTCCGCCGACATAAATTTCCCAACCGCCATCAACACCGACGATGCCAACATCTTTAATTCCTGATTCCGCACAATTGCGCGGGCAGGCAGACACCGCCATTTTCACTTTATGAGGGGTATTGATGCGCTCCAATTTCTTTTCTAAATCAATGCCCAATTGAGTAGAATCTTGCGTTCCAAAGCGGCAAAATTGTTTGCCGACACACGTTTTTACCGTTCGCAACGCTTTTGCATACGCATATCCGGACGGCATATCCAGCTCCGCCCACACTTTCGGCAAATCTTCCTTTTTAATTCCTAATAAATCAATGCGCTGACCACCTGTTAATTTAATCATCGGAACATTGTACTTTTCAGCGACATCGGCAATTTTCCGCAATTGCTCCGCTGTTGTCACCCCTCCGTACATTCTCGGGACAACGGAATATGTTCCATCTGCTTGAATGTTAGCGTGCAGCCGTTCATTGACAAACCGAGATTCATATTCATCCTGATATTCTGTCGGATATAACATACTTAAATAATAATTTAAAGCAGGACGGCATTTCGAACATCCTTCTTCATTTTTCCATCCAAGTACATTCATAACTTCTTTGACGTATTTTAAATTTTTAGATTTAATTTCCTCAATTACCTCTTCACGGCTTAATGTTGTACAGCTGCAAATGGTTTCTTTCTCCACGCTGCGATCAAATTCTTCTCCAATCGTATATTCTAAAAGCTCCGCGACAAGTCCTTTACATCCTCCGCAAGAACGGGAGGCGTTTGTACAATCTCTTACTTGTTCAACCGTTTTAAGCCCTTTTTCCACAATCGCCTTGCAAATCGTTCCTTTCGTCACACCGTTACATCCGCAAACCACTTCATTATCTGCCATTTCTGCCGCCATACTTTTGTTTGATTGATTGGATGATGGCCGAAAAAATGACACTTGGAATGATTCTGAAATATTCTCGTTTTTCTGAATCATGTCGAACAGTTTTCGTCCGTCACTTGTATCACCAAATAAAACGGCACCGATTATTTTTTCATCACGAATAACAACTTTTTTATAAATCCCGCGGAACTCATCATATACTTTAATAGATGATGTTCCTTCTTGATCCATAAACTCCCCGGCAGAGAATACATCGACTCCAGACACTTTTAACTGGGTAGAAACGACAGACCCTGTGTAAGTTCGTCCTTTAATTCCGTAAAGCCTCTCCGCCAAAACTTTTCCTTGCTCATAAAGAGGAGCGACAAGACCGTAAACTATTCCGCGATGTTCAGCGCACTCGCCGACTGCATAAATATGGGGGACACTCGTTTCTAAATAATCATTTACGATAATGCCACGGTTCACAGCGATACCGCTTTGCCGTGCAAGTTCAACATTCGGCTTGATCCCAACGGCCATAACGACTAAATCGGCTGCGATTTCCGTTCCATCTTTAAAGCGAAGACCTTCTACTCTGTCATCCCCGATAATTTCTGCTGTCTCCTTTTGCAAAAGAAATTTCATTCCTTGTTTTTCCATCTCTCGTTGTAATAATTTAGATGCAGTCGGATCAAGTTGACGTTCCATTAAATGTTCACAAATATGAACAACATTCACTTCCATACCTAGATTTAAAAGACCTCTGGCAGCCTCTAAACCTAACAATCCACCGCCAATAACCACTGCTTTTTTATATTTTTTTGCATACTCCATCAACATTTCACAGTCTTTTATATCACGAAACGCAGTTACTCCTTGTTTATCGCCCCCCGGTATCGGGAGAATGAAAGGTTTAGAGCCTGTAGCAATAATTAATTCGTCATATTCGGCAACCCGCCCCTTGTCCGTAAACACAAGCTGTTGTTCTTTATCGATTTTGACTACCGTTTCCCCGACAAAAAGATGAATATTATTTTTCTCGTACCATTCCCAATCATTCATTGTAATATCATCAATCGATGTGTCTCCTTGTAATACCGTTGATAACAAAATACGGTTATAATTCGGATAAGGCTCGCTCCCGAAGATGGTAATTTCAAATAAATCGCGATCAATTTTTAAAATTTCTTCGATACAACGCACACCCGCCATACCGTTACCGATGAGCACTAATTGTTTTCTCTTCATCTAACGATCCCTCCATAACATAGCAGTTGAATTTTCAACAATGAAACCATATTACGTACCAAAAGAATAAATATGAATGTTAAAATTTTGAACAATATCATTGCTCCCCCTTTCTTGTTGCTACGTACCTCTATCTTATCAAAACGTTAAATTTTATCACTATTCATGTCATAAAACTTAACATTGTTTTTTATAAGAACTTTTTTGAAATATGCGATAAGACTTATACCAGGAATGTTCAAGCCACGAAATCGTTTCAGGCAAATAAACACTCTCTCCAATAATGACAGGCACAAGGAATAATTTGTTAATGAAAATAATAAAGAAGCTGACCCATCATCGCTCAAAAGCGATGTTTTGAGTCAGCTCCTCGCTGTTGTTCATATAGTTTCAAATGATGATAAACCGCTTTTAGCAGCGGTGTGTCAATATGATACTGTTGGGCAAGTGTAAAATCGGTAATACGGTACTCACCAACACTCCATCTCCTTATCTTTTTAGTACTTTCGCAGAAAAATAGGTTCCTCTTGAAAACATTCTTCGCGAATAAACTGATGAATCATTTGAAAAATCGTTTCAATCACATGCGTTTCATGAAAACAGCCCTTGTCTAAGAATCTTTATAAAGATTTTAGACAAGGGCTTCTTGATTATCTCCCCTGAAACTTCGGCTTCCGTTTTTCTAAAAACGCGCGCACGCCTTCGCGGTGGTCTTCGGTTTGCCGCATTTTTTGCTGCGCTTCTGTTTCGAGCTGAAGCACTTTTAACAATTCGTCTTTTGTCAACTTAGCGTACAACGTTTTCGTGGCGATCATCGCCTGAAGCGGTTTTGCCTGCCATTCGGAGATTTTTTGTTCGATTTGCTGTTCGTCTTCAACGATGAAATCAACAATGCCAAGTTCATACGCTTCGTCAGTGTTCATCGGTTTTCCTTCCCAAATGATATGCTTCGCTTTCACTTCGCCGACTCGTTTTGCTAACAGGAAGTGGCCGCCGCCGTCTGGAATCAGGCCGATGCCGATAAAATTCATCGCCAGTCGCGCCTCTTTTGTCGCAATGACGTAATCGCTAGCTAGCGCAAAGCTTAATCCCAACCCCGCCGCTGGTCCATGGACGACAGAAACGACGATTTTCGACATGCTGTATAATGTCATAATGACTTCTTGAATGGTGTTCATGATTTCAGGAAATTTTTCTGGATCATCTACACCTAGCATCGTTTTAATATCGCCGCCGGCAGAAAAGCCCCTCCCTTTTCCGCGAATGAGAACGATCGACGCATCGCTTTGTTCGATTTGGCGCAATGCTTGTAGCAGCTCATTTAACATTTGCTCATTCATCGCATTTAACGAATCTGGACGATTGAGCTCCAATACAGCTGCATTTTCTGAAAACGAAAGAACGACAGTTTCCATGTCCATCCCCCTTGTTTGGCCATTATTCTTTTATTCATTTCCCCATATACCCGCCAAATTCCTGTTTTTTGATGAAAAAACACATGCATCAAATTCCTATGTTGCAACGCTTGATGTAGAACCGATTCCCCACATCTCTCAAAAAAAGGGACTGGCCACTTCGCCAGTCCTTTCAGCGTTTATTCGTTTTTATTAAAAATGACTAGTTTTAGTTCTGTCATCTCTTCAATCGCATAACGAAGCCCTTCGCGGCCAATTCCGCTTTCTTTCACGCCGCCGTATGGCATATGGTCAACACGGAATGTCGGGATGTCGTTAATGAGTACACCGCCGACATGCAATTTTTCCACTGCTTCCCAGGCGATATGCACGTTATCCGTATAAACACCTGCTTGCAATCCGTAGCGAGAGTCGTTAACGAGCTCAATCGCCTCTTCGATCGAACGAACGCGGTTAATAAGGACGAGCGGCGCGAACACTTCTTGGCACGATACTTTCATCGTTGGTGTTGCGTCTAAAATAACAGTTGGAAGCAGAATGTTTCCGTCCCGTTCACCACCAAGCGCGACGGTTGCCCCGCCTTGTTTGGCCTCCTCGATCCATGCAAGCGCCCGATCGACGTCTTTTGGAGTAATCATTGCTGAGACATCCGTGTTTGGATCCAATGGATCGCCCACTTTCAATTGCTTCGCAGCGGCAATAAATTTTTCGACAAACTCCTCATACCGCTTTTCATGCACGTAAATGCGCTGAAGCGAAATACATACTTGACCTTGGAATGAAAACGCACCAAACACGCAGCGCGGAATAATGCGGTCGATATCGACTTGTTCATCAACTATGACTGCGGAGTTGGAACCAAGTTCGAGCGTCACCCGCTTCAATCCCGCTTTGTTGCGGATGCCGATTCCAACTTCCGGACTGCCAGTAAGATTGTTAAGGTTTTCCCGAATGCTGTGGAAAAAGCAAGACAAATGAAACCGAGCATTCCGCTCATTAGCGCAGACGGCATTCCAATTCGGGATGAGATGATGCTTGTTAAACAACTAATGTAAATAACGGATGAAAGCAGCGACGTTTCTAAATGTCTACCATCATCCTTCTTCTACACAAAAATTGATCCAGCCCATTTCGAAATGGGATATATATTTTCATGATATTGCAATTGCGAAAAACATCCGTTTATGTTTATGTTTTAGTCACGATAACAAAAACCATCCCCTTCTCTCTTTAGAAAGACGGGGATGGTGTATTTGTTTAAAATAACAGTCCTTCTTCTATACCAATGTTATACATATAGTATAAGCCATATATGATACTAATTAGCGAAACTACTTTTACAATGAACTGATAAATCGTTTGCTTCTGTTTCATCCAGATGAACGGAAGCCCTAGAAAAGTAGTGAATAACATCATGCCAATGATCGTTCCTACGCCAAATATGAGTATAAACAGCAGCGCCTGCCATCGATTATCAACAGTTGTTAACGTTAAAAGCACCATCCCGGCACTGCCGGCTAATCCATGAATAATTCCAATTAAGGTCGACTTTAAATGCAGATGGTTTATATTCATTTCTTTTCTAATAGGAATCATATAAGCGGAACGAAAGCTTGTAATTCCTAAGACTACGATCATCACTCCAACGACTAGTTCCAGCCACATTGCTGTGGTTTCTGGTATTTGTTGCTCCATCCCTATTATAACCATGCCAATGACAAACAGGGTTACGGTATGGCCGATCCCCCAAAAAACCCCTGCAAGCGATGAAAGCGAAAGCTTATTTGTTCGGCTGGCAATGGTGGATACAGCAATGACATGATCCGGTTCGGTTGCATGTTTGATGCCTAAGACAAATCCAAAAAGTAAAATCGGTAATACGGTACTCACCAACACTCCATCTCCTTATCTTTTTAGTACTTTCGCAGAAAAATAGGTTCCTCTTGAAAACATTCTTCGCGAATAAACTGATGAATCATTTGAAAAATCGTTTCAATAGCATGCGTTTCATGGGCCAAAACACGAATAACCAATCCAGGGATCATAGGGATGGACCAGCCAAGGTGTACAGAAGCAGGAAAACGCGCTGCCATCGATTCAAATTTTTGAAGAAGATCCCGTGTCATAAAAGGGCTAATCACAAAAAGCGAACCAAAATGAGTATATCCTTCCATCTGAAAAATTCCTGTCATCCCTGTGCTTGTCTCTAAATAGAGATGGTCAAACAACTTTAAATTGTCCTCATAATATATCTTTAATTTAGAGCGGATCCAATCGTAGCGAAACAACTCGCCACTTTCTGACCACCCTGGCGTAATAATATCCCCATAAATAAATGTAGAACTTTCTTTCATATAAACGGTCATTTCTTGATAAAATTGAGCTTTTTCATAAGCAATGACTGGATCGGGAAAAAATTCGAGCACACTTTGATCATCCAAGTAAACTGACGTATATTGTTGTACCGGCACCTTGACTGTCTTGTATATTTTCGTTGCCGATTGGGTGGTGGCAATCAGATGTGCTCCTTCTTGCAACATTATTTCCGTTTTATATCGATCCCCGTCTACATACCCTCCCCCTACATGAATCAAGTAAATCGTCGGCTGAGACGGATGAAGGTATACCGGCCGGGTCAACTTCAACGCTCCTTCA
Source organism: Bhargavaea massiliensis (assembly GCF_050480245.1). Taxonomy (GTDB): domain Bacteria; phylum Bacillota; class Bacilli; order Bacillales; family Anoxybacillaceae; genus Anoxybacillus. Next base: position 18,236 of record NZ_JBCNEQ010000002.1, on the reverse strand, counting down.
TAATAGCAATCGGAAATAACCGTACGGCCGTTTTTCTCCACAGCCGTACACTGCAACAGTCCTGACCAGCTCATTCTTCTAACCCTACCAACATCACTTGTTTTTTAATCCACTCCACTACTTCCGCTAATCCAATCTCTTCTTTTAAATTGGTGAAAATAACTGGTTTTGTTCCGCGCGCCGCTTTTGCATCGCGCTCCATCACCTCTAAAATTGCTCCTACATAAGGGGCGAGGTCGATTTTATTAATAACCAACAAGTCGGATTTAATCATTCCTTGTCCACCTTTGCGTGGAATTTTTTCCCCTTGCGCTACATCAATCACATAAATAGAGAAGTCAACGAGCTCCGGACTGAATGTGGCGGCCAAATTATCGCCGCCGCTTTCGATAAAAATAATTTCTACATCCGGGTGACGTTCTTTTAACTCGTCAATCGCCGCAAAATTCATCGAAGCATCCTCACGAATGGCTGTATGTGGACATCCTCCGGTCTCCACGCCAATAATCCGATCTTCCGGCAACACACTATGTTTCACTAAAAACTGCGCATCTTCTTTTGTATATATATCATTTGTTACTACTGCCAGGCTGAATTCACGGTGCAACGCCCGAGTAAGTTTTTCGACAAGCATCGTTTTTCCAGCTCCAACCGGTCCGCCGATTCCTATTCTTACTGGTTCCATCTCCATTTCATCTCCTTTTCGAAAAATTAAGACATAAATAAGCGAACGGAAAGTTGTTCATGCTGCATTTGCGCAATTTCCAATCCCGGCGCTGTAGCTCCTAACTCCTCTTCTGTTAACGTATGGATCTTCTGTACCGCTTTTATCAAATGCGGTTGTACGAAAACGAGCAGCCGTTGCCCATCGGTCTGGCCGAGCGGAATACCGCGAACCGCATTTTGAACAAGAGCTTGGACAGAAGTATACAAATACGATAAAACCGTCGTATCTTTCGGTATTTCTAAATTATAGCAAACTATGGCGAAAACAAGAGCAGGATGCATATACCCACGTTTCTTTTTATCATCATTCCATATGTCAAAAGGATAGATTTCGCGGCAAATTTTCCACATTCGTTCCCCGATCATCCGTGTTCCTTCTCTTGTTTCTCTCGCCAGGCAAAGCGCAGCCAACATTTCATTTAACTGCCATACATCCTCTTTCGATTTTTCCTCTAAAAAATCGTACGTTAACCGGCACGCCAATCCATCGGTATACGTCAGTTGCGTTTGAATATAAGCACAGAGCGCATCGCGAAACGTTTCATAGTTATTGATTTTTTCATTGGAAATATACGTTTCAAAACCAAAGGAATGAGAAAATGCTCCGGAAGGAAAGTTCGAATCACACAGCTGCAATAAAGGCAACAGCTTATCCATCTTATCCAGCATGGCTATGTCCTATATGGCGAAATGCTTGCTTTACTTTTCGTTTTTCCCTCTGATATGGGATATGTAATTGTTTTAGCAGCTCTTCTACTAAGTAGTCATATTGAACGAGCATTTCCTCCCCTTCGAATTGAGCAGGCAAATGACGATTCCCAAGCTGATGCGCAATTTCTCCCATTTGTTTCATTGATGTGGGCCGAATGACAAGCAAATCATCAGGCAACACGCTCACAACAATCATATTTTTCTCATCCATAAATAAGATATCGCCATCGGTCAATTCCTTTGTCTCTTTTAAACGAATTCCTAGTTCTGTTCCGTGATCGGTGACAACGCGCTGAATTCGTTTTACTAAATCATCGCTACTTAAATATACTCGCTCTATATGCGGGGGTAATTGGTCTAACTTTTTAATATTTCCGACTATTTTTTCTACAATCATTTTCTTATCACCTCAAAATAAAAAATATCGTTGAGCCATTGGAACAACTTCGGCTGGTTCACACGTAATAAGTGTTCCATCGACTCTTACCTCGTACGTTTGCGGATCCACATCAATCTTTGGCATCGCACTGTTATACACCATATCATTTTTCGACAAGTTGCGAATGTGCTCTACCGGTTGAATCATTTTTTGTAAATTAAGTTGTTGCGAGATTCCAAGTTCAAAAGCTGTTTTCGATACAAATGTAATAGAAGTTCTATATAAAGCTTTTCCATAACTTGCAAACATCGGTCGATACATGACCGGCTGCGGAGTCGGAATGCTAGCATTTGGATCTCCCATTACGCTATAGGCAATCATTCCACCTTTCAAAACAAGTTCCGGTTTTACACCAAAAAATGCAGGATGCCAAACGACTAAATCGGCTAATTTGCCAACTTCGATCGATCCGACGTACTTCGCAATCCCATGGGTAAGCGCCGGATTAATCGTATATTTGGCAATGTAACGCTTCACTCGAAAATTATCACCTCTTCCTTTTTCTTCTGGCAGTCTTCCAAATTGTTTCTTCATCTTATCCGCCGTTTGCCATGTGCGCAAAATCACTTCTCCGACGCGTCCCATCGCTTGCGAATCAGAGCTGATCATGCTAAAAACGCCTAAATCATGGAGAATATCTTCCGCCGCAATCGTTTCTTTACGAATGCGCGAGTCAGCAAATGCAATATCTTCCGGGACAGACGGGTCTAAGTGATGACAAACCATCAGCATATCTAAATGCTCATCTAACGTATTTTTTGTATAAGGTCGCGTTGGATTTGTAGAAGAAGGCAATATATTTGGAAAACTCGCTACTTTAATAATATCCGGCGCATGTCCCCCGCCCGCTCCTTCCGTATGATATGTGTGAATGACGCGCCCGTTAATCGCCCGTAACGTATCTTCGACAAATCCCCCTTCATTCAGCGTATCGGTATGAATCGCCACTTGCACATCATATTCGTCCGCAACCTGCAAACTCGCATCAATGGCCGCCGCTGTTGTCCCCCAATCTTCATGAAGCTTTAAGCCAATGGCTCCCGCACGAATTTGTTCCGCCAATGGCTCTTTCGCTGATGCGTTGCCTTTTCCTAAAAATCCAAGGTTCATCGGAAACGCTTCGGCCGCTTCCAACATGCGATGGATGTTCCATTCCCCGGGAGTACACGTCGTCGCATTTGTGCCTGTCGCCGGTCCTGTTCCGCCGCCGATCATTGTCGTGATCCCCGATGACAAGGCTGTTTCGATTTGTTGCGGACAAATAAAGTGAATATGGGCATCAATTCCTCCTGCAGTGACAATTTTCCCCTCTGCAGCAATAATTTCTGTCGATGCTCCGATTGTCATATCTACCCCGTCCATTAACAACGGATTGCCCGCTTTCCCGATCGCGGCAATCTTGCCGTCTTTAATCCCAATATCTGCTTTATAAATTCCCGTGTAATCTACAATGATTGCATTCGTCAGCACTAAATCCATCGATTCGGAACGGGTTGCAAGAGGATGCTGTCCCATCCCGTCACGAATCACTTTTCCGCCTCCAAACTTCACCTCGTCCCCATAAACGGTAAAATCTTTTTCAATTTCGATCCATAAATCGGTATCCGCTAAACGAACACAATCACCTGTTGTCGGTCCAAACATGTCCGCATATTGTTTTCGCGGCATTTGAAAGCTCATGATTCTCCCCCTCTTTCTTGATCAAGCGGGCCGTTGACAAAGTTGTTTAACCCATAAACATGTCGCTTCCCCGAAAACGGGACAAGTTCCACTTGCTTTGCATCCCCCGGCTCAAAACGCACTGCTGTACCTGCAGGGATGTTCAAATGTTTTCCATACGCCGCTTGACGGTCAAATTCAAGAAACGAGTTCACTTCAAAAAAGTGAAAGTGAGATCCAACTTGAATCGGGCGATCTCCACGATTTGTCACGACCAGTTTTGTAATCGATTTATGGCGATTACAAACGATCGTATCTTCTTTTAACAAATATTCTCCTGGAATCATCGTATCCCCCCTTCAACGAATTGGCTGATGAACCGTCACGAGCTTTGTGCCGTCGGGAAATGTGGCTTCCACTTGTATGTCTTCAATCATTTCCGGCACTCCTTCCATCACATCATCACGGGTTAAAATCGTTGTCCCGTATTGCATTAACTCTGCCACTGTACGCCCATCGCGCGCACCTTCTAAAATTTCATATGTAATTAGAGCGACTGCTTCGGGATAATTTAGCTTCAACCCTCTTTCTTTGCGGCGGCGTGCGAGATCCGCTGCAACGACAATAAGCAACTTCTCCTGTTCACGTGCAGTTAATTTCAATATTCTCCCACCTTCCTTATTCATTACGTTCGACTTATACGGTTAAAAACCGCTGAACGTCACTCATGCTCGTTTCACTCACATGCCCTTGCGCAACAACTATGCCGCGATCGAAAATGTAAAAGTAGTCGGCGCATGAAAAAGCTAAATCTAGGCTATGCTCGACAAGTACAATTCCGACCGTTTTTTCTTTTGCAATTTTCATGATGACATCACGAATCAGTTGTACGATCGATGGCTGAATGCCTTCCATCGGTTCATCAAGCAAAAGCAGCTTTGGCTGTCCAATCAGCGCACGGGCAATGGCAAGTTGCTGCTGTTGCCCACCGCTTAAATCTCCTCCTTTTCGATGCAACATGTCTTTTAATATAGGAAATAATTCATAAATCTCTTCTAAAACGTGTGACGAATTGATTTTTTTAGGAAGCGCCTCGAATCCTAACAATAAATTTTCTTCGACCGTTAACGAAGGGAAAATTTCTCTACCCTGAGGAACATATCCAATTCCTCTTCTTACCCTCTGTTCCGGCGGCAATGATGTAATATCCTCACCCTCCCATTCGATGTTGCCACTCATCGGTTTGATCAATCCGATGATGCTTTTCATAAGCGTCGTTTTTCCGACACCATTTCGCCCTAGCACTGCCGTCACACATCCTTTTTGTACGTCCATGCTTACGTTTTCTAACACAACGCTTTGTTCATATCCGGCTGCCATATTTCGAACGCTTAACACGCTTTCTCCTCTCTTCCTAAATAAATTTCGACTACTTTTTCATTTTGCTGAATGTCTTCCATCGTCCCTTCACACAATACTTTCCCTTCATGCATCACCGTCACTTGCTTTGAAAAACGACGCACAAAATCCATATCATGTTCGACAATCACAACTGCACAATCGCGAGCAATTTCATGGATCAATTCCCCTGTGCGTTCCCGTTCCGCGGCACTCATTCCTGCAATCGGTTCATCAAGCAGCAACAGTTGAGGAAACTGAATCAGCTGCATGCCGATTTCGAGCCACTGCTTCTGACCGTGCGAAAGAGAACAAGCCTTTTGGTCAGCATAATCGAGTAATTCGATACGTTGTAATAACGTGATGATCATATCCCGATCTGCCTCTGACATCTTTACCCGTAAAACAGCAAATAGCCCGCGATCTTGTTTTAAAGCTAGTTCCATGTTTTCCCATACAGTCAACTGATGAAAAATCGATGGGCTTTGAAATTTCCTAGAAATACCAAGCTGTACAATTTTGTGTTCCGGCATATCGGTAATATCGTGTGAGTAAAATAACACTTTTCCGCTGCTTGCCCTTGTTTTACCGCAAATCACATCTAATAGCGTCGTCTTTCCCGCTCCGTTTGGCCCGATTAAAAATCGTACTTCATGTGGATAAACTTTCAAATCAGCCCCTTGCAACGCATAAAACCCGTCAAAATCTACTGACACGCTGCAGCACATGAGAACTGGCTTCATTTGCTCTCACTTCCCCTTGTTTTTTTCGTTGTTTAACAGACTGATATACGCCTGCTAGCCCGTTTGGCAAAAACAGCACGACAGCAATAAATAATCCCCCTAAAAACAGCAGCCATATATCAGGATAATTTTCGCTAAAAAAGCTTTTCGCACCGTTCGTCACAATGGCACCGATGATCGCTCCGATTAACGAACTTCTTCCGCCGACGGCAACCCATAGCACCATTTCAATGGAAGGAATAATTCCCATCATTGCCGGAGAAATAAGCCCTACCTGCAGCACAAACATCGCTCCTGCTATTCCAGCAAAAGCAGCGGAAAGGCTATATACAAACACTTTATACGTAGTCGGATTAAATCCTAAAAAGCGGACCCGGTTTTCACTATCCCGAATCGCAACAAGCACCCGACCGAATCGACTCCTCGTTAACCAGCGAGAGAAAAGAAACATCGACAAAAGCAAAACAACGGTTAATAAATAAAGAACGATTTGTGTAAGAGGAGAAGATAGCGAGAACCCAAAAACGGTAGAAAAATTCGTTAACCCGTTTGTTCCCCCGGTCCATTCTTGCTTTCCGATAAATAACGTCACAAAAACAACCACGATCGCTTGGGATAATAATGAAAAATAAACACCTTTAATTCGGTTTCTAAACGTAAAATAGCTTAAAAACATCGCTAGAAGCACCGGAACGATAATGGCGGAAGATATGGAGATGATTGGATGTTCAAACAGTTTCCAAAACCAAGGTAGATTGTTTACACCGCTCCATTCCATAAAGTCGGGTAACCGACCACCGGAAGCCTCCAGTTTTAAATACATCGCCATACAATAAGCTCCTAAGCCAAAATATACACCGTGACCTAAACTTAAAATGCCGGTATAGCCCCAAATTAAAGAAATGCCGATCGCAATCATCGCAAAACAAAGAAATTTCCCAAGCAGCGACAAACGAAATTCTGTTAAATAAAACGGCGCTAAAAACAAAGCAAGAAAAAACATCCAATACATCCAGTTCTTTTTGATCATTTTTGTCCCCCCCTTAATCGAGTGATCTCGTTTTCATGCTCACAAGTCCAGAAGGCTTCCATTGCAAAAAGACAATAATCAACGCAAACGTAATCACTTTTGCCATCGTGGCACTTGTCGAATATTCGGTCAATGTACCAATCAATCCGATTCCAAATGCCCCTAAAACTGTTCCGATTACTTTCCCTACTCCCCCTAAAATAACGACCATAAATGCATCGACAATATAATACGTTCCGATCGTTGGACCAATCGGACCGAGCAGCGTTAATGCACAACCTGCCAAACCCGCAAAGCCGGATCCGATCGCGAAAGCGTATGCGTCTACTTTTTGCGTAGAAATGCCAAGGCATGCGGCCATATCCCGGTTAAGTGTAACCGCCCTTATTCTTCGGCCAGCTGCTGTTTTATTTAAATACATATAAAGTACAAAGATTGACACGGCGACAAATGTTAAAATGAACAACCGTTTATACGGAAACACCATTCCCGCAACATGAACCCCGCCATCTAACCATTTGGGAGGAAGTACCGCCACATTGGGCGCACCGAAAATCGTCCGCGCCATTTGCTGTAAAATCAAACTCACTCCCCACGTTGCCAGTAAACTATCCAATGGCCGGTGATATAGGTGGCGAATTAACGATTTTTCCAATCCTAAACCAAGGAGAGCAGAAACAAAAAAGGAGACAGGAATAGCGATGACATAATAATAGTCCATCGATTGCGGTGCATATTGCGCAAAAAACTGTTGAACAACGTACGTCGCATAAGCTCCCACCATAATCAATTCGCCATGAGCCATGTTGATGACGCCCATTAACCCAAACGTAATCGCCAACCCGATGGCAATGAAAAGCATGATCGAACCTAAGCTTAAACCGTTAAACAATTGTGTCACAAAAACTGACAAGGAAATACCCCCTTTCTTTTAGGAGAGGAAAGGAGCATAACCCCTTTCCCACAAATGTATTTAATTCATCAAGTCTTTTGCCCATGGATAGCTTTTTAAATAAGGATCTGGCTTAACAGCTTCCCCAGAATTCCATAATTCTTTAAATTGACCATCCGGTTGGATTTCTCCTATTCTCACAATCTTCCATGTATGTTGTGTTTCTCCGTCGATTTTTACCGTTCCGCCAGGCGCCTTATACTCGATGCCATCTGCTGCTTTTTTCACCTTATCTACATCAAACGAGCCGGCTTTTTTTACCGCTTCGGCCCATAAATGAACAGCAAAGTACGCTGCTTCGATCGGGTCGCTTGTGACGCGGTCTTTTCCATACTTCTTTTTATATTTTTCTACAAATACTTTGTTTTCCGGTGTGTCCGTTGACTGAAAATAGTTCCATACCGCAAGATGGCCGGCCAATACATCACCGCCAATTCCACGAATTTCTTCTTCGGCGATGCTCACAGACATAACCGTTAAATCCTTTGGTGTAATCCCGGCATCTTTTAATTGTTTGAAGAACGCAACATTGCTGTCCCCGTTTAGCGTGTTAAACACTACATCTGGCTTCACATCTTTAATTTTGCTAATAATCGTGCTATAATCTGTATGGCCAAGCGGCGTATATTCTTCACCGACCAATTGCCCGCCTTCCGCTTTTAATTGAGCTCTAATAATTTTATTTGCCGTGCGCGGGAACACATAATCCGAACCAAGCAAGAAAAATTTCTTTCCTTTATTTTGTAACAACCAGCTTACCGCCGGAACGATTTGTTGGTTCGTCGTGGCACCTGTATAAAAAATATTTGGTGAAGACTCCATCCCTTCATATTGGACTGGATACCAAAGCAACCCATTATTTTGTTCGACGACCGGAAGCATCGCTTTGCGGCTCGCTGATGTCCATCCACCAAAGATTGTCACTACTTTATCTTTCTGTAGTAGCTTTTTCGCCTTTTCCGAAAACGTTGGCCAGTCTGAGGCGCCGTCTTCTATGACAGGTTCAATTTTTTTCCCTAGCAAACCACCAGATTCATTAATTTCTTCAATCGCCATTAATTCCGCATCTCGCAACGATACCTCACTGATCGCCATCGTGCCGCTCAATGAGTGAAGTATCCCTACTTTGACAGTGTCGCTTGTTTCCGATGTGCTACTTTCTTTCTCCTTTCCTTTCGCCTCATCGACTGCCGATGATGCAGCACATCCGCTCAGTACCAATAAACTTCCGCATAAAAGCAAGCTGAGCCATTTCAATCCATTTCCTTTTAATCTCTTCATGTAAACACCCCTTACAAGATTCTAATATTTATAATATAATTAGAATCAGGCATGCACCGACGTATGTAATGCCCGATTTATAAGGAATTTTCTCATGACAGTGAGAAAATTCCTTTTTTCTTTTTCTCCACCTCCATTCGTTATATTTTATAACAACTAATGTAATATTATCTGACATTATATATATGTTTTTTTGCAGTGTCAACAGAAAATTCAAAAAATATTGTATTTTGTCATATAACCTAATATGGTTCTTTTTGATTGAATGGAAAACTGCAGAAAAGATAACTCTTCACCCCGATAGTAGTATGTAAAGAAACCCAACACAAATAGGGCATCCCCGTAATAGAAAATGCCCTAGGTAGCGGAAAGAACTCGATCGATCGTTTCGCCTGCCAACAGAAGACATAACGAATCCCACACGTTTTTTTCGTGTTTCGTCAGTGTGGAAACGATGCTTCTTGTGATACAAAAGGACTGGGAGAATGTTTCTTCGCGAAATGTACCCGAAATGTTCTCTTTCACTTTGACCATGCGGAGATCGCGTTCGGCTTGGTTGTTATCAAAGGGAACATGCACTTCACGTAAGAAACGCAGCGCTTCTTCCTTTCGTTTTTGAAGGCGTCGAACAAAAGCGAGTGCTTTTTTTCGGAAGAGGCGTCTTCGCTTCCAATCGGTGTTGTGCTCTTTCTAGGATGCGATCATACACTCGTTCCCACCGTCTCGCTTTTTCTTCGGAAAGTGCACCGTGATGGGCTTCGACGGCTTGTTTGGCGGCTAACAGAAACGTGGTCATGCGCATCGCCCACGTATGCCCTTGTTCGATGAAACCCTTCAATTCATGCAAATTTGTTGCCAGATGGTTGACGAGAAGAACGTGTGTTGGCAAAACGGTCAGAAGATGGGGGCAAATGGCTATTGGAGCTGTTTTTTTTCGTGCGTGCTTCCAGCTCTTGAACACGGTACTTCAGTTGTTCATTTTCTTTGCGTACGAACAGTGCCTGGCACCGTTCGCTAAAGCGATTCAGGATGTCTACTAACTGACGTAACGAATCAATGGAAAAATAAGTGTTTAAAATGAGACATTTTAACAATGATTTTTTCGAACCGGGTGATCTCCCTGTCACATAGGACGCTTCTGGTAAGGAAAGTTGGTCGAGGTACCGAAATAAAGCCTGTAAAAGAGGATCTATTTCACTATACGGTGCAGGTTCACTGATAAAATTGGAAATAATGATAGTATCCACCCATTGGAACTGAGTTTTTGGTCACTCTATAATGATTTCCAAAATGGGTGGATTTTTTGTTTTCTCTTTTTGCATCCATTATTATCCATTATGCATTTTGCAACACTTTCATAAAAACTAATTGATTAATTAAATTAATTTGTCTATAAATCTTATTACGGCCAAAGCTAAGAGAGCGTATATAATCCACCTTATTGCACTTTTTCCCATAGTTTCTTTGTTCATTTTTCATATCTCCTTTACACTATTAGTAATTATTACAAGTAATTATAACCTTTAAGAGTACATTGTACAAACCTAAGTTCCCTCCTAGGATGATCGATTGAATCTTAAGTTAACAGTATTGTAGAAAAATCACTTAAAGGTTATTCAATCGTGACTAATATCAGCTTTTGATTACTACATAATTATTAATTTAGATGATCAGGTTAGCTTTTACAGAAAATAATTAATTAAGTACTATATACATGCACTTTAAAACGATGACTTCTGTATGAACACCTTTTTTCATGGCTATACTGCTCCTAAATATTTCTATACAAAAGGAGCGGAATTGGCATGAAACGTTTGAAAATCACAAATGATCACGGTTGGACGCCTCGAACACTTCGGAAACAAGAACGGAAAATCAAAGACGCTTCCCTTCGTGTTCGGGTGACCGCTGTTCGTCTTGTCATGGAAGGTCACCTCGGTAAAGATGTCGCGAAAATGGTCAACGTATGCCGTCAATCGGTTGCCCTCTACGTTGCACGTTTTAATCAAGGTGGGCTCGATCATCTACTCGATCGTCGGTTGCCGCCTGGCCGTGTGCCGTTTCTTACGGAAGAACAACAACAAGAAATTAGACAACTCGTGTTAACCACCACACCTGTGGATGCTGGCTGGGGCATCGCTTCATCGTGGAACACGCGCATTTTACAATCTTACATCCAACATACCTATGGCGTTTCGATGTCACGTGAAGGCATTCGTAAGTTGTTGCATCGTCTTCGTTTGTCATGGACACGTCCGACTTACAAGCTAGTCAAAGGAGACGCCAAGCGTCAAGCTGCCTTTCAAAAAGAACTTGAATTTATAAAAAAAAACTAATTACCGAGAATGTCACGCTGTTTTATTTGGACGAAACGCATGTTCGCGCGTATCAAGCGCTACGTACGACATGGGCAGAAGTAGGGAATCAGAAACAAGTGCCAAGCTACGGACACCATGACCATGTGTCCATTTTTGGTGCAGTTGACGTTCAACAAGGCGATGTGGTATTTCATCGCGCATCATCCGCCAATGCCGAAACGTTCCTCAACTTTTTGCGCCGATTGAAAGAGAAATATGCCGATCGATTCCTCGTGCTTGTGTTAGACAATGCGCGTATTCATCATACCAAGATGGTACAAGCCTTTCTTGATGGCGAGGAAGGCGATGCTTTTCATTTCATCTTTTTGCCACCGTATTCTCCACAGTTAAATCCGATTGAACGGCTGTGGAAGTGGTTGAAAGATGAAGTGATTGCCAACGTTTTTCACAAGGATCAAAACGACATTGCCCAATCCATTACTCGCTTTGAACAGTACGTTCTACAACACCCGGATGAGGTGTTGCGCCGCATCGGGTGTACTGCGTGAACCAGAGGTTAAAATTTTAAATTAAAATTTTAAATTGGATGTATATAAAACGTTCCCCAATTCTCAATAAACCAGTCTATTAGATATTCAATAAAGATGTTTGTTTTATATGTTCATACTCATTGTAATGGTTCTATTTTTGAATCCTAATTTTTCGTACAGTTTAATCGCTTGATTTCCTGCATATACGCTTAAGCGAACCTCTGAATATCCATCTTGTTTAAGATGTTCGATACCAGTTTCCATCAATTGTTTTGAAATTCCATTTCCTCTAAATTCCTCTAACACAAACAATTCATAAATAAATCCATATATCTTTCCAGTAAATTGGTCTTTACTTGTTCCTATAAGAATCCAACCCATTAGATTATCGCCTTCAGTTGCTATCAAATAATAGCTTCCTTTCTGCAATAATGGTTCAATAAGTTGTTTGACTTTTTCATCTGACGGTTTTGCTTCGCCTAATGTACCTTCGAATAATGCTTGTGGTGAAAGTGATAAAATCTTTTTATATTCCGAATCGTTTGGTTTTCTAATTTCCATAAATTGAGTTCTCCTCTCCCAGTATTTATAAGCCGATTGCCCGTTAATGACCTTTTTAAGCACTGAACTTAGATAGACGGAGACTTTCAAAAGTTTCTGTCATTTCAAATACATACGAACAGTGCCTGGCACCGTTTGGACACCGTTCGCTAATCTCCCAACCGTTCCCGTACTTCCTCCTCTGTCATGTCGAGAATATGGGCAACGTCTGTTATACTCATTCCTTTTTCGACCATTTTTCGAATCGTTTCATTTTTCCCTTCTTCTCGACCTTGTTTCAACCCTTCTTGTCTTCCTTCTTCCCGACTGCCGCGAATGTTTGAGAGTTGATCAAGGAGCCATTTCAGCCGCATTTCGTACGCGTAGCGGTTTTCGGGGTCGACGCTTAAGCTTTGCCATTCTTCTAGCGCTTCTAAAATGTCTTGTTCTGTCATGGCTATTCCCTCCAATTCACGAAACATCTCTTCATCCATTTTTTTCGTTCGTCCATCGACAGCCGACAACATCGTTAGCCATGGCCATTCTGGTGACTGTTTCACTTCTCTCCGATATTTCTTCCATTTTACCATAAATTGTGACAAGTCGAGTACATGAACATCTTCCGCCTGTATTTCGTTTAGAGGCAAGAGATGAATCAGAAAAAATGTTAAAACGGCAGCAATTTCGCTGCCGTTTTTTGGTGATACCGCAATACCTATTTTTCTTTATCATTCACTGCTGTTTCCTTTTCTTCTGCTTTCTGTCATCTGCTTCCACACGGATCCTTTGGCTTCTTCGCCGCCTTCAATGCGTTCAATCGCCATTTTTATTTGCATGCTTACTTCAAACTCCGGATCATTTTCTGCCGCTTTTAAAGCAGGGAGGGCTGATTCATCGCCTACTTCGTATAAAAACATCGCTGCGCGCCAGCGGACTAATTTGCTTGGGTCTTTTAATGCCTCCATCATGACTGGCATCGCTTCAGGATCGCCAATATCAGATAGGCAGTCCCCCGCTGTGCGGCGCACAGAGACGGCTTTATCCTTCAGCGCTTCATAAAGATATGGGAGCACTTTTTTGCCGCCAATCATTCCTAAATATGCGGTGGCAAGGCGGCGAATCGCCACTTTTTCGTCTTTTAATGCCTTTGCCAATACCGGCAAATCTTCTTCGGTTGGCTCTGCCATTTGTTCTAAAGCCGCATAGCGTTTTGTCCAATCTGGGTCGTCAAGCATTTCTTCCGTTACTTTGTAGCTTACTCGTTTTTGCGTTTTCGCTTGCTCGCCGCTTTTAAACATTTGTACCATCCGCTCTAACCGTTCTGGCGGATAGGCAGCGGACAGTTCTTCAACTACTTCTGCACCGATTTCCTCGAACGTGCCGTAGCGCACGCCTTTTTCGACCCACTTTCGTTCAAGAACAATATTTCCGGCATGTTTCTGCGCTTCTAAAACCGCATCCATAAACGGCTGCGGCAAACCGAATCGTCTTTCTTCCTGACCGTCGGTTAACTTCACCTGCATTGGCAATCCATAAAGCATTTGCACATACACTTTCACTTCGCCAAAATGCTCGTTACGTACTTGTTTATCGTCTTGTGTGCTTTCAATCTCTTCACCAAATACTTCACGCACTTTTGTTAAAATCTCTTTCCAATCATACTTCGGATTTCGTTCAATCGCTAAAAAATCGGCAACATGGTAAATGCCTTTAACCCCTTCAATTTTCATTAATTCTTGAATAATAACTGGTGCATTCTCGACATTATCCGGCTTATAATTATGGCTTGTGCCAAATGGAAGCTCTTCATCTAACAGCACTTTCATTGTATTTGGGCTTGGTGTTGGTTCAATCGATTGAATGTTCATTCCTGTTCATCCCCCTTTTACTTCGATTGTAATGCTTCCACAAGTTCAGACAATTCCGCCCAGCGCTCAAGCAACGCATCGAGCTCTGCACTTAATTGCTCATGTTCGGATGCTAATCTTTGCACTTTTTCATAGTCGCTCGCCGCTTGTTCCATTTCCAGCGTAATTTCTTGCAATTTCGTCTCCAATGCCGCAATTTTATCTTCGATTTCTTCCCATTCTTTCTGTTCTTTATAGCTTAATCTGCGCTTGGCCGGCTTTGCAGGCTGAACTTGTTCTTTCATTATTGGCTGCTTAAGTTCTGCCTGCTCTCCTTTTTTCTTTAGCTGCTCCTCTAAATAATCGGAGTAATCACCAAAATAATGCGCAATTTTCCCATTTCCTTCAAAAATAAGTAATTGTTCTGCCACTTTGTCTAAAAAATAGCGGTCATGTGAAACCGTAATCACAACCCCAGGGAAGGTTTCTAAATAATCTTCAAGTACCGTCAATGTCTGCGTATCCAAATCGTTCGTCGGCTCGTCAAGAAGGAGCACGTTCGGTTCTGTCATTAAAATGCGCAACAAATACAACCGCCGTTTCTCTCCGCCTGACAATTTGTGAATGGGTGTTCCGTGCGTATTCATTGGAAATAAGAAACGCTCCAGCATTTGCGCGGCGGAAATTGTTTTTCCATCAGTTGTATGAATGACTTCCCCTGCTTCGCGAATGTATTCAATCATTCGTTTATTTTCATCCATATCAACATTTTCTTGCGTGTAATACGCGATTTTCACCGTTTGCCCGATTTCGATTTCTCCCTCATCAGGCTGGACTCGGCCGGCAAGCAAATTCAACAGCGTCGATTTACCGCTTCCGTTCGCCCCGACAATGCCGATGCGGTCTCCCGGTTTGACTAGGAAGCTAAACTTATCTAAAATCACTTGGCTGCCGAACGCTTTGCACACACGTTTTAACTCTAGCACTTTTTTGCCAAGACGGCTGCCGCTTAATGAGATATCGAGACTGCTCTTTTGTTCCATTCCAAGTGATTGCTCCAGCTCTTCGAATCGCTGGATGCGCGCCTTTTGTTTCGTTGTCCGCGCTTTTGCTCCTCTTCTGATCCAAGCCAATTCGCGGCGATATAAGTTTTGCCGTTTCGCTTCAGCGGCAAGCTCCTGATCCTCTCTCAGCGCTTTTCCTTCTAAAAATGCTGCGTAATTTCCTGTATAACTGTATAGTTTTCCATTATCCAACTCTAAAATGCGGTTGGTCACACGATCTAAAAAGTAACGATCGTGCGTCACAAGCAAAACGGCCCCGCTATAACGCGCCAAATACTCTTCCAACCAGCGGATCGTTTCGTAGTCAAGATGGTTCGTCGGCTCGTCTAAAATCAACAAATCAGGTGTTTCAATAAGCGCCTGCGCCAAAGCGACGCGGCGCTTTTGACCACCGGAAAGCTCCCCCATTGTTTTTGTCATGTCATCAATGCCTAATTTCGTAAGAATCGCTTTTGCGTTGGAGCTTGCTTCCCATGCGTTCATTGCGTCCATTTGCTGCTGGCAGCGGAAAAGACGTTCCTGCAGCTTATCATCAAGGGGATTTTTCTCAAGCTCGGCTAAAACTGTTTCATAGTCACGCAATAAACGAATCAGCGGTGTATCCCCGTGAAACACTTGTTCCAATACTGTTAAGTTTTCTTGAAAATCGGGCTGTTGCGGCAAATAACCGATTGAATAGTCTTTCGAATGCGTAATTTGTCCCGCGTCCGCAAGCTCAACACCGGCAATGATTTTCAGTAACGTTGACTTTCCTGTCCCATTCACGCCAATAATGCCGATTCGTTCCTGTTCTTTAATCGTAAACGAAATATCGCGAAATAACGTTTTTTCCGCATAGCTTTTAGATAAATGTTCAGCCGTTAACATTTTCATACTGCTCATCCCACTCTTGATAAAATTGATATAAAAAACGCTCCATAAATTCATGACGTTTGAGCGCGATTTGTTTCGCGCTTTCTGTATTCATCCATTCTTTTAGTTTTAATAATTTTTCATAAAAATGATTAATCGCCGTACTGCGGCCTTGCCGGTATTCTTCCTTCGTCATCTTCTCCCGGTAAGGAAGGAACGGATCATGCATAAGATGCCCGCGGCTTCCCGCATACATAAACGTGCGGGCAATGCCGATCGCACCGATGGCATCGAGGCGGTCCGCATCTTGTACAACCATCCCCTCAATGGTGTGTGGCTTTTTCCCGTGTCCTCCTTTAAACGAGACCGAAGAGATAATGTCAATGATATGCTCTTTATCGTCATTGGACAGCGGCATTTGTTCGAGCCAAGAGGTTACAACAGATAAGCCCTTCTCTTCGTTTCCTGCGATTTTTTCATCGGCTACGTCATGAAGAAGCGCAGCCATTTCGACAATAAATTCGTCAGCGCCTTCTTTCTTCGCAAGAGTGATGCCCATACGCCGAACACGGTCAATGTGCCACCAGTCATGTCCGCTTGCATCATTCTCTAGCAATGAACGCACATATTGTTCTGTTTCTTGAATGATTTCCCGTTTATCCATATCAGCCCTCAACATTCGATGGTTTTGTCGTTAACTATTGTAGCAAAGGGACGTTTTGTTTGCCTAACAAAAAACTGTCCATAAAACTATACTAGCACCAGTATCATATTGTCCAAACTGATGAACATAAACCCACATAACAGTAAAAAGAAGCCCAGGCAAGAAACGTAAACGCCTGGGTGTGACAGTCGAACAGTGCCTGGCACCGTTCGCTACGCGCACACCTATATCATCCATCACCCGAATGACTCGAACATCGCCCCATCCCGTTTTCGCGGTGAGGAAGTGTTTTAGGGAAGAGCAGCAAAAAGAGCCGCCCCGAAGTTTGTATGTAAGGAGGAAATGAATCAATCAGCCCCTGCTTCTTTCGCTCAGAGGGATTGGCGCATCATCGCCATCCCTTTTTCTTTTTCCATCTTTTCGCCAAGAACAATAAGATTTTGCTATAATGAAGAAAAACGCAAGGAGGCATCGCGATTGCCAAACGAAATGGAGACGATCATCATTCAGACGCTCCGCCCGGCTCTTCACCCGTTCGTCATCTACCTGTTCGGTTCAGCCGCCCGTGGGGCGATGCGCCCGGACAGTGATGTCGATATCGCCTTTGTCAGCGACGGCGAACCGCATGATCCGTATGAGCTGTTTCGGCTCGCGGGGCATTTGGCTGACAAGTTAGGGCGAGATGTCGATCTTGTCGATTTGCGCCAAGCCAGCACCGTGTTTCAAGCGCAAATCGTCTCGACGGGAAAAGCCATTGATTGCCGCGACGAGCGGAAACGGGCTGAGTTCGAAATGAAAACATTGAAAATGTATGTGAAACTAAACGAAGAGAGAGCACCGGTGTTAAAACAAATTACGGAAAGCGGGAGCATATATGAAAAGTGATGTCATTTTAAACAAGATCAGCGTGATCGAACGCTGCCTGAAACGAATTCGTGAAGAATATAACGGCGATCCAAAAAATTTACAAAATTACACAAAACAAGATTCGATCGTTCTGAATTTACAGCGGGCGTGCGAGGCATGCATCGATTTGGCCATGCATATTGTGGCCGAGCAGAAATTCGGATTGCCGCAGCATAGCCGCGATGCATTCGCTCTCCTCGAAGAACATGGGGTCATCTCCCCTTCCATAAGCAAAAAGATGAAGGCGATGGTCGGATTCCGCAACATCGCCGTTCACGACTATCAACAACTGAACCTTGGCATCTTGCAAGCCATCGTCGAACACCATCTTGATGATTTCAAACAATTTACGAAAGCCATCCTCGATTATGCTAAGAAAAACAGCTAGGCCGGCTTCAGTGCGGAAGCCGGCCGGTTAGCGCCGCAGACCGTTCATCAACACGTCAACAACCCAATGACTAAAGTCATGGGCTTGTAAGCCCCATGTTGACCAGACCAAGGCTTGAAACAGAGCCTACGTTATAGATGTCATGACACGTTCGGGTGCTTCTCCAGCCCGTTCCTCTGTCGTGCAAG
>NZ_JBCNEQ010000001.1:0-70494 GCF_050480245.1 Bhargavaea massiliensis | reverse complement strand
TTAGCTAAGTGGGGGTAGTTGACTGGTGTGTTTACACGTAGTGTGGCACAAGAACGACAATTGTATACAGGCGGATGAGAACAAGGGGAGAGACTACGATATGTAGCGCCGAAGGAGCAAGTGGCAACACGAATCTCTCAGGCAAAAGAACTCTTGTTTGACGCGGCTCTGGAGAGCGTTCACGGACGTGAACCACCCACGAGGACACCTAATTACTAGGGAAACTTTCAGGTGAAAGGACAGAGACTACCATATAACAATATGGGGGTCGTCTGTCTTTTTTTATGACAAGGAGGAGGCATATGTTAAAAAGAACACCGCTATTTCCTTTGTATGCAGAGTATGGCGCTAAAACGATTGATTTTGGTGGCTGGGAACTGCCGGTACAGTTTTCAAGTATTAAAGAAGAACATGAAGCTGTACGGACGCGGGTGGGATTGTTTGACGTGTCGCATATGGGCGAATTTGAAGTCAAAGGAAAAGATAGTCTTGCTTTTTTACAAAAAATGATGACAAACGATGTCGCCAAATTAACAGACGGCCGCGCCCAATATACGCTTATGTGCTATGAAGACGGCGGAACGGTTGATGATTTGTTAATTTATAAAAAAGCAGACGACCATTATTTGCTTGTCGTAAATGCTGCAAATATTGAAAAAGATTTTGCTTGGCTATGTGAGCATGTCGTTGGTGATGTCGAGCTCGTCAATATATCAAACGATATCGCGCAACTAGCGCTGCAAGGGCCGCTTGCGGAAAAAGTATTACAGCCATTGACGACGGTCGATTTATCTACGATGAAGTTTTTCGCTTTTGCAGATCATGTTGATGTTGCAGGAGTTCAAACGCTCGTGTCGCGGACAGGGTATACAGGAGAAGACGGGTTTGAGCTATATTGCCGAGCAGAAGATGCTCCAACGCTTTGGCGGGCGATTTTAGAGGCAGGGAAAGAAGAAGGGGTACTTCCGTGCGGGCTTGGTGCACGCGATACGCTCCGATTTGAAGCGTGCTTGCCGCTTTACGGGCAAGAGTTGTCAAAAGACATTACGCCAATCGAAGCAGGGCTTGGATTTGCGGTCAAAACGAATAAAGACGTCGACTTTTTCGGAAAAGAAGTATTGAAGAAACAAAAAGAAGAAGGAACGTCAAGGAAGCTTGTCGGCATTGAAATGATCGACAAAGGCATTCCGCGCCACGGATATGCTGTATATGGAAACGGCGAGCAAATTGGCGTTGTCACGACAGGCACCCAATCGCCAACACTAAAGAAAAACATCGGCTTAGCGCTTATTTCAACCGCGTTTTCTGCTTTGGATACAGAAGTGGAAGTCGATGTTCGCGGGAAGTGGCTAAAAGCGAAAGTGGTGGCAACACCGTTTTATAAGCGCACAAAATAATGTGAGGAGAGAGAGCTATGCTTCATCGTTATTTGCCAATGACGGAAGAAGATAAGCAACAAATGTTGCAAACAATCGGGGTACAATCGATTGACGAACTGTTTTCCGACATTCCAGAAAGCGTTCGTTTTCAAGGCGAGTACAACATTAAACCGGCAAAATCAGAGCCGGAATTAATGAAAGAATTAATGGAACTAGCGGCAAAAAATGCGGATATGAAGACGTACACTTCGTTTTTAGGAGCGGGGGTGTACGACCATTACATTCCGACGATTGTTGACCACGTTATTTCGCGCTCGGAGTTTTATACTGCGTATACGCCGTACCAACCAGAAATTTCCCAAGGGGAATTGCAAGCGATTTTTGAGTTTCAAACGATGATTTGTGAATTAACCGGCATGGATGTGGCGAACTCATCGATGTATGATGGTGGAACATCGCTAGCGGAAGCGGCGTTGTTAAGCGCAGCGCATACGAAAAAGAAAAAAGTATTATTATCAAACGCCGTGCATCCAGAATATCGCGACGTCGTGAAAACATACGCGAAAGGCCCGGGGCTTGAAGTAGTAGAAATTCCGTACAAAAACGGCGTGACGGATGTGGACGCATTGCAAAAAGAAATGAATGAAGACGTCGCGTGCGTCATCGTGCAATATCCAAACTTTTTCGGGCAAATCGAGCCGCTAAAAGAGATCGAGCCAATTGCCCATGCGCATAAAGGAATGTTCGTTGTCGCAAGCAATCCGCTTGCGTTAGGGGTATTAACGCCGCCAGGACAGTTCGGGGCAGATATCGTTGTTGGCGACGCACAACCTTTTGGTATTCCGACGCAATTTGGCGGTCCGCATTGCGGGTATTTTGCGGTGAAATCGGCACTTATGCGCAAAATTCCAGGTCGCCTCGTCGGGCAAACGACGGACGAAGAAGGTCGCCGCGGTTTTGTGTTGACGTTGCAAGCGCGCGAACAGCACATTCGCCGCGACAAAGCAACATCGAACATTTGCTCAAACCAAGCGTTAAACGCCCTTGCTGCATCGGTGGCGATGACAGCGCTCGGCAAAAACGGCGTGAAAGAAATGGCGACGATGAATATTCAAAAAGCGCATTATGCGAAAGAGGCATTCGTAAACAATGGCCTTCATGTCGTATTTACGGGACCGTTTTTCAACGAGCTTGTCGTTCGCATGAACAAGCCGGTAGCAGAAATAAATAAAAAGCTGTTGGAAAAAAGAATCATCGGCGGCTACGATCTCGGGCGCGATTATCCAGAATTGCAAAACTGCATGTTAATTGCGGTCACGGAATTGCGCACGAAAGAAGAAATCGACACGCTTGTGAAAGAATTGGGGGATTGTCATGCATAAAGATCAACCGCTTATTTTTGAATTAAGCAAGCCAGGGCGAATCGGATATAGCTTGCCAGCATTAGACGTACCAGCCATCGATGTCGCACAAGTCATCCCTACGGATTACATTCGGCAAGAAGCACCGGAGCTTCCGGAAGTATCAGAGCTTGACATTATGCGCCATTATACAGCGTTATCAAAGCGCAACCACGGAGTCGATTCCGGCTTTTATCCGCTTGGGTCTTGTACGATGAAATACAATCCGAAAATGAACGAAAACGTTGCCCGCTTGGCTGGGTTTGCTCACATTCATCCGCTTCAGCCGGAAGAAACGGTGCAAGGGGCGCTTGAACTCATGTATGACTTACAAGAGCATTTAAAAGAGATTACCGGCATGGATGCGGTGACGTTGCAGCCAGCCGCTGGCGCGCACGGGGAATGGACAGGGCTCATGATGATTCGCGCTTACCATGAAGCAAACGGCGATTACAACCGGACGAAAGTCATCGTTCCGGATACAGCGCACGGGACAAATCCAGCCTCGGCAACGGTTGCCGGCTTTGAAACGGTGACGGTGAAATCGACGGAAGAAGGGCTTGTCGATTTAGACGATTTACGCCGCGTCGTCGGTCCAGATACAGCGGCGCTTATGCTTACAAATCCAAATACGCTCGGTCTTTTTGAAGAAAACATTTTAGAAATGGCGGAAATCGTACATGCCGCAGGCGGAAAGCTGTACTATGACGGTGCGAACTTAAATGCGGTGTTAAGCAAAGCGAGACCTGGCGATATGGGCTTTGATGTCGTGCATTTAAACCTTCATAAGACGTTTACCGGTCCGCATGGCGGCGGTGGTCCTGGTTCAGGGCCTGTTGGGGTGAAGGCTGACCTCATTCCGTTTTTACCGAAACCGACGGTAGAAAAAGGGGAAAACGGCTACTATTTCGACTATGACAGACCGCAAGCCATCGGGCGTGTGAAGCCGTTTTATGGCAACTTCGGCATTAACGTTCGCGCGTATACGTATATTCGCTCGATGGGTCCAGACGGCTTAAAAGCGGTGACAGAATATGCGGTACTAAATGCTAACTACATGATGCGTCGCTTAGCGGAATATTACGATTTGCCATACAACCGTCATTGTAAGCACGAGTTTGTTTTATCAGGAAAGCGACAAAAGAAATTAGGGGTGCGTACGCTTGACATCGCGAAGCGTTTGCTTGATTTCGGCTATCATCCGCCGACGATTTACTTTCCATTGATTGTCGAAGAGTGCATGATGATCGAGCCGACGGAAACAGAGTCAAAAGAAACGCTTGATGCGTTCATTGATGCGATGATCCAAATTGCGAAAGAAGCGGAAGAAAATCCGGAGATCGTTCAAGAAGCTCCGCACACAACCGTTGTCAAGCGGTTAGATGAAACAACTGCGGCACGCAAGCCAATCTTGCGCTATCAAAAATAATTGAAAATGAAAAAAGAAAGTCAATCAAAAAGTTCGTCTCTCTTGAAAAGGCATAGCCGCAATATGTAGTTATAGTGTTAGGGATGGCCTGTTACGTTTGGGTCATCCTTTTTTAATATTACAAAAAATTTTTTGGTTAATTTTTATTTTTCATTTTTTTTTCAGAAAAACTCTCTAAAATGAACGCAGAAAGAGTAGAAAGGAGCAATGCCTTCCATGCGAAAGTTTATTTTAATTTTAAGCCTCTGTTTTTTGTTTGTTACGGCATACAGCATAAATAGCCTATTTGCTTTAGCTGACGATGATGAATATGAAGAAAGAATGGAAGAGTACGATCATGAAGACGAAAATGATCATTACGATGAAGAACGTTACGAACACGAAGAGGAAGAGCGACACAAATATGAAATGGAAGATGAGCATGATGAAGAGTTCGGTAGAGAGGACAAGCGGAACCAAAACGCTCAACAAAAACCCATTGTCATCAAGCAAGAATATTGGTACAAGTGGTCTCGCTCTGCTGATATACCTGAAAAGTATGCTGAAACACCGATCTCTTCCGAAAAAACGGTGCCAATACAATTTCAAGAGAAGGAACCGCTTTATACAAATGTTATTCCAATGAAAGGACAGTTATTTGTTCCGCTCGAGGAAACCGCGCAATACTTGGGAGCTTCGGTCATTTTGTATCCAGCCTCGAAAATCGCTGAAATCCAACTGAACGACAAATTATTGATTGTTAAGAACGGTTCAAGGGCTGTTTACGAAAATATGAAAAAGACACCGATGCCTCACCCAATCTTTGAGAAAAATGAAAAGCTCTATATTCCAATTAGTGTCTTAGCTAATGGATTAGGTTTTCAAGTAACATGGAAAAATCAGCAAATATTCGTTTATGAATGAGGAGGAATTTTTGTGAAAGGAAACAAGTGGATAAAATGGATGATTGGAATTGGCGGTATTACTGTATTTACAAGTTTTCTTCAACTCGTCAATGATTCAGAAGAAAACAATAAACAAAACGAAATGATGTTAAAAGAAGAAACGGCTTCATTTCAGAATGAAACGGAAGAGGCAAAACAGCAGCGGGAACAACAACTTTTGTCGTTGGATTGGAATGAAGGAAATTGGGATGTCGAATATTCCAATGAAGTCATTATTGCGACACCAAAAACGGAAACTTCCCGATTGCAACCGGCAGAAAACCGCACAAGGAGATCGTAGTGATGAACGTGGAACAATTTTTAATAATGAATGGCATGGGAACCGTTATTAAAGTGCAAGTAACGGGGGATGAGCAATCGCTCAATTGGAAGCAACTGATGCAAACTTGGTTTACTATGTTTGAAAAGGTTTGTTCTCGTTTCTTGAATGATAGTGAATTAACAAAATTGAATCAGTCTCCAGTGGACGTGGTGATACAAATTCATCCTATTTTGTATGACGTACTACAAGCCGCATTCGAATATGCGATAAAGACAAATTTTTATTTTCATCCATTTGTGGGAACGGTCATGAAAAATATCGGCTATGCGGACTCCTTTCATAAACAAGGTATTTTGCGCGAGCATAAAGAGCGTGCAAGTTTATTTCGTGTTCCATCTGAAAAAAGTTTATCGTTTTTTCCTGCATTAAAAGCAGTTATGAAACATACAACCGAGGAAATAGACCTCGGAGGAATCGGTAAAGGATGGAGCGTCGATCAAGCGTATCATCTGTTGAAAGATTTAGGAATCAACGCAGGAATCATTGATGCTGGGGGAGATACGTTGATTTGGGGAGATGTCGGTAGAAAAGTGGGGGTGACGAATCCTTTTAATGAAAATGAAGATATTGCGCAATTTTTTATTTCTTCCGGTGCAGTAGCGACATCGAATGTTCTTTATCGCAGATGGAAAATAAATGGAGAAACCGGGCATCATATTATTCATGGTCGGACAGGAAAAAATCCGAACAGCGACGTCGTGCAAGCAACCGCATTTGCTGAATGCGTTACCGAAGCGGAGGTGATTGCAAAAGTGCTTTGCATGCTTCCTTCTGATGAAGGCATTCAATGGCTAAAACGAAATTTCCCACAGTCAGCGTGTATGATCGTTACCCAAAACAGCCGATTGCTGATTACTCCTTCTATTTCGCGATATGTTGAAAGACTGGTGATGTAACCATGACCGAATTTTCTACTTGGGAATGGATTCGCGCCTCTGGATGGAGCGCCTATTTTCTCCTTTTTATATCGATTTGCTTCGGGATGATGCAGAAGATGGGCTTCATTTCTAAAAGCATTGGCCGATATTTGTTGATTGCACATCAAACAGCTGGATGGTTCGCTTTTTTGTTAGCGTTTTTTCACGGCTTTTTGCTCTATTTTGATGATTATCAGCCCTTTTCAATATTGGAAATTTTTATCCCTTTCCAATCGAAATATCAACCGATTTTTACAGGTTTGGGAATCATTTCTTTCTATTCGATGTTTTTAATATTTCTATCAACCGATTTATTGAAACAAGTCGGGAGAAATGTTTGGAAAATCATTCATCTTCTTATTTTGCCAAGTTTTATTCTTGCCAGCTTACATGGATTTTTTATCGGAAGCGATACAGATGAAACATGGAGTAAAATCGTTTATGCAAGCGCGATATTTGTTTTTTTACTATTGAATTTTTTTCGGTTTTTTGCAAAATCGAAAAAGATGTTTGAAAATTATTGAAATTGGAGGTGGGAGAGATGTATATTCTCTTGGCAGAAGATGACGTACGGCTTGGCAAAATGGTTGTCCATATGCTGAAAAAAGAGAATCATGTTGTTGATTGGGTGCAAAATGGGGAAGACGCGTATTATTTCGCAAAACAAACAGACTATGATTTACTGATTCTCGATTGGATGATGCCGATTCAAGAAGGAACGGAAGTTTGCAGGACATTGCGCAATGAAGGCTTTAGCGGCGCAATTCTCATGTTGACAGCGAGAGATGCTCTCGAAGACCGCGTTACCGGCCTAGACTTAGGAGCAGATGATTATATTGTAAAACCCTTTGAGTTTTCCGAGCTTTTTGCCCGAATTCGCGCTTTATCAAGAAGAGCGACAAAACCGTTTCAAACAGAAGAGCTTTCTATCGGAAACTTGACTCTTAATTTAAACGGACATTCCATAAAAAGAGGAGAAAAAAGGATTCAATTAACGAATCGTGAATTTCAATTAATGGAGCTTTTCATGCGCAATCCAAATCAAATTTTGCCGCGTGAACTGATTATTGAACGCATTTGGGGGTTAGATGCCGATATTACAAGCAATAATATTGACTCTTTTATTCGTCTTTTACGAAAAAAACTTGGGGACGATGGCACTCTTATTCAAAATATTCGAGGGGTAGGTTATAAACTTAGCGATGAACGACAAAATGTTTAAAAAAATCCGCTTTCGGCTCACTCTTCTTTTTACAGGTTTAATTGTCATCTTTTTAATATCGTTCACTGTCTTAAGCTATAGTCTGCTGTTATCACTGATTACAAATAAACAAAAACAGCAAGTGATTGCATTAGCTGAAGCGGAATATGCCGAACATAAAGACGATCTTTTTTATTGGTATTATTACACAAAGAATGAGAGAAGCAAAAAAGCAAGAAATGATTATCTTGAGTACAATCCGGAAGCTCCTTTCTTTTATTATGTTATAACACCTAATGGAAAAATATTGGATGGAGATGAATCTTTTCCAGATTTGCGTAAAGATATTTTAAAAATCATTCGCAAGTGGATTCCGAAAAATGAAGAAGTACGTCGCGAAACAATCAAAGTGCAAGGCGGAAAGACGATATCATTGCTGCTTTCCGGTAAATCCGTTTTTAAAAATGGTATATATATCGGAACCATTTATACTGGAACCAATATTACGATGCAAATTTACATTGTAAAAACTCTACTAATCATATTAATTTTGATTTCTCTCGTATTTATAGGATTGTCTGCCTTGCTTGGCTATTATATGTCTGGAAAAGCGATGGTTCCGATTGTCAGGTCCTTTCAGAAGCAAAAAGAGTTTGTTGCCAACGCGTCTCATGAACTGCGTACACCTATCAGTATTTTTCAATCATCCCTCGAAGTGATCGAAGCAGAGGAAGTAGAGAAGATGAGTGAATTTTCCTTGCAAATACTGTATGACATGAAAGATGAAGTGAAAAGAATGACGAAATTAATTAATGACTTGTTGCTGCTTGCTCGCTCTGATGCCGATGTTGTTCAGTTAAACCAAGAATGGTTTGTGTTGGAACCAATGATTAGTGAGCTTATAAGAAAATGCCATCCTTTAGCGGAACAAAAAAATATAGAATTCCTTACGAATATCCAAGAAAACATAACGATATTTGGCGATAAAGAAAGGATTAAGCAATTACTTTTTATTTTGCTCGATAACGCCCTAAAATATAACGTGGAGAACGGACAGGTTCGGATGAATATATGGCGTGAAGCGGAAAGCATAAAGATGGAAGTAAGTGATACGGGGATTGGCATACCGTTAGAACATCAGCATCGCATCTTTGAACGTTTTTACCGCGTGGACAAAGCAAGATCGCGCCAGCATGAGGGAAATGGGATTGGACTTTCGATTGCGCAATGGATTGTTGATGCTCATGGCGGAACGATTAGCGTACAAAGCGAAGAAGGAAAAGGAAGCTGTTTTATCGTTACACTGCCACAACCTATTCAATAATTTTCGATGGGAGGGAGTTTTATGAGAAAAGTAATGATGATGATTGGATTGATTCTAATGGTTACTATCGTTTTCAAACAGCCTGTTTTTGCTGACGATGATGAGTACAGAAAATATGAAGAGCATGAGTTGGAGGAAGAAAATGAAGCTGTAGAAGAAGGCGGAGAAGTGTTAGGATGGGGAACGGTTGCCGCCACAGCAGCCGCGGGAACCCTATTTCTTTTGCGGCGAAAAGTTAGTTTTTTCACAAAGATTATGCCTAATGGGAAACCATTTTTTATTCAGCTATTACGGTTATTAACAAAATGGCATATATCAATTGGCGCAATTGCTGTTACATTAGCTGCTGCGCACGGAATTTTGATGTACATGGCAGAGGGAGAATTAACGGCTCACGAATATGTGGGGATGGTTGCTGTTGGATTGATGACCGCTGCTGCTGTTGTTGGTATGGTACTTGCCAAAAATAAAAGAAACTCTTCTATTCGCGCAACCCATATGGGTTTATTATTGATATCGGGCATTTTTATGGTTTTTCATATTGTTTTTTCTTAATTAATGCTCAACTTTCGCACACAAGAAATAGTTTTCATAATGGAAAAGAACAGACAACAGAGAAGGATAGATCAAGCCATTTTCCGCTTGGTCTATCCTTTTTCCATTTGATTGCTATCCTTTTTTCTTCACTTTCCCTGTCCACATTTTAAAGCCGCCTTTTAAGTGGTACAAGTCGCGGTAGCCTTTTCGGTAAAGGATTTGTGCAGCGCGACCGCTACGTATTCCATTTTGGCAATATAAGTAAATTGGTTGATCTTTGCGCAATTCTTTCATGCGAAAACGTAGTTGTGTTAGCGGAATGTTGCGTGCTCCTAAAATGTGACCAGCAGCGTATTCATCTGGTTCGCGAACATCGATGAGTTGCGCTTTCCGATAGCCTGCACGGAATTCTTCTTCCGTCAGCGTTTGAACGACTCGCTTCTGATAAAAGTACATAATTACCGCGTACACAATAATTGCTCCGAGAATTATAAGAACCGTTGTCATGGTGTCCCTCCTTTTTCATCGTTGCCACGTCTATTATATAAATGTTTCGTGCAAGAAGCAAAGCATTTTCCATTGACTTCTCTTGTCTGCTAAACTATAAAATGATAGAGGAAAGGGTGGAGTAGATGGAAAAAGAAGTATGGCGATTTATTGATTCAGGCAATTGTTCTCCGGCATTTAACATGGCGCTTGATGAAGCGCTGTTAGAATGGCATAGCGAAGGAAAAATTCCACCGACGATTCGTTTTTACGGTTGGAATCCACCGACGCTTTCAATCGGCTATTTTCAAAAAGTAGAAAAAGAAATCGATATGGAAGCGGTAAAAAAATACGGTCTTGGCTTTGTAAGACGGCCGACAGGTGGTCGTGGCGTGCTTCATGATCAAGAGTTGACGTATAGCGTCATCGTGTCTGAAGCGCATCCAAACATGCCACAAACGGTGACGGAGGCGTATCGCGTCATTTCGCAAGGCATTTTAGAAGGATTTCGTTTTCTCGGACTTGATGCGTATTTTGCAGTGCCGAAAACAGAAGAAGAAAAAGCAGATTTAAAAAATCCGCGATCGGCTGTTTGTTTTGATGCACCGTCTTGGTATGAGCTCGTTGTTGAAGGGAGAAAAGTAGCAGGCAGTGCACAAACGCGGCAAAAAGGTGTCATTTTACAACATGGTTCGATTTTATTAGACTTAGATGAAGAGATGCTTTTTAGCTTATTTAAGTATCCGAATGAACGAGTAAAAGAGCGATTGCGACAAAACTTTAAAAACAAAGCGGTCGCAGTGAATGAATTAACCGATCGGAAAATTACGATCGATGAGGCGAAAGAAGCATTTTTTAAAGGATTTGAAAAAGGTTTAAACGTTCAGCTTGAACGATATGAATTAACAGATGATGAGCTTGCTTACGTTCAGCAACTTGCGAAAAACAAATACGAAACAGATGAATGGAATTTTAAACGGTAAATTTTTTTCTTGACAAGTAAAAAATGCTTGACTTAATTATCAATATGTAGTATGTGTTTTTAAAAAAATCATACTACATATTGATTTTTTTATTGATTATTGTTGTCGATATATGGTAGTTTAATGTAGTAAGATTATGTTGGTAGAGGAGAGGTAAAAATGACGGTTGCGTTTTCTGAAAAAATGACGGTGAATGTGGACAAGTTGAATGAAGACATTCGTATGTTTCCACAAGTGCACCCGATTACTCCTGAGATGCACATTACATATAAGGGTGTATCGCGTTTAGTGATGCTCGATCGCTATTCGTTTAAAGACACGGAAAAGTTGACGTTAAGCGTCGGAGATTTTGTCGTTTTAACCGTGAAGGAAGATCCGAAGTTTCCAGCGCGTGGCCTTGGATTTATCGTTGAGCTGGACTGGGAAAATAAAAAAGCACACGTGCTCGTTGAAGAAGAATATCGTCATGTGTTGGAAGGAGAGGAAGCGAAAACAGGTATTGTTGTTCGTTCCCTCGATGTCATTGAAAAGCCACTCGAAATTTTTTATGAACAAATTGCGAAGCGGAACGCAACCGGGCTAGCGGCTGTGGAGCAAACAGAAGAGAAACGACAAGAGTGGTTTGAAAAGTTTTATGAACAGCTCGTCAGCCTTAATTTTGTTCCAGCTGGACGCGTATTGTATGGCGCAGGTTCTGGGACAGAAGTGACGTACTTTAACTGCTACGTCATGCCGTTTGTGAAAGACTCGCGCGAAGGCATTTCTGAACATCGAAAGCAAGTGATGGAAATTATGAGCCGCGGTGGCGGTGTAGGAACGAACGGTTCGACTCTTCGTCCACGCAATACACTTGCGCGCGGAGTGAACGGAAAATCGTCCGGATCGGTGTCATGGCTAGACGACATTGCAAAACTAACCCATCTTGTCGAACAAGGTGGCTCCCGTTAAAGTAGTGCCATTGGCGGGAGTAAAATCTCGCGAATTGCTGGAACCCCCTAAAGCCAATTGAACCACAACGTAGCTGGCAACGGCAAGCGTGACGGTGTAAAAATCAATTGGATGGAACAATGGGCGACCAGCAGCCAAGCATCTCTGGAAACGGAGATGAAGGTTCAACGACTATTGAAACTTCCTACAGTTCTCCATACAATGAATGTAATAAATAAAAATGTTTGGAGTGAGGGGAACCATGGAAGGAGTAAATCGTAACACTCGACAACGAGGTTACGAGGCGCGAGACAAAGAAGAGATATTGAAAAAAGCAAAAGATCTCCATAAAGAAGGATATAGCCAAGTATTCTCTTCTTTGATGATATAGTCTGATCTCTGTTCGAAAGACAGAGAGCTAGGCAGAAATGACCTAGCCCACTCAAATGAGTGAGTAACAAATTGCGTGGCGCTCAAATGATTATGCTGGCCGATTGGCACCCGGACATTATTGAATTTATTATTTCAAAAATGCAAAATCCGCGCATTTTGCGCTACTTGCTTGAAAATACAGAGGATGAAGGCATTCAAAAAGCAGCGAAAGAAAAATTAAAGTTTACGCCACTTACTGAACAAGAGCGCGCGATGTATCAAGGAATCGTCAACTATAAAAACATCCCAGGATACGGGGGTTTTAGCGAAAAAATTATTAAAGACGCGGAAGAAAAGTTGCGGACAGGCGGTACGTATAGCGTGCACAATCCAGACTTTTTAACAGGTGCAAACATTTCCGTTTGTTTAACGAAAGAGTTTATGGAAGCAGTAGAAAACGACGAAGAGTATGAATTGCGCTTTCCAGATGTGGAAACGTATTCGGAAGAAGAAATGCGCATTTATAACGAAAAATGGCATGAAGTCGGCGATGTACGTGAATGGGAGAAAATGGGTTATCGCGTTCGCGTCTATCGGAAAATTCGCGCGCGCGAGCTATGGAAGCTCATCAACATTTGCGCAACGTATTCTGCCGAACCGGGTATTTTCTTTATCGACAACGCCAACGACATGACGAATGCAAGAGCGTACGGACAAAAAGTAGTCGCAACAAATCCGTGTGGTGAATAATCGCCTCACGTAAAAAACTGCGGAATTAAGCGGGGAGGCTGAGATGCTAACCCGAACCGAAGGCTGAGCCTAAAAACTCAGTCAGGGGCAACGCATAGGTGGTGAACCTGCGAAAGCAGAATATAATCCACCCACGAGGCCGCAGCATTGCACACGCTTTAATTATTATTCGTATTTAAAGAGAATTAAGGTGGCGTTATGAACAGGGGATATGCAGGTTTTTATAAAGGACATTATTTACGGAGCTCATATGAATATGCGTATGCCAAATATCTTGATCATCACTCAATTCCTTGGAGCTACGAAGATTGTGTATTTGATATTGGATATAAATTGTATAAACCCGACTTCTTCTTATATGATCAAAAAGGAAAACTTGTTAAAATAGTGGAAATTAAATCGAGAAGTAAAGACGCAAAAAAGAATGCGAGAGAAGCATTGAATATTATTGAGGAACAGCATCATATAAAGTGTGAACTAATCTCTTATGAAGAGCTGCTTGACTTGTATAAAACATTGCCTTTTTCTTTAACATCAACTATTGAGGAATGGATAAAATCAGAAAATACCACTATTAGTAAAGTCGCTTATGGTGAACTTAATGGTCATTATAATTTAAAACATGACGAGGAAACTAAAAAGAAAATAGGAGAGCATACTAGAAGCTTATGGCTATCTAATGGTATAGCAAAACAAAGAATGTTGGAAGGATTAAAAAAGTCAGGTTTAGCTCAGAAAGGAAAAATAAAAAAGCCAAGAGAAACCAGAACTTGTGAAGAGTGTGGAAAGATATTTAAAGTTATCATTACTTCAAAACAAAAGTTTTGCAGTCGAACTTGTGCAGGTCATCGGGCAATTAGGCATGCCACAAACACATATGTTGAAATAAGAAGTGAGGTACACCATAATATACGGGAATATATTATTAAATGGTCAAGAGAAAACTCAGATATAGTTGTTAAAACACCTTTAAACAAAATCAAAACTACTATTCAATCCTTAATTAGGGATATTGAAAGGGAATTTCAAGTTAAAGATCTCAGAGTCATCTCAAAATCAGTATTTGGAGAAGATCGGGGAAGGAAAGAGTTAATTAAATTTATGAAAAGCGTGTGCAATGAAGATGTATGCTGAGCTAACGGGAAATGAACCGTTAGAACTAGGGGATAAAAAGCCCCTAGGGTAACATAACTGGAACAACCACTCGCACCTTATTCTGTGTGCAATTTAGCCGCGATTAATTTGGCAAATATGGTCGATAAAGAAAAGAAAGTCGTTGATTATGAAAAATTAAAGCGTACGGTTGAAGTTGGCGTCCGTATGCAAGATAACGTTATTGACGCAACCCCGTATTTCCTTGAAGAAAATAAAAAGCAAGCGCTTGGGGAGCGCCGCATCGGTCTTGGCGTCATGGGATTAGCTGATTTGCTCATTTATTGCGAAAAAGAGTACGGCTCCGAAGAGGGCAATCAGTTAGTTGACGAACTGTTTAAAACGATCGCGACAACAGCGTACCGTGCGTCCATTGAGCTCGCAAAAGAAAAAGGAAGCTTTCCGTTTTTAGTCGGTGAAACAGAAGAAGAAACGATGAAATTGCGCGAAGCGTTCATTCACACCGGTTATATGAAAAACATGCCGGACGATATTCGCCAAGATATTTTAAAATACGGTATTCGCAACTCGCATTTATTAACGGTTGCTCCGACTGGATCCACAGGGACCATGATCGGTGTGTCCACAGGACTTGAACCATATTTTTCCTTTTCTTATTATCGAAGTGGGCGTCTTGGTAAGTTTATTGAAGTGAAGGCGGATATCGTTCAAGAATATTTGGACAAACATCCAGAAGCGGATCCGAACAACTTACCACATTGGTTTGTGACCGCCATGGATTTATCGCCAGAAGCACATGCGGATGTGCAATGCATCATTCAACGTTGGGTCGACTCCAGCCTATCGAAAACAGTGAACGCGCCGCGCGGCTATACGGTCGAACAAGTGCAAAAAGTGTACGAGCGGTTATGGCGAGGTGGCGCAAAAGGCGGTACAGTATATGTCGACGGTAGCCGCGATGCGCAAGTATTGACATTGAAAGCGGAAGAAAATGTGGTCGAAGAGCAGCTTGAGCTCCTTCCAGAGGAACCGAAAAAGCGAGCAGTTGCCCTCGTTGAAACGATTCCAGATTTACGGGCAACGGACGTCACGATCGGTTCGGAAGTCGGCAACATTTGCCCGGTATGCCGCGAGGGAACGGTCGAAGAAATCGGTGGCTGCAACACGTGCACAAGCTGCGGTGCGCAATTAAAATGCGGTTTGTGATGGAAAAAGGGACGGGAACCCTCCGTTCCTTTTTTATTATGAGTGATAACAAAAATTGTATTTCATCACCTCATGACAATCAAACATACTAACATGGAGGTGATCGAATGAAATCATTTATTCCTCAGCTTGTTTATTTTGAACCAGAAGCGCTCCATTATCCGCTCGGCTTTATCGTCGCACCAATTTACATGCATGACGGCTGGGAAGAAAGATATTTTGAGCTATTTGAACGATTGAATGCAAATTTACGTAAGTAGTTGTCATGCTTGGTAAACATGTTATAATCATAATGATTGCGGATGTTTGTTTAGGAGGGAACCGTATGCCAACACCAAGCATGGAAGATTATATTGAACAAATTTATATATTGATCGAAGAAAAAGGATATGCCCGTGTATCCGATATTGCCGAAGCGTTATCTGTTCATCCCTCCTCTGTGACGAAAATGGTGCAAAAGCTTGATAAAGACGAATATTTAGTATATGAAAAATACCGAGGGCTCGTACTTACCCCAAAAGGAAAAAAAATTGGTAAGCGACTCGTGTATCGTCATGAGCTGCTTGAACAATTTATGCGCATCATTGGCGTAGATGAAGAGAACATTTACCGTGATGTTGAGGGAATCGAACATCATTTAAGCTGGAATGCGATCGACCGCATCGGCGACTTAGTGCAATATTTTGAAGAAGATCAATCACGTCTTGAAGCGCTTCGCAACATTCAAAAACAAAACGAGCAAGAACAGGCATAAACGCTTGTTCTTTTTTTTGTTTTTTAAGCTCAACCTATCCCTTTTCTCATACATATATGACGAGGGGGGAGGATCATGGAAATTGACGGTGTATTTTCCGGCGGAGGCGTTAAAGGATTTGCATTAATTGGAGCATATGAAGCGATTGAGAAGAAAGGCTTTCGTTTTAAACGGCTTGCCGGTACGAGTGCAGGTGCGCTCATTGCTTCGTTTATCGCCGCAGGGTTTACAAGTAAGGAAATATTGGAAATGACGGAAGATCTCAATTTAATGGATTTTCTTGATGAGCGGCGTACAATCGTTCCGTATGCGTGGTTAAAATGGCTTTTACTTTATCGGAAAATGGGATTATATAAAGGAAAAAAGCTTGAACAATGGATAGCTGAACAACTAAGCAAAAAAGGAGTGCGCACATTTGCAGATTTGCCTCATGAACGATTATGCGTCGTCGCTTCCGATTTAACAAATGGGACGATGCTTATTTTGCCAGATGATTTACCGAAATATGGCATCGATCCTCTTCGTTTCTCGGTCGCAAAAGCGGTCAGAATGAGCGCCGGCATCCCTTATTTTTTTGAGCCTGTACGGTTAAAGACAGATGAAGGGAAGCATATTGTCGTTGATGGTGGCTTATTGAGCAATTTTCCGATTTTTTTATTCGATGAAGATCGAAAAAAACGGCCTGTTCTTGGTATAAAATTAGGCGCAAGTCAGGCGCAAAAAGCAAAAAAGAAAATTAATAATGCGATTGACTTGTATGAAGCGTTGTTTCAAACGATGCGCGAGGCGCACGATGAACGATACATTTCCCGTCGTCATGAGAAAGACATTATTTTTCTCCCTATCAAACACGTCGTTGCCACAGATTTTTCAATGACCGATGAAGAAAAAAAGAAACTTATTTCGTTTGGAAAAGAACGGGCAGAGCAATTTTTAAAAACATGGACATATTAAAAAGAAAAAATCGGGTTAAAAAGAAGCCCGATTTTTTTTCTTTCCTTTTTTGCCCTCAATGACTGTTAAATGAGTGGCATGTTTTTTCTTTAAAGCGGTTGGACGTGGCTGTTTTTTCGACGTCGGCTTCGTTTTTTGATGGAGGAGTTTTTTTGATTGTTTTACCGCTTTTTGATACGAATGATTCATGCGTTGTTTTTGTATTCGTTTGTATATGCCGTAAAAGACAGCTACTACGAAAATGATGATCAGCCCTTGTTTGAGCAACTGAATGGGATCGTTCCATAGACGATAAGAAATCCCAAAAATAGCGAGTATAATAAGCAAAGTGATAAGTGGGAATGGGCGCCGACGCAATCGATCCACCTCCTTTATTGTTACACCACTTCTTCTTGCTGTTTCGTCGCTTCTCCCTCTAATTCAAGCAAACGTTGAAATGATGCGATAGCTACCTCGACTTGATCGTCAGTCGGCTCTTTTGTTGTTAATAGCTGCAACCATAAGCCTGGGTAACCGAGCCAACGTAACACCGGGACGTCTCGTAACGCATTTGTCATTTGCAACACTTCAAAAGACAAACCTAACACGACTGGAATAAGCGCAAGTCGGTTTAACACGCGTACCCAAAGCGGTTCAGTTGGTACGAACATATAAACAAATACACCGATGATGACAGTAAATAAAATGAAGCTACTACCACAACGATAATGGAGACGAGATTGCCTTTGTACATGTTCAACCGTCAAAGGCAAACCGTTTTCATAGGTATTAATTACTTTATGTTCTGCCCCGTGATATTGAAACAGTCGTTTTACAAGTGGAGTGAGCGAGATAAAGTAAATATACCCTAAAAGCAAAAGAAGTTTAAAAAACCCTTCAATGAGTATTTGGGCTGTATTTGATGAAAAAATCGGTCGCGTTAGTTCCGCTAAAAATACAGGAATAAGTGTAAAAATAAATTTTCCAAATAGAAACGATAACACGCCGACGAGTGCAACACCTAAAATCATCGTCCATTTGGACGGTGCTTCGGTTTGCAACGTTTCATCTTCGTTCGGATCGAGATCGTATCGTTCGCTAGAAAACTGCAAATGTTTTGATCCGTTTGCACTTGCTTCAATAATGGCAAGGATGCCGCGAAGAAACGGAATTTTTTTTAACGAGGAAAGCGCTTTGTTTGCTTGACGTGGAACATGAAAATATTCAATCGAACCGTCTTTGCGACGAATGGCTGTCACGTAATGATTGCGCCCTGCAAACATGACACCTTCAATGACCGCTTGCCCACCATATACGTTTTTGTTCATAAGAAGACACCAACCTATTTTTTCTTTTTTCTTATATTCTACAAGAAAACGACAAAAACCTCTAGGTCGATGTGTTGATTGTATTTGTATTGTTGCCAAAAATGAGAAAGGATACACATGAGATCCAACATTTTGGACAAGATAAAAACGGAGGTGGTAGCTGTGCAAACAAAAACGAAACAAGACGCACAACTTGAACAAAACAAAAGAGAAAAGCAAATGCCTGTTTTAGCAAAAGTTGCGTTGATCGGTTTTATTGGAGGAGTATTTTGGAGCTTCCTCGCATATTGTGCTTATTTTTTTCATTTTACAGAAGTAGCGCCAAATTTTATTTTGCAGCCGTGGGCAATCGGTGATTGGAAAAATGGGGCACTCGGTCAGACGATTGCCATTTTAGTCATTGGACTTGCTTCTATCATTGTTGCGTTTGCGTACTACGCTTTTTTAAAAAATCGCCAAGGCGTTTGGCCGGGCGTTGCTTTCGGTCTCGCATTATGGGTGCTTGTTTTTTATGTATTAAATCCGATTTTTCCACAGTTAAAAGCTGTTCCCCAGCTTGAGCGAAATACCGTCATCACGATGATATGTTTTTACATTCTATATGGAATGTTTATCGGTTATTCCATTTCATTTGAAGTTGCAGAGATGGGGCGACAAAAACAGGTCAATGTGGTAAAATAACCATATGTATTTTGATCAGCAAAGGGGGGAGAGGGGGAATGGTTCGATTCCTCCTTTTAAACGGTCCGAACTTAAATCGTCTCGGTATGAGGGAGCCGCACATTTACGGGCATACGACACTTGCTCAACTAGAAAAACAGTTAACGGAATTTGCTGGTGAATATGGGGCGGAGTTAACTTGCTATCAAAGCAATTATGAAGGGGCGTTAATTGACCAAATTCATCGGGCGGAATCGTTATATGACGGCATTGTCTTTAATCCAGGAGCGTTTACGCATTATAGTTATGCGCTGCGCGATGCGATTGCAAGCGTACAAACGCCAGTCATTGAAGTACATATTTCAAACATTCACGCTAGAGAGCCGTTTCGTCATCATTCTGTCATCGCTCCCGTAACAGCTGGGCAAATTGTCGGGCTCGGTGTGAACGGGTATCGATTGGCGATTTTGGCGTTGCTTGATATGGTTGAAGGGAAGGGGAAATAACATTGGATAAAGTACAAAAACTTCGTGCGCAATTTGCTGAGCATGACATTGACGGATTTCTTATTACAAACGACTATAACCGTCGCTATATGACGAATTTTACAGGAACAGCAGGGGTTGCTCTAATTAGCGAAACAGAGGCAGTATTTATTACCGATTTTCGTTACGTTGAGCAAGCAACAAGACAAATTGAAGGATATGAAATTGTCCAACATACACAAACGCTTATTGAAGAAGTGGCGAAACAAGTCGAGCGCTTAGGCATCAAAAAGCTTGGATTTGAGCAAGACGATCTTTCATATGCAACGTTTTCAGCGTATGAAAAAGCGATCAAAGCAACGCTCGTTCCGGTTTCAAGCGCAGTTGAAAAGTTACGCTTGATTAAGTCGGAATCAGAGATTAAGATATTAAAGGAAGCAGCCGAGATTGCCGATGCCGCTTTTCGCCATATTCTCGATTTTATTCGCCCGGGTGTGCGTGAAATAGACGTGGCGAATGAGTTGGAATTTTTTATGCGCAAACAAGGAGCGACAAGTTCATCGTTTGACATCATCGTTGCCTCTGGTGTGCGCTCAGCATTGCCACATGGGGTGGCGACAGAGAAAGTGATTGAGAAAGGCGAGTTCGTCACGCTTGATTTTGGCGCATACTATAAAGGATATTGCTCCGATATTACGAGAACGGTTGCAGTTGGAGATGTAAGCGATGAATTAAAGCGCATATATGATGTCGTACTGCAAGCCCAGCTTCGCGGTGTTGAACACATTCGCCCGGGGATGACAGGGCGAGAGGCAGATGCGCTCACACGCGATTACATTTCTGCTTGCGGATTTGGCGAATATTTTGGGCATTCCACAGGACATGGGCTCGGCATGGAAGTGCATGAAATGCCAGCGCTTTCGATGCGTTCGGATACAGTGCTACAGCCGGGGATGGTTGTGACGGTTGAACCAGGCATTTACATAGCGGGATTAGGCGGTGTCCGCATTGAAGACGACATCGTCATTACAGAAAACGGCAATGAGCGGCTCACTCTTTCACCAAAAGAACTCATCATTTTATAGACGTAGGAGGAAATGAACATGATTTCAGTAAACGATTTTCGTACAGGCTTAACGATTGAAGTCGACGGTGACATTTGGCGCGTCATCGAATTCCAACATGTTAAACCAGGAAAAGGTGCAGCGTTCGTTCGCTCAAAACTTCGTAACTTGCGCACAGGCGCGATTCAAGAAAAAACATTCCGCGCCGGTGAAAAAGTAAACAAAGCACAAATCGACAACCGCAAAATGCAATATTTATATGCAAACGGCGATCAACATGTGTTCATGGATATGGAATCATATGAGCAAATTGAACTGCCTGCAAAACAAATTGAACATGAATTAAAGTTTTTAAAAGAAAACATGGAAGTATTTATTATGATGTATCAAGGCGAAACGATTGGTGTCGAATTGCCAAATACAGTTGAGTTAAAAGTTGTCGAAACAGAGCCAGGCATTAAAGGTGATACGGCATCAGGTGGCTCCAAACCAGCAACGTTAGAAACAGGTCTTGTCGTTCAAGTACCTTTCTTCGTCAACGAAGGCGATGTATTAATTATTAACACAACAGACGGCACATACGTATCACGTGCGTAATAAAGAATCGTCCTGCGAAAAAGCGGGGCGATTTTTTATTTGCAAACACATTCCTCGCGAATTTTTCCTCTCTATACTTCTGAATTGTCCCATTTCCGCATACGTTGTACTAGCACCGTTGTACAAGGAGGATGCGATGAAAATTGATGCGACTGTTTGGACGATGGCAGGTTTACGGTTTTTATCTGCAGCGATTGAATTAAGCGCAGCAATTGTCATGTTGTCGCTGAATGATGTAAAAAAGGCGATTGCGGTCAATACATTGCTCGCAGTTGTTGGACCGACCATTTTTTTAATTGTCATGATGGTTGGGCTTGTTGCAGTGGCGAATGAGTTGTCATTGTTTAAGCTCGTATGGATCGGCGCTGGAGTTGTATGTATATTGATCGGTATTTATGTTGTGAAATGAAGGGAGGAAAGAGGATGCAAGCGGTGTTTGATCTGTTGCCTAAAACGTTCGTTCATGCAATCCAATCGTTGCCTATTGCTTCCCAGTTCGCCACGATGGAAGAAATTCGCATTCGGATTCATCGACCACTTGAAGTGATCGTTAGTGGGAGGTCGTACATATGTCCCCATGTCGTACAAATGGAAGAAGGCATCGAACTATTAAATAAATTAAGCCAATATTCTCTTTATACGATCGAAGAAGAGTTGAAAAAGGGATACATTACGATTCAAGGAGGGCATCGAGTCGGTTTAGCTGGAAAAGTGATTACAGAAGACGGAAAAGTAAAAGCGATCCGACATATTACATCATTTAATATTCGAATGGCTCGGCAACAAATCGGCATCGCTGACCCGCTCCTTCCTTATTTATACGATGGACGATGGCTTAATACGATGATCATTGGGGCACCGCAAACAGGAAAAACAACGCTTCTTCGTGATATCGCACGCATGATTAGCATAGGGATAAAAGAGCGACACATTCCTTCAAAAAAAGTAGGCATCGTTGATGAACGTTCAGAAATTGCCGGTTGTGTTAAAGGTATTCCGCAATTTACATTCGGTTATCGCGTTGATGTGCTCGATGCATGCCCAAAAGCAGAAGGGATGATGATGATGATTCGTTCGATGAGCCCGGACGTTCTTGTTGTCGATGAAATTGGAAGCGAAGCGGATTGCACGGCTATTTTAGAAGCGGTTCATGCCGGAGTAGGTTTATTTATGACGGCTCACGGTCGCCATCTAGACGATATGATGAAGCGTCCATCGCTGCGTCCGATTATAGAACAAGCTGTATTTGAACGGTTTGTTGAATTGACAAATATCGGTCGTCCAGGAACGATTCAAACCATTCGCGATCAAAACGGTCGCGATATATACCGAAAGATGGGCGTGATGTGAATGAAATGGATTGGAGCGATATGCATTATATTGGCGACGACATGGTCTGGTTTTGAAGCTTCGCGACTTTTACGTGAGCGCACAAGACAGTTGCGGCAATTAAAAATGGCGTTGCAGTCGCTTGAAGCAGAAATTATGTACGGGCATACGCCGTTGATGGATGCTGCGTTTCGATTATCACAGCAACTATCGAAACCGTTGTCATGGTTGTTTGAAACGTTTGCGCAAAAGTTACAAAAAGGAACGATGAACGCTCGCCAAGCGTGGGAAGAAAGTTTACATGAAATATGGAAAATGACCGCCTTAAAACAAGGAGAGTTCGAGATTATGAAACAGTTTGGCGAGACGCTTGGACAATACGATCATGAAATTCAACAAAATTACATTCGTTTAACGATGGTGCATTTAGAGAGAGAAGAAGGAGATGCCATCGAAAAGCAACAGCGCTATGAAAAAATGATGAAAAGTTTAGGCGTATTAACGGGCATTCTCATCGTGCTTTTACTCATATAGAGGAGGACATTCAAAATGGGCGTTGACGTTGATTTAATTTTCCGCATTGCTGGTGTGGGCATTGTCGTTGCTTTTTTGCATACTGTGCTAGAAGGATTCGGGAAAAAGGAATATGCTCAATGGGTCACATTATTAGGTTTTATTTATATTTTGTTTTTAGTCATTTCGATTGTTCAAGATTTATTTCAAAAAATTAAATCTGTTTTTTTGTTTCAAAGTTAGGAGGGAATACCCATTGATATTTTGCAAA
The DNA here is from genome assembly GCF_050480245.1 of Bhargavaea massiliensis. Lineage (GTDB taxonomy): Bacteria > Bacillota > Bacilli > Bacillales > Anoxybacillaceae > Anoxybacillus. Next base: position 47,270 of record NZ_JBCNEQ010000001.1, on the reverse strand, counting down.
TTGTCGGGCTTGGGCTAATTGCTACATTTTTAGTGACGATTTTAAACGAACATAAATCGAATATTTCACTTTTGTTAACCATTTTTGTCGGAACTGTTATTTTTTTATTTTTAATTGATCGCATTCAAGATATTTTTCGCATGGTTCAAACGTTAGCAAACGAAGCGCACGTCCAAACGGTGTACGTCGAAACGATTTTAAAAATTATCGGCATTGCTTATATTGCTGAGTTTGGCGCACAAATTTCGAAAGATGCGGGACAAGGAGCGATCGCTGGAAAAATTGAACTTGGTGGAAAAATTTTAATTTTGGCGATGGCGATTCCGATTTTAACTGCTCTAATCGAAACGATTTTAAGTTTTCTTCCGATGAAGGGGTGATGACATGAGGCGCGCTCCCATCTTATTTTTCTTTCTTCTCTTTTTCTTGCCTTCCGTTGTACAAGCTTCGCCACCAACGAATGAACTTGTGAAACAACAAGCAGAACAAGTTGGCGTTGAGTCCATTAAACAATATTGGGATGATATTGTCCAACAGTATGGCGGGCTATTGCCAGAAAGTCAAAAAGGATCTTTTTGGCAGTTTATTAACGGAGAGAAAGAACTGTCGCTCAGCGAATGGTTGCAAGCGTTGATCAAATTTTTATTGTACGAGCTTATGGCGAATGGAAAATTGCTCGGCACGCTCATTTTATTAACGGTATTTAGCTTATTTTTACAATCACTACAAAACGCCTTTTCCCACCATGCCGTCAGTAAAGTCGCTCATGCGGTTGTTTATATGGTGCTTATGATTATTGCGTTAAATAGCTTTCACCTTGCTGTCACATACGCGAAAGAAGCGATTCAGACGATGACAAGTTTTATGATTGCTCTTTTGCCGATTTTACTTGCGCTTATGGCGTCATCAGGAGGCGTTGTATCCGTTGCTTTTTTTCACCCGATTGTACTGTTTTTTATGAATATCACAGGAACCGTCATTGAGCATTTCTCGTTGCCGCTATTATTTTTAGCGACGATTTTGAGCATCGTCAGTTTATTGAGCGAACATTATAAAGTAACAAAATTAGCGGATTTGTTGCGCAACATTAGCATCGGTTCACTAGCGGTCATGTTAACTATTTTCTTCGGTGTGTTGTCCGTCAAAGGAGCGACAACGGCGATTGCTGATGGAGTGGCGATACGAGCAGCTAAATTTATGGCAGGAAATTTTATTCCGATTATCGGGCGAATGTTTACGGATGCGGCAGATACAGTCGTGACCGCTTCCGTCTTGTTAAAAAATACAGTTGGCTTGTTCGGTGTCGCTTTATTGCTTTTCATTGCAGCGTTTCCAGCGCTCAAAATTTTAGTTATTGCTATTATTTATCAACTAGCAGCAGCGATCTTACAGCCGATGGGAGGCGGCATCGTCATTTCCTGCTTAAGCGTGATGAGCAAAAGTATCATGTACGTGCTCGTCGCTCTTATGATCGTATCGCTTATGTTTTTCTTAAGTATGACTGTCATTATTGCAGCAGGAAATTTAACGATGATGGTTCGCTGAAAGGAGATAGGCGTTGTGGAACTATTGACCGAATGGATTTCCCATATCATTACATTCATCTTGCTAGTCGTAATTATTGACTTGATTTTGCCAAACGGCTCGTTTCAAAAGTATGTCAAAATGGTTGTCGGTTTGTTGTTTATTTTCATCTTGTTTTCTCCGCTTTTTCGTTTGTTTCACGGAGATGTAGATACATGGCTTGCTTCGCTTCAGCAACAACAAAATGAAGCGCTTGAAAATAACATTGAAACTAAGAAAAAAGAAATACAAGCCTCACAACGTGCATATATTTTAGAACAAATGGCTGTCCAGCTGAAGAACATCGCGGCTGAGGAGTTGATGCGCACATATGGTTTAACGGTGACGGACATTTCATTGACGATAGGGGAGACGGAACAAAACCCCCCTCCGATTGAGGCGATTACGGTTGAATTAGCAGAAGAAACAAGTTCTGTTGTCAAACCGATTCGCATTGAGTCATCGCCACAAATAACAAATGAACATGATGACATCGCTCGCTTTTTAGCAAACATGTGGGGAGTAGACCCACAAACGATCACGATTCGCCTAGAAAGGAGGGAGTAGGGAGGGGTGAAACAATGGATTGAAAAAAATGGTTTAATAGCGCTTATTTTAGTTGTCGGTTTATCATTTATGATATTTGGCAACGTGTTCAACTTTTCATCGTCGAAAAAAGTTCAACAAGAAACGACTCAAGCTGTATTTCGCCAAACCGATGAAGAAAAAAAACTAAAACAAATTGCGGATTATGAACAGAGATATGAACAACAACTTAAAGAAGCGTTGGAAGCGATTGTTGGTGTTGGTGAAGTAAAAGTCATTGTAAATGTCGATGCGACAGAACAAAATGTGTTAGAAAAAAATGTGACCGTTCAGAAAAAACGAACGGTGGAAGAAGATAAAGAAGGCGGAAAGCGCCAAATTGAAGATGAGTCAGCAGACGAAAAAGTCGTGATCGTGCGCAAAGGGGACGAAGAAACACCGCTTATTTTACAAACGAAAAAGCCAGACATTCGCGGTGTGCTCGTCGTGGCAAAAGGAGCCGATCAAGTGCAAGTGAAAAAATGGATTGTCGAAGCGGTGACGCGAACGTTAAACGTTCCGAGCCATCGTGTTGCTGTTTTACCAAAAAAATAAGGGGGAGAACATATGTTGAAAAAGCAAACAGTTTGGTTATTAACGATGTTTAGTTTAGTTGTCGTTTTATCGGTGTATTATGTAACAAGTCCTCAGCTTACAGAGGAAGTGGCGTTCGAGCAAAAAGAAGAAGCAAACAATGAAAAAGATTTAAAACCGACGGATGAAGCGATGCAAGAAGAAGTGGCGAACGAGGGAGAAGTGGCCAACGAAGAAGAAGTGGCGAACGAAGGAGAAGTGGCGAACGAAGGAGAAGTGGCGAACGAAGAAGAAGTGACTGTCGAACAAAACAATGCAACAAGCGATGATTTATTTACAGCACTTCGACTAGAAATTGAAGATGAGCGAAGCAAATTGCGCCAAGAATTGAACGCGATTGTCGCTTCCAATAACGTATCTGCTGAAGAGAAAAACAAAGCGATTGACCAGTTGCAACAACTTTCCAATATTGCAGAAAAAGAAGCAGTGTTAGAAACGTTAATTAAATCAAAAGGATATGACGATGCCCTTGTTCGCGCCCATGAAAATCAAGTGCATATTACTGTAAAAGCGAAAGAACATTCGGAAAAAGCAGCCAACGAAATTATTCAGCTCGTTCAAAGTGAACTTGGTCGCGTTCAAGATGTAGCTGTTCGATTCCAAAAATAACCGGACATCCGGTTATTTTTTTTCGGTTGAAAGTGAATTTTATAATACTATATAATAATTGTTTTTATGACCAGATATAAAATTCCTAACATTTTTTTATCATTTTATTGAATAATGGAAAAGGTGTGTCGTATCATGGTATTGTATAATCTTTTTCTACAAATGATGGGTTGAGGGGTGTAGGTTTATGTTGAAAATCCAAGAAATTCGCGAATTAATTCGATTAGTCAATGATTCAAATATCGTCGAGTTTGTATACGAACATGATGGTTCAAAAATTAAAATGAAAAAAGCTGGAGCAGCCGAACAAGTTGTCGTTGCTGCATCGAAAGTGGACGTGCCACAAGCTGCTGTTGTTCAGCAACAACCAGCATCGGTTGTCGAAAAAGTAGAAGTGAAAGAAGAAGTAAAACCGGAAAAACAAGCTGTTTCAACAGAAAATTTACATACAATCACATCGCCGATGGTCGGTACGTTTTATGCGGCACCATCACCAGATGCAGCACCTTACGTCAAAGTTGGCGATAAAGTGAAAAAAGATACGATTGTATGTATTGTTGAGGCGATGAAGTTATTTAACGAAATTGAAGCAGAAGTCGATGGGGAAATTGTAGAGGTGCTTGTGAAAAACGGCCAGCTCGTTGAATATGGACAACCTTTATTCCTTGTGAAGCCTGAATAAAGGAGCGATGGTCATGATAAAAAAATTGTTAATTGCCAACCGTGGGGAAATTGCTGTTCGAATTATTCGGGCGTGCAAAGAACTTGGCATTGAGACAGTCGCTGTATTTTCGGAGGCGGATCGCGAAGCGCTTCATGTCCAATTGGCAGACGAAGCATATTGCATCGGTCCGAAAACATCAAAAGACAGCTATTTAAACTTTACAAATCTAATGAGCGTGGCGACGTTAACACAATGCGATGCCATTCATCCGGGATATGGATTTTTAGCTGAAAACGCTGATTTCGCTGAACTTTGTCGGGAATGTAATATTACGTTTGTCGGACCGAGTCCGGAAGCAATTACAAAAATGGGTACAAAAGATGTCGCACGTGAAACGATGAGACAAGCTGGAGTACCAATCGTTCCAGGTTCACAAGGAATTATTGAAAGTATCGATAAGGCAATTGCGCTAGCGAATGAAATCGGGTATCCTGTTATTATTAAGGCAACCGCAGGCGGTGGCGGAAAAGGGATTCGCGTCGCTCGAAATGAGCAAGAGCTTATCAAAGGCATTACGATCACGCAGCAAGAAGCGGCAACCGCGTTTGGAAATCCGGGGGTATATATTGAAAAATACATTGAAGATTTCCGACATGTTGAAATTCAAGTGCTAGCAGACTCATATGGAAACGTCATTCACCTCGGAGAGCGTGATTGTACGATCCAGCGTCGTTTGCAAAAATTGTTGGAAGAAACGCCATCCCCAGTTCTTGATGAAGACATGCGTCAAAAAATGGGGGAAGCAGCTGTCAAAGCAGCCCGAGCGGTTCATTATACAGGGGCAGGAACAGTCGAATTTATTTACGACTATCGCAATCGTCAGTTTTATTTTATGGAGATGAATACGCGCATTCAAGTTGAACATCCAGTAACTGAAATGGTGACAGGCGTGGATTTAATAAAAGAACAAATTCGCGTGGCATCAGGTGAGAAGTTGACGCTGAAGCAGGAAGACGTCACATTTAACGGCTGGGCCATCGAATGCCGAATCAATGCGGAAAATCCTGCGAAAAACTTTATGCCTTCAGCTGGAAAAATACAAATGTATTTGCCGCCGGGTGGATTTGGTGTACGAGTCGATTCAGCTGCTTATCCTGGCTATACGATTCCGCCATACTACGATTCGATGATTGCCAAACTGATTGTTCATGCACCGACGCGTGAAGAAGCGATTGCCCGTATGAAACGTGCCTTAAGTGAATTTGTCATCGAAGGCATCCATACGACGATTCCGTTTCATTTAAAACTGCTTGAGCATGAAAAATTTGTCGAAGGAAACTTTAATACAAAGTTTTTAGAAACATACGATATAATGAACTCTTAAAGATAAAGGAGGGGATTCGCTATGTCTGAACATGTATTAGAAATGGGAAATGGACATAACAGTCTAGGCAGAGTGGAAATTGCGCCAGAAGTTATTGAAGTCATCGCAGGTATTGCCGCTTCTGAAATTGAAGGTGTAGCGCAAATGCGCGGCAACTTTGCGGCTGGTGTCGTTGAGCGATTAGGCAAAAAAAATCATGGCAAAGGCGTAAAAGTCGATTTAACAGACCGCGGCATTGTCATTGATATTTATTGTGTGATGAATTTTGGCGTATCGATTCCGAACGTCTCACAAAAAATCCAAGAAAACGTACGTCAAGCATTATTGACGATGACAGGATTAGAAACAGCTGAAGTGAACGTTCATGTTGTTGGCGTTCAATTTGAAACACCCAAAGTAGAGGCGGAAGTCGAGTAATAAGAGAAAGGGCCATCTCGTTTATGAGATCGCCCTTTTTTGATGTGTGAGTGTTTTCTTTCGGCGAAATATGGTATGATCATGATATAATTTTCGACAATATGATAGAAAGGGGTTTGGTCATGAAACGGCATACAGCAAGAGAAAAAGCGTTGCAAGCATTGTTTCAAATTGACGTTGGAGACATTGAGCCGCACGCAGCGATCGCGAACGTCGTTGAAACGGAAACGGATCCATTTATGGAAACGCTCGTTTTTGGTGTCGTTGAGCATCAAAAAGAGATTGACGACATATTGCGTCAACATTTAGAAAAATGGACGTTAGAACGTGTTGCTAACGTCGATCGCTCCATTTTACGCATGGCTGTATTTGAAATGAAGTATATGGATGATATTCCGCTAAGTGTAAGCATAGATGAAGCGGTTGAGCTAGCAAAAGTATTTGGTGATGAAAAATCAAGTCGCTTTATTAATGGCGTGCTTGCAAAAATAAAAGAAACATTGTCTTAAACGAAAAAGGGGGAGAAGGACTTATGGCAGCGCAAATCATTAACGGTTTTGAATTAGCGAAAGAAAAACGAGCACAATTAGCAAAAGAAGTCGAGCAGTTAAAACGTGAAGGCATTGAGCCAGCATTGGCCGTCATTCTTGTTGGAGATCACCCCGCTTCACAATCGTATGTGAAAGCGAAGCAAAAAGCATGTGAAGAAATTGGGATTCGCTCGCTTTTACTTACTTTTCCAAACGACATATCCGAATCGTTTTTGTTAGAGCAAATTGCTCGCTTAAATGCGGATCGTTCGGTACATGGCATTTTAGTGCAATTGCCGCTACCATCGCAAATTAATGAATTACACGTGATCGAAGCGATCGCGCCAGAAAAAGATGTTGATGGTTTTCATCCGCTCAACATTGGCCGAATGATGACGGGGCAGCAAACGTTTTTACCGTGTACACCGTACGGCATTTTATATATGGTTCAATCTTTGCAAGTGGACATTGCGGGAAAGCATGTCGTTGTCGTTGGACGAAGCAACATTGTCGGCAAACCCGTCGGCCAACTATTTTTACGAGAACATGCGACAGTGACATATTGCCATTCGCGCACAAGCGATTTAGCTGCTATGACACGTCAAGCAGATATTTTAATTGTTGCGGTCGGCAAACCGAAGCTCATTACGTCACAGTATGTGAAAGAAGGAGCAATCGTCATCGATGTTGGTGTCAATCGATTAGAAACCGGAAAGTTGTGCGGAGATGTCGATTTTGATGATGTGAAAGAAGTAGCGAGTTACATTACTCCTGTGCCAAAAGGAGTTGGACCAATGACGATTACGATGTTGCTGCACAATACGGTACAAGCAGCGCGTGAACAACATGAATAAGCGAGGTTTTTTCTGTGGCAGAAATGAGGTATGTAACGGTTGCAGCGTTAACGAAATACATTAAGCGAAAATTTGAAGTTGATCCACACTTACAAGATTTATGGATTAAAGGAGAAATTTCGAATTTTACATATCATTCGCGCGGACATATGTATTTTACTTTAAAAGATGAACAAGCGCGCATTCAAGCGGTCATGTTTGCTGGGTACAATCGTCAGTTGACATTTAAGCCGGAAAACGGGATGACTGTGCTTGTGCGCGGTGAAATTTCGGTATATGAGCCGAGCGGAACATATCAAGTATATGTAAAGGAAATGCAACCGGATGGGGTCGGTGCCCTTTACTTAGCGTATGAGCAACTTAAAAAGAAACTTGAACAAGAAGGGTTATTTGCAAAAGAGCATAAAAAACCGATTCCAAAATTCCCGCGATATATTGGCGTTGTGACATCGCCAACAGGAGCGGCGATTCGCGATATTTTAACGACGATTCGCCGCCGTTATCCGCTTGCGAAAGTCATTTTGTTTCCGACGCTCGTTCAAGGCGAACAAGCTCCATTATCGATCGTTCAATCAATCCAAAAAGCGAATGACATGGGATATATTGATGTGCTTATCGTCGGACGCGGTGGCGGCTCGATTGAAGAACTTTGGGCGTTTAACGAAGAAATTGTGGCGCGCGCGATTTTTGCGTCGCATATTCCGATTATTTCTGCTGTCGGACATGAAACGGATTATACGATTGCTGATTTTGTTGCAGACTTACGTGCGCCGACGCCGACAGGGGCAGCGGAGCTTGCTGTGCCTCATGTAGCCGATTTGCTTTCGCGTGTATCCGATCAGCAAACTCGTCTCATTCGAGCAATGAAAGAGCGAATGAACGCCGAACAAAAGCGATTGCAATCGTTGCGCTCGTCGTATGCTTTTCGCTATCCGAAACGGCTTTACGAACAAAAAGAGCAACAGCTAGATATGCTTGTTGATCGATTGCAACGACAAATGAACGATATGTTAAAACAAAAGGCGAACAAGCTTCAGCAAATGCAACTCACGTTATTTGCTCATCATCCGCAGTCGAGAATTGAAAAAGCGGTCGATCGTGTGCGCACGTTAGAACAGACGATCGTTCGTAACATGAACGATGTGATGAAACAAAAAAAATGGTTGCTTACGACAGCGCTTGCGAAACTCGATGCGCTTAGTCCGCTAAAAATTATGGAACGAGGATACAGTCTTACATACGATGAGCAAAGCAAACTCATTAAGACAGTAACACAATTGCAAACAGGAGATCGCGTTCACATTCGTTTTCAAGACGGGCGTGCACATTGTATTGTTTCAAATATTGAGGAGGGAGAAGTATGACGTTTGAAGAAGCGATGAGCAAGCTAGAAGAAATTGTGCAAAAACTAGAAGAAGGGGACGTTCTGCTTGAAGAAGCCATCCACTTTTTTCAAGAGGGGATGAAATTATCAAAGTTTTGTCACGATAAATTGCAACAAGTCGAAAAACAAATGGAATTTATTTTGCGAGAAGACGGGCAACTTGAACCTTTTACGGTGCAGGAGGAATAGAAGTTGGAAATGCAATCGCTATTGCGACAATATAAAACACAAATTGAACACCAGCTCCCAACATATATTGAACCGTTGCAAGCACCTCAAACGATGAAAGAAGCGATGTTATATTCGTTGCAAGCAGGTGGAAAGCGCATTCGTCCGCTTTTATTGCTTGCAACGTTACATACATTTCGCAAGCCAGTAGACATCGGCATGTCCATCGCCTGTGCCCTTGAAATGATTCATACGTATTCACTCATTCATGATGATTTGCCAAGTATGGATAACGATGATTTGCGGCGCGGCAAACCGACAAATCATAAAGTATTCGGTGAAGCCAATGCGATTTTAGCTGGCGATGCGTTATTGACATATGCCTTTCAAGTCATAGCGGATGACCGAGCCATTTCACCTGAAATAAAAGTTCGTCTTATTGCTGAGCTAGCGAGAGCAGCCGGTCCAGAAGGGATGGTTGGTGGACAAGTAGCCGATCTTGAAGGGGAAGGAAAAACGATTAGCTTGCAACAATTAGAATACATTCATCGTCATAAAACAGGAAAGCTGTTGCAATACAGCGTTCGAGCAGGTGCAATATTAGGTGAAGCAACGGAACAACAATTAGCACTGTTAACAGCATTTGCTGATCATCTCGGTTTAGCCTTTCAAATTCGTGATGACATATTAGACATTGAAGGTGATGAACAAAAGATCGGGAAAAAAGTAAGAAGCGATATCGACAACGGGAAATCGACTTATCCTTCGCTCTTGACGCTTAATGGCGCAAAGAGGAAGCTCCGCGATCATATGAGGGAAGCACGTACACTTTTGGATAAAGCTGAAATCGATGCTTCGCTACTTCATTACATTTGCGATGTCATCGAAACGCGCGATCATTAATAGCGTTGAGGAAATAAGCAACATGTGGTATAGTGGAAAAGAAATGTTAGCCGTTCACACGTTCGTGTAAGCGGCTCTTTTTTGCGTACAAACATGTTTGTCTGTATAATTAAAAATACAAAAAGCTGTACGATAACAGTTGTTATAGCTTACATGAAAGAGAGTGGTCGCGTTGGATCTCACAGCGATTCAAAACCCGAAATTTTTAAAACAAATGTCAAATGAACAGTTAGTCCAATTGAGCCAACAAATACGGCAATTTTTAATCGAAAAATTATCAAAAACAGGTGGACATATTGGTCCGAATCTCGGAGTCGTTGAATTAACGATCGCCCTTCATAAAGTATTTGACAGCCCGAAAGATAAACTTATTTGGGATGTTGGCCACCAATCGTATGTGCATAAAATTTTAACCGGCCGTGCTAGTCAGTTCGATACATTGCGCCAATATAAAGGGCTATGTGGGTTTCCAAAACGAAGTGAAAGTGAGCACGACGTATGGGAGACCGGACATAGTTCGACATCTTTATCGGCTGCGATGGGAATGGTCATTGCGCGCGATTTAAAAGGAACAGATGAATATATCGTTCCGATTATTGGAGATGGTGCACTAACAGGTGGAATGGCACTTGAAGCGTTAAATCATATCGGACATGAGAAAAAAGATATGATCGTTATTTTAAATGATAATGAAATGTCTATTGCTCCAAACGTCGGTGCGTTGCATAATGTACTCGGGCGGTTGCGGACGGCAGGAAAATATCGTTGGGTAAAAGATGAACTAGAAATGTTATTAAAGAAAATTCCAGCTGTCGGTGGAAAGCTTGCGGCAACGGCGGAACGTCTCAAAGACAGCATTAAGTATTTGCTTGTGTCAGGCGTGTTTTTTGAAGAGTTAGGCTTTACGTATTTCGGACCAGTGGATGGCCATAACTTTGAAGATTTGTTTGAAAACTTACATTATGCGAAAAAAACGAAAGGACCTGTTCTTGTTCATGTCATTACGAAAAAGGGAAAAGGATACCATCCTGCTGAAAACGATAAAGTCGGAACGTGGCACGGAACAGGACCGTATAAAATTGAAACGGGTGATTTCATTCAAACAAAGCAATCTGCTCCTTCTTGGAGTGCGCTTGTTAGTGAAACGGTGCGTAAATTAGCGCGGGAAGATCGCCGCATTGTTGCGATCACCCCAGCGATGCCCGTTGGATCAAAGTTAGAAGGATTTGAAAACGAATTTCCTGACCGCATGTATGATGTTGGTATCGCTGAACAACATGCTGCCACAATGGCGGCTGGTTTAGCGACCCAAGGAATGAAGCCGTTTTTAGCGATTTATTCAACTTTTTTACAACGGGCGTACGACCAAGTTGTTCACGATATTTGCCGGCAAAATTTAAACGTGTTTTTTGGCATCGACCGCGCTGGACTTGTCGGCGCTGATGGGGAAACGCATCAAGGTGTGTTTGATATCGCTTTTTTACGTCACATTCCGAACATGGTATTAATGATGCCGAAAGATGAAAATGAAGGACAACATATGGTATATACGGCTATTCAATACGATGATGGTCCGATTGCAATGCGTTTTCCGCGCGGCAACGGTCTCGGTGTGCCGATGGATAAGCAATTGAAAAAAATTCCTATTGGTACATGGGAAGTGTTGCGCGAAGGGACAGACGTCGCCATTTTAACGTTTGGCACGACGATTCCGATGGCGCTTCAAGCGGCCGAACGTCTTGCAAATGACGGCATTTCTGTACAAGTTGTCAATGCTCGGTTTATTAAGCCGCTTGATGAACATATGTTACATGTGTTATTACAAAAAAATATGCCGTTACTTACAATTGAAGAAGCGGTGCTTCAAGGCGGATTTGGTAGCGCGGTACTTGAATTTGCTCATGATCATGGCTATCATGGAGCGGTGATCGACCGAATGGGCATACCGGATCGCTTTATCGAACATGGTGGTGTGTCACAGCTTCTAGAAGAAATTGGATTGACGACAGAGCATGTGATGGAACGTATTTGTTTATTACTACCGAAAAAAAGAAAAAGGGCATGAGAGATGAAAGGGAAGAAAGAACGTTTAGATGTATTGCTTGTCGAACGTGGATTGGCGGAAACGCGGGAAAAGGCAAAGCGAACGATTATGGCTGGCCTTGTTTATTCGAACGAAATGCGGCTTGACAAGCCGGGAGAAAAAGTGCCAGTTGACATTCCGCTTACGGTCAAAGGAAATGCGTTACCGTATGTGAGTCGCGGGGGACTCAAACTTGAAAAAGCGTTGCAAGTATTCTCGCTTGAAGTGAAAGATAAGATTATGCTTGATATTGGTGCATCAACGGGCGGATTTACAGACTGTGCGTTGCAAAACGGAGTGAAGCTGTCATACGCTCTTGATGTAGGATACAATCAGCTCGCATGGAAACTGCGCCAAGATGAGCGTGTTGTCGTCATGGAGCGGACAAACTTCCGCTACGCCACACCGAGCGATTTTCAGCGCGGCTTACCGAACTTTGCAACGATTGATGTGTCGTTTATTTCATTAAAGTTAATCCTTCCTGTCTTAAAAACGATTTTAGTGCCGCATAGCGATGTCGTTGCTTTAGTTAAACCGCAGTTTGAAGCAGGAAAGGACTTTGTTGGAAAAAAAGGAATTGTTCGCGATGCACGCGTTCACGTGCACGTACTAGAAACGATCATCGCATTCGCTCGAGAAGAAGGGTATAATATCCTTGGGCTAACGCATTCGCCAATTACGGGTGGCGATGGAAATATTGAATTTTTGCTTCATTTGCGTTGGGAAGGAAAAGAAAATGGGGAAAACCGCTTGACAGTTTCTCCAGAAGAAGTTGTAGCTAGAGCGCATGCTGAACTGAAAGAGAATAAAGAGCATGAGGGGGAATAACAGACGGTTATTCCCTCTTGTTTGCTCGTCTATCGTTCGGTAACATAGGAGTATAAATATGCAAATGTTATACACACGGGAGGGGTGTTTTCGTTGAATAAAGGACAACGTCATATTAAAATTCGCGAAATTATTTCAAATCATGATATTGAAACGCAAGATGAACTTGTTGACATGTTGCGAAAAGAAGGTTTTAACGTCACGCAAGCAACGGTGTCTCGTGACATTAAAGAGCTACATTTAGTCAAAGTACCAATGATGGATGGGCGATATAAATATAGCTTGCCGGCAGATCAACGATTTAACCCGCTACAAAAACTGAAGCGGGCACTCATGGATGCGTTTGTAAAAATTGACGGGGCAGGTCATTTGCTTGTCATGAAGACGTTGCCTGGCAATGCGCATGCTATCGGGGTGCTACTTGACCATTTAGAATGGGATGAAGTTGTCGGAACGATTTGCGGAGATGATACATGTTTAATTATTTGCCGAACGCCAGAAGATACAGAAGTCGTTTCAAAACGATTGTTGGACATGCTGTAATAAAGGTGTGAATGCGACATGTTAGCAGAGTTATCCATTAAAAACTTTGCCATTATTGAATCCCTTTCGCTTTCGTTTGAAAAAGGGCTCACCGTTTTAACAGGAGAAACGGGAGCGGGAAAATCGATCATTATTGATGCCATTCATTTATTAATTGGCGGACGCGGTTCAGCAGAGTTTGTTCGATATGGAGAAGCAAAAGCAGAAATTGAAGGTCTTTTTTTGCTTGAATATCATGATCATCCGTGTTACAACAAATGCGCTGAACTCGGCATCGATATAAGCGATGGCATGATCGTGCTTCGCCGAGAGCTGATGGCCAATGGAAAAAGCGTCTGCCGTGTGAACGGAAAGTTAGTCACGATTGCAACGCTGCGTGAAATCGGCTCCACGCTCGTTGATATTCACGGACAACATGAGCATCAAGAGTTGCTCGATGAAAGTAAACACTTACATTTGTTAGATCAATACGGAGGAGAACGTATTCGGGAAGCGCTAGAGGAGTACGGAGCTTTATATGCAACGTATGAACAAATTAAGCGTCAACTACAAAAGCTGAATGAAAACGAACAACAAATGGCGCATCGATTAGATTTATTAACATTTCAACTTGATGAAATTCAAAAAGCACAACTGCAGCCAGATGAAGATGAGCAATTGATGGAAGAACGCAGAAAAATTGTTAACTTCCAGAAAATATATGAGGCGCTACAAAGCAGTTATGAAGCGCTTTATGGGGAGCAACGCGGGCTTGATTGGATCGGATTAGCAATGAATCATTTAGATCATGTTAGCGATATTGATTCATCGTTTAAACAAGCGCAAGAAGTGGTGTCTAACTGTTATTACTTATTAGAAGAAGTGGCTCACCAGCTGCGTGAACAGTTAGATCAGCTAGAATACGACCCCCTTCGGCTTGACGAAATTGAAAGTCGCTTAAGTGAAATTAACCATTTAAAACGCAAATACGGTCAAACGGTGCGTGACATTTTAGAATATGCGGCGAAAGTGGAAGAAGAAATCGAAACGATTCAACATCGCGACGATCATATTCATAAATTACAAACTGAGCTTCAATCCATTACCGCTGATTTATTAGTTGAAGCGAAACATATAAGCGAATTGCGTATGCAATATGCGAAACAACTGATCGACGACATTCATCAAGAGCTAAAAGATTTATACATGGAAAAAACGACGTTTGATGTCGTCTTTCGAAAACGGCAAGGATCGTACGATGATCCGTTGCTTGACGGAGTCCCTGTCAAGTTGCAATCAAACGGAATAGATGAAGTTGAATTTTACATTTCGACAAATCCAGGCGAGCCGTTAAAACCGCTTGCCAAAGTTGCATCTGGTGGAGAATTATCGCGCATGATGCTTGCCTTAAAGAGCATTTTCTCTAAACATCAAGGTGTCACATCTATTATTTTTGATGAAGTCGATACCGGTGTAAGCGGTCGCGTTGCTCAATCCATTGCGGAAAAAATTTATCGCGTGGCACGCCATTCGCAAGTATTATGCATTTCGCATTTGCCACAAGTGGCAGCAATGGCCGATACGCATTTATTTATCGCAAAGGAAACGATAGACGGGCGAACAAAAACGACCGTCGAAGCGCTAAATGAAGAAGAAAAAATTAACGAAATTAGCCGTATGATCTCCGGAGTGGAAATTACAGAATTGACGAAACAGCATGCGCGTGAGTTATTGCAATTGGCGGCAAAAACGAAAAACGAAACAGCTTAAATGCCAACATTGGCATTGTTTTTTCGTTTCGTCCGGTTATATTTCGATTGTTTCAGGCAACATTAAATAGTGTAGGATTCGGTGTGTACGTAGGAACGAGGAGAGTGAAGACATTTGAATTTTGACAAATTAAGAAAAGGAATAGGTGCATTTCTCCTTGTTTCTTTTATCGTTCTAACAATGGCAACGCCATTTCAAAAATATGTAAGCATTCCGAAACAACTTGTTTTATTTCAAGGACAAACGGCTCATGTGCCTGCATCTGGCTCTGTCCAAGCTGTAACAACAAACGCTGTTCATGTTCAACAAAAAGAAAAGTTGGCGATTAGCGGACAACATGTCGGGGAAAGCGATGTTATTTTACAAATGGCCGGATTCCCAATTAAGCAAGTAAACGTGAAAGTATTACCTGATTTCAAAATCGTTCCAGGTGGCCAATCCATTGGTGTGAAATTAAATACGGTTGGTGTTCTTGTTGTTGGTCATCATTTAGTGGAAACGGAACGAGGAAAACAATCTCCAGGTGAAGCGGCTGGCATTCAAGTCGGGGATGCGATTACGCATATTAACGGAAAAAAAATCGAGAAGATGACAGATTTGTCCCCGTTTATTGAAGAAGCGGGAAGAACGGGTAAGCCGTTGCGACTAACTGTTGCGCGTGATCGCCACACATTTGAAACGACGCTTGCCCCGCTTAAGGATAAACATGATCAAGCGTATCGCATTGGGCTATACATTCGCGATTCAGCAGCAGGAATTGGGACAATGACGTTTTTTGAACCGAAATCAAATATATACGGTGCCCTCGGTCATGTCATTTCGGATATGGATACGAGAAAGCCCATTGTCGTTCGCGATGGAACGATTGTGAGATCGACAGTAACCGCAATTGATAAAGGAAGAAATGGAAGCCCGGGTGAAAAATTAGCTAGATTTTCAAGCGACAAACAAGTTATTGGCGATATTAAAACGAACAGTCCGTTCGGTATTTTTGGTAAGCTTTCGAAGCCGATTCAAAATGGCATTTTTGACAAGCCAATGCCAATCGCGTTATCGACAGATGTAAAAAAAGGACCTGCAAAAATATTGACGGTCGTTGAACAAGATCGTGTTGAGGCGTTTGATGTTGAAATCGTTAGCGTAACGCCACAAAAGTTCCCGGCAACAAAAGGGATGGTCATTAAAGTAACGGATCCACGTCTATTAGAAAAAACAGGCGGGATTGTTCAAGGGATGAGCGGAAGTCCGATCATTCAAGACGGAAAAGTTGTCGGAGCGGTAACCCATGTATTTGTAAATGACCCAACATCTGGATACGGTGTGCATATCGAATGGATGTTGCACGAAGCTGGAATTGACATTTATAATAAAAGCGGACAAAAAGCGAGCTAATGTTAGCTTGCTTTTTGTTTTTCCACGCAATTTGTCATATTTTATCATGACACGACGTAAACGTGTAGTGTAGAATGAAATAAAAATGAAACATATACGTTGTATGAAAAATATAAATTATTTGACTGATTTTGCAAAAGAAAAAGGATTTTTGTCCATGGCGTCGAATTAACCACGTATGTGACAAAAGATCATTGCTTTAGGGAGGAAGGATTTCGTGAGTACAATAAAAGTGTGTATTGTAGATGATAATCGGGAATTAGTACATTTGCTTGAAGAATACATTACAAGCCAAGGAGATATGGAAGTCATTGGCGTTGCATATAATGGGCAAGATTGTTTGCAACTGTTGCGTGAGCGCGATCCTGATGTTCTTGTTCTCGATATTATTATGCCGCATTTAGACGGCTTGGCTGTATTAGAAAAGTTGCGCATGTTCAAACAGCCGTTGCCAAACGTCATTATGTTAACAGCGTTTGGTCAAGAAGATGTAACGAAAAAAGCAGTTGAACTTGGAGCTTCTTACTTTATTTTAAAGCCGTTTGATATTGAACATTTAGTGAATCAAATTCGTCATGTATGCGGCAAAAAGCCAGCTGTATTAAAGCGACCGCTCCTTTCGCCAATTCGTGACGGAAAGCCAAAAAACTTAGATGCAAGCATTACGAACATTATTCACGAAATCGGTGTTCCTGCACACATTAAAGGATATTTATATTTGCGTGAAGCGATCGCGATGGTATATAACGATGTTGAACTGCTTGGATCGATTACAAAAGTGCTTTATCCAGATATTGCAAAAAAATACAATACGACGGCTAGTCGCGTAGAGCGAGCGATTCGTCATGCGATTGAAGTCGCATGGAGCCGTGGCAATTTAGAGTCCATTTCGTCTTTATTTGGTCATACGGTCAGCATGTCCAAAGCCAAACCGACAAACTCAGAGTTTATTGCGATGGTTGCTGACCGATTAAGACTTGAGCATAAAGCAAGCTAAAAAAGGTAGTCGCATGGACTACCTTTTTTGTTGCTCATTTTTCTCGATCTCAAGCAGTTTTTGGATTAATATGTGTTGCGGCATGTGCATAATTTGTTCTAACGGCATATTTAGTGCTTTAGCTAGCTTTTGAGCTGTTTCTAACGAAATTTGCAACGGTCGCATATATTCAACTCCCTTCATATGTTAAGTATAAAACGTTTTTAAAGGTGGGAAAAGGATGGCACATATTTTTGCTCATCGCGGTTCAGCTGGCACGCATCCGGAAAATACAATGGCATCGTTTATGGAAGCCGCACGAGTGCAAGCTGATGGAATTGAACTTGATGTGCAACTTTCAAAAGACGGTGTCGTCGTCGTCATACATGATGAAACGGTCAATCGGACGACAGACGGAACAGGGTGGGTTGCGCAAATGACGTATCGGCAATTGCGGAAGTTAAACGCCAATTATAAATTTAAGCAATACGGCTTTTGTCCCATTCCATCGCTACAAGAGGTGCTTGAATGGGCGCAAAACACGTCGTTGCTCATTAATATTGAGTTGAAAAACAATCTCGTGCCTTATGAACGATTAGAGGAAAAAACGATTGAACTTGTTGAACGATATAGCCTAGCGTCGCGCGTCATTTTTTCTTCGTTTAATCACGAAAGTATGGCGAAATGTCGTGATCTAGCTCCACGTATAGAAACAGCGCTTCTGTATATGGAAAAGCTACATGAACCGTGGCGTTACGCTCATGCTTTGCGCGCTTTAGCGCTTCATCCGTATCATCCAACTGTAGATCGGGCTTTTGTTGAACTCGCTCACGCTAACGATTTGCTCGTTCGCCCTTTTACAATCAATAAAGAAGAACAGATGAAAAAGATGTTTCAATATGAAGTGGACGGGATTTTTACCGATTTTCCTGAAAAAGCAAAACATATACGTGAAAAAATGCTTCGATCACTCTGAATCGGAGCGTTTCTTTTTTTGAAAACGCGGCTGTACTTTATTTCGCTTTCGATCACGATGGAAAATAAATCCTCCGATAAAACCAAGACCAGCGATAAAACAAAATAAACCGAGCAGAAATTGGATAATAAGTGAAGGGATCGGTGTATGCAAAATACCAAATACCGTATCACGCATCCATTTAATCCCTAACGCTGCAATGAATCCAGGAATAAGCAAAATGAGTAGGGCGATCATTCGCTGCATAAAACAAAACCCTTTCCATTCGTTCTGTTTTCATCATAAATGTTTTTGTTTGTTTGTCAAGGAGAGAAAAACGATGTATGATGAAAGCGTCTGCAAAAAATTGCAAACGAACAGGTGATGGGAGATGAAAGTGTTAAAAACGCGTCGTCCTGTCAGAGGGGTACGCATGAAGGTCGGTCCGAAAAGACGAGATGTCGTCGTCAATGTTGCTCCGATTATCTTTGACGGTGTATTAAAAAGCATGCAATAATGCTCATAATGTGCAAAAAGTTGCAATATAAAAATAAATAAAATAAAGCGTTCTCACCATTAAAATAAAGCGTTTCCGCCGTTAAAAAGTTGGCACGCTTTTTGCGAGAATATAAAGCGACGAAAAAACAAAGGGGTTGAGCAGATGAGATGAAGCTACAATCGTTGATCACCAAAACAACCCAATTTCCTGGTGCAACTATTGCCGTTGCGGCGGCTGAAGATGCAGAAGTGTTAAAAGCAGTCGCACAAGCGTTACAAGCAGGATTCGGGCAATTTATTTTATATGGCGATGAATCCGTTTTATCACGCCTCGTTCGTGAGTACGTTCAAAACGCAAATCACGACGCAATTCGCATCGTTCATGCTTCGACAAAAGAAGAAGCAGCCGAAATGGCTGTAAAAGCGGTGCATGCAAAAGAAGCGAGCGTTTTAATGAAAGGGAACATACCAACGGCAACAATCTTAAAAGCGGTGTTAAACAAAGAATACGGACTTCGCACAGGCAATGTTTTATCGCATGTTGCTGTATTTGATGTGCCGCATTATGAACGACCAATTCTCGTCACGGATGCAGCGATGAACATAGCACCTGACTTGCAACAAAAAACAGAAATTATTATGAATGCGGTACAAGTGGCTAAAGCCATCGGAATAGAAAAGCCAAAAGTTGCACCACTTGCCGCTGTCGAAGTCGTCAATCCAGCGATGCCAGCAACGATTGATGCAGCTGTATTATCGTTAATGAATCAGCGTGGACAGTTGAAAGATTGCATCGTCGACGGTCCACTCGCTTTAGATAACGCCATTTCTGTTGAATCTGCCGAACATAAAGGCATTCAAAGTTCGGTGGCAGGACATGCTGATATTTTAGTTGTGCCGAACATTGAAACAGGAAATGTGCTATATAAATCGCTCGTATACTTTGCCCGCGCACAAGTTGGAGGGATCATTGCTGGGGCGAAAGCGCCAATCGTATTAACATCTCGCGCGGATTCTGCAGAAAGCAAATTGTATTCATTAGCATTATCTATTTGTGCAACGAACAAATAACAAGGGGGAACGAAAGATGGAGATTTTTAAATATATGGAGCAATACGATTATGAGCAGTTAGTATTTTGCCAAGATAAAGAATCAGGATTAAAAGCGATCATTGCGATTCATGATACAACGCTTGGACCAGCATTAGGCGGTACGCGCATGTGGATGTATGAGTCAGAAGATGCGGCGATTGAAGATGCACTTCGCTTAGCGCGTGGTATGACATATAAAAACGCAGCAGCCGGATTAAATCTTGGTGGTGGAAAAGAGGTCATTATCGGCGATCCACGCAAAGATAAAAACGAAGCGATGTTTAGAGCGTTCGGTCGCTTTATTCAAGGATTAAACGGTCGCTACATTACAGCAGAAGACGTTGGTACAACGGTTGCTGATATGGATATTATTTACGAAGAAACAGATTATGTCACAGGTATTTCGCCAGCGTTCGGTTCATCTGGAAATCCTTCTCCAGTTACTGCGTACGGTGTTTATCGCGGTATGAAAGCAGCGGCAAAAGAAGCATTTGGTAGCGATTCGCTTGAAGGAAAAGTGATTGCGGTGCAAGGTGTTGGTAATGTTGCTTACAATTTATGCCGTCATCTTCATGAAGAAGGAGCAAAGCTTATCGTTACAGATATTAACAAAGAAGCGGTACAACGTGTTGTCGAAGAGTTTGGAGCGCAAGCAGTAGATCCGAACGACATTTATGGTGTACAATGCGATATTTTCGCTCCGTGTGCGCTTGGAGGCATTATTAATGACCAAACGATTCCACAATTAAAAGCAAAAGTCATCGCAGGTGCTGCGAACAACCAATTGCGTGAACCAAGACATGGTGACATCATTCATGAAATGGGAATCGTTTATGCGCCAGACTATGTTATTAATGCAGGCGGCGTTATTAACGTAGCAGATGAGTTATATGGCTACAACCGTGAACGTGCGATGAAAAAAGTTGAACAAATTTATAACAATATTGAAAAAGTCATCGAAATTGCCAAGCGTGATGGCATTCCAACATATCAGGCGGCAGACCGTTTAGCTGAAGAGCGCATTGCAAAAATGCGTCAATCACGCAGCCAATTTCTACAAAACGGCCAACACATCTTAAGTCGTCGTCGCACGCGCTAAAAACATGTAACGAAGCGAGGACGTTTGTTCTCACTTCGTCGATAATAAAAATGGAGGGTTAAACATTGCAGGAACATTCCTTTCGCATCTTAGTCATTAATCCGGGATCAACGTCAACGAAAATAGGCGTTTTTGATAACGAACGTCCTATTTTAGAAAAAACGATTCGCCATGATACAGAAGCGTTGCGAGCGTATAAAAAAATTATCGATCAGTACGAATTTCGTAAACAAACGATTTTAGAAACGCTCGATCATGAAGGAATTAACATTTCTAAGCTCGATGCGGTGTGCGGACGCGGAGGCTTACTTCGCCCGATTGAAGGCGGTACGTATGCCGTGAACGAAGCAATGTTGCAAGATTTAAGACGCGGATACTCAGGTCAGCACGCTTCGAATCTCGGGGGCATTTTAGCTTATGAAATTGCTTCCGCATTAAATATACCAGCATTTATTGTTGATCCTGTTGTTGTCGACGAACTTGATCCGATTGCTCGCATTTCTGGTTTTTCATTAATTGAACGTCGCAGCATTTTCCATGCATTGAATCAAAAAGCAGTCGCTCGTCGCGTCGCCAAGCAAATGGGAAAAACGTACGAAGAAGTCAATTTCATCGTCGCACACATGGGCGGAGGAATTACAGTCGGTGCGCATAAACATGGATGCGTCATTGACGTCAATAACGGATTAGACGGAGAAGGTCCATTTAGTCCAGAACGTGCTGGTACCGTTCCAGCCGGTGATCTTGTCTCCCTTTGCTTTTCAGGCGAGTATTATCGCGAAGAAGTGATGCGCATGCTCGTTGGAGGCGGAGGTCTCGTTGGCTATTTAGGGACGAACGATGCGGTGAAAGTCGAAAAAATGATCGAAAACGGCAACGAAAAAGCGAAACTCGTTTATAGTGCGATGGCGTACCAAGTAGCAAAAGAAATTGGAGCGGCAAGCGCCGTGCTAGCTGGAAAAGTAGATGCTATCATTTTAACGGGCGGTTTAGCGTATGGAAAGCAATTTGTGAAAGAAATTGCTGATCGGGTACAATGGATTGCCGATGTCATCGTGCAACCAGGAGAAAATGAATTGCAGGCGCTTGCTGAAGGAGCGCTTCGCGTGTTGCGTGGAGAAGAAGAAGCAAAACAATATCCACAAGCGGTCAAAACAACGGTTTAAGGGGATGAAACGATGGCAAAAGAGTACGATGTAGTCATACTTGGCGGCGGAACAGGCGGATATGTCGCTGCGATTCGCGCTACCCAGCTCGGTTTAAAAACAGCAGTCGTTGAAAAAGGAAACCTTGGGGGAACGTGCTTACATGCAGGATGCATTCCGAGCAAAGCGTTATTGCGCAGCGCAGAAGTGTACGCCCAAACAAAAGAAAGCGAAACGTTTGGCGTGCTTGCAAGCGATGTGCGTTTAGATTTCGCGAAAGTGCAAGCGCGTAAGCAAGCGATTATTGACCAACTACATAAAGGTATCCACATGT
Source organism: Bhargavaea massiliensis (assembly GCF_050480245.1). Lineage (GTDB taxonomy): Bacteria > Bacillota > Bacilli > Bacillales > Anoxybacillaceae > Anoxybacillus. The sequence goes on along the minus strand of NZ_JBCNEQ010000001.1, from coordinate 24,921 downwards.
TGATGAAAAAAGGAAAAATCGATGTATATGAAGGGACAGGGCGCATTTTAGGACCTTCGATTTTTTCACCGATGCCAGGTACGATTTCGGTGGAGATGAACGATGGATCAGAAAATGAAATGCTTATACCGAAATACGTTGTCATTGCAACAGGATCTCGTCCGCGCACATTACCAGGTTTAACAATCGACGGTCAATTCGTCATGACATCAGATGAAGCGCTACGAATGGAGACATTGCCATCTTCTATCATCATTGTCGGTGGCGGTGTCATCGGAATCGAGTGGGCATCGATGTTAAACGACTTTGGTGTAAAGGTCACAGTCATTGAATATGCAGATCGCATTTTGCCGACAGAAGACCGCGATGTGTCAAAAGAAATTGAAAAAATATTAAGACAGCGTGGTGTACGCATTGTCACAAAAGCGAAAGTGTTACCTGAAACGCTCGTTGTCGATCATGGCGTAAGCATTCAAGCGGAAATGAACGGACAAAACGAAACGTTTACAGCTGACAAAATGCTCGTCTCTGTTGGACGTCAAGCAAACGTTGGAGGCATCGGATTAGAAAATACTGATATTGCCGTCGAAAAAGGGTTTATTCAAACGAACGAATATTATCAAACGAAAGAAAAACACATTTACGCGATCGGTGATGTCATCGGCGGTTTACAGCTTGCTCACGTCGCTTCACACGAAGGAATCATCGCCATTGAACATCTTGCTGGAAAAGAGGTTCACCCACTTGATTATGCGATGGTGCCAAAATGCATTTACAGTCGTCCAGAAGCCGCGAGCGTTGGTTTAACAGAAGAAGAAGCGAAAGCAAAAGGATATGACGTGAAAGTCGGCAAATTCCCATTTAAAGCGATTGGAAAGGCACTTGTATACGGAGAAGCTGAAGGATTTGTAAAAATTGTCGCTGATGCAAAAACAGATGATTTGCTTGGTGTACATATGGTTGGTCCACACGTAACGGATATGATTTCTGAAGCTGGTTTAGCGCGCGTACTTGATGCGACACCGTGGGAAATTGCCCATACGATTCATCCGCATCCAACGCTGTCAGAGGCGATGATGGAAGCGGCGCTTGCTGTTGACGGAAAAGCGATTCATTTTTAAAGGAGGAATGAATGATGGCGGAAAATCGTCATAAACAGCTCGGTTTAAGCGATGAAACCGTTTTACAAATGTATGAAACGATGGTGTTAGCGCGTAAAATTGACGAGCGGATGTGGCTATTAAACCGCGCAGGTAAAATTCCGTTCGTGATCTCTTGCCAAGGGCAAGAAGCGGCGCAAGTAGGAGCAGCATTCGCTTTAGATCGCACGAAAGATTACGTATTGCCATATTATCGCGACATGGGTGTTGTATTAACGTTCGGCATGACACCGACAGAATTAATGCTTTCGGCATTTGCGAAAGCGGAAGATCCAAACTCCGGCGGTCGCCAAATGCCAGGTCATTTCGGGAAAAAGAAAAACCGGATCGTCACAGGTTCTTCGCCTGTTACAACGCAAGTGCCACATGCCGTCGGTATCGCTTTAGCAGCAAAAATGGAGAAAAAAGACTTCGTATCGTTTGTTACATTTGGGGAAGGGTCTTCTAACCAAGGCGATTTCCACGAAGGAGCAAACTTTGCAGGCGTTCATAAATTGCCGGTCATTTTTATGTGCGAAAACAACAAATATGCGATTTCAGTTCCGATTGGAAAGCAATTAGCTTGTGAAAAAGTATCCGACCGTGCTATCGGCTACGGCATGCCGGGCTATACTGTTGATGGTACAGATCCATTGGAAGTATATCGCGTCGTAAAAGAAGCAGCCGATCGTGCACGCCGCGGTGAAGGACCAACATTAATTGAAACGGTTGCTTATCGCTTAACAGCGCATTCGTCGGATGATGACGATCGTGCATATCGTACACCTGAAGAAATTGCCGAAGCAAAATCAAAAGATCCAATTTCCTTATTTGCAAACTACTTAAAAGAAGTAGGCGTATTAACGGATGAACTGGAAAAAGAAATTCATGATCGCGTCATGAAACAAGTAAACGAAGCGACGGACTACGCAGAAAAAGCACCATATGCAGAACCAGAACATGCGTTGAAATACGTATACGCAGAGGAGGAATAAACATGCCTGTCATTTCATATATCGATGCCGTTACGATGGCTATTCGCGAAGAAATGGAACGTGACCCGCGCGTATTCGTACTTGGGGAAGATGTCGGGAAAAAGGGGGGCGTATTTAAAGCAACGCAAGGGCTATATGATCAATTTGGAGAAGAACGCGTCATTGATACGCCGCTTGCGGAATCTGCGATCGTTGGTGTCGGTATTGGCGCTGCGATGTATGGTTTGCGCCCAATTGCCGAAATTCAATTTGCCGACTTCATTATGCCTGCTGTAAACCAAATTATTTCCGAAGCAGCGCGCATTCGTTATCGTTCAAATAATGATTGGAACTGCCCGATTGTCATTCGTGCTCCATATGGTGGCGGCGTTCACGGAGCGCTATATCATTCTCAATCCGTTGAAGCGATTTTTGCGAATCAACCAGGATTAAAAATTGTCATGCCATCTACACCATACGATGTAAAAGGGTTATTAAAAGCGGCTATTCGCGATGAGGATCCGGTGCTGTTTTTTGAGCATAAACGAGCATATCGCCTCATTAAAGGGAAAGTGCCGACAGATGATTATGTGCTACCAATTGGTAAAGCGGACGTTAAACGTGAGGGGGAAGACATTACAGTCATTACGTACGGTTTATGTGTTCATTTCGCGTTACAAGCCGCTGAAAAATTGGCGCAAGAAGGCATTTCTGCCCACATTTTAGATTTGCGTACGGTATATCCGCTCGATAAAGAAGCGATTATTGAAGCGGCAAGCAAAACAGGAAAAGTGTTGCTTGTGACAGAAGACAATAAAGAAGGAAGCGTCATGAGCGAAGTGGCGGCAATTATTGCTGAGCATTGCTTATTTGACTTAGACGCGCCAATTATGCGCCTCGCTGGTCCAGACGTTCCAGCGATGCCGTATGCGCCAACGATGGAAAAATTCTTTATGGTTAACCCAGATAAAGTTGAAAAGGCCATGCGTGAATTGGCGCAGTTTTAAGGAGGAGTGACGATGGCGATAGAGAAAATCACGATGCCACAGCTTGGCGAAAGTGTAGCGGAAGGAACGATCAGCCAATGGCTTGTATCTGTCGGCGATCGCGTCAATAAATACGATCCACTTGCTGAAGTAATGACCGATAAAGTCAATGCAGAAATTCCATCTTCATTTGCTGGTGTTATTAAAGAAATTATCGCAAAAGAAGGGGAAACATTGCCTGTTGGTGCCGTCATTTGTACGATTGAAGTCGAAGGAGAAGGACAAGTAGAAGAAAAGCAAACGAGCGTGGAAAACGAATTGCCGCCGACGAATGAACAAGCGAATAAACAACCGATGAAAAAGCAAGGCGGTGAGCGCGGACGCTATTCGCCAGCTGTTCTTCGTCTAGCGCAAGAACATAACATCGATTTAACACAAGTGACAGGAACAGGTATGGACGGTCGCATTACGCGCAAAGATTTACTCAAATTCATTGAGTCTGGTAACGTACCAAAAGCAGATGCGCCAAAGCAAGTCGCCGAGCCGGTCCAACAAGCAGAAGTACCGAAGCAGGAAATCGCACCAAAAGCAGAGGCACCACAACAACAAGCACCGAACGTTCCTGTGCAAGCGGGCGACATCGAAATCCCTGTCACACCAGTCCGAAAAGCAATCGCGATAAATATGCTTCGTAGTAAACATGAAGCGCCGCATGCGTGGACGATGGTCGAAGTCGATGTCACGAACTTAGTCGCTTACCGCGATTCCATTAAAGATGAATTTAAAAAGCGCGAAGGCTTTAACTTAACATACTTTGCGTTCTTTGTCAAAGCGGTTGCCCAAGCACTAAAAGAATTCCCACAAATCAATTCGATGTGGGCGGGCGACAAAATTGTGCAGAAAAAAGACATTAACATTTCGATTGCGGTAGCGACAGACGACGCATTATTCGTCCCGGTCATTAAACATGCCGACGAAAAATCGATTAAAGGCATTGCGCGTGAAATCGCGGAATTAGCAGCAAAAGTGCGCGCGGGCAAACTTCGTCCAGAAGATATGCAGGACGGTACATTCACCGTCAATAACACCGGCTCTTTCGGATCGGTGCAATCGATGGGCATTATTAACTATCCGCAAGCGGCGATTTTGCAAGTCGAATCGATCGTCAAACGTCCTGTCGTGAAAGACGGCATGATCGCGATTCGCGACATGGTCAACTTGTGCTTATCGCTTGACCATCGCGTCCTAGACGGCTTAATTTGCGGTCGCTTCTTAGCGCGCGTGAAACAAATTTTAGAAAACATATCGAAAGACAATACGCCAATTTATTAAACGAAAAGAGGGTGTCCACTTAGGACCCCTCTTTCATCATATTATCCATTTTACACTTGTTCGTTGCCAAAAAAATGACGGACGAATTTTATGAGTTAGAAGGAAGACGGCCGCGCATTTTAATCGCCAAAATGGGGCAAGATGGGCATGACCGTGGGGCAAAAGTGATCGCGACCGCATTTGCAGATTTAGGGTTTGACGTCGATATCGGTCCGCTCTTTCAAACGCCGGAAGAAACGGCGCGACAAGCGGTTGAAAACGATGTGCACGTCGTTGGAATGAGCTCGCTTGCTGCAGGGCATAAAACGTTATTACCGCAGCTTGTTGAAGAGCTGCGAAAATTAGGTCGGGAAGATAGTATGATCGTTGTTGGTAGGGTCATTCCACCACAAGATTACGAATTTTTATATGAACATGGAGCAGCTGCCATTTTCGGACCAGGTACGATTATCCCGGTCGCTGTGATGGAAGGGAAACAGCCGATCACAATGGCCGCCCAGCAATTAATTCGTTTATATGAGCAAACGTAAAAGGTGTCCATTATGGGCACCCTTTATATTGGTTGGATATGTTATAATGAGGGCGGAGTGTGATAGTTGTGTTAAAAATTGGTTATCGAACAGTGAAAACAGCGATTGGAACAGCGAGTGCCATTGCGCTTGCCCAATGGTTGCATCTTGAAAATTTTGCTTCTGCCGGCATTATTACAATACTTTGTATTCAAGTGACGAAAAAAAAGTCTTTGCAGACGGCACGCGCCCGATTTGTTGCCGGTTTGATCGGCTTGCTGTTTTCATTTCTCTTTTTTGAAGGGCTTGGTTATCACCCGCTCTCGATCGGTTTGTTGTTGTTGTTTTTTATTCCAACGATCGTTTCGTTAAAAGTAACTGAAGGGATTGCGACAAGTGCGGTTATTATTTTGCACGTATATATGGCTAAAACAATGACGTGGCATCTCGTATATAATGAAGTGATGTTAATGATTATTGGAATCGGTATCGCTTTACTTGTCAATATGTACATGCCGAGCGTTGAAAAAGATTTAAAAGAGTATCAACGTATTGTAGAAGATTTATTTCGCGTGATTTTTAAAGAAATTGTTCATTATTTACGTACGAACGAAAGTTTATGGGACGGAAAAGAAATTGCGTTAGCGAGCGATACGTTAAAGCAAGCAAAGGCGCTTGCGTTACAAAACATTGAAAACCATTTTTTACGCAATGAAGATTATTATTACCGATATTTTCGTATTCGCGAACGGCAATTTGAAATTATTGAGCGTATGTTGCCGCTCATTAGTTCGATGACATATACGGTCGAGCAACGCAATATGATTGCCGATTTTATCGACGAATTAAGCGATGCCATTCACCCGGGAAATACAGCAGATCGTTTTATTCGACAGCTTGAGGCAATGAAAAAGCAGTTTCAACAAATGCCTTTGCCGAAAACGCGCGAAGAATTTGAAGAGCGAGCTGCTCTTTTGCATTTTTTGAAAGAGATGGAGCAATATTTAATCATTAAAAGTCAGTTATAACGGTATGATCGCTCTTTTTTGATGCACAATAATTGAAAAAGGGTGAGATCATGCCGCTTTTGTTTGCTTTTTTTCTTTTTATTTCGCCGCTTTGGCCGCTTGGAGACAATCCGCGCGTTGCCGATCCGATGATCATTGTCAACAAACAAAAGAACGAACTTGCTTTTATTCGTAACGGGAAAATTGAACGCATATATCGTGTGGCAACAGGAAAAACGAATGCGCTTACACCAGAAGGATTATTTACGGTTACGGTGAAGGCGGTTAACCCGTACTATCGGAAAAAAAATATTCCGGGGGGCGCACCGAATAACCCACTTGGCACGCGCTGGATTGGATTTGATGCGCGCGGGACAGACGGTCGAACGTACGGCATTCACGGAACGAATCGCCCGTCATCAATTGGACGGTATACTACTGAAGGATGCGTACGCATGCATAATCGAGATGTTGAGGCGTTATACCCAAACGTGCCCCTTGGAACGAAAGTAGCGATCGTAAAAACGAACGAGTCATTTCATCAGCTCGGGAAAAAGTACGGAGCGCTCAAATAGAACAAGCTGGCCGAATACGGTCAGCTTGTTCTATATCCACATGCTTAACCCAGCAAGCAACGATGTTAAAAGCATTGAACCGAGCATTAAATAGACGACAATTTTTTGCACTTTTTTTGAATGCATTTTTTTCACCTCTTGTTACCTATTGTACAAACATGCTGATCGACAAACAAGTATAAAAAGAAAGAACCTGTCTTTTTTTCTCCTTTTCTCCCACAAACATTTTACTCATACAAAATGCAAAAAAGAAGGAGTATTGTCCCTCGATGGCTACGGACCTATTTTTCAACAGTCTGATATACCGCCATTTATTTGGCGGTATATGTTTTTTTGAAAAATAATCATACGTTTCGCAAACGATGTAAAAATCCGTTATACTTAAAGATGAGTACATACACAGGAGGATGGATGATGGTAAACGAACAGCGTTTAGTCGAAGAATTTTTAGAGCTTGTGCAAATTGATTCGGAAACGAAATATGAGCGCGAGATTGCGGATGTGTTGAAAGGAAAGTTTGAAGCGCTCGGTTTGCACGTCATTGAAGATGATACGACAGCGCAAACAGGACATGGGGCAGGAAATTTAATTTGCACATTGCCAGCGACAAAAGAAGGAGTCGATCCAATTTACTTTACATCTCATATGGATACCGTTGTGCCGGGAAAAGGGGTAAAACCGTCCATTCAAGACGGTTACATTGTCACAGATGGTACGACGATTTTAGGAGCGGACGATAAAGCGGGACTTGCTGCGATGTTTGAAGCGATCCGCATGTTAAAAGAAAAACAAATCCCTCATGGACTCATTCAATTTATTATTACTGTTGGTGAAGAGTCGGGGCTTGTTGGGGCGAAAGCGCTCGATCCATCGCTCATTCAAGCGAAATTTGGCTATGCGTTAGATAGCGATGGCAAAGTCGGACAAATTATTGTAGCTGCTCCAACGCAAGCGAAGTTGAAGGTGACTGTTCACGGAAAAACAGCGCATGCTGGTGTTGCCCCAGAGCGCGGCGTATCAGCTATTACAATCGCTGCCAAAGCGATTGCGCAAATGCCGCTTGGGCGCATTGACGAAGAAACAACCGCAAACATCGGCCGGTTTGAAGGTGGAACACAAACGAACATCGTATGTGATCGCGTGGACATTTTAGCTGAGGCACGTTCCCTTGTGCCAGAAAAAATGGAAGCACAAGTCGCAAAAATGAAAGAAGCGTTTGAGAGTGTGGCAGAACAAATGGGTGGTCGTGCAGACGTTCATGTGGAAGTGATGTATCCAGGATTTAAATTTGGCGACGGCGATTATGTTGTTGAAATCGCAAAACGAGCAGCAGAAAAAATTGGTCGTCCGTATGAGTTGTTACGCAGCGGTGGCGGTAGCGATGCGAACGTCATTGCCGGATTTGGCATTCCAACGATCAATTTAGCGATCGGTTATGAAGAGATCCATACAACAAATGAACGTATGCCAATTGAAGAACTTGTCAAAGCAACTGAAATGGTCATCGCTATTATTGAGGAAGTGGCTGCGAGGGGGTGAAACGATGAATAAAGTCGTCGTTTTCCAATTGTCTAATGAACAATACGCCATTCCGGTTGAACATGTCGTTTCCATTGAAAAGATGAGCCATCCGACGCTCATTCCAAGCATGCCTTCGTACATGCTTGGGGTTGTTCGCATTCGCGGTGAGATCGTTCCCGTGCTTGATACGTCGCAAATTTTATATCGTCATCCATATACGGAAACAGAAAAAACACGGCTCATCGTCGTCCATATGGGGGATATGCATGTAGCATTTATCGTGGATGATGCAAAAGAAATTATTGATATTCCACCACATATGATGAAGCAAGTGAATATGCTTGCTTATCAACAGACGCCATATTTCATCGGTATTGCGAATTTGCCTGATCGACTCATTACCGTGATTGACCCGATGATCTTGTTTGACAATTTAGAAGGAGCAAGCACCATTAAAGAACATATGAGGAATGAGAAACAGAACACTTGAACGAGAAAAGAAGATTATGGTATGTTCTTTGTTGAACAAACAAAAATAGAAAGGAACGTTTACTATGGCGAAACAACAAATTGGTGTGATCGGTTTAGCGGTCATGGGAAAAAACTTGGCGCTCAATATTGAGAGCCGCGGGTATTCGGTAGCAGTATATAACCGTTCGCGTGAAAAAACGGACGAGTTTTTACAAGAAGCGGAAGGAAAAAACATCGTCGGTACATATAGCATCGAAGAGTTTGTTAACGCACTTGAGAAGCCACGCAAAATTTTATTAATGGTAAAAGCAGGAGCGGCAACAGATGCAACGATTGAACAATTAAAGCCGTATTTAGAAAAAGGCGATATCGTCATCGATGGCGGCAATACGTATTTTAAAGATACACAACGTCGCAATAAAGAACTTGCGGAACTCGGCATTCATTTTATCGGTACAGGCGTTTCCGGCGGAGAAGAAGGGGCGTTGAAAGGTCCTTCCATCATGCCGGGCGGACAAAAAGAAGCGCACGAACTCGTTCGTCCGATTTTTGAAGCGATCGCGGCAAAAGTCGATGGGGAGCCGTGCACAACGTACATCGGTCCAGACGGTGCGGGCCATTACGTAAAAATGGTGCATAACGGCATCGAATACGGCGATATGCAATTAATTGCCGAAGCGTACTTTTTATTAAAACATGTGCTCGGCTTAAACGCACAAGAGCTTCATGAAGTGTTTGACGAGTGGAATAAAGGGGAATTAGACAGCTATTTAATCGAAATTACGGCAGATATTTTCACGAAAATTGATGAAGAAACAGGAAAGCCGCTTGTCGATGTCATTTTAGACAAAGCAGGACAAAAAGGAACAGGGAAATGGACGAGCCAAAACGCGCTCGATTTAGGCGTCCCGCTTCCGATTATTACGGAATCGGTATTTGCTCGCTTCATTTCGGCGATGAAAGAAGAGCGCGTGAAAGCAAGCAAGCTATTAGCTGGTCCTGCCGTGAAACCGTATGAAGGAGATCGTGCGCACTTTATTGAAGCGGTACGCCGCGCGCTTTACATGAGCAAAATTTGCTCGTACGCCCAAGGCTTTGCGCAAATGAAGGCCGCATCTGAAGAGTACAACTGGAATTTACAATACGGTAATATCGCGATGATTTTCCGCGGCGGCTGCATCATTCGTGCACAATTTTTACAAAAAATTAAAGAAGCGTACGACCGTGATCCAGCGTTGCCAAACTTATTGCTTGACCCATACTTTAAAGACATCGTCGAAAACTATCAACAATCGCTCCGTGAAATCGTCGCAACAGCAGCGATGCGCGGTATCCCGGTTCCGGCATTTGCCAGCGCTTTAGCATACTACGACAGCTACCGGATGGAAACATTGCCAGCGAACCTGATCCAAGCCCAGCGCGACTACTTCGGTGCCCACACATACGAGCGCATCGACAAAGAAGGCGTGTTCCATACGGAATGGCTGAAATAAAACGAACCCCCTAGGGCAAATGGCTCTAGGGGGTTCGTTTATTGTTCAAACAATAATACGCGCGCTGGAGCAGCGTCAGTGCCGACGAGTTTAAGCGGAGCGGCAACCATCCAATATTCGCCTGCTGGTACGTCTTTTAGCCGAAGTCCTTCGATGACGATAATGCCGTGACCGAACAACGTTTTATGTGTTGGGTGTCCTGTTTGGTTGCGTTCGACGCCGAGCGCATCAATGCCGACGCCGCGAATGCGTTTTTCGGCTAAATATGTTGCCGCATCTTCAGCAACGTAAATAAATTCAAAGTTAAAGGCGTCGTCGAACGAATTTTTCGTTTTGAATAAGATAAAATCGTTCTCTTGAATATCAAAATGGATGAGATCGTCTTTTGTAATGCGATCGTTGACGTGTGTGACGTCCAATACTTTGCAGTAGCCGACAAGTTTTTCAAGCGGAATCGTTTCAAACGTTTCTCCGTCTTTTACCATATGGAGCGGCGCATCAATGTGCGTGCCTGTATGCACATCCATATCGATGCGCGATTCGGTGACGTAATCGTTCGTGACGGTTGTTAGTTTCGGTTGTTTTTCCGGTTTGTTTTTATACACAGGCATCCCTTCGAAAATGGGAGCGGTGACATCGTACATTTTCATAGGTGTTTCCTCCTTACATTGTTCCGTTTAGTGGCCACCAATGGAAGCCGTCTTTTTGCAATAGTTCATCCGCTTTTTTCGGTCCCATCGAGCCTGCTTCGTAGTTCGGAAAGTCCACCGCTTTTGTGTTTGCCCACACTTCCGAAATTGGGTCGACAAAGCTCCATGAAGCAGCGACTTCATCCCAATGCGTAAAGTTTGTCGCATCGCCGCGCATGCAGTCATATAACAATTTCTCATACGCTTCCGGCGTATTGATGCCATCGATGCAGTTGTTGCAGTAATCGAGCTTAATTGGCGTCGTTTTCATGCTTTCGCCGCTTTTTTTCGCGTTTAAATGAAGGGTAATGCCTTCATCGGGCTGAATATGGATGACGAGCAAGTTCGGATGAACGTGTTCGCTTGTGCGATAATATAAGTTCATCGGCACATCTTTAAATTGCACAACGATTTTCGTCGATTTTTCCGTCATTCGTTTTCCTGTTCGTATGTAAAACGGCACACCTGCCCAGCGGAAGTTGTCGATCATTAATTTCCCTGCAACAAATGTTTCCGTATTGGAGTTTGGATCGACACTATGTTCTTCACGATACCCGACGACTTGTTGCCCGCGCACGATGCCGCGTCCGTATTGCCCACGCACGAAATATGTTTCTACGTCATCGTGTGTCATCGGACGAAGCGCACGAAGCACTTTTACTTTTTCGCTACGAATATCGTCTGTCGTTAACTTAATTGGCGGTTCCATTGCCAAAAGGGCAACCATTTGCAACATATGGTTTTGTACCATATCGCGAAGCGCGCCGGAATGGTCATAATAGCGGCCGCGATCTTCTACACCGAGCGTTTCGCTTGATGTAATTTGAATATTGGCAATAAAGCGGTTATTCCAGAGCGGTTCGAAAATGGCGTTCGCAAAACGAATGACCTCGATGTTTTGCACCATTTCTTTGCCGAGATAATGGTCAATACGGAAAATTTGCTCCTCTGAAAACGATTGGCGTATTTCTTCATTTAGTTTTTTTGCGCTTTGTAAATCATGACCGAACGGTTTTTCAATGACTAATCGCGTCCATCCGTTTGTGGCCGTCAGCCCCTCGGATTTCAAGTGCGATGTAATCGTTCCGAAAAATTCCGGTGCCATCGCCAAGTAAAAAATGCGGTTGCCTGGAATATGAAATTGTTCTTCCACACGAGTTAATAATTCATTTAATTGTTCATATGATTGCGTATTTGTTGCATCTAATGAATGATAGTAAAAATGAGAAATAAATTTGTCATCAATCAGTTCTTGTTTCGTTGCTTCCTCAATCGTTTCTCTTACATAGGAACGAAATGACTCGTCAGTATGTGGACGACGGGCAACACCAACAACCGCAAACTGTTCAGCAAGCTTTCCTTTTTGATAAAGTTTATAAATAGATGGGAATAGTTTACGTTTTGCTAAGTCGCCAGTCGCACCAAAAATTACAATTGTCGCTTTTGGTTGTACGTCAGTCACGGATCATATACCTCGCTTTTATTCATTTTTTGAAAGGTTCATGATAATGTAATTTTAGAGGTTTATTGTGGTAAACGCAAATGTTTTATCTGATGAAAGATAAGAGAGGAGATCGTAGCGTGGAATTATTGTTTTTAGGGACAGGCTCTGGTGTCCCATCAAAAGGTAGAAACGTATCAGCCATTGCTCTTCAGTTGTTAGAAGAAAGAGGAGCGACGTGGTTATTTGATTGCGGAGAAGCAACACAGCATCAAATTTTACATACGTCTATCCGTCCAAGACGCATTGAGCGCATTTTTATTACGCACTTACATGGCGATCATATTTTTGGTTTGCCGGGGTTGCTTGGAAGTCGCTCATTTCAAGGAGGAGAGACTCCTCTTTTTGTTTATGGTCCGGCTGGTATTCGTTCGTTTATCGAAACAGCACTAACGGTAAGTGGTACGCGACTGAAATATGAGTTGTATATTGAAGAGTTTACAGAAGGAGTCATATTTGAAGACGAACAGTTTGTTGTTACAGCAAAATTGCTTGATCACGGGTTGCCTTCGTACGGTTTTCGAATTGTCGAAAAAGATTTGCCGGGTACGTTGCTTGTTGACGAGCTGCACGCACTTGGGGTGAAGCCAGGTCCGATTTATCAACAAATTAAGCGTGGAGAGCTCGTTACGTTAGACGATGGAACGGTGATTGATGGACGAAAATTTGTTGCCCCTCCAAAAAAAGGACGTATGATTGCGATTATGGGAGATACGCGTTATTGTGAGGCAAGTGTGGAACTTGCCGAAGGAGTGGACGTGCTCGTACATGAAGCAACGTTTAGTGCAAACGAAGCCCATTTAGCGCGAGATTACTATCATTCCACAACGGTGCAAGCGGCTGAGGTGGCGAAGCGGGCTGGGGCGAAGCAGCTTATTTTGACACATATTAGCTCGCGTTATCAAGGGGAAATGTGCAACCAACTTCTGGAAGAGACAAAGGCAATTTTTCCGAATGTAGCGATGGCGTCTGATTTTGCCTCGTTTCCGATTCTAAGAAAAGGGAATGATGAGTGATGATCGAAGTAAAAGGAAACGTCACCGACAAACAGACGAGATGCGTACATTACCATAGTGAACGTGATGTCATTGCGATTAAGTTTTATTGTTGTCAAACGTATTTCCCGTGCGTGTACTGTCATGAAGAACATGGTTGTGGCAAGCATGCGGTATGGCCGAAAGAGCGTTTTTATGAAAGAGCGGTTTTATGTGGTGTTTGTCAAACGGAGCTGACGATTGAACAATATATGACGGGCGATTACCATTGCCCACATTGCAACGCGGCGTTTAATCCGGGATGTCAACTCCACGCACATTATTATTTTGAAGTATAAAAAGGATGTCCACGATGTGACATCCTTTTTCGTGTTTTACCACCCTCTGACATATGGTTTCGGTGCTTCAAGCTGAATGCCAAGTTCGTTTGCGGCTGTTTTTGGCCAATATGGGTTGCGAAGAAGTTCGCGCCCGATGAAAATCAAATCGGCGCGGTTGTTGCGCAAAATTTCTTCCGCTTGCCGTCCGGAAGTAATAAGTCCAACAGCACCAGTTGCGACATTTGCTTCACGGCGAATTGTTTCCGCAAACGGCACTTGATAACCTGGATACGCATCAATTTTTGCTGGAACGACAGCGCCAGAGCTCACATCAATAAGATCAACACCTTGCGCTTTCATACGTTTGGCATATTCGACGTAGTCGTTTACCGTTAAACCGTCTGGGTGATAGTCAGAAGCAGAAATACGAACAAACAACGGTCCGCTCCATACTTCTTTTACCGCTTCAATCACTTCACTTAAAAAGCGGTAGCGATTTTCCCCGTATTCATCTGTTCGTTTGTTTGTAAGCGGCGATAAAAACTCGTTAATGAGATAGCCATGAGCAGCGTGAATTTCGATGACATCAAATCCAGCTTCCTTGGCGCGACGTGCGCCGTTTTGAAACGCATGAATCGTTTCTTCAATATCGGCTTTCGTCATCTCTTTTGGCGTACGCATCGTTTCATCGAACGGAAGTGGCGATGGAGCGAAGATTTCCCCAGCAACGTTCGCTTTTCGTCCGGCATGGGCAAGTTGGATGCCGATTTTGGCGCCTTGTTCGTGAACAAGTGAGGTAAGTGTACGCAATCCATCGATATGGTCATCATCCCAAATGCCTAAATCGCGTGACGAAATTCGTCCTTGTGGCGTCACGGCTGTCGCTTCAACAATAATAAGTCCGACTTGCCCGACAGCACGAGATGCATAATGAATGAGATGCCAGTTGTGAACTGTTCCGTCTTCGCGATCGCACGCATACATACACATCGGCGACATCACGATGCGGTTTTTTAATGTGACGTCTCGAATCGTATATGGTGAAAAGAGCATATGAATCCCTCCCGTCGTATCTTTCATTACGAATGATACCACGTCCGTTTGGAAAAGAAAAACAATTTGCCTTATTGAACGGAGGAAAACAGTGCCTCACCGAGTTCTTTTGAACGTTCGGTCGCTCGTTTAATACAGGCAATCATCGCTTCTTGATAGCGATAACGCTCAAGCACGCCGATGCCTGCTTCTGTCGTTCCGCCTGGACTTGTCACTTCTTTGCGCAAAACAGACGGATGTTTGTTCGTTGCTTTTAACATATGGGCCGCGCCGATAATTGTTTGTAAAATAAGCTCTTTGGCAATATCGCGTTCAAGCCCGATTTCATCCGCTGCTTTTTCCATCGCTTCAACTAAATAGTAAACGTACGCTGGTCCGCTGCCGGATAACCCTGTCACTGCGTGTAAATGCTGCTCATCAACAATCGTAACGATTCCGACTGTTTCAAATAGCTCTTTTGCCATGTGTAGATGTTCAGCTGTTGCATAGGTACCTTTTGCTAACGCTGTGGCGGATTGCCCGATCGCCGCTGATGTGTTTGGCATGGCGCGAATGACAGGCATTTGTTTTCCAATGAGCGATGCAATTGTATCGGTTGTTACTCCTGCAAGCAATGAAATAATAAGTTGCTGTTCGTTAAATGCATGTTTGATCGACGTCAAGCTATCCGCAACGTCTTTTGGCTTCATCGCTAAAATCACGATATGAGCTTCTTTTACTGCTTTTGCTTTATCTGTGTCGATTCGTACCCCGTATGTTTGTTGCATATATGTCAGTCGTTCCATTCGAGAGCGATTCGTTACGATCATTTGCTCTGGCTTATATAACGTTTGTGTCACCCCAGAAATAAGTGCTTCTGCCATCGATCCTGCACCGAGAAACGTGATTGTCATACTTTCTCCTCCTCCTCTCCAAAATAAAAAAGACCTTTCGTCCGATAAAGGACGGAAAGGTCTTTATTTCCGCGGTACCACCTTTGTTGGCACAATGTGCCCACCTCTTATGCCGGTATCGTCGGCAAGACGGTTAGGTTTGCCTAACAGCTCATAGGGTAGGTTCCATGATAAAGAGGGTAATGAAACCTTTCAGCCAACGGGTTTCACTCTCTTTTACCGTTTATCATGTACTGGCCCTAGTCATCGCTTCGTACATATATGATTTGTTTGCAATTATGCATGAAAAACAAGCGTGTTGTCAATAGGTTTCACGATTTTATTTTCTGAATTTTTTAATAAATAAATAAAAATAAATGACAAACAAAGAAAATAAGTGTAAACTGATAAACAGACGAAACGAAAAGTTATGATGATATAATGAAGGAGTCAGAAAAATGGAACAGTTGCATCGTATTGTCGTCCCAACGCCATTTGCCGTTGGGGATGTGAACATGTATATTATCGAAGGGGATCGTTTAACGCTCATCGATGCGGGTGTAAAAACGGAAGAAGCATGGCATGTGTTCGTTCGTGAATTGCAGAACATCGGCTACCAACCGACAGATATTGAACAAGTGATCATTACACATCACCATCCGGATCATGTTGGATTACTTGATTATTTACCTTCGACCATTCCCGTCATTGGTCATCGGAAAGCCGCCCCTTGGATTGCGAAAGATGCTGCTTTTTTTTCGTGGCACCAACAATATTTCGAACAATTTTTAATCGAGTGTGGCGTTGGTGAAGAGGGTGTGACGAAACTAGGAAACTTTCGGCGTTCTCTTCGCTTTTCGTGCGAGCGCTCGCTCACACAAGAAGTAAAAGAAGGGGATGTGATCGAAGGCTGGATAGTTATCGAAACGCCAGGTCATGCGCAAAGTCACATCGTGTTGTATCGTGAAGCGGACGGTCTGATGATCGGAGGAGATCATCTATTAGCAACCATTTCATCGAATCCGCTGTTAGAGCCGCCTGAAATTGGTGAAAAGGAACGACCGAAGCCACTTTTGCAATATAATGATTCATTAAAAAAACTACTCCAGTACGACATTACAACAATTGTTACGGGACATGGGGAAGATGTGACGGATGTCGCACCGCTTATTGACAATCGGCTTGAAAAACAAAAAGAACGTGCACAGTACGTGTGGCAATTGCTGAGCGAAAAGCCGATGACGGCATTTGACGTATGCCGAGCGCTTTTTCCAACCGTATATGAACGGGAATTTTTATTGACGATGTCTGAAACGATTGGCCAACTGGACTATTTAGAGGCAATAGGTGCAGTGAAAAAAGAAAAAGTTGATCAAATATATATGTACGAAGCGGTGAGATCATGAAACTGAAAGGGAAATACGTTGTTATTACAGGAGCATCGAGTGGCATTGGTGAACAAATTGCATACGAAGTAGCTAAGTGCG
This sequence comes from Bhargavaea massiliensis, assembly GCF_050480245.1. Taxonomy (GTDB): domain Bacteria; phylum Bacillota; class Bacilli; order Bacillales; family Anoxybacillaceae; genus Anoxybacillus. The sequence goes on along the minus strand of NZ_JBCNEQ010000001.1, from coordinate 7,997 downwards.
GTGGAACACCGATATTGCTCGCACGTTCAAAAGAAAAGCTAGCGCAAATTGCGCAACAGATTGAACAAACGTACAGTATTTCTTGCTTATATGAGCAGTTAGATGTTAGTAACGAAAAAGAAGTAGACGCTGTATTTGATCGTTTGCTTGCTTCTATTGATGTACATATTCTTGTCAATAATGCTGGTTTTGGTGTGTTTCGTTATGTCGAACATATCGATCTCTCGGAAGCGAAGCAAATGTTTGATGTCAATGTGCTCGGATTGATCGCTTGTACGAAAAAAGTGTATGCGCATATGATGGAAAAACGATCGGGTCATATTATTAATATCGCATCGCAAGCAGGAAAAATTGCCACGCCGAAATCGAGCGTATATGCGGCGACAAAACATGCTGTGCTCGGATTTACAAATAGTTTACGAATGGAAGCGTCCATGTATGGCATTTATGTGACAGCTGTAAACCCTGGACCAATCGAAACGAACTTTTTTACTGTCGCTGATACGTCTGGGGAATATGTAAAGAACGTAAAGCGATGGATGCTTCGCCCGGAATTTGTCGCAAAGCGCGTCGTTGATGCGATGCTTACTCCAACGCGTGAAGTGAACTTGCCGTTTTGGATGCATATGGGAAGTCGTATATATCAACTATTTCCATCGCTCATTGAAAAAATCGGCAAACAAGCATTTTTAAAAAAGTAAGCGAGGTGTAAATGGTGAAAATCACGATCACGGAACGAGCGATTGAACATCTTCGTCGTGTTCAAGGAAATAAACATGTGAAACTCATATACGATACAGATGGTTGCGGATGTGCCGTAAATGGAGTGCCTGTTTTGTTGCTCATCGATGAACTAGATGAGCATGATGTAGCGATCGAAACAAACGATGTACCCATTTGGATGGAAAAACATCAGCTCATTTTTTTCGATGATCAAATGACGCTTGACGTTGTCGATGGGGCAGGGTGTTTTCAATTAAAAAGTCCAAATCAAATATTGAATCCGCGCATGTCACTGGTTGAGCGCTAAAAAATAAAAAAGCCCGGAATAAAAGCCGGGCTTATTCGTTTTTCGGGGCGCGAACGACTGATTGAAATTTTCCTTTATGGGCTGCATCACAAAACGGCATGTTTTGTGAGAGCCCGCAACGACAGAGAGAAAACGTTTCTTTTGTTTCAAACTTGTTTCCTTCCATGTCAATTAATTCAACATCGCCGGTTACACGAAATGAACCATTATCCATCACTTTAATTTGTACTTTTGCCATATATTCCACCTCCTTGTATACCTTATATCGTATATACTATCTATTTTATATTAGAAATGCAAGGACGTGCATATTTGTCAGAACAGTGACAAGATAAATGGATGTGATTTTTTGTGATCAATGTCACATGATATAAATATTCCTTCTTGTACAATGGAAAGTAGTGATTGAATCGGAGGGATCAAAATGCGTGATTTTCATCAAAATCCATTTATCGTTATATGGGAGTTAACACGGGCATGTCAGCTCAACTGTCTTCATTGTCGGGCCGAAGCGCAATATCATCGTGACCCACGTGAATTAACGTTTGAAGAGGGAAAACAACTTATTGATGACATTTGTGAAATGGATCAACCTCTTCTCGTGTTCACAGGTGGCGATCCGCTTATGCGTCCAGATGTGTACGATATTGCTAAATATGCGATTGATAAAGGACTTCGTGTATCGATGACGCCAAGTGCCACACCAAACGTAACGAAGGAAGCGATCCGAAAAGCAAAAGAAGTCGGCTTAGCGCGATGGGCGTTTAGTTTAGATGGACCAAACGCCCAAATTCACGATCACTTTCGCGGAACACCTGGCTCGTTCGACTTAACGATGAAAGCGATTCAATATTTACACGAACTCGACATTCCCATTCAAATAAATACAGTCATCTCTCGTTATAACGTTCATGTTCTTGATGAAATGGTGCAACTTGTTGAAAAGCTTGGATGTGTGCTTTGGAGCGTATTTTTTCTCGTACCGACAGGCAGGGGGAAAGAGACGGATATGATTTCACCCGTTGAGCATGAAAAAGTGTTTCGTTGGCTTTATGAAACGAGTAAACGTGTACCGTTTGATATTAAAACGACTGCAGGACAACATTATCGACGCGTTGTATTGCAACAAAAAATGCGAGAGCAACAAATTGATCAAGCTATTCGTTATGAAGACGTGTTAATGAAAGGGCTGACCGGGCAAGTAGATGGGCTAGGACGTGCCCCAAAAGGAGTAAACGACGGAAATGGCTTTGTATTTATTTCCCATATTGGCGATGTATATCCGAGCGGATTGTTGCCTGTAAAAGCAGGAAATGTACGCGAACAACCGCTATCATACATTTATCGCCATTCTCTGATTTTCAAACAGTTAAGAAATCCAGACGGATATAAAGGAAAATGTGGCGTGTGTGAATTTCGCTACGTTTGTGGCGGATCGCGTTCTAGAGCGTACGCGGTTACAGGCGACTACTTAGCGAGTGAGCCATATTGTATTTACATTCCGAAAGCGTGGCGTCAAAAAGAAAAGGTCGGCGAATAGCCAACCCTTTCAGCTTGTCGACAAAGTCGACAAGCTGTTTTAATATATAGGTACAAGGGTATAGGAGAGGGGGGAATCGGATGCTTCAACGTCATCAAGAAGATCGTAGACATGTGGAAACAACGGTAAAGATTGATGACCTTGTTCTCGGGGATCACCTTGTGCGTAAGCTAGAAAAAGCGATTGACTTCTCTTTTATTTACGACATCGTCAAAGATCTATACTCACCCGACCATGGACGACCAAGTATTGATCCGGTTGTGTTGTTCAAAATGTACTTGATCCGTTATATCTTCGGCATTCGTTCGATGCGTGAAACGGTGGAACAAATTCGAACAAACGTAGTCTATCGATGGTTTTTAGGATTGAGTCTTCATGATCCTGTCCCACATCATTCGACTCCAAGCAAAAACTACGCACGACGTTTTGCAGGGACAGACGTCTTTCAAAAGATCTTTTCAAGAATCTTAGAAGAAGCCTTTCAACACGGGCTGGTGGATCCAAGTGTCGTATTTGTTGATTCTACCCATGTGAAGGCGAGTGCAAACAAAAGAAAATTCAACACCGAAGTGGCAGAAGTCGAAGCGAAAGCGTATCAAGAGGAATTGGAAAAAGAGATTGAACGAGACCGCATCGCACACGGAAAATCTCCACTACCGCCAGAAACAGAAAAAAACGAGAAGTGAAAATCAGTAAGACAGATCCCGAGAGTGGGATGTTTGTGAAAAATGAACGCGAACGAGTATTTGCTTACTCCTATCATACGGCCTGTGATCGCCATGGCTGGATCCTTCAATCCTATGTCACAGCGGCAAACGTGCATGATAGTCAAGCCTTTTTCGAACTGTTTGAACGTGTCAAACAGGAAGTGAAGCAGCGCCCAAAAGACGTGTGCATCGATGCAGGATACAAGACGCCAGCCATTGCGAAATACCTATTAGAACAAGGGATTGATCCGATTTGGCCATACACTCGTCCAAAAACGAAAGATGGGTTCTTTCGGAAATCTGAATTTGCATATGACGAACATTTTGATTGTTACCTTTGTCCAAATAACCAAGTGTTATCTTATTCAACAACGAATCGGGAAGGTTATCGGGAATATAAATCCGATCCATCTGTGTGCAAGACGTGTCCTTATCTAGAAAGATGCACAGAAAGCAAAAGCCATACTTACTATGAAGAAGCCGAGCATTTACGATATGTGCCGGAGCATCGGGAGTTGTATGAACGAAGAAAAGAGACAATCGAACGAAATTTTGCAGATTTGAAAGAGAAGCATGGTCTGCGCTGGACAAATTACCGTGGATTGGAAAGAAACCAGATGCAGGCGATGCTTGTTTGTGCTGCGATGAATTTAAAGAAATTAGCAAACTGCCTATGGGGAATGGGCGCCTCTCCTCTTTTTCACTTATGTATGTCGTTATTTTCGTCAGTTCATCAAGCAAAACAAATATCAAAATGGAACAAAATGGTTTCAAAACAACTGTCTTACAACCATTTTGTCAACAGTCTGAGGCACGAATCAAATCCGTGCCTTCCGCCGTAACGAATCTATTTTTTTAAAACAGCGTCCATATCCGCGCTGGCTGTTTCTGTTTCCCATCGATGGCGTCATCGGATATAAACAAAAAAGCCAGGCGGTCATTTTGCCTATGTCGCATAGTTTAATGAAACAATCCGCTTTTTTTCGCTTTCGCATGCAGCGAATGCATGTATTTGTTCAACGGTTCTTTCAGAAGCGTACCTAATAAGAGAGCCAGGACGGCAAACATCATGAGACGAACCGCATCGTTTTTCACTTTTCCCCACACAATGCCGCCGACTGCTTCGCGCATCAAATCAATCGCATACGTAAACGGCAAAAACGGGTTGATGTTTTGGAAAAATTCCGGAATAAGCTGAACCGGATACGTCCCCCCTGCTCCAGCGATTTGGAAAACGAGCAGGACGATGGCCAGCGCCTTGCCGACGTCGCTGAATACTGATACGAGCGTAAAGACAATGACAATAAACACAAAGTTGCATAACAGCCCAAAGAGGATGAACCAGCCGGGGTCATGAATATAAATATTCTTTAAAAGAGATACATCTCCTAACGTGACAATAAGCGCCTGAATACTGCTGCATGTCCAAAACGTCAGCAGCCGGCCAAAATAAATTTCTCTGCTGGTATACCCTTCTGCCTCATAAGGTTCGGTAGAAAGCAACGACACTAACAGCAGACAGCCCACCCATATGGACAAGACGGTATAAAACGGGTTCATCCCCGATCCATAGTTCGGAAGCGGAAACAATCTATGCGTCTTTAAGTCGACGGGATGGGCCAAAAATTCACCTTTTGCTCTTGGATCATTTTTTAATAAACGAATGATGTCGTAGATGTTTGTCTCTTTTTTCAATTTTACAAGAAAGGAAGCGATATCGTTGACTTTCCGCGCAAGAAACGGATACTGATCGTTTGCCGTCTGCAACATTTCTTCCCCCTGCTTGAGACCGCTGCCGGCGTGCTGAAGAAACCGCTCTAATTCCAGAATGGTGTTGGCGATGTCCGCGAGTATGCGGTGGGCGTCTTGAAGCGTCTGCTTCGTTTCGTTCATTTTTTCTTTCATGAGTGGTGCGATATGTTGCTCGTATTCATTCATTACCCGATCGACTTGCTTTACCGCAGCTGCCGCCCGCTCATTTAGGTCGGTGAGAAGATGGTTGCCTAGCTGCGCCCCGTTTTCACTTTGCTCGTACGCTAACTTGGCAAGGCGTTGTGCTTCTCTTAAATTAGATTTTATGCCTGTCAGACGGCCGGACAATTGTTCCATATTGGCGGAAGCCGTGCGAGAGAAAGCTCGCTTTTCGATCATGTTATTGAATATGCGAAGCTGTGTTTGCGCTTCATCTGCCATTTGTTCCCCAGCTGCGGCCATGCTCTGGACGTCGGAAAGCCATTGCCGCTGCTGGGCAAGGGAAAGGTTTTCTTGCAGCTTGTTAGTTACGGCATAGATGGACATGGCGATTTGCTGCAGCGTACGCAAATTTTCCGTGATTTGCGGCGTCAATGTCTTTGTTTTTGCTTCCGCTTTCGTGAAAAACTGATTCATTTCATCAAGAAACGCAATGCCGCTGTTGACGATCCGTTTCGCTTCGGGAAACGTTTTTTCCACTTTATTGACGAGCCGTTCCGCCTCTTTCGCGTCGGACATCGATTGGTTTAACAGCCGCTTGATTTCCGGCAGCTTCGTCTGCAGCTGAAAAATCAGGGTCTCAAAATGGCGAATATCTGGCAGCTGTTGTTCTAATGCCACCCCCGCTTCATGAAAGATAGAAAACAAAACGCTGTTGACAACAGCGACAAATTGATCGCTTACTTGCTCGGTGATGGTGCTTGCTCCTTTGGATGTGATTCTCGGCGCAATCGCGTTCTTTTTGTCATTTTCATGGTAATGAATGACGGCCTGCTCCGGCCTATCTTGCACAATGGTAGCCAATTTTTTTGAAAAATCGCTTGGAATGACGATCGTCGCAAAATAATCGCCATAGCGGACGTTTTTCATTCCTTCTTGTTTGCTAACAAATTTCCAGCCTAAGTCATGATTGTTTCGTAGCGCCCTAACAATTTCTTTTCCGGCGTTAAACGCATGTCCTTGAATTTTTGCCCCTTTGTCTTCATTGACAATTCCTACTTTAATGTTTCTCGTGTTGGCATACGGATCAATAGAAGCTTCGATATTCACCCACGCATAAAGCGATGGCAGAAGAAGCAATCCGCCTACCAATACCGCCGCTACCCAGTTTGTTGCTATTTGCTTCATATCGTGAACATAAAGATTCCATATCTTTTTCACGAACCTCAACTTCCCTTCAGTGTGATTAAACTGCTTTTGTTAGTATAAACCAATGAAAAAAAACTAAACATAAGCGGCGGATTGGAAACGAGCACGGTATGTTTACAAAAAAACTGCTGGCTAACCAGCAGATGATGTATAAAATTTTGTGTAAAGCATTTTGCTAGACCAAAAGAAAAAAGGTAGGGTATTCTCTGATTTGGACCACAACACATTCCAGAGAAAGGAGAACCCTACCTATGTCTAAAAGTATACCGAATGTCGACTGGGCAAATCAACTGGAAAGTGTCATTCGTCAGTTTGTAAAGGAAAAATTAGAACTGATCATGCGGGAAGAAATCAAACATTTCCTCGAAATCGAACAGGCGGACACATCCAATATGAGAAACGGCTACTATCAACGAAATCTAGATACACAATATGGCCGGATTGAAGGTCTTTTGGTCCCAAGAGACCGAAACGGAGAATTTCAAACCCAATTGTTCGCTCCTTACCAACGCCACACCGGCTGAGGAAGCCATCATCAGGATGTATTAAAGTGGCATGAGCACGCGTGAAATTGGCAAGTTTATTGAACGAATTTTAGGCAATGCCTATTCTCCTGCAACGATCAGCCGTATCACCGATGTAGTGAAGGAAGACATCGAGAAATGGCACACTCGTCCACTGCACAAGCGTTATTCCGTCTTATATTTGGATGGTTTATACGTAAAACTTCGTCGCGAAACCGTGGAGAAAGAAGTCATTTATGTGGTGTTAGGGGTGAACGAAGAAGGATATCGCGAAATTCTTGATTTCTTTGTGGGAGGACAAGAAAGCGCCTATGTATGGCAGGAAATTCTTCAATACGGCGTCAAGGAAGTGCTTCTGGGCATATTTGATGGTCTTCCGGGGCTGGGGGAAGCTTTTCGCTCGGTTTATCCGAAAGCCGATGTGCAGCGTTGTGTCGTTCACAAAGTACGTAATACCTTACATCGTGTTCGGAAAAAAGATCAATTTGAAGTGGCAGAGGATCTCAAACTGATTTATCGCGCACCGAATAAGAAGATAGCGTTACAGATGTTTCAACAGTTTGAGTCGAAATGGTCCAGCAAGTACCCGAGAGAAGTCCAATCTTGGGCCAATGAGTTGGATGTCCTCCTTACATTTATGGATTATCCAAGCAGTATTCGAAGTGTGATTTACACGACGAATGCCATCGAACGAACGATCAAGGAGATTCGGAAACGCCTAAAGCCGATGAACAGTTTGAGTAGTTTAGAAGCCGCTGAAAAAGTCGTGTATTTGACCATCCAAGATTTTAATGAGAAATGGGCAGGGAGAAAGTTACGAGGATTTGCCGAAGCGCATGAAGCCCTTCAACGAATGTTTGAAGAACGTTACAATTAACCAAATACTGTAAATAAATGAGATAAGGGGATTCTCCCTTTCCACACAAGAGACTGAATATTCAGTCTCTTGTGTGGAGGAAACTAGTCTCCCTCTATTCTAAATCTATTTCAGAGATACCCTATCACGTGTGTTGATTAACCAATAATATCCATAGAAACATAGAAAAAAGAGCACTTTTCCTGTAGAATGTAAGTAA